>NZ_JARXWM010000002.1:0-703306 GCF_029893135.1 Paenibacillus sp. PastF-3 | reverse complement strand
CTCAGATGAGCTAGGGTCAGAAGAGCAAAGCGCTGAAGCATCAGCACAACCGGATTCCGGGCAGCAGGATGCAGAGGCCTCAGATGAGCTAGGGTTAGAAGAGCAAAGCGCTGAAACATCAGCACAACCGGATTCCGGCCAGCAGGATGCAGAGGCCTCAGATGAGCTTGGGAATCAGGATCAGAATGAGCCTAGTAAAGGATTTTTTGCCAGATTATTCGGCTTAGATTCAGACTCTGAATCCGAAGATGAGGCGCAAGATCAGAATACCCAACAAGCAGGCGGGTCATTGTCTGCAACAGAGTCAGGGGAAGAATCGCAAGCCAAAGTGACGCCAAAGTCCAAACTATCTAAGAAGCAAGCACAACAAGAATCACAAGACAGTAATCTAAAGGGAAGCGGCGGGCTACAGAAGAAACGAGACCGCGAGCACTCCAACTCGTTAAAAGAATCCGTCATTTACTGGCAAGGTAATGATGAAATCCCTATGTCCCTGCAAGATACGAAACAAACACTTACTGAGGTAATGGGACTTGGCACAAGCTTTGATGTGACGTTTAGACAGATGTCCTTTGGCGGACATAAGACAGCTCTACTCTGTTTAAGTGGATTTACTAATACAGATGTGACCGATGATATTCTGAAACGTCTGACCTATCTCACATCTGAGAATCTGTCAACGGGTGTGCTGTCTAGCTTTATGAATGAATATGTCCCTCACATTCAGGTGGAAGAGGGAAATTCTTTAAGTGAAAGTATCGAGAAAGTACTAGAAGGCTTGAGCGTGCTATTCGTCGAAGGTGAGAACAAAGTTATCATCATGGATACTCGTTCTTATCCTAGTCGCAGTCCAGCCGAGCCTTCGATTGATCGGGTGGTGCGCGGTGCGCGCGACGGTTTTACAGAGACTTTACTGAGCAATATCTCGCTTGTAAGAAGACGGGTTCGTGATCCAGGGCTGAAATATGAGCTATTTCGGGTTGGACGACGGACACAGACAGATGTCTGCGTGGCTTACATTGATGATATTGTTGATAAAACACAAGTTAAGTCTGTTATCGACAAAATCAAAAGCATTGATATTGATGGTATTCCTCTGGCAGATAAACAATTAGAGGAGGCAATTATCGGCGGTGGATGGAATCCATATCCTATGGTGCGTTATTCTGAACGCCCTGACGTCGTAGCTTCCAATTTATTAGAGGGACGGGTAATACTGTTTGTAGATACCTCACCTATTGTTATTGTTCTTCCAACTACTTTTTTTGATCTTTGTCAGCATGCAGAGGAGAATCGTCAGACTCCTTTTATGGGAACGTACTTGCGGTGGGTCCGTTTCATCGGTATATTTGCGTCCATGTTTCTGCTGCCGCTATGGATGTTGCTTGTCATTCATCCTGAACTAAAGCCGGCTGTGCTGGATTTCATTGGACCTCAAAAGACCGCCAGAATTCCAATACTCGCCCAGTTTCTAATTGTGGAGCTTGGGGTTGATTTACTGCGGATGGCCGCAGTACACACACCAACGCCTTTAGGATCAGCGATGGGTCTGATTGCTGCCATACTGATTGGTGATATAGCGGTACAGAGTGGTTTGTTTGTAAATGAGGTAGTTCTGTATATGGCTGTTGCCTCCATCGGTATGTTTGCAACCCCGAGTTATGAGCTGGGTCTTGCGAATCGAATAGTCAGGCTTGTGTTATTAGTAGCCGTTGCGGCATTCCAGGTGCCAGGATTTATGATTGGCACGACGTTACTGACTATTTTCCTAACTACCCATCGGTCCTATAACTCCTCTTATATGTGGCCGTTTATACCTTTTAATGCAAAGGCAATGAGTGAAATTCTAGTGCGCA
Source organism: Paenibacillus sp. PastF-3 (assembly GCF_029893135.1). Taxonomy (NCBI): domain Bacteria; kingdom Bacillati; phylum Bacillota; class Bacilli; order Caryophanales; family Paenibacillaceae; genus Paenibacillus; species Paenibacillus sp. PastF-3. The sequence goes on along the minus strand of NZ_JARXWM010000002.1, from coordinate 701,450 downwards.
AGCCAGTCTTAAGCTCGAAGAATAGGCCGTCTTTCAATAAAACTAGAGACAATACAAGAGTGCCGCCTACTCAAAAGAATGATTAACAATCGTAGGAAAATACAAAACTACTGCAAATTAGTCCATTCAATGGAGTTCCCACTGTCTGTTATACTGAATACACTAAAGACAGGGTGGAACCTTGATATTCCACAGAAATTGGAGGACTAAAGAATGTTTCTACACGGTACTAGCCGAATTAACGATGCTGGGCATTTGGAGATCGGCGGATGTGATGTAACTGAATTGAAGGCGGAATATGGAACCCCGCTATATATATTGGACGAGCAATTGGTGAGACAACGTTGCCGGGAATATATGGATGCTTTTAAATCCTCTGGACTTGGGTTCCAAGTAGCTTACGCAAGTAAGGCGTTCTCAGTAATGGCTATGGTTCGTTTGGCTGATGAAGAAGGCTTGTCGCTTGATGTTGTATCGGATGGCGAACTTTATACTGCTTTGCAAGCTGGCTTTCCTGCAGAACGTATTCATTTTCATGGCAACAATAAGACGTCAGAAGAGATTGAAATGGCGATTGATGCCGGGATCGGCTGCTTTGTAGTCGATAATCTGGTAGAACTTAATCTTTTGCAGTCGATTGCATCACGTAAAGAAGTTAAGGTTAACATCTTATTACGTGTGACACCAGGTGTCGAAGCACATACGCATGAGTATATTACAACAGGCCAGACCGATTCCAAATTCGGATTTGATATCGGTAATGGAGCAGCTTATGAAGCAGTTAAAGCAGCAGTCAGCAAAAAGAATTTAGTGCTGCTTGGCGTACACTCCCATATTGGTTCTCAAATTTTTGAAACGGATGGATTTCAGCTTGCTGTTGAACGTGTAGCGAGTTTTGCTCGTAGTGTTAAAGAAGGTTTGGATGTGGACTTCCGTGTAGTAAACCTAGGTGGAGGTTTCGGTATTCGTTATGTTGAGGGTGATACCCCGTTACATGTTTCTGAATATGTAGGTGCAATTACGGATGCCGTGAAGACTCATTTTGCTGGAATTTATAATGCTTTGCCTGAAATTTGGGTGGAGCCGGGCCGCAGTATTGTTGGAGATGCAGGGACTACACTTTATACAGTAGGTACGAACAAGGATATTCCAGGCGTGCGTAAGTATGTTGCTGTTGACGGTGGGATGACTGATAATCCACGTCCTGCATTGTACCAATCTAAATACGAGGCATTACTTGCTAATCGTGCGAATGAAGAGGCTACAGAAACTGTATCCATCGCTGGTAAATGCTGCGAGAGCGGAGATATGCTGATATGGGATGTTGAACTGCCTGAGGCTGAAAGCGGTGATCTGTTGGCTGTAGCCTGCACAGGCGCTTACAATTACTCGATGGCGAGCAACTATAACCGGATTCGTCGTCCGGCCTTAGTGTTCGTTCAGAACGGACACAGCGATCTTGTAGTGCGCCGCGAAAGCTATAATGATCTTATTGCCAACGATATTGTTCCTGAGCGTATCGCTAAACAAGCTGCTGTAGCTAAGTAACAGCCGTTAATGTTAGGTAGGGAAAACTGGTAAGGCATAGAGAGCAAGCAGGAATTACTCCTGCTTGCTTTGCTTTGTGCGTGGTTTCATAGTAATATAATTGAGGTATTCTAAATTTGTTAATTTTGAAAGGGGTCATTTACATATGGCAAAGCAAGCGAAAATTACTCTTGAAAATGGCGGCGTAGTGCTGATCGACTTGTTCGATCAAGATGCACCAAACACTGTAGCTAACTTTGAAAAGCTAGCAAAAGATGGTTTCTACAATGGATTGACATTCCACCGTGTTATCCCTGGTTTTGTAGCTCAAGGCGGATGTCCTAACGGAACTGGATCTGGTGGTCCAGGATACACAATCAACTGCGAAATCAACCCAAACAAACACGAGCGCGGAACACTTGCTATGGCACATGCGGGTAAGAACACAGGCGGAAGCCAGTTCTACATCTGCTATGCACCGCAACCACACTTAGATGGAGTTCACACAGTATTCGGTAAAGTAGTTGAAGGTATGGATCTTGTTGATACTTTCAAAGGACGCGACAAAATGACTTCGGTAGAAATCATCGAAGCTTAAGAATTCTTAATTTAAAAAGGCTAGTCTCCAGATTATCGGAGGCTGGCCTTTTTCTTATTTAATAAGGAATCCGGCTTATTCTTTTACGTCTCGATTTACGCTGCTCTGGCACCCAGAAGAATACCAAATACATGAGCAGAAACACAAAGAAGGCAAACAACTCTTCAACAAGCAGGTAATAAGGATAAGGTCCGAAATAATCCAATACAGAATAAGTGCTGGGCTTATGAGATAGGAACATGTAGTTAGACCCTAGGATGTAATTGGCGATCCACACACAGGCGGCCACAATGTTTAGTCCAAACAGGGTGAACAGGAGAGATTTCCAAGTGGGCTTATAGCCCTCAATCCAGGTCATATAAAGAGAAGCCAGAACAATACCACCATGTGCTATAAAGAACAGTAGAAATCGGAAATGAGGGAACGGATAGACCAGATTCGGTGTGAGTAAAGCAATGAATGCTCCACCTATCCCAGCAAAATACAGAAAGGAGTAAAGTGTTCGGCTGCGAGTTATCAGCATGATAACAGATAATAGTAAAGTAATTCCGCATAGTTCGAATGGGAGTGAGCTGCTGGATTGCCATACGCCTTGAGAGAGGTACCATATTTGAAGTCCTGTTTCTGAGAATAAAAGTACAATGATCAGCAGCAAACGCACACTTTGCCGAAGTCTCACATCAGTCCGAATCTCGAATCTTAAACTGTAAAACAGTATACAGACCAATGTAATGATAGACAGAGCAATCCAATGTGAAGGGGAGAACATAATGAAATCCTCCGTACGCTGTCGATCAAAATAAGATGAAAGATGCATGAACCAACCTCCTTCGTACCTGAAAAGTACTTCAAAAAACAAATTTATAAACATTGATATTTTCTGTTTCTGAACATCCATAAAATGGTTAAATATGTATGGATTCTGTCAACTGCCCACAAAAGGATGTCTTTTCATTATTTTAACATAAGATGGGGCGATGGGCGCGGTATTACATAAGAAGCAATCGAGCATGCGGAATGGCAGAGATTACGCTTCAAGTGGGGATACAAACACAGAAAAATCAAATTGGAAAAGGAATTGGAGGCTATAGGATAATGTTAAAGAAAAGAATAAGTGTGATGATCGTTATTCTGTTGCTTGTAGCGCAATATGCTTATGGCATCGGGTTCACTCCACAAGTACAAGCAGCGGCAATCGATCAAGAGCGGAATATCATCACCAGTGTCTCAATGGCTGTATATGGTGCAGACGGGCAGACGGTTACGGATAGCGTCTATGAACAAGATGCTAATGTAACATTAGATTATGCGTGGTCTCTTCCTAAAGCTCATCAATACAAGCAGGGAGATACCTTTACCTTTCAGCTTCCAGAGCAGTTTCGGCTTTTTAATGATATTAACGGTGTGTTAGTCTCAGAGGATGGAGATGTAGGAACTTTTACAGTTGAGCAGTTATCACATCAAGTAACTATGATCTTTAATGACTACATAGAAACGCATGATGACGTGCAAGGAACGCTTCGGATCAATACTAAGTTTGATAAACAAAAGATCTCAGGAAGTACTATTCAGCAGATTTTATTTCCGGTAAGCGGTGGTGTTCAGACGGTTACTGTGAATTTTAAACCAAATGTAGGATCGACCATTGAGAAGAGGGGGATTCCTCAGGGTTTTAATGCAGACCATATTCTATGGTCGGTTGACGTAAATAAATCATTAAAAACTGTTGGAAATGCAGTTGTAACGGACCCTATACCATCAGGTTTGTCACTTAGCACTCCGGTTACTGTGAGTGTGTATCAACTGAGTATCCAGTTGGACGGTTCGGTAACGCAAGGAGCACTACTCGATACCAGTAAATATTCTACAGCGTTCACTGGAGGAACGTTAAATGTTCATTTCACTGATCCTGCGATATCGAGTGCATACCGTATTGAATACTCCACAGCTATTACTGATGAGCATCGGCTAAGCTTCACGAATACAGCGACTTTTGCAGGAGAGGGGCAAGTTCCTGTAAGTTCCTCTGCTACTGTTCAAGTAGAACGAGGAGGAAGTTTGAACAAGTATTCTAGCGGATATGACTGGAGCAATCAAATCATTTCCTGGGCAATCGAATATAATTTTAATGAACAAAAGATCTTGCAGGGAGATGCAAAACTAGCGGATTTATTTGATGATTCTCAAGCGTTAGTAGCGGATTCGTTAAAAGTGTATAAGGTGCAGTTGGATTCAACGGGTGCTCCAACGTTAGGAAATCTTTTGAAAAAGGATCTTGATTACACTGTAGTTGCAGCTTCAGACGTGAGTAAGACGGGGTTCTCCTTGCAATTTAATCAGGATGTATCCTTCCCCTTTCGAATTGAATATAAGACTAAAGCAGTAAACCGTGTGTTTGCAGATACTACAATCACGAATACAGTTACGGATAGTACCTACACTGAACAGGCTACTCGTTTAATACGTTCAGCCATTCTGTATAAGAATTTATCAGACGTAAATTATCAGAATAAAACGGTTGGATGGAAAGTCACATTAAACAGTGATAACTATCCAATGGACCGGGTTGAAATTACAGAAACGTTCCCGTTTGGTGGATTGAAATTCATCCCAGAATCGCTTGTCATTAGAGATTCTAAAGGGTCCGTATTGAATCCTTCCAAATATAGTTTGGTTTACAATGCTCCTGTTCAGTTCAATAAAGGATTCAAGGTGGTCTTTAATTCGCAGATTACTGGTCTTTATACGGTTAGCTATACAACGGAATTTAATAAGGATTGGATTTGGTCTAATACTGAAAATTTCAATAACAAGGTTAGGATGGACTGGATTGACACGTCCGAAATTCCTCGCACCACAGAAGCAGAAGGTCTATTTATCCCAAGAGATGAAGCGAAAAGTAATGGCTTGAAATTTGGTTCCTATAATGCTTCGACTAAAGATTTAGCTTGGACATTAGGGGTCAACTATAATAGCAAAACGGTTGCAGAGTCAGAGGTCGTGGATATTTTGAAATCGGGTCAAACCCTGGTTCCTGGATCGCTGAAAGTGTACACCATGAATGTTGCTAAGAATGGAGATCCAACGAAAGGTATCGAGGTAAACAGTAGCAAATACACTTATAGTGTCAGTGCTACTAACGAGTTGAAGGTCTCTTTTAAAGACAGCATTCATTCCGCTTATTATATCGACTTTCATACAAGTCTTGAAGGCCAAGTCATCGGTACTTCTATTGAGAATAAGGCCAATCTTTATGATGGAATAAAGAAGGCTTCCAAGGATTTAAATGCTTCTGTAACGATCCCTCATGGGGATGAATATCTCTTAAAGGATGGTGCTCAGAAAGGTGATAAAATAGATTGGAGTATTCAAATCAATAGCGGTCAGTCTACGGTGAAGAATGCTGTAATCAAAGATACGCCTAGTGCTAATCAGATTTTACTGCAGGACTCCTTCCACTTGTATCCAACAAACGTAGCAGAGAACGGGGACATAACCAAAAGATACCCTGAATTGATTCAGGGTATCGATTACAGCCTAGAAATAAAAACGGATGTAGACGGCAAGCAGTCGTTTGATTTAAGCTTCGCCAAGGAGATTAGTAAACCTTATATTCTCGACTATCAATCCCTGATTATGGCGAATACAGGAGATAAAGTTACTAATACTGTTCGTTTCAGTGGTCATAATGTTAATGAAATTAGTAAAGATTCTTTTAAAGAAATTATCGTCGGTGTGTCGAGTGGTTCAGGATCAGGTAGCGGGGTTAGAGGCTCCTTGATGATCAAGAAGCTGGATGCAGAGGACAACTTGAAGACGCTGGGAGATGCAACTTTTGCACTCTATCGTCAAAACGGCTCAGACCGGGTATTTATGAATAGCTTAACCACAGATTCCACAGGTACAGCAACATTCAATAAATTATGGTTGGGTAACTACGTATTGATTGAGACGATAGCTCCTATTGGCTATGTACTTGATCCTACAGAGCATCCAGTGTCCGTTCAGTCTTCATCAACGAATCAACTCGTAATTACAAATCAAAAAGCAATTGAGCCTACGCCTACTGCAACACCAGAGTCAACTATAGCTCCAACAGCAACACCGACACCGACCTCATCAGCTTCGTCGGAACCAATGGTTACTCCGTCAACAGATCCGACTGTAGCACCAACTTCAACACCGATATCAGGAATCCCAGGAGGCACGGTGACACCAACATCCACGAGTTCGCTGGTGCCGGGAGTAATCATCAATGATCCGGCAGTACCTGCTGGCCCTGGGAATACGACCAATCTGGAATCCACGACATCAGAAGAAGTGGGAACTCCGGATTTAGTTATTACAGATGAAGATGTTCCGTTAAGAGAAGTCGACATTGTTGATGAGGAAGTACCGAAGGGGCCGGTGAACAACAGCACTTCAAGTGCTCCTCAGCTTCCTAAGACGGGAGAAAGTAGCTCTGCACCGCTTTATATGATTGGTATTGGATTAATAGCCATTGGCTTTATTCTAAACCGTGTGTTTAAACGGAGGGGAAACAGGTAGCAAGTCTTTGTTTAGAGTATGAACAGCGATTGAAATAAAAAAGCATCCGGCAAAAAATTGTCGGGTGCTTTTTTACGTTTGCCCAAAACTCAAAAACATCCCCACAAACATCAATCGATCGCTGGGAAGGAAGTCTCAAATTCAGTTTGTTTGGGTGTGCTTTTGGCAGAAATAGCCCCACCGTGGAGCTCTGTGATGCTCTTAGCAATCGCGAGTCCTAATCCGCTTCCACCAGTCTCTCGGGAACGTGATTTATCGACGCGATAAAATCGCTTAAATAAGTGGGGGAGATCCGTGGCAGGGATCGGGTTGCCGTAATTCTTGCATGTAGCAATCACTCTATCGCCTGTTCTATAAACTGTAATATCTAGAATCTTACCTTCTTTACCGTATCTAACCGCATTGGTAAATAGATTCTCATATAATCGAACTAACTCATCCGCATCACCAAGGATAATCAAAGGGCCCTTATCCGTATGAATACGATAGGTCATATCCGCTTGCTCAAGTACGGGAGCGAATTCCTCGACAAGCTGTTCAAGCAGCTTTCCGAGATCAACAGGCTCAATATTAAGGGGGAGCCCGCTGCTGCTAACTCGTGTATATTCGAATAAATCGTCAATTAGCTTTTTAAGAGTCAGAGATTTCTCATAGGCAATATTCACATAATAACGAAGCTCGACCTCGGTCTTATAACGATCCTTTTCGATATACTCCAGAAATCCGAGTACAGAAGTTAGAGGGGTTCGGAGATCATGTGATACACCTGTAATTAGGTCGTTTTTGGCTTTCGCAGCTGCTCGTTCTTCCTCTATAGCAGATTTTAGCTTGCCAGCCATGAGGTTCATATTTTCGGCGAGTTTACCAAGTTCATCCGTACCTGATACCGGTACCTGAAAAGATAAATTGCCGTCTGCAATAGCTTGAACCCCGCTCGTAATGTTTTGAAGATTACTGGTTGTATTTCTGGATAGTTTAAGGATGAAAAAAATAAATAAAGGAATTCCAATAAGAATCACTACAGGAATAGACCCGATGTTATTGATTACCCAGTGGATGAGTCTAACCCCCCAGAAAGAACGAGAAGGGTTTAGCCATAGCAATAGGGATATACCATAATAGCCGACCAATACGATTGCTGCTGTAAGTGCTAGACTCGTTAGGCTGAAGCCAACGATTTTCCAGGATAGGGTATCGAATCGTTTAAAGTTCAACTAGAAGGACCTCCTTTCTCCAATTTGTAGCCAACGCCCCATACCGTCTTCAAATATTGTGGTTTTCTCGGATTAGCTTCAATTTTTTCTCTGATTTTTCGAATGTGAACCATGAGCGTATTATTGCTTTCGAGAAATTGTTCTTTCCATACTTTAGCGTAAATTTGCTCCATGCTTAGTACTTGTCCCCTGTGACGGGCGAGCAGCTCCAGAATTGCAAATTCTCTCGGAGTAAGTTTTACTGGGTGATCATCCACGCTAACTTCATGCGTAATCGAGTTAATAACCAAGCCATCAATGATGATATCATCCTGTTTGGCACTTAGATCTAACATGTAATTCCGGGTTCTACGCAGCTGAGATTTAATGCGGGCGACAAGCTCCAACGGACTAAAAGGCTTCGTAACATAATCATCCGCACCTACACTGAGTCCCGTGATTTTGTCTAGTTCCTGACCCTTAGCAGATAACATAATAATTGGAAATTTATGTGTTTCGCGAATTTTAATACAAGCCTCGATACCATCCATGTTGGGCATCATGATATCTAGAACCATTAGGTCTATAGTTTCATTCTTGATAATTTCAAGTGCTTCCAGCCCGTCACGGGCAGTGAACAGACGGTATCCCTCGTTCTCCAGATAGATCTGCATGAGTTTAATAATTTCTGCTTCGTCGTCAACCAAAAGTAATGTTGCGTTGTGCATTACTCAGCGTCCTTTCTTGTAAAGCCTCCTTACTACAAGAAGTATACATTTCCGTAAAACATTCAGGCAAATGGCAGATCACGTGCTGAAAGACTAACAACGATCCAAGAGAAACTTAAAGCTAGAATATAGCCGCCTGCATAACAGAGATGCGGATGCAAAAAAGTACTGATAGCTTGGGAAAGCTGTCGGTACAGCCCCAATTACCCAAATACTCGAAGCACCATTCTAGGTTGTTATTTCCTTTAGCTTGCTCCCATCGAAGAGCCTCAATCCATGTTTTAATCTGTGCAGAAAGAACGAGCTGGGGCTTGGAATGCTTTTTTTAAAAGTTGAAAAAGTTTCCATGTTAGGAATCTTCCTTTTTGTAGTTCGTAATCCTTATTTAACATGAGATTTCTTAACAACGGTGGCAGGCAAAAGTAAAGGTAAACTTAATAGTTTCTTAACAAGTCTTAAGATTTGGGAAGCGGCTATGCTATAATAATTTCAAATTCAATAGGTTGGAGGAGAATTGGAAGATGTGGAAAGAGTTTAAAGCTTTTGCCCTGAAAGGAAATGTACTAGATTTAGCCATTGCTGTCGTTATCGGAGCAGCTTTTGGTAAGATTGTGACCTCATTAGTATCTGACATCATTACGCCAATTGTTGGCTTGATAACAGGTGGTATAGATCTGAAGGATCGGGCTCTAAGTGTTATGGTTATGCATAATGAACTGATTATTCCTTATGGGCAATTTTTGCAGGCGGTCGTTGATTTCTTTATTATTTCCTTCTCAATCTTTATGGTGATTAAACTGGCTAATAAATTCCAGCGCAAAGAAGCCGTTAAAGTTGAAGTGGTGGAGACGCCAGCACCCGCAGAAGATATCGTGTTGCTAACGGAAATTCGTGATCTATTGAAACAACAAGAACGTGGTTTGTAATTGAAAAGGAAAAGAAGCGCCTGGAGATAAAGTCCTGGCGCTTCTTTGTTTTCTTCTTTTTATGAAATTATGGAATGGATTATAACTGTACCTCCGTTGGCTTTCTATAGCCCAATAAAAGGGATGGATGTGTAAGAGAGAGACGAATTCTTATAAAAGTTTGTTAATATAAAACCATATCGTTTCTTCTTGTAATCACCATACCTCTCAGAATCAAGTTACAAATTTTAAGTAAATATATAAAACGCACTTGCATTTCGAAGGTGTAAGTGATAATTTTGTTAGTAAGGAAAACTTGAACCTCAATTAAATAAAGGATCAATCCTTCAGGGCAGGGTGTAATTCCCTACCGGCGGTGATGTTGTTGTAGAGTGCTTATTTCTTAAGTTTATCTACCACACTTAGTCCGCTACCCGGCTCGCGTTGTTGACGCGAACGGTGGACCCGGTGAAATTCCGGGACCGACAGTATAGTCTGGATGGAAGAAGGAGAGGTTAACCGCTTGTCTGTTTTAGACAGGTGGACTGCAGTGTTTTCATTTATTATGTGCGATATTTCACAATTACCGTCGTTTGACGGTTATTTACGCACACTTTTATTTGGACTGCCGCTAAACTCTCGCATAACCCATCTTTACTCCTCCTGGAGAATGAGATGGGTTTTTCTGTTTTTATGCATCAGATAGACAGTAAGTGGATAGGAGGAACGAGATGGACAACATGAATGACGAGTTTTATATGTCGCTAGCGCTGGATATGGCAGAACGGGCCCAAGGACAGACCGGAATTAACCCAGTTGTTGGCTGCGTGGTTGTAAAAAATGGAGCGATGATTGGGCTTGGAACTCATTTGCAGCGCGGAACGGGTCATGCTGAGGTGCATGCCTTGAACATGGCGGCTGGTCAAGCTCAAGGCAGCACTGCCTATGTAACACTCGAACCGTGTAGCCACTATGGTAAGACCCCGCCCTGCAGCCAAAGGCTGATCGACGAGGGAGTAGCCAGAGTGGTAGTCGCTTGTGAAGACCCTAACCCTCAGGTGGCGGGTCGTGGGGTTCAAATGCTGCGTGAAGCTGGTATTGAAGTAGAGGTAGGGTTGCTGCGTGATCGTGCGTTGCGGCTGAATGAGCGGTTTATCAAATATATTTTGACAAAACAGCCGTTTGTTACACTCAAGAGTGCCAGTACGCTGGATGGTAACCTAGCTACCAAATCTGGTGACAGTAAATGGATTTCGAATGGAGAAGCGCGGGAGATCGTACATACACTGCGGCATCGGCATCAGGGAATTATGGTCGGTGTGAACACAGTCATTGCAGATAATCCTTCACTGACCACAAGAACGGAAGTGCCGGGCATTAGCCCGATACGGATTGTAATTGATTCTGGACTACGTATTCCATTGGATTCAGCAGTTGTAAGTGACGGTCTAGCGCCTACTATCATCGTGACAACTGAAGCTGCAGATGCTGAAAAGAAAGCAGCGCTTCTTCAAGCAGGTGTGCAAATCATTGTTAGCGGAGCAGGACCACGCGTGGATTTGAAGGCTGCTATGGTAACGCTCGGTGAAATGGAAATCGGATCGATTTTACTTGAAGGCGGAGGTACGTTAAATGGAGCGATGCTGGAGAGTGGGCTAGTTGATCGAGTGATTCTCTTTTTCGCTCCAAAGATTGTTGGCGGTGGTGCTGAAGCGAAAGGGACGTTTGTATTTCCAGGTGTAGAGTTAATGAAGGATGCGATTTCTCTGGAGGGATTGGAAGTAAAAGTGCTCGGAGATAATGTATGTATCAGCGGTACTCCGGTACGCTAAAGTGAATGGTTACAAAACTTAATCGTGTGCTTCCAGAGCAATTTTTGTTCGGAGAGATAGCGGAGAAGTGTTACTCACATAAAACTCCTAGGAGGGAAAGCATGTTCACTGGATTAGTCGAAGAAGTTGGCACTCTGAGAAGTGTCTCCGCCGGTGGAGAAATGATGGTGCTGAACATTGCCGCTTCCGTCATCATGGATGATTTGAAGATTGGTGATAGCGTATCGGTTAATGGCGTCTGTCTTACAGCGACAACTTTAGGCGAGAACTATTTTACTGTGGATGTCATGCCTCAGACCTATCGAAACAGTAATCTGAAGGAGCTACGTCCTGGCAGTAGGATGAATCTGGAGCGAGCAATGGCTGCCGGTGGTCGGTTTGGAGGTCATATTGTTCAGGGACATGTAGATGGCACTGCTGTCATCAAAAGCGTAAAGCGTGATCAGAATGCAGTAGTCTATGAGATTGCGCCGGATCGCAAATCGCTGTTTAAATATATCATCCCTAAAGGGTCGATCACGATTGATGGCATTAGCTTAACAGTAGTAAAGACGACGGCTTCATCGTTTACTGTATCCATTATTCCGCATACGCTAGGGGAAACTGTGCTAACTTATAAGCGGGCAGGGGATAGTGTAAATATTGAGTGTGATGTCCTGGGCAAATATGTAGATCATCTTCTGCATTATGGCTCTGCTGCACAGGATGAAGAAAATGATAGCAGCTCCGGGATTAGTCGTGATTTCTTGGCGGCAAACGGATTTGTATAAATAATGAGTAAGCTTACGAAGATGGAAATAACCCTTCGTAAAGCTATTAGGAGGATAGGATCATGAGCGAACAATCGAAGAAGGATAGTGTCTTGGATCCGATTGAAGAAGCGATATATGATTTAATGCGCGGCAAAGTCATCATCGTCGTGGATGATGAAGATCGTGAGAATGAAGGGGATTTTATAGCTCTTGCTGAACGGGCGACACCAGAAGTCATCAATTTTATGATCACTGAGGGACGTGGTTTGGTCTGTATGCCAATTACCGCTGAACGTGCGGAAGAGCTTGAACTACAGGCTATGGTCAGTCACAATACAGATAATCACGGCACAGCCTTTACTGTATCCGTTGACCATATAGATACAACTACTGGTATATCAGCGGGGGAAAGATCCTTGACTGTAAAGGCCATGATTGACCCTAAAGCGAAGCCGTCTGATTTCCGTAGACCTGGCCATATGTTCCCGCTGATTGCGAAAAAAGGCGGCGTACTGCGCCGTTCCGGACATACAGAGGCTGCTGTTGATTTAGCCCGTATGTGTGGTGCATATCCGGCCAGTGTGATTTGTGAAATCATCAAGGAAGATGGCACGATGGCCCGGTTGCCTGATCTGGTTGAAATTGCGAAGAAGCATGATCTGAAGTTGATCAGTATCAAGGATCTCATTCACTATCGTAATGAAAAGGAACAGCTCGTGAATCGTGAGGTATCCGTGCGTCTGCCTACCGATTTCGGTGAGTTTCAGACCATTGCGTATACGAATGAAGTGGATGATAAAGAACATGTAGCTTTGGTGAAGGGCGATATTTCTGGTGATGAGCCCGTATTAGTACGAGTACATTCCGAATGCTTGACGGGTGACGTATTCCACTCCCATCGCTGCGATTGTGGTCCCCAGTTTGAAGCAGCGCTTCGACAGATCGAAGCTGCTGGTAGAGGCGTATTGCTCTATATGCGCCAAGAAGGCAGAGGCATCGGTCTTATTAATAAGCTTAAAGCTTATAAGCTTCAAGAAGAAGGACTCGATACTGTAGATGCCAATCTAAAGCTTGGTTTTCCAGCAGATTTACGTGATTACGGGATCGGTGCACAGATTCTGAAGGATTTAGGGATAAGCCAAATTCGTCTCTTAACCAACAACCCGCGTAAGATCAAAGGGCTGGAGGGCTATGGACTGGAAGTTGTTGAGCGTGTGCCAATACAAATGCCGGAAAATAAAGATAACACCAATTATCTCCATACAAAGCAGGCGAAGCTTGGACATTTGCTGTCTTTTGACGACATTGAACAAAATGAGGATTCCAAAGTATAATCACACACAATAAAAAACGAAGGGTAGATGAATGATATGCCGAAATATTTAGAAGGACATTTAGTTTCCGAAGGATTAAAATACGGAGTTGTAGTAGGACGTTTTAATGAATTTATTACCAGTAAGCTATTATCCGGTGCACTAGATGCCTTTAAGCGCCATGGTGTTGGTGATGATGAGGTGGATGTAGCTTGGGTTCCAGGTGTGTTTGAAATTCCGTTGATCGCTCAAAAAATGGCGGAAAGCGGTAAATACGACGCTGTAATCACTTTAGGAACCGTTATTCGTGGGTCTACAACGCATTATGATTATGTATGTAATGAAGTCGCTAAAGGGGTAGCGGCTATTAATCTTAAAACCGGCGTACCGACAATTTTTGGCGTAGTTACTACTGAAAATATTGAACAGGCCATTGAGCGTTCAGGAACCAAAGCAGGAAATAAAGGCTGGGATGCTGCGACTGCTGCGATTGAAATGGCGAATCTTAACAAACTGTTTAAGTAAGACAGCTATTGACGAATCAGTCGAATTCGTGCTTATTTATAGTATAAGAAGAAAGCATGGATTATAGAGCCCTTTCTACTTGTGTAGCGTCCATTTGGGCGCTGCACTTTACTTTTTTTTGGCGGGAGGATGCTTCGTGACTGTATTGTACAAGCTGGAAACGTTTGAAGGTCCGCTGGATCTGCTATTGCATTTAATTGATAAGGCGGAAATCGACATCCAGGACATTCCGGTCGCCGAGATCACCGAACAGTATATGGAGTACCTGCGAAGTATGCAGGAGCTTGAACTGGATATTACGAGTGAATTTCTCGTGATGGCCGCAACCCTATTATCTATAAAGAGCAAGCTATTGCTGCCCAAACCACCGGTCATTGAGATCGATGATTTTGAATATTACGAAGAAGATGAATTTGATCCACGAACTGAACTCGTTCAGCGACTGATTGAGTATCGTAAATTCAAGAGTATTGCTGTTCATTTAATGGATATGGAGAGCGAGCGGAGCTTGATTTTTACGAAGGAGCCGGAGGATCTGGGGCCATTCGTGCCAGAAGAGATTGACCATACGCTAAAAGGATTACATACTTCCGACCTTATAGCTGCTTTCCGTAAAGCACTAAGTAAGGCGGCAAGAAGGTCATCTTACCAGCGGATCACCCGGGACGAAATATCGGTAAAAGATCGTATACGTGATGTATCGGATGCGCTGCAGCGCAGAGGAAAGGGCGGAAGGCTCCACTTCTCAGCACTGCTGCACGATGAAATGGCGCGACACGAGATCGTAGTTACTTTTCTTGCGATTCTGGAACTGATGAAAATGAAGGCGATATTGTGCTACCAAGAGAAATTGTTTGATGACATCGTAATGGAGTGGAGAGGAGGAGAACACTTCAATGGATTACAAAACGCTGAAATCGATTATTGAGGGCCTGTTGTTTCTATCAGGTGATGAAGGGATCTCTGTGCGGCAAGTTGCCGAAATTACGGAGCAGCGTCCAGAGCTAGCGGCTGGAGCATTAGAAGAACTCAAAGAGGATTATGTAACACAGGAACGGGGGCTGCAGGTAGTCCAAATTGCTGGGAATTATCGGCTGGCAACCTTGCCTGAGCACGCCCATTATTTTGAGCGTTTGGCTTATTCCCCTTCCAGATCAACGCTGTCTCAGGCTGCATTAGAGACATTGGCGATCGTGGCCTATCGTCAGCCGATTACACGGGTAGAGATCGAAGAGATTCGAGGCGTGAAATCGGAACGTGCCATTCATACGCTGAATAATAAGGATTTGATTCATGAGGTAGGTCGTGCGGAAGCCATAGGGCGCCCAATCTTGTATGGGACGACGAAATCATTCTTGGAGAGCTTTGGTCTCGCAAGTCTGAATGAGCTGCCTGAACCATCAAACTTCGAATCCACTGATAATTTGGAAGAGGAGACACAGCTATTGTTCAATAAGCTGGATACCCAAATGTCGTTTGAGGATATTGAGCAATCATAGCTTTTTTTGTTATTCCGCAATGATTTGTATTGCTGGGACAGCCCATAAACCATTGATATGGTTTATGGGCTGTCCCTATTTTTATGAATGGCCACATTTTTTAATCAAACCCCGAATTTTTTCCAGCATAAATTGCCATACTAAACCAAAGGTTCCCATAATTAAGGTTTCTTGGAGGTAAATACGTGACATTATGGCTTGGAATTCCCCTCGGATTGCTGGTAGTGGCAATGATTCTGCTTTTGTCTTCATCTATTGATTTCCGCATCCGGTGCTATAAACATGACAAAAATGATCTGCTCGAGTTAGATGTTAAAACTCTTTTTGGTCTGATCAAACTCCACTATGAGCTGCCCCGATTGGTCTTTAAGGGATTGGAGCAAGGCGTGATTGGGAAGTTTAAAGAAACGGGTACGGCAACAACAGGTGTCGATACTGTAAAGGAAGAGCATTTCGATAAAGAGAGAGTAGAACACTGGCGGAAAAATATACAGCTAGCAGTGAGATCTACACGTGGATTGAAGAAGTGGTTTAAGGAAACCGTATCTCATGTCAAAATATCAAAGCTTGACTGGTCCACGGACTTCTCACTAGGTGATGCAGCAGACACAGCCATAGCATCAGGAGCCGCCTGGGGATTGAAATGGAGCATCGTAGGGTTTATTTCGCAGAGGGTTAAATTGAAACATAATCCACGAGTGTTTGTGAAGCCTGTTTTTCAGGATGAGCCAAGTTTTTCAATGGAGTTGGTATGTGAGGGGAAAATGTCCGTTTCCTATACCTTATACGCATTATTGCGGCTGCTTCTACGTGTCTTGCGAGTGTCGGGGGGAATCGGTAAGTGGAGAAAGTTACTAAAACGGATGCGAAGGGAACCTCACGGGCAAAGTTTAGAATGAAAGTTACATACAAATGTGTGGAAGTGGGGATGATAAGCGCTGTAGAAGCAAGAGTAATCGTACTCAATCAAAGGAGGAAACAATATGAGCGACCATCCTATTCAGGGCCTAATGCAAACAGCGATGGAAAATATTAAGGGTATGGTAGATGTTAATACGATTGTTGGAGATCCAGTACAAACACCTGATGGTAGTATTATTCTGCCGATCAGTAAGGTGGCTTTTGGGTTTGCTGCAGGGGGTAGTGATTATCGAGTGGAGGATTCTATAAGTGGATCCAGCTCCCAAGGCGGCGTCAAAATGCTTCCTTTTGGTGGCGGTAGCGGGGGTGGGGTTTCCATCAGACCGATCGCTTTTCTAGTGGTTGGTAAGGATGGGGTGAACATTGTGCCACTCGACAATCAAACACATTTGTTCGAGAAAATCATCGATGCTACACCTGGGCTCATCGACAAAATCCAGACGATGTTCCAAAGCAGCAGTTCCTCAAGCCAAGCTGGGACACCCGCTGCTCAAGCTTCACAACCACCAGCTCAAGCCTCACAAGCACCTGCTAAACCCGATCCAAGTACATCTCAATCTTCAACACATTAGATACACATAATTGTTCAAATAGCCTCGGGGATATCGCCATACATCAGGCGGTGTCCCTTTTTGTGTGGAGAGGACATACCCTAAGGCTGGTCCGCATACACTTGTACAACATAGGCATGAAATGAATCACTCTACTTAAGAACCGATAAGAATCCGGAGGATAAATATGAAGACAATAACCCGTAAATTTCCAATCGCCTTATTACTGAGCATTTTGCTGCTGTTTCTGACACCGCTAACGTTGATTCATGCGGAGAACAGCTCCATATCTACGCATGCAAGGGCAGCGGCGCTGATTGATGTGGAATCCGGGCGTATTTTGTATAGCAGTCGAGGAGATGAGCCTATGCTTATTGCCAGCCTGACTAAAATAATGACCGCCCTCGTTGCTATTGAGAATGGTGATTTAGCCTCAAAAGTCAAAGTTGGTAAAAATGCTTTCGCCAAAGAAGGCTCCTCTATTTATTTACAGCAAGGTGAAGAGATGACGCTGGAAAATATGCTGTATGGTTTAATGCTGCGCTCAGGGAATGATGCGGCAACAGCGATCGCTGAACATATCGGCGGTTCTGAAGAAGGGTTTGTATACCTGATGAACAATAAAGCTGAAGAGCTCGGATTAAAAAATACTCATTTTGCTAATCCGCATGGTCTAGATGCTGAAGGCCATTATTCGAGTGCTAATGACTTAGCTGTACTGACAGCGTATGCTCTTCACAATCCTGTATTTAAGCAAATCGTGAAGACGCAGGAGAAAACTGCTGACAATCCAAATGAGAAATGGGATTACAAGTGGAGAAACAAGAATAAAATGCTGTACTTATATGAGGGTGCTGACGGTGTGAAGACAGGGTATACCAAAAAAGCGCTACGATGCCTTGTCAGCTCTGCGACCAGAAACGGACAGCAGCTTGTCGCAGTCACCATAAATGATGGAGATGACTGGAATGATCATGCCTCACTGCTGAATTTTGGGTTTAATCACTACCCACTAAAAACAATGATCGAACGCGGGGACCCCGTGAGCGGTTATAACTTCGTGACAGCTAAAAAGTTTGCCTATCCGCTCGGACCAGGCGAGCAGGATAGAGTGACCACCAAACTTGTCTTAAATCAAAAGATTACCGAACCCGCTCAAGCAGCAAGATCGAACTTTGGATTGCAAGGGGTTCTGGTTCTAGATCTCGGTGGCAAGGAGATAGGCCGGGTTCCAGTGTATACACGAGAGTCCTTACCTCCTGAGGAATCTGCTTATACTAAAAAATATAGTACAACGCAAGCGCTAACTTATCCTGCCGATAATTGGTTTCAGGCTATAGGGAGTGCACTGAAGGCGTTATTTAAATTGGGCGAAAGTTCCAAGTAAGCAGATAGCTGATTAATGAAGAGGGAGGCGTATCCATGATTAACGGGATCTGGCTAGGAATGATCATCATCGGTTTTCTGTTCGCCGCCGTTAACGGCAGAATGGATGAATTTACAGCCGCCGTATTCGACGGAGCCAAGAGTGGGGTTACAGTAAGTTTCGGCTTAATAAGTGTACTTGTATTCTGGCTAGGAATCATGCGGATCGCAGAGGATGCTGGTTTGCTTAAAAAAATAGCCAAGATTCTTGGGCCAATCGTAGCCTTCCTCTTTCCAGATGTGCCAAAGGGTCATCCTGCAATCGGATATATTCTCTCCAACATGAGCGCTAATTTGCTTGGACTTGGCAATGCGGCTACACCTATGGGGATCAAGGCGATGCAGGAGCTGCAGAAGCTCAATCCGGATAAAGAAACGGCCACACCAGCCATGTGTACCTTGCTAGCGCTTAACACAGCAAGTATTACGCTGATTCCCGCGACCCTAATTGCGATCCGATTGAATTATAATTCGACAGATCCTGCGGGGATAGTCGGCACAACCCTTGCTGCAACAGCAGTGGCGACTCTTGCAGCGATTGCGGCGGACCGTTTTTTCCGAAGGATGACATTGTTGCGCAAACCTCCAAAGCCGCCGTCAGCCAAGTCTGGTTCTGTTCCAATGGCGAAGACTTCGCTGCCTAATTCTTCATTGAAAGGGTGAACATGACTTGTACCAGTTAATCAGTCTCATATCGGCATGGGCGATTCCGGTCATGATTACGTTCATCCCGCTCTATGCTTTTACGCGTAAAGTCCCAGTGTATGAGTCATTTGTTGAAGGGGCAAAAGATGGATTTGGTACGGCAATCGCGATTATTCCTCATCTTGTAGGTATGCTTGTAGCGATCAGCGTCTTTCGCGCATCGGGCGCACTCGACTTCCTAATGGGATTTATATCTCCTGCGCTAAGGGGGCTTGGTGTACCTCCAGAAGTGCTGCCACTAGGCCTTCTGCGGCCTCTCACAGGGACAGGCTCTCTTGCTTATACCACGGATCTGATTCGCGTTCATGGACCAGACTCTCTAATCGGCATGATTGCCTCTACCATACAGGGCAGCACGGACACAACACTTTATGTATTAACAGTTTATTTTGGAGCTGTAGGTGTGCGTAACGGCCGTTATGCGCTTAAGGTAGGTCTCTTCTCCGATGTCGTTGGCTTCGTCGCCGCGATCGCGGTCTGCCTCTTGCTTTTTGGTTAGTCGGCGTCACCCTCAAACCTCCCTCGACATATGCTATTGCAGCAATGTGGAGGGAGGCAATCCGCTATGAACTATAAAGGTTTTATCCTGCATCAGTCTCGCTGTACTTCCATAAATGGCAAAGGTTTTGATTTTTGGGTTGGTGTTGAAGGAGCCATTTATGCAGCACCGCTGCTGACCGATCCGGAGTATATTCACATTTGCTTGGAAGGTGATTTCAGCCGGGAAGACGGCACCCCTCCATTATCTGGAAGGAAAGAGCAGCTATTTGCCACAGATAAACTCATTTTAGAACTGGTAGAGCGCTACCAAATCTCCCCTTTAATCATCGAACCCCACAATAATTACTGCCCAGGAGCATTTTTTCCATGGAATGAACTTGTGATTTATCCCTCTGATGGTTATCATTAATCTGAGGTGACTAGTCGAAAATGGAAAGATTACAGAAAATTTTGGCGCAGGCCGGTGTGGCGTCCAGACGTAAGTGTGAAGAAATGATTTTGGCCGGTAAAGTGGAAGTCAACGGGGAACTCGTAACTACGCTTGGCACGAAGGTGGACCCCGCAACAGATATTATTAAAGTCTCCGGTAGACTGATCCGGGGCGAGAACAAAATCTATATTATGTTCAACAAACCTAAAGGCGTTATTACAAGTGCTTCCGATCCAAAGGGTCGCAAGGTTGTAACAGACTACCTTAAAGGAATTACAGAACGGGTTTACCCTGTAGGCCGTCTGGATTACGATACGGAAGGACTGCTGCTGTTAACGAATGATGGAGATTTCGCTAACTTGCTTACCCATCCTAAGCATCATGTACCTAAGACGTATCATGCAACGGTCAAGGGTATTCCGCATGGCACCGCATTGGACAAGCTAAAAGCCGGCATCAAGCTGGAGGATGGCATGACAGCGCCTGCTGAGGTGGAGTACAAGGATATTGACGAAGCGAATAAAGAAGCAGTAATCAGCATAACGATTCACGAGGGACGTAACCGTCAGGTACGACGCATGTTTGATGCGATTTCACACCCCGTTATCCGTCTGAAGCGGATTTCTTTCGGGGATATTATGCTGCAAAATCTTAAACGTGGCTCCTACCGTCATTTGACCAAAGATGAAATTAACCATCTGCAGCAAATTGCCAAAGCAGGATTACTCAAAGAAAGAACTCCACGTAAAGAGTCATAAAGACACACAATATTCACAATTAAACCCCCTAATGCTGTGACGAAATTCGCTATAATGTTCATAGGATGTTCACACCTTACAACATAAGTATGAGTTGCGTCACAGAAGGGGGCTTTACATGTGGGTAAAGCGAGAAAACCAATTCAAATCGTAATTCTGTTTCTAATCGTTCTAGTGGGTGGTTATGCAATTGGTTCCTCTGTATTTGGTGGAAGCGGAAAACCAGAGGAAGGTAGTAAAGCGCCTGCCATTGATTTGCTGGGTCTTGATGGACTAGGGCATACATTAGACGAGTATAAGGGTAAGACTATTGTGCTGAATTTCTGGGGCTCATGGTGCACGCCTTGTGTAAAAGAAATGCCGGCTCTCCAAGCACAATGGGAAAAATGGAAGGACAAAGATGTAGTCGTTATTGGAATCAACGTAGGTGAAGATCAGATGACTGTTGAAAATTTTGTGAAGCAAGTCGATATTGATTTTCCGATTTTGATGGACACGGGACGAGACGCTGTACGAAGTTATGGTATTTCTCCACTCCCCACTACTTTTTTCATTAATGCAAAGGGTAAAATTGACAGCATTCATATTGGCCAGCTTGATTTAGATTCACTAGATGATCAAATTGGGAAGCTGGTGGATTGATGAGTGAACGCGAGGCTTTTATAACCAATACCAAATGTGAATGTGGCCACCAGAACCCTGTAGGCACTGTTCTATGTGAAGCATGTGGAAAGCCGCTTGGCAAAGAATCGGACTGGGGCGAGAATCTGGAAATGCGTTATGATGGTGTAGCCCGTCGTTCGCAGCGTGTTAATCCAAGCATTATTGATCGAGTTTGGAACTTTTTTTCATCTGTAAAAATAGCCATTTATCTTATCGTTTTGACACTGTTAGGCTCTATGCTGGGAACCGTTTTCCCACAGGAGAGTACTTTTCTTAATATTGATGCATCGACTTATTATAAGCAGGAGTACGGAACAGCTGGGGACATCTACTATAAACTTGGACTTTCACATACATACGAATCCTGGTGGTTTGTGACTCTACTCGTAATGATTGGCGCTTCATTAGTCATTTGTAGTTTGGACAGAGTACTTCCGCTGTATAAGGCATTAACTAGGCAGAAGATTCGGAAACATCGTCAGTTCTTAATCCGGCAAAAGGCTGTGCTAGTTACTGAAGTGCATGAAGAACCAGAAGCTTGGGTTGCTCGGGTGGTTCAGCCTATGCGTAAAAAGGGCTACCGAGTCAAGACGGATGGAGGAGCGCTGCTGGCAGAGAAACACCGCTTCAGCCGCTGGGGACCTTACGTAATACATATTGGTTTGATTATTTTTTTACTTGCTGTACTGGCAAGAGGATTGCCGGGTCTCAACATGGATCAGCATCTTGCTTTCCCGCAAGGGGAGATTACACAGATTCCGGATACCACCTACTATTTGAAAAACGAGAAATTCACCGTAGAGTTCTACACAGATGAAGAGATGCCTGAGGAGTTTCGGGGCAAAAAAATCCTTCCAAAATTATTCCAAACTAAAGCAGTGCTATATAAATGTACCGCGGATTGCGCAGATCCTACTAAGGAACCGCAGCTTACCGAGGTGACAACACATGATATCCAAGTAAACTCACCTTTGGATTATAAAGGATTGAAAGCGTATCAGTTTGATTATGATCTAACACCTGTACTGCGTTCTGTACAGCCAGTGCTTAAGAACTCCACCACTGGGGAGTCGTACGGTAAATTTAAACTGGATATGAAGAATCCGCAGCGTACAATTACAGCGGGACCCTATACGATGACTTTAAAAGAAAAGTATATGGATTTTGGACTCAATGAGGATGGTCAGCCGATATCTAAGTCGCCTTATCCGAATGCACCAGCATTCTTATTCTTGATTCAAGGACCGGATTTGCCAGCAGAAGGGCAGCAGTACTTCTATTTTCCTAAGCAGGTAGATAAGTCTCAGTTTCAGCAGGTGGCTATTAACGATAAGCTTGGTGGCAGCAATAGATTTCTTGAGCTTGAAGTGGACAACATGAGCGATGTTGATTTTTCGGAATCGACTACATACTTGAATATACGTATTGATCGTGCAATGCCTTTTGTATGGTTAGGTGCAGCAATCGTGATGCTGGGTTTAGTCCTTGGATTCTACTGGCAGCATAGACGCATCTGGCTTACCGTTGTAAACGGAGAGCTAATACTCGGAGGACATACGAACAAGAATTGGTTCGGTTTCCGTCGTGAGATCGTTTCTATTTTAGAAAAAGTAGATATGGTAGTCGATGAAAAATCAATAGATAATGGAGGAGGCCTAACATGAGCTTGCTCGATATCAGCAGCGCTGTCTTTATTGCCGCATTCTTATTATACAGCGGGTCGTTTATGTTATTCACTATCGCTATCATGGGTCGCAAGTGGTCGGGCCGCAAGCCAGAGGAACATACTGCTCGATGGGGTAAAATAGCTTTTATTGTTTCTTCTATAGGTCTTATCTTTCATCTTATTTATTTCTTTACACGTTGGTTTGGTGCAGGACATATTCCAGTCAGCAATATGTATGAGTTCATGACTTTCTTATCCATGATGGTTATGGTAGCCTTTACAGTGATATACGCGATCTATCGCAAAGTTATTCTCGGTCTGTTTGCAGTTCCAATTAGCATCATTGTGATGGCGTACGCAGCTGTATTTCCACAGGAGGTTCAGCCGTTAATTCCATCCCTGCAATCGAACTATCTCAAGATCCACGTAACACTGGCAGCACTGGGTGAATCCTTTTTCGCGGTAGGATTTGCGGCAGGACTGATGTATCTGCTGCGGACTGTTAATTTTGCAAGTAAAGAGAAGGCGGATCGTAAGCAACAGAGACTGATTGAATTTACTCTCTTTTCAATCATTGTTATAATTGGGTTTCTGGGTTCAGTTTTTGCTTTCCGCGGAGCAGGTTATGAGACTGTTTTTGTCCGTCACAACGTTACGATTGACAGCGCAGGGCAGGAAAATAGTACAATAGAGAAAGTGAGTTATCGAATGCCGCCGATTGTGGCTCCTCACAATAGCGAAATTGAAAGCTTCCAGTCGTTTCTTGGCATGAAAGAACCTCTCTTTGAAGCTCCTTCATGGATGAATGGTGTGAATGCTGGCCGGAAGTTTAATACTGTAATCTGGTCGATTCTTTCCGGATTACTCCTTTACGGAATTCTTCGCTTGATCGTACGCAAGCCGCTAGGCGCAGCGATTCACCCGGTTATGGAGGGGATTGATGAAGGCGATCTAGATGAGATAACGTATAGGGCGATAGCCATTGGCTTTCCTATTTTTACATTAGGCGCTTTGATTTTTGCAATGATATGGGCGCAAATAGCCTGGGGAAGATTCTGGGGATGGGACCCCAAAGAGGTCTGGGCACTCGTTACTTGGCTCTTCTATAGTGCTTATCTTCATTTACGATTGGCTCGTGGATGGCAAGGGCGAAAATCTGCCTGGCTTGCCGTTCTAGGTTTTTTGGTCGTAATGTTTACCTTAGTTGGCGTTAATCTAGTCATCGCCGGACTTCATTCTTATGCGGGGACGGACTGAGCATAGTTTACCTGCTAACACAGCACAATGGATTTAAGGTTACGTTCTACTGTATTTGATGAAGGGGTTGTTGTGAAATGGCAGATCATTTAAACAGAATTCTGGTAGTGGATGATGAGGAACGCATTCGCCGCCTGCTAAAGATGTATCTTGAAAAAGAAGGTTATGAAATCGACGAAGCTGAAGATGGCGAAATTGCTCTTCGTAAAGCAACAGCAAATGACTACGGTCTAATTTTGCTGGATGTTATGCTGCCTGGCATTGATGGAATGGAAGTGCTGACCCGACTCAGAGGGGTCAAGTCGACACCTGTCTTAATGCTTACAGCTAAAGGTGAAGAGATTAATCGTGTACAGGGCTTTGAAATGGGCGCGGATGATTATGTCGTGAAGCCATTTAGCCCTCGCGAAGTGATTTATCGCGTGAAGGCTATTATGCGCCGTTCTTCGGCAACAGCATTTTTGTCCAAAGAGAGCAACTCCAGTAATAACATTGTATTCACTCATCTTATTATTGAGCATGACGCACACCGGGTTACTGCTGGTGGTGAAGAAGTGAGTCTGACACCGAAAGAATACGAACTGCTGCATTATTTGGCGATTTCACCGGATAAAGTGTTCTCTCGTGAAGAACTGCTTAAAGATGTTTGGAATTATGAGTTTTTCGGAGATTTGCGTACAGTCGATACCCATGTTAAGCGTCTTCGTGAAAAACTGAATAAGGTTTCACCGGAATCCGCGGCGATGATTACAACTGTATGGGGTGTAGGTTATAAACTTGAGGTACCTAAATAAGTGAACTTCTGGAGAAGTCTTGTCGGCAAGCTGTGGGTCACGATCATCTGCCTGGTCGCTGTCGTGCTGATTACACTCGGGTTGTTTCTACTTCCCTATATCGACAGCAACTTTGCTAATTCCGGCGATATCAAACGTTTATTTATGTATACGTGCATGATCGGATTTTCCTTGACGACATTCTTCGCATTGTTCTTGTTCACCAAGATCACTCAACCGATGCAACGTGTCATCGAGGCTGCAAACAACATTCGACGTGGTGAATACGGAACAAGGCTGACGCTTGTCACAAGCGATGAAATTGGCCAATTGGCAACTTCCTTTAACCATATGGCTGAGGAGTTGGAAGAGAATATTCGCAGTCTGCACCATGAAAAGGGTCATCTATCCAGTGTATTGCGTAGCATGAGTGATGCTGTAATCACCTTTGATACCCTAGGCCAGATTATTCTGACCAATCCGCATGGTCAATCGCTACTTGAGAGCTGGAGCGATTTAGAGTGGGAACAAGAGAGCGACATTGAACCTCATACGGAAACGGTTGAGAGTAATGTTCCACCTCCCCTGCGTCCTTTATTTTTGAGCACGTTGAAGCAAGGCGGCGATGAGCGCTCGAATGTACATGTCCGGCAGGGCGTGTGGTCAGTGCATATGGCACCTTTATACTCTGAAGGAAGCATTCGTGGGGTGGTTGCTGTTCTGCGTGATGTGACTGAAGAGGTACGGCTCGAGAAAATGCGCCGTGACTTCGTGGCAAATGTTTCTCATGAGATTCGGACTCCGTTATCGATGATGCAAGGTTATAGTGAGGCTTTACTTGACGGTATGGCTTCTTCACCAGAGGAAAGCAGTGAACTGATTCAGGTCATTCATGATGAATCACTCCGTATGGGACGTCTTGTAAAGGATCTGCTCGACCTTGCGCGAATGGAAGCTGGACATACGGATATGTTGAAGGCAGAAGTAGATGTGAACGAACTGCTGGAACGAGTGTATCGCAAATTTTCCGTACGTGCGAAAGAGCGTGATATTCATCTGCAGCTAAATAAAGACAGCGATGTTCTTGTTCTTAAAGCGGCGGATGAAGATAAGCTTGAGCAGGTCTTAACAAATTTGCTCGATAATGCTTTTCGTCATACGCAGGGTGGCAAGAAGATCACAGTTCATACAGGAACTTGTGTCTTAGAAGGGCGTCGCTATTTTGAAATTAAAATTCAGGATGAAGGCGTCGGCATTCCGCAGGAAGATCTGCCGTATATATTTGATCGTTTCTACAAAGCCGATAAGGCACGTGTACGGGGAGAATCAGGTGGAACGGGACTTGGGCTTGCGATTGTTAAAAATATTGTTGAGTCGCATCACGGAACCATTTCAGCTTCCAGTAAGTTGGGCGAAAGTACAACCTTTACCCTAAGACTTCCTGTCGAAAAACAGTAATTCCAAACACAATGTGTGATAGCGCCTCTGACAGCAGAGGTGCTTTTTGTTGAAACAAACACATTAATCTTGTTCATCGTGGAACATATCTCATTGTTTATGCTTGGGAGGCCAGCAAATGATTTTATCTTTAGACCAAGGGACTACTAGTTCACGAGCCATAGTGTTCGATAAGGACGCTAGAATCGTCTCACAAGGGCAATACGAGGTTAAACAATCTTTCCCACACCCTGGCTGGGTGGAGCATGACCCAGAGCAAATTTGGGCGTCACAGCTTGCAGCTGCAAGAGATGCGATTACTCGGGGCGGGATAACACCTCAGGAAATATCTTCTATTGGAATTACAAATCAGAGGGAAACGGCCCTAATCTGGGATAGAGCAACGGGTAAGCCGATTTATCCTGCGATTGTGTGGCAGGACAGACGTACTGCAGAGCTGTGTGAAGAGATCAAGAATAAGGGATTAGAGGGACTCATTGCTAGCAAGACTGGACTCGTTGTGGATGCTTATTTTTCTGCAACTAAATTCTCCTGGATTCTTGATCATGTGGACGGCGCACGAGAGCGGGGGAATAATGGCGAGCTACTAGCTGGGACCGTAGACAGCTGGCTAATCTGGAAGCTTACTGGTGGAGCTGTACATGCTACTGATGTAACTAATGCTTCGCGTACAATGCTATATAATCTACATAAGCGCTGCTGGGACGAAGAGCTGATGGAAGAGCTTGGTGTACCCCGCTCCATCCTGCCGGAAGTGAGAATGTCCGGTAGTGAATTTGGAGCAGCAGATGCGCAGTGGTTCGGGGCAGAAATACCTATTCACTCTGTATTGGGAGATCAGCAGGCTGCTTTGTTTGGACATACTTGTCTTGAACCCGGAAGTGCCAAAAACACATATGGAACTGGATGCTTTATTCTAATGAATACAGGTACAGAAGCTGTAGTCTCCAGTCATGGATTGTTGACCACTGTAGCTTGGGGAATGGGGGATGAACTCTACTATGCACTCGAGGGCAGTGTGTTTGTAGCCGGAGCGGCTGTACAATGGCTTCAGGAGGGGCTAGGCCTCATAGCGGAGCCAGCAAGCTCAGAAGACAAAGCGCGGGAAGTGGAGGACAGCGAAGGGGTTGTGGTCGTTCCTGCTTTTACTGGACTAGGTGCACCTTATTGGGATATGTACGCACGTGGAGCAGTCTTCGGTCTGACAAGAGGGACGACCTCGGCACATTTGGTACGAGCAACGTTAGAGTCGCTAGCATTTCAGTCTAGAGATGTAATTGGGGCGATGGAAAAAGACGCAGGCATGCCATTGACCGGACTTCGTGTAGATGGGGGAGCTGTTCGTAATGATTTGCTGATGCAGTTCCAGTCTGATATCCTCGGGAGTGAAGTGACTCGAACTACATATGCGGAGACGACTGCGCTGGGGGCAGCACTTCTGGCTGGATTAACCTCAGGAGTCTGGACAAGAGAACAACTAGAAAGCTTTAACAAAGCTGAGAGGTTTTTTTCACCTGAAATGGGTATAGATGAGCGTGAACGACGTTACAACGCCTGGAAAGACGCTGTAGCGCGTACCATGGGTTGGGAAAAACATGAAAGATATCAGTAATCAGGGAGATGTATATGTCCATGGTTAACGGAACAGAATCTGATCTACCGAGTGGACTTTCAAAGCCTGTACTTCGGGCACTCCATGGGATGGGACCAAAAGGGCTTGATGAAATACGGCGTGCGCTAACTGAAAAGGGGTTATCCTTTGCTGGCGAGTCCTAAAGACCAGATCAACATAAAAAGCGGCAAGCTAAGGTTAATCCTTGGCCTGCCGCTTTTTATGTTGTAACGCTTGATATTCAATAACAAATGTTACATTTTTCCATCCAGCGCCCACTGTCCAGGACAGAACTTTATCTCCACGTTCGATCTTTCCTATAGTAATCTATCTTCTTAAATCACAATAATAAAGACGAAATGTGTATATTTATGTCGAATTATTATTTATTGGATCTCTTCTATGGTTTCAAGAAGAATATTAAAGGCTGTGATGATTCTAGGTGCCCCTATAGCGGGTACTAAGTGTAGTAGAATGCCTTTGAGCTGTTCTACAGTAACTCCTACACGAAGAGCCATAACATAATGAACTCCTAATTGATCGAACTGGCCCATTGCAATTAGAGCAGAAATAACAGAGACTTCCTTCCAGTCAGCTTCAATGGTATTGCGTTGAAAAATATCTCCATACGCATTACCCATGATGAATTCTGCCAAGTCAGGGAAATGTTCCTTAATCGGAGCTAGTGCTTTAGCGCCATAGTCTCCTGAGAGATTCGTGAAGTGGTTCAGACCACTGTTAACATTATCTTTCATAGTGAGCCTCCTAATTTAGGTTCAAAGTACGGTGTGCAGTCGGAGGGACTTCATCACGGTCTGTTAATAATTCAATAACTGCAACACGGTTAAGAGCAACGGCGTCCTTAATTGCAGTCGAGAATTGTTCCGCAGTCTCACACTTATAGCCTGTCGCTCCTAGAGACTCGGCAAATTTCACAACGTCCATTGGGACTTCGTATATCGTTCCATCAATACGGCCAGTAGTTTTTTCCATCCCTTTAAGCGCCATATCGAGTTGCTTATTATTTACTACGATAAAGATGACAGGGATATCTTTGCAGACGGCGGTGTTTATTTCTGTACCTAGCATCATAAAACAGCCATCACCTGTAATACAGAAGACAGTTTCTTCAGGAGCTGCAACCTTTGCACCAATAGCCATACCGATAGAATTACCCATGCAAGCAAAATAAGCATCAAATACAAAACTGCCTGGTTTCTTAACCTTGTACCATTTAGCAGCATTGAATCCATGACTGCCGTCATCAACAAATACTGTATTATTGTCAGGAATCAGATCACTCATCGTGCTCATAATAGACGCAAGGGAAAGATTCTTCAGACTGGGAAGCTCTTCTGAATAATCTACATAAGGGATAGCTTCACGTTTAGTAATATGATTAGGATCAATATGATTTAGGTAGCACACTAGGTTATCACGTAGATCACCAGTGACTGGTATCGTTTTGGAGAACAAGATTTTTCCAACAAAGGTCGGATCAATATCAAATTGAATTAATGTTGTCGGGTGATTCTCCCGTTTTAGGTTACAGACGGTCATATCACTTAATCGTGATCCTAGAACTATAAATAGATCACTTTTATTCAACAGGTCATCCCCGTGGGTGCAACCTCCAACACCAATAGGACCATGATAGAGTGGGTGATCCCAAACCATAGCCCCTTTACCACCAGGTGATGTTACTACTGGTATATTAAAAGTTTCAGCGAGCTGAATAAGCTGGCTATGCGCCCCAGATCGATTGACCCCTTTACCCGCAATAATCAAAGGATTCTTTGAGGCATTGATAGCATCAACTACTCTGTCGATATTCGCTAGACTTACTAGAGATTCGCGTTCGGGAATTACAATATTGCACTCTTCCAATCCTTCTGTCTGTACATCAAACGGCACACAAAGATGAACAGGCCCACGTTGGTTAAGAGCAATTGAAATCGCATGATTAAAAATAGTACTAAAGTGATCACCGCGTTCAATAAGTTTACTGAACAAGGTGGCAGGTCTGAACATCTCCGCTAAATCAGCTAAGTAAGAGGAAGAGTCCTGACATTGGGGGATTCCAAGCTCTTTAATAGATTGGTGGCCCGTAATAAACAGCACTGGCAAGTTGTTGGCTTTCGCATGTGCTGCTGCTGTAAGTAGGTTAGTTCCGCCTGGACCAGAAGTACCAAATGCTACGCCTAGATTACCAGTTTTCAGCGCGTATCCAGCTGCTGCGAATCCGGAGCTGGATTCATGTCTCCCTGGAATAAATTCAATACCATAGTCTACCATCTTAAGAACTACGGGACAAATCGATTTACCAATGATCCCAAAAGAATGGGTCACTCCGAGGTTACGTAGTGCTTCCGCCATATAATCTGCGACTGTCTTCAAAAGATACACCTCACAAGTTGATTAATATTTATTATGTTATTGATCTTTCGAAGTGATCTGATTGATCAATAAACTCAAAAATAGAAAACCTGTGCTCCGAAAAAGGGCACAGGTTGGTGGCGTAAATCGCCGTAAAGACTGAACAATAGTTCAGCCGTCCCGGGTCCTTAGCAACCTGGCAATCATGGCCTCAGAGTAAAAATGAGGCTGTAGATCCATGGTTTTGCGTCATCCTCTTTCGAAGATTTTGCCTATATTAATTTAAAATTTATAAGAAGAATTTTCCTTTACAATATATTCCTTGGGATCATCCTTTGTCAATATATTATCGCAAATTAACTCGAATTTTGACGAAAGTCTTGTCAAACCTATGAAATAATAGAAAATAAACCGTCCCCTAAGACAAACTTAGAGGACGGTTTATGGCTTGGTTTATTCGTTATGCAAGTTGTTTAAAACTTGAAGATATGGATCGTTTTCTGTAGATTAAATACGGCTTGAGTCATTTTCTCAGTTTCTTCTGCGACGGACTGCAGGGCATTAATTTGTTCATTCATTGCAGCCGATACTTCTTCGGTGCCAGCAGCAGTTTCCTGAGTGATTGCAGATATATTTTCTATTGCACCTGAGATTTTCAAGGCACTTTCCAGCATAAGATCACTTTCAGAAGAGAAGGAAGAGATCTGCTCGGTAATATACTGCACACTTTGTACAATTTGAGCAAAGATATGAGCAGATTGAGTGATCATCTCATTCTGTACCTGTACGACTTCTTCGTTGATAGCGATATTGTCAATCGCTTGTTTAATATCAGTTTCAATGCTCCGAACTAAACCAAAGACTTCCTTTGTTGAAGCCGTTGATTCTTCGGCAAGCTTACGGACCTCCTGTGCGACTACTGCAAATCCTCGACCATGTTCTCCGGCACGTGCTGCTTCGATGGAGGCATTCAGCGATAACAGGTTAGTCTGTTCAGCGATCTCAGTGATGGTCTTTGTGATCATCGTTATTCCGCGAGCATTATGAGACAAGGCCTCGATAGTATCCGCTACTTTTTGAGTAGCCTGGATGTTTTTGCGCATGCCTTCAGCTTGAGTATCTACGGATTGGCGCCCTTGTTCAACTAGTTCTAATGTATGTATTGAACGTCTGTTCATTTCTTTCGTTGAGTTCGTATAATTGGAGACTTTATTCTCAATATCTTTAATAGATTCTGTCATTTCAGCGATATCCGTAGATATTTCATTTGCCCCAAGAGCTAGCTCATTTGACGAAGAGGCTACCTGTGCCATGACAATTTTCAAGTTCTGATTCTTATCTTCGATTCCACGGCTTGCATCCATAACCTGGCGCGTGATCTGCGATGCTTCTGTTAAAATCTTCTTGAGCTTGTCAATCATAGTATTAAAGGAACGACTTACGTCCCCCATAGACCCGTTCTCGTCAGCTCTACTAGTAAAATCCCCTTTAGAAATACTATGAGATACATTCGCGATGTCATCAAAAGAAGATGTAAGCGTTCTCTCGATAAAGCGGGCCACGGGTAAAGTTAAAGCAGCAAGAACAACGATTAGAACAATACCCAAAATAATGTTGCCTAAGATCATAAAAGTAACTAAAACAGGAATGGCAAATAGTGCGGCAATGAGATAACATCCGGCAACAATTCTTTGTTTTAACGGAAGTTTATGCATCCAGTTCATTGGTATAATGTCCTCCTTATTAATATTATGTATTGGTGTTATTATATGGGATTTAAAGGTGATTGGTCTATAGTAAGAACTGACATAAATCTTCTTTTAGGAGCAGTTCTTTAGATTTCGTGTCAAAAATCCTCATAAATAGCGGAAATTTTTGTGATAGCAGACTTTACCATCTCTAAAAGTTCTTGTGGTGAAAGTACAATAACTGAGGGACTAAAAGAAAGGATTATCCGGCAGGCAGACTCGATCGTATTAAATTCGGCATCTACGTTCACCCACTCTGCATTGCTGGTTGGCTCTATCAATTGGACAGAGACGAATCTTTCTCGCTGTAATTCTTTTAAGACAGATGTTCTAACCCTTAGCTTTACTTGATACTTTGGCAGTGCTGCTTTAAAGGCCATGGTGGACTCTTCCCAGTACTGTTTTAAATCAAAGTCATCAGGTCTTTTAAACCCCTCATGAGTCTCCTCAACGTTAACTAATCTGGACACACGAAAGGTTCTTAGTTCATCCTCGCTTTTGGCTACGACATACCATACACCGCGTTTTGCAACCAATCCAAGAGGATCAATGAAACGGACTGTAGTCTCATTACTCCGGAGATAAGTGATTTTAACTTTACGGTCCTCCCAAAGTGCTCCCTGCAGTACAGAAAGGAACGGATAAGTCTCATCTGAAGGATGCCAACTAGCACCATCAATATGAATACGCTCGCTTAGGTGATGTGCTGGGTTACTAGTTCGGTGTGAGGATGCAGCTTCTAGTTTGAGAACAGCGGAAGAGAAATCGTCTTGTATCCCCAGATCCTTCAATATAGATGCGTCAGTGGACAGAAGCAGTGAACCAATCTCTTGTGGCTTCATTCCCGTTAGGGAGGTTCGGTACCCTTCAGTAAGCATCCAGCCTCCTTCACGGCCACGTTCAGCTAAAATGGGTATCCCTGAAGCACTTAATGCTTCCATATCACGAAACACAGTTCGTTCTGATATCTCGAGTATTTGGGCCAGTTCTCTAGAAGTCATTTTTCCGCGATTTTGTAACAGAAGCAATATAGATAACAAACGGTCGGCTCTCATTAGGCTATTGTGCCTCCTCGAATTAATTATTGGACGATCACCATTAATCTTTTCTAAATCATGATTATATTATATATGTCAGTTGATGTCATATATACGGGCTATACTTATAAAACGTAAGGAATGATCACAGAATATTGAAATCCGAATTTATGTGGAAAGGGTTGAGGGCTATGACATTGAAAGGGAAAGTCGCTTTGGTTACCGGGAGCAGCAGAGGTGCAGGGAGGGGAATCGCTTTAGAATTAGCAAGAAGAGGCGCTTTTGTCTATATTACAGGGAGGACCACAGATATATCCGCCACAGAACATACTAAGGGGAGTATAGATAGTGTACTTAGAGAAATAAAAGAGAGTGGGGGTTCTGGTGCGGTAATACGATGTGACCATACGAAGGATCAGGAAACAGAAGCAGTGATCCGTCAAATCGCTGAAGAGAAGGGGCGACTCGATATCTTAGTTAACAATGTATGGGGAGGCAATGATTTAACTATTGAGCAGAAGCCTTTTTGGGAGTTACCTACAACTCATTGGGACAATATGTTTAATGCCGGTGTGAGAGCACAAATGATCACAAATTATTACGCAATCCCCTTCATGCGCAAGGCAAAAACTGGTGGTCTAATTATCCATACAACCTTCTGGGATCATTATAAATATTTAGGCAACTTTTATTATGATCTTTCTAAAAATGCACTTTTACGTATGGCTTTCGGATTGTCGAAGGAGTTAAAGGATGACGGTATTGCGGTTATTCCACTTTCACCTGGATGGATGAGAACAGAAGCGGTTCTAGAAGCCATGAATACAGATGAGGAACATTGGCAAGAAGTTGAGGAACTGAAAATGAGTGAATCGACGAGATATATTGGTCGAGCAGTGACTGCACTAGCCGCTGATCCAGAGGTTATCTCTATGTCCGGTGAGCCGCAGGTGGTTGGAAAGCTTGCTGAAAAGTATGGCTTTACTGATATTGATGGAAGGATAATCCCTTCGTTCATAATATAGGAAGAAAAAGATTCGTTAAATTAAAGAAAGGCCACTCCAGTACGTTCTGGAATGGCCTTTCTATATTATAGATTAAAGAAGGATGATTTCTTCAGCAGTATTAATTTCTGGTAATCCAGCGAGTTTCACAAGGACATGCTTAGGAACAGCTTTGTCAACGGTCAGCAGCATGATTGCAGCACCTCCAACAATTTTACGTCCTACTTGCATGGATGCGATATTTACATCATTCTCGCCAAGCAATGTACCCACGAGTCCGATAATCCCTACTTTGTCGTTATGGGATACAAAGATTTGATGACCTTCAGGAGCAATATCAACAGGGAACTTATTCACTTGAACAATTCGTTCTCCATAGCCTTGCAGCAGGGTACCGGCAACAAGATACTCTTGGTCACGATCAGCTTTTAGAGTAACAGTAATCAGATTGGTAAAACCTTTTGTTTTAGAAGCTTTAGTTATTACTACGTTCACATCTCGTGTTTTCGCCAAATGCATGGAATTTACAATATTAACGTCCTCTGCAAAGTGGCGGGAGAGCACGCCTTTTACAATGTAGCGGGTTAGTGGTTGGGTATCTACATCCGAAAGATCACCGGCGTATTCCACATGGATCTCACGGATAGCAGCAGCTGCAATTTGGGTAACAAAGCTACCCAGTTTTTCCCCAAGCGTGAAGTAAGGTTGAAGCTTATTCATTACACTTGGAGCCACTGGAGGAATGTTTACCGCGTTAATGAACGGTTCATTACGCAGAATATGCAATACTTGTTCTGAAACATCGATCGCCACATTTTCTTGAGCCTCAATCGTAGAAGCGCCAAGGTGAGGCGTCACGATGATTTTTGGATGAGATAAGAAGGGGTGATCCGCTTGTGGCGGCTCTTTTTCGAATACATCAAACGCGGCGCCAGCAACGATACCGCTATCTATAGCTTCTACTAACGCCATTTCATCAATTACACCACCACGGGCACAGTTGATGATGCGCATGCCCTTTTTCATCACCTCGAATTGTGGGCGAGAAATCATATGGCGTGTTTCCGGAGTAAGTGGAGTGTGCACAGTAATGAAGTCTGCTCCGCGAACAACATCGTCTACGGAAGCCAATTTCACTTCCATCTTTTCAGCACGTTCAGCGGTTAGGAAAGGATCAAAAGCAAGAATTTCCATACCGAATGCTTTAGCACGTTTAGCCACTTCACTACCAATTCTGCCCATTCCGAGTACACCTAAAGTTTTGCCGCGAAGCTCTACACCAACGAATGTTTTTCTATCCCAGGTTCCGCCAATTGTTTTTGCATAAGCTTGTGGAATATGACGGGCTAGAGCCATCATCATTGCGAAAGCATGCTCACAAGTCGTAATTGTATTTCCATCAGGAGCATTGATTACAACAATACCACGTTTTGTTGCAGCATCCAGTTTGATATTATCTACACCAACACCTGCACGGCCAATTACTTTTAGGTTTTTTCCTGCTTCGATGATTTTGTCTGTTACAGTAGTTTGACTGCGGACAAGGAGGCCATCGTATTCACCGATAATTGCAATGAGTTCGTCTTCGCTGAGTCCTGTTTTTTTGTCAACAACTACATCTTCTGCGTCCATCAATTGCTGAATGCCCAAATCACTGATTGGATCCGATACTAATACTTTAAACATGGTTTCTTATCCCCCTTAAAGTTGAAAAGCTTTATATGTCGAGGACGCCTTTTTGGGCAATCCACAATACCTGAAGATTCACGAACTAGTAGAGAAAAAACATGTGATAATAGTAGATCAACGCGGTGTCGCATAAAAGAAGTTGTGTGCAGAAGTGCCGCGGAATCGGTAACTTTGGGCAAAAGGATAGTATAGATTAGGTATTTAGAAATTAAAAAAACTCCCGACCCCCATACTACTGCCGTAGTAAGGGACGAGAGTTATCTTCGTGGTACCACCCTAATTCACTGCAACTTGGAAGAAGCAGCCTCATTGGCCTGCAAAGGCCACACTGGTAACGGAGTTGATCCGATTGCACCTACTTTAAGGTTCGATACAATATCTCAGGAGCGCTAAAGACATCTGTGTGTCACCGGTTTGCACCAACCACCGGCTCTCTGAAGACTTCCAGAATCTTTGTTCCATCATCGTTTTTGATTGATTAATTTTTTCATAATGTAACACGGTAATGTAGATGTGTCAATAGGCTTTGAAAGTAAGCTTTCTTGAAGTGAACTTCATTTTTCGTTATGATTCAATGACTGGTTCTATTCATAAAAAAACGGGAGCTGTGGAATCGTCTCCTTGCTGTAGTACTGCTCTCGCCACTTCATAAAATCCTCTACCTGTATAGCACCTGTGGAAATAAGCAGGGTTACTGAGGACTGAACATCTGTAAGATTCAATGAACTGGCTGTACCAGAATGAATCAAATCGTCAATTTTTGCGGTAATGTCCTGAGGATCATAGGCTGCAAAAATTCCGCGATTTAACATCATATCTGCAATGGATGCGTTCTTTTGAAGAAGAGGCATTTTTTTCCACTGTATAAAGGACATGGTCTTAAGCTCACCAGCATCAGAAGGAATTTTCTGGTTTGTCTTAGAGCCCCACTTTAGCATAGAATCATAAAAGTTCTTTTGAGCGAGCAATCCGAATTTAACCGCACCGGCAGTATAAGGATCATTTTTCAGCAATTTTGCCGTCTCTGCACCAGATGCACTTGCACTTACTTCACCAGAAGCTTTTGAGAATAAGGTTAAGCTTTTGAGTATGTTTAGCTGTGATTGATGTAATAAGGGAGAGTCAGAAAAGATAGAGTCCTGGTTAACTCTTTCATATTGTTTATCTGCTAAAAGGCTAAGATTCTTCATAGCTGCTGCATTTACACGGGCATCTGTACTGCGTGCCAGCTTGTCCACTTGAGTGTTCCAATTCTGCTTGAATTCCCGATAAGGCAAAAATACGTTATGATAGAAAGTAACAAGATCCTTCTGTTGGTAAGAGCCCGTGAATTCTTCTAATCCATATCCATTACTGCTCTTTTGTTGCTCATATTTAGCTTCCGTTTTGTCTGCGCCAACCTTGACGCCTGTGAAAAATGCGGCGAAGGCGCAAATAAGGAAAAACAAAAAAAATAGAGTGTACAACATTTGTGTACGGGAGTTACGTTGGCTCATAATAAGTGCTCCTTTTTCTGGGGGAATTATCCTATGTATTATGTATTGATAGCAACATTATGGACGGTTTCTCTTTCGGAGCTGCCCCAAAAAATTAAAGAACAGGCAGGTCACGATGAAAAAATTCAAATTTGGCGAGATTAAGATAAAAAAAGTAGAGCCAGGTCAGTTAACAGACCGTCTTCTGCTCCTCAATCTCTACATTACTCAGGGGCTTACATTAATTATCGGTTTGATATGGATATTATTTCAGAAAAGAAATCCTTTTCAGCTATTAATTTTTCCAGAAAACGTACATTTTGTGGCATGGGGTCTTGGACTTGCCGCTGTAATGCTGGTAGTTGATTATTTATTGACTCATATTGTACCTGAAGAAAGTATGGATGACGGGGGAATAAACGACCTATTATTTCGAAATAGGCCCGTATGGCACATTGTTGTAATTGCAGCTATGGTATCAATCTGTGAAGAGCTTCTGTTCAGAGGAGCCATACAGTATTCCATTGGTCCTTATTGGACGAGTATTTTGTTTGCTCTTATTCATGTTCGCTATTTGCGCCACTTTGTACCTACCGGATGGGTTTTCTTAAGCAGCTATGGTCTTGGGTATATATACATTCAATCAGGAAGCCTATGGGCACCTATACTATGTCATTTCTTCATCGACCTTTTCTCTGGTCTGGTGATCCGCTACAGGAGGGAATCATGAGTGAGGAATTGAGCCGGTTGAAGTCTCGTCAGAAAAAGCGCAGTGGCGAAGGCAAAACTTCTGGCAAAAGTAAAAAAACGAATCCGCGATCGGAGGGGGCTCCTAGAAAGAGCAATCCTTCCCAGACAACAACGGCAACTTTATCAAGGAAAGCGCGCCGTCCGGCAGCTTCTGCGAAAGGATCTAACGCTGGAAACAATGAGCAGGAAGAATCTGTTCCATCACGTTCGAATACGTATTCATCAGAACGTGTTCGGCTTAGTAAAATGTTTGTTAACTCTCTGATTTTCATTTTTGTAATATTGCTGGTAGCGCTCCTATGGTGGGGAATCGAAGGGGCGCCGCCTTTGAGTACGTTATGGTGATTTTTTGGATTTGTGGATTAGTTGTGGTTGTGCTTTTGATTACGCTAATCATTGCAGTGATTATGTTAAGTAACGCCTTTCGAAATAGAATTATTACCGAGGAAATATTTTTGAAGTCACTCCCAGATGAGTTTGATGGATTTCGTCTCTTATTTATAACCGACATCCATCGCCGCCGCCTTCCAACAGCACTGCTGATTCCGTTAAAGGGAAAGGTGGGTGCTGTTTTATTAGGCGGTGATCTGACGGAAAAAAACAGTCCTCTGGATCGACTGACTGATAATATGACTTTAGTTACTTCTATTGCTCCTACCTATGTAGTACATGGCAATCATGATTATCGAGCTGATATTTCACTAGTTGATCAGATTATTCGGAGCAGTGGTGCAAAGCTGTTAATGGATGAGAATGTGCGTATTGAACGTGAGGGGGCTTCTCTTTGGTTAACGGGAGTGGATTTTCCGAAAAAGGGTGGCAACACTTCTTATCGTCCATTTCCACGATTAAAGACAAATGCTTCTTCTATAGATGATACTTGCCGCATCATTCTTGTTCACGATCCGCTCTGGTTGTCCAAACGCCAAAGTGTGCCAGCAGATCTGATATTAGCAGGTCACACGCATGGAGGGCAGGTCATTCTTCCTTTTTTGGGACAAAGGCATGTGGAAAATTTTTATCATAAATATGATGCAGGAATGTTTCATTGGCCAAGAAGAGATGGGACAGGAAGGGATGCGAAGCTGCTGATTAGCAGAGGGTTTGGAACCTCTCACTTGCCAATCCGCTGGGGAAGTCCTGCTGAGATGCACATTCTAACGCTCCGTAAAGAGAAACATTAGAAAGCTGTCCTTCTACATTTGAATGGGTGGACAAAAAAACAGGTAATCTCCTTTGCTTCAAGGGGATTACCTGTTTTTATTTATCCTAAATAGGAATTAGCGCATCTTAAGCTCAATGCTGCGAGGGTCTACAAAGCTATAGCCCTTGCCTTCAAGAGTAGTAAGCAGTTTATCCAACGCTTCAACTGTCCAAGGTAGTTCATGCATTAGAATATTACTGCCAGAATGCAATTGATCCGTCACATTTTTGATTAACTTATCTGTTTTTCCGGTTTCTTTCTCTTTCATTTCCCAGTCCAGTGATCCATTGGACCAGGTCATATACAACATCCCATTCTCAGCGGAAATCTTCTTGCCTACATCTCCGCCAGCACCATGTGGGGGACGGAAAAACTGAGGGACTTCACCGATAATCTCCTTGACCGCATTTTGAACGTCTTCGATTTGCTTTTTGACCTCAGTGTAAGACTTGTCCTTCAACACAATATGATCCCAGCTATGGTTGCCGATAATTCCTCCGCGGTTATGAATTAACTCTAGAAGCTCGGGATGGGCTTTAACGCGGTATCCATTTACGAAGAAGATCGCTTTGGCCTGATGTTTGTCCAGAACATCCATTAACGGATTGATCATATCCGCATCTTTGGGACCGTCATCAAAAGTGAGCAACACGACTTTTTTATTTGTAGTTTCCTCATTTGGGACAATGTCGTAATTTTTGTTCATATGGTACAGCAGTGGGATTTTAGCGGAGGCTTCATCCTTACTGGCTGTATTATTACTACCTGTAGTTCCTCCATCTGCTGATGCTTCAGGGGTAGGGCTGGCTGTAACCTCAGGCGAAGGCGCTGTAGTTGCTGCGCTCTGTGTAGCTGCCGCCGTAGGCGTATTCTTTGTGGTGTTTGTATCCTCGGCGGTCTTTCCATTTGCACCGCTGTTGCCACAGGCTGTCAGCAGTAAGGTAGCCAGTAGGAGCACTGATGTCATTTTACCCACTTTTTTCAACTCACTTTCTTCTTATTAGGTTGCATGAGCGGCAATCTTTCCGCGAACACTAAACATGATTTTACCATACAAGGAGGCTGGAAATATGAATACTTCGTCATTTTTATGTGGGGTGCTGATGGGCGTTGCAGCCAGTATGATTATGTCCAAAAAGCGGAATTCTCTAATGTCTTCGCTGGGGCAATCGGGCGGTTCCATGAGTGGAGCAGCAGATAAAGCAAAAGAAAAAATAATTGGTATGGCTACGACAGGGTTTGGAAACACTGCTGCTTCAAGCAGCAATGCAAGCAGTAATACAAGCAGCAATGCTCAAAGTAATGGTTCGAACAGCGGAACCTCTGAGCATAAATCGGAATCACCGGTTAAATCAAAAGAATCCAATCTCAAATTACTGAAGGATTTCATTCGTAACAATCCTGAAGTGAAGAGCGAAGTGGAGCAAATTCTTAAAGAAACGCATACTGCCATACCGGGATTGTAACCGTAAAGGACTCCTTCAGAATCATTTTGAGGATGAAATATTCCGCAGAATGATTCTTTT
The DNA here is from genome assembly GCF_029893135.1 of Paenibacillus sp. PastF-3. NCBI lineage: Bacteria > Bacillati > Bacillota > Bacilli > Caryophanales > Paenibacillaceae > Paenibacillus > Paenibacillus sp. PastF-3. The sequence goes on along the minus strand of NZ_JARXWM010000002.1, from coordinate 660,501 downwards.
TTATATTCAAGGGCTTGAAAATGGTTTATGAATTAGAATAAGCTCTTCAGTAGTAGCAATGCTTTAAGAGGATTTTATATATTTATTTTCGTGCATTTATCTCTGCAAAATGATAACATACATACATAGTAACCATTTTTGGCTCATTACTCGGGACTCATCATACATTATAATAAATGAGCTTGCAAAAGGAGGATCCTGTCATGAGAATAGAGCGATTAAGTCAAGATAAGATACGGATTTTCCTCACTTTTGACGACCTGAGCGAGCGGGGCATCCAGAAGGAAGACATGTGGCAGGAAGTTCCCAAGGTTCATGACCTGTTTACGGAGATGATGGACCAAGCATATAGTGAACTAGGTTTTGATGCTACCGGTCCGCTTGCCGTAGAAGTTTTCGCATTGCCCGCCCAAGGCATGGTCGTTATAGTGACCCGAGGAAAATATGATCACCATCAGTACGGTGCGTCCGGGGAAGAAGAATTGCCAGAAGAGATTTACGAAATGGAAGTTACTCTTGAACAAAGCGACTCCATTGTATATGCATTCCGCGATTTCGAGGTTCTTGTTGAAGCGGCTCATGTGCTCATTGGTAATATTACTTCCCAGGGGAAACTGTATTCTTATAACAATAAATGGTATCTGTATTTCGATCCTAAGGAATTTGAAGAAACAGCGTTGTCAGGTCTTGTTGGCGTACTAGCTGAGTTTGGAGATTCCTCGCCGGTTACTGAAGCTGTTCTCGATGAATACGGGAAGACAGTAATGCCGGAGAATGCAGTCCAGTTATTGTGCACTCATTTTAAGCGTCAGGATTAAATAACATGATAGGGCTGATATGCATTATTTTAGCTGTTTAGCCCTATTCTTGTTCTTGATGGTATGGCGGTCATTCTTGAATTAAAGCTGTTATCTGCCTTGCTGTAATCAGCAGAATAAGGCGCTAGGGATATAGGGAGGTTATTCGGTGCTCGTGTTATCGGTTATTTCGTCGGCAGTAGCGCCGGGACTTGCTCTGCTGACCTTTTTTTATTTGAAAGATAAGTATGATCAAGAACCGCTTCATATCGTTATTAAGGTGTTCCTGCTAGGCCTTCTGATTGTATTCCCTGTTATGATCATTCAGAGAGGACTAATGCTGGGACTGAATGGCGGTCCTTATGTGGAGTCGTTTCTCATATCTGCTGGCGTGGAAGAATGTTTAAAATGGTTTGTGCTTTACCATATGATTTACAATCACACCGAATTTGACGAGCCATATGATGGGATACTATACGCCGTAGCGATTTCGCTCGGCTTCGCAACAATAGAAAATATAATGTACGCTTGGTATAGCAATGCATCAATCGGTTCCATGTTCCTGAGAGCCTTGCTTCCGGTTTCTGGACACGCTATGTTTGGTGTAATCATGGGCTATCATTTAGGGAGAGCCAAGTTCTCAAAAGGAGTTAAAACAAAAGGGATCCTGTTAATCTCTATCTTGCTTCCATGGTTGTGGCATGGGATTTATGACTTTATTTTGAGTACGACAGCTAACTACTGGATATGGTTTATTGTTCCTCTGATGGCTATTCTATGGTACGGAGGGATGGGGAAAGTGGATAGGGCGAATAGCCGGTCCCCTTTCCGCTTTCTGAAACGAGAAGAAGAGGTTAACCTATAATCGAGATGGACACACTTATATTCAAAGGATTGTTCCTTAGCGGGAGATTCCAGAGAGGAGAGAGGTGTCTTTTTTTGCGTATAAAAGTCCGTATACTTTGCAAACAATGCGGTGAGACCTACATATTAAGAGGGATAAAAGAGCAGGGTGTGATTCAAACCGGCTTTAAGCAATGCCTTTGTAGTAATAGCAGTGGCTTTGAAATTGAAGAGAGAGCATAAGCGCTATGCTATGCAAATTTGGAGTGAAATCCCTCTATCCAAACACTTTGGTCATATTCTGTTACAGAAGGGTGCATAAGACTCCTAGTTTATTGTCAAACTAACGCCAATAAGCTATCGAAAGGAGTCTTGTAGCCCTATGTACAAAAGATTAAGTGCTGTAATGTTCCCGCTGACTGCGCTGCTGTTAATTGGAGCGCTCGTGTGGGGTTATCAGGAGAATCAGGAGAAGAATGCGATCTTAATTAAGGCGGAGAACCAATATCAGCGTGCCTTTCATGATTTGTCTTACCACGTGGAGCGTCTTCATGGAGAGCTGGGAAACACACTAGCTGTTAACTCCGCTTCTAACGGGATGCACCGCAAAGGACTTGTTAATGTGTGGCGGATGACCAGTGAGGCACAAAATGAAATTAATCAGTTGCCACTCACATTACTGCCTTTTAGCAAAACGGAGGAGTTTCTGTCCAAAATCTCAAACTTTTCTTATAAAGCTGGGATTCGTGATTTCACTAAGAAGCCTTTGACAGATGGTGAATTGAGCAATTTAAAAGCATTGTATAAGAGCTCTGGAGAAATCTCAAAAGATTTGCAAGATGTTCAGAATAAAGTGATTGGTAGCCGCTTGCGCTGGATGGATGTTGAAACCGCATTGGCTACAGAGAATAAGGCAGAAGATAATTCGATTATTGACGGCTTCAAGTCGGTGGACAAACGTGTCGAAGGTTACCCTGACCTGGATTGGGGTCCTTCAGTTGCTAGCATTTACGATAAACGCTCTGTAAAAATGCTCGGAGGTACCCCTGTTTCAGTTGAAGATATTAAACGTAAAGCCATTAAGTTTGCTAACGCAGGCTCGAATGCTAAGGTAGACGTTAAAGAAAACGGCAAAAATACGAAGTGGCCTTCTTATACGGCTACAGTCAGTGGTTCGAATAATAAGCAGATGACCAGTATGGATTTCACTAAAAATGGTGGTTTACTGATCTCTTATTACGATAACCGAGAGATAGGACCTGCTAAGGTAACCCTAGAAGAAGCAGTTACCAAGGCGGAGCAGTTTCTTAAGAAAAAAGGATATCCTCATATGACTGCGGTTAATGCTGACCGTTATGATAATATCGGGAATTTAATCTTTGTAACGAGCCAAAATGATGTCTTGATTTATCCTGAGAAAATGACGATCCGTATTGGACTTGATACTGGGACAGCGGTTGGTTTTGAGGCTAGCGAATATGTCAATGAGCATAAGGACAATCGCAAGATTCCAAAGCCAAAGCTGACCCTTGCAGAAGCGAAGAAATTTCTGAATTCGGATTTCAATGAGAATTACCATCGCATGGCTTGGATTAAAAATGATGACTCCGTAGAAGTCTTGACTTACGAATTTGGCGGAGAGGTAAATGGTACTCAGTATCGTATTTATCTTAATGCGGACGATGGCATCGAAGAGTCCGTGGAAGAAATCAGGCCTTCTTCAGGCCTAGAACAAAAATGAGCAAACAGGGCGCATCCATTATTTGGATGCGCCCTGTTTGCTTTTTAAAATTCAAAATAATATTTATCTCATTGGGTGATATTCCCATGCTATAATCATTGTTAACTATACTGATTTGGCGGTGACATCTTTGTATCCTAAAATTAATGAATATCTATACATACAGGTTGCTTCCAGTGACGCTGCTGAAGCAGAAGTTGAATATAGATCGAGAATTGCAGAGACGGAGGACGACGCATTCCTCATTGAAATTCCTATGTTGGAGAGTAACGGTCGTCTGAAACGACTTTTTATGGGGGACGAGCTTTCGGTTTATTTTATTACTGAGGGTGGCATTAAAAATTACTTTAATACTCATGTTCTGGGGTTTAAAGAAGATGTAATTCGTATGATCCGGATACAAAAACCAGAGGCGGATTCTATTTTCAAAATTCAGAGACGAAGCTTTTTTCGGGTAAATGCAGATCTTGAATTAGCTGTGAAGGATAACTTTGGAAAAAGATTCCTTGTACGTACAGATGATATCGGTGGCGGAGGAACGTCTTTCTTGGTGGATCACCAAGTGAAGCTCGAGGTGGGAGCGAAATTATCCTGCTGGGTTCTAGTACCTTATCGAAATGGTAGTATTGAGCATGTGGACTTTGAAGGTGAAATAGTTCGGATTAAAAAGCTTGAAAACGGGCGCCAATTGGCCATGCTGAAATTTGTGGCTATTACGGATAATGAGCGTCAGAAAATAATACGTTACTGCTTTGAACGGCAGTTTGATTTCCGCAACCGATAGGCATTTTTCTTAGCTCTATTAAGCGTTCTGATTTTGCACTGAAGTATAAACTGTGGTATAATTTTATAAGTCGCAGGCAATGCCTGCTTTTTTCTTGATAATATCATCAAGCATATCCATTTGTATGTGCTCCTTGATATTGCAGGAACGAACTTGACATCGCTAGATGCTTTTCTTATGAAAGAGTGTTTGAGGAGGAATGCCCCGTTGGATAGGCAGGGTACACATACTTACGACAGAATTAACGTCGCCATCGACGGACCTGCCGGGGCAGGCAAGAGTACTGTAGCCCGATTGGTAGCCCAGAAGTTGTCTTATATTTATGTCGATACAGGCGCAATGTACCGGGCAATCACCTGGTATATGATCCGAGAAGGCATAGAACCGGAAGATCAGAATCAAGTGAACCAGAAAGTTCACGATATGGTTATTGAGCTTATTCCGGAAAAAGACATCCAGAAGGTGCTGATTAATGGGGAAGACGTAACGCCGCATATTCGGAGTCTTCAGGTTAGCGGCCTTGTGTCGCAGTATTCGAAGATCGAAGGTGTAAGGTCCAGACTGAGTCATTTGCAGCGTCAGATGGCGCTTCGCAAAGGCGTTGTAATGGATGGCCGCGATATCGGTACGACCGTGCTGCCCGATGCCGAAGTAAAGATTTTTATGACGGCAAGTGTGGAAGAAAGAGCTCTCCGTCGTTATAAGGAATTGAGAGGCGCGGAATCGGTGACGCTTCAGCAGCTTGAACATGATATTGCACAGCGGGATCGTCTGGATGAAGGACGGGAAATTTCACCGCTGCGCCGTGCGGAAGATGCAATTCTTCTGGACACGACCTTTATGGATATCGATCAAGTTGTGGAGGCCATTGTATCCCATTGTAGATCTCATGTTGACGGGGAGAGAAATCATTTATGATTTATGTATTTTGCCGAGGATTGCTTCGCTTGATTTACGCAATTGTTTTCCCGCTTAAGATTGTGGGGGAAGAGAATGTGCCAAAGGAGGGCGGGGTGCTGCTCTGTGCCAACCATATTAGTTTGCTGGATCCGATGACTATCGGGATTAAGTTAGACCGTCAGGTGAAGTATATGGCTAAGGCAGAACTTTTTAAGGTTCCTGTGCTTGGCTGGCTCATTAACAAATTGGGTGCTTTTCCGGTTAAACGTGGTGGCGTAAGCAAAGAATCCATTAAAACGGCCCTTAACACACTTCGTGGTGGTAATGTCATGGGTATCTTCCCGGAGGGTACGCGTAACTCTGATGCCGGAGTTGCCAAGAAAGGTGCTGCAAGCTTTGCACTTCGAAGCGGTGCTGCAGTTGTTCCAGCCGCAATTGTCGGTGAGTACAAACCCTTTCGACGGATGGTTGTAGTCTATGGGGCTCCTATAGATCTCAGTCAATTTGCCGGTGCAGGAAGTGAATCTCTCGAGGCTGTTACCGATGTCATTATGGAACGCATCAATGAGATGAAGAAGTCGGGTATACCAACCGTTGGTTAAGGGATAAACGGAATCACAAATTTCGTCCTGTGCTATGATTAAATAACGGCATAGTCGCTATTTTTTGGAACATACTATCTTCAAGTGTAATTTGTAATACCAAGCAATGCTTGTTTTGAACTCTGCTATACGCAGGTTTAAATAAATGGGGTTTTGAATCGAGGAGGCTAATCACATGTCTGAAGAAATTAAAAATCAGGAAGCTACGGAGAGTAATGAAACCGTAGAAGCGGTGGAATCCGCTGTGACAGAAAATAACGGAGCTGTAGAAGAAGTTGCTGCCGTTAACGAAGAAGAAGTGACTAACCAAGCTGACTTGGAAATCATTTCTTTGAAAAAAGGCGATACCGTGAAAGGAACAATCGTCAAAATCGAAGATAACCAAGCTTATGTAAGCATTGGATATAAATACGACGGTGTGATTCCAATTCGCGAATTGTCCGCAGTACAACTGGACAACGCTGCTGCAGCAGTAGAAGTTGGACAGGAAGTAGAATGTAAAGTTGTTAGCATCAACGACAACAAGGAAAGCCTTGTTCTTTCCAAACGTGCTATTGACAGCGAAAAATCATGGGAAGATCTTGAGAAGTACTTTGCTTCCCAAGAAGCTTTCGAAGTTACTGTGGCTGACGTTGTTAAAGGCGGTCTAGTAGCTGATGTTGGAGCACGTGGATTTATTCCAGCTTCCATGGTTGAGCGTCACTTCGTTGAAGATTTCAGCGATTACAAAGGCCGTACCCTTCGCGTTAAAGTGAAAGAACTTGACCGTGAGAACAGCAAAGTAATCTTGTCCGCTAAAGAAGTTCTTGAAGAAGAGTTCGAAGCTAACAAGCTTAAAATTATGGCTGAACTGTCTGAAGGTCAAATCATTGAAGGTACTGTACAACGTCTGACCCAATTCGGCGCATTTGTTGATGTTGGCGGAGTTGACGGTCTTGTGCACGTATCCGAAATCGCTTGGAATCACGTAGAGAAGCCTTCTGATGTAGTTTCTGAAGGTGATAAAGTACGTGTTAAAGTACTTAAGGTTGATCCTGAAAAAGGAAAAATCAGCCTGAGCATTAAAGCTGCTGCTCCAGGTCCTTGGGACTCTGCTGCTGGCGAAATCAACATCGGTGATGTTGTAACAGGCGTTGTAAAACGTCTTGTGAACTTCGGAGCATTCGTTGAATTGCTTCCAGGTGTGGAAGGTCTTGTGCACATTTCACAAATCTCCCACAAACACATTGCTACTCCACACGAAGTATTGAAAGAAGGACAAGAAGTACAAGTGAAAGTACTGGACTTCAATCCATCCGAGAAACGTGTTAGCCTGAGCATCAAAGAAACTGAAGAAGCTCCAGCACCTACTGCTAGACCTGAACGCAGCAACAGCAGAGACAGAGCTCCTAAAGAAGTATTGAATAACCCTAACGTTTCTCTAAGTAACGAAGGCCTTAGCTTTACGCTTGCTGAACGTTTTGGAGACAAGTTAGACAAATTCAAAGGTAATAACTAATCCTGCTTTTTGAATATACGGGTAAAGTAATCGGCGAGCCCTCGATACGGGGGTTCGCCGATTCTCTTTTTCCAGCGACAGAAAGATTTATTGGAACTAACATGAGTGTTAGCCAATTTTAATGTTTTTTGCTATGATGAGTATCGTAAGGATGACAGGAGGAATGAATATGGCAAGACCCGTTGTGGCAATCGTTGGGAGGCCTAACGTCGGGAAATCGACGATTTTTAATCGGCTGATTGGCGATAGATTGGCCATTGTAGAAGATAAACCGGGGATTACACGTGACCGGATTTATGGTATTTCAGATTGGAACGGTAAGTCGTTCAGTGTGATTGATACCGGAGGTATTGAAATTGATGGAGATGACACGATTCTGAAATCCATCCGCGTTCAAGCGGAGCTGGCGATTGAAGAAGCAGATGTTATTGTATTTATGTGTGAGGCGAAGAGTGGTGTGACGAATTCAGATGAAGAGGTAGCTCAGATTCTGTTCCGTTCAGGTAAACCGATCGTTCTTGCCATCAATAAAGTGGATAATATGAAGCGTGCAGATGATATTTATGAGTTCTATAGCCTGGGCTTTGGAGATCCAATCGGAATTTCCGGTAGTCATGGTACAGGACTCGGTGACTTATTGGACGCTGTTGTAGAACGTCTGCCGGAAAAAATAGATGATGAGTATGATGAAGATGTCATTCGTGTAGCTTTGATTGGCCGTCCGAATGTAGGTAAATCCTCTTTAGTTAACGCAATTCTGGGTGAAGAACGCGTTATTGTTAGTGATATTGCAGGTACTACTCGAGATGCTATTGATACACCTTTTGAACGTGATGGACAACGTTATGTGCTTATCGATACTGCAGGTATGCGCAAAAAAGGCAAGGTATATGAGAACATTGAGAAATACAGTGTTATGCGTGCTATGCGGGCGATTGAACGGGCTGATGTGGTTCTCGTTGTAATTAACGGTGAAGAGGGCATCATCGACCAGGACAAGCATATTGCTGGTTATGCACATGAAGCTGGTAAAGCATCTATTTTTGTTGTGAATAAATGGGATGCCATCGAGAAAGACGACAAGACTATGCAGAACTTCGAGTCTAAGATTCGTGACCATTTCTTGTTTATGAGTTACGCACCGGTTGTCTTCTTGTCGGCTTTAACTAAACAGCGCCTGCAAAAACTGCTTCCAGTGGTTCAGCATGTATCTCAACAACATGCACTACGCATTACTACGCATCTGGTGAACGATGTTGTATCGGATGCCATTGCAATTAACCCTCCTCCAACTGACAAAGGCCGTCGCTTACGTATTAACTACGTAACGCAGGTTGCGGTGAAGCCACCGACGATCGTGGTGTTCGTAAATGACCCATCGCTGATGCACTTCTCCTATGAACGTTACTTGGAGAATAAAATCCGCGCGGCGTTTAATTTCGAGGGAACGCCAATCCGTCTCTTTACACGGCGCAAATCCGAAAACGAAGGTTAGGGGAGAAGAAGTGTGGCGCTTGAACTTCTGGTTATCGTTGTAAGCTATTTGCTTGGTTCTGTCAGCTTTAGTGTGCTGTTCGCCAAGCTACTAAAGGGAATTGATATCCGTCAATATGGGAGCGGCAATGCGGGGGCTACCAATACACTGCGTGTACTGGGAAAAGGCCCTGCGATAGCTGTGCTAGTTCTGGATGTACTGAAGGGTGTTGCCGCAGTTTGGTTAGGAACTTGGGTAGGCGGCTGGGGAACCTGGGTTGCTGCTCTTTGCGGAATCGCTGCCATTGTCGGACATAACTGGCCGCTTTACTTTCGTTTCCGTGGGGGAAAGGGCATCGCTACTACGATCGGTGTTATGGCCACACTGTGTTTATGGCCTGCACTGCTCGCTGGTGCTATCGCCATAGGATCTATCTTTATCACTCGTTACGTATCACTTGGCTCGTTGATTTTTGTCGCGCTGACACCAGTCTTTCTATTGTTGACAGGATTTACACAGCCTGTGCTCTGGACCAGTATTATCATCGCGGTTTTTGCCTTCTGGCGGCACCGGACGAACATTGTTAAGATTGTAGAGGGCCGTGAGAACAAGATAGGCTCAAAAGTAAAAGGAGGGAATCGTGTTGTCTGATAAAGTAACCGTACTAGTAGCGGGGAGCTGGGGAACTGCGCTGGCAAGTGTGCTGGCTGCGAATCACTCGGAAGTTTATCTGTGGACACGTAACTCTGATCAAGCTGCCGAGATCAATGGTTCTCATATCAATAATAAGTATTTACCTGGGATTTCCCTGCCCGCAAACATCATTGCAACCACCGATATGGAGACCGCAGTTTCCGGTTCTAAAGCGGTTGTTATTGTAGCCCCATCTTCAGGTATGCGACAGGTTGCTCGCAGTCTGAAGCCGTTCTGGAAGGATGAAATGCTATGCGTTCATGCTACGAAGGGCTTTGAGACTGAAAGCAAGAAACGGATGTCGATCGTTATTGCTGAAGAACTCGGCTGTGACGAAGGGCAGATTGTCGTTCTCTCCGGACCGAGTCATGCAGAGGAAGTAGTTCGCCTGTGTCCTACTACAGTTGTTGTGGCTTCACCTGATGATAAGCGTACTGCTGAAGCACAGGAATTGTTCATAAACAATGATTTTCGTGTATATACGAACCGTGATCAGGTAGGAGTAGAGCTTGCCGGCGCACTAAAGAATATTATTGCACTCGGTGCAGGTCTATCCGATGGTCTTGGGTTTGGGGATAACGCTAAGGCGGCGCTTTTGACACGTGGTCTGGCCGAGATTTCCCGGGTAGGAGTCGAGCTTGGAGCGAATCCATTGACCTTTGCAGGGCTTGCAGGTGTTGGCGATCTTGTAGTGACTGCTACGAGCCAGCACAGCCGTAACTGGCGTGCTGGCTTTATGCTCGGGCAAGGAAAACCACTGGATGAGGTGCTGGAGTCGATGGGAATGGTTGTCGAAGGTATTCGTACCACGGAGGCTGCTTATGCCATTTCCATCAAGCTAGGGGTCCAAATGCCTATTACAGATCAAATTTATCATGTTCTTTTTAAAGGTAGAAGTCCACGTAGTGCTGTTGAAGCTCTGATGGGCCGTGATCGTAAACCTGAGCTTGAGGCGATTTCTCAGGAAACTTGGGAGCAGTGGCATTCCTGATCCTGTTCACCTTTTTCCGCAAATTCTCATATGTTGTATTGGGGATTGACGGAGGAGGGATGAAAAGTGAGCAGAGATTTTTCCAAGGATGCATTGAACGCCATTAACAAAAAGGCGGGCAAGAACATTACGGAAAGTGCCGTCAAAAAGCTAGCCAGTACGGTCAAACCAGGAACTACGCAGAATGAAGCCCAGCTCCGCCAGTTAATTAAGCAGGTGTCATCGATGGCGAAAGTGCCGGTCAGTGAAGCTACTGTGCAGGAAATTGTTAATGCCGTCAAAAAAGGCGGCGCAGGTTCCGGCACAATGGAGTCTTTAATGAAAATGATGCTTAAAAAATAGCTTTAGGTTGGGTGAGCAAAAGGTTCAGAATCCATGAGATTCTGTTATCTTTTGCTCTTTTTTTATTTATTGGTAAACTCTCACAGCTAAAATATCTTAATAATAATATATAAAAAATGATGTTTTTTTACAGAATAGGATAAGGTCATGATATAATAATCCCTAATATATTACAGGCGAATGGGGGCTTTGACCTTGGATCCGATGACAAAAATGTGGTTGTCCCTGATTGCAATGCTGATTATGGGACTGTCTGTATTTCTAATAACTTTTGCTCGGAGCAAAACAAAGGGACTGCTTAAAGCACTGCTGTCTATCCTTGCGTTTATCATCATGTTAGTTGGCCTATTGGGCGGAGTTGTTTCGATTATGTAAGCAGTTACATAATGTTAAGGAAGGAAGTAACATCATGAAATCGCAAAATGGCGTCACCGTTATATTTCAACCTGTAGGTCGTAAAGCTGTGGTAAATCGCGGTATCTCGTTACTGGAAGCAGCTCGTAAAGCCGGAGTGACGATAACCACACGCTGTGGAGGAAAAGCAGGCTGTCTGATGTGCAAGGTTAAAATTGCGAATGAAGAGGCCACAGCGCTGAGACCGCCAGGGGATATTGAACAACGTAAGCTTGGAACTGCTTTAGAAGAAGGAGTGCGTCTGGCCTGTCAGGCTGCCGTATGGAGCGATGTGACCGTTCAGGTGCCAGAAGATCCACTTAAGGCTGCTGTACGCCGTAAGCTTGAAGCTGCGCGGCGTGGGGAAGAAGATGAGCTGTGGTAGTGTTAGATTGTCACCGTGGGAGGGACTCGGTTGGAGTTTATACGCAGAAAGAAGAAACTAAAGGCAGGAGCAAGACTTTTTCTAGTAGTGGTGTCAATCACTCTTACTCTTTCGGGATGTCTGTATCCCGGAGAAGAAAAGCGTGCTAGCGTTAATTATCGAGAAAGTGTTAAGCGGATACAAGCAGCGGTTGATGATTTTCAACAGGAGGAAGGTGTGCTTCCGATCCTTAATGCGGATGAAGCCACTCCAAGATATGAGAAGTTCCGGATAGACCTAGGCAAGCTGAACAATAAGGGATATTTGGATGATATTCCGGCTACGGCTTTTGAACAGGGCGGAAGTGCTTATTTTCTTATATTGAATGAGGAAAGCGATCCTGTTGTTAAGGTTATGGATCTTGTTACCGTCCAGAAGGTGAATGATGTGCAGCGTCAGATAAATCGTTATAAATCAGCTCATGACGGCTCTTTGCCCGTACTTGATGAGCTATATCCAGGAGTTTACACCATTGATCATAAGAAGGCAGGTACAAGCTCCATATCATTAACTAGCGTCTATTCCGGTCAGAATCTTGATTTCATTATGGATAAGGCTGGAACGGTCTACGTAGATTATGTCTTTGATATTATCGCTGCCATCGAAAAGAATGGTGGAGAACATGACAAGAAAAAGGACCTGCGACTGGATTTGGAGGAAGCTTCGTATTACGTGCCCGTGAAGTCTTTGCCGTATCAATGGATTAAGAATCAGCCGGTTCCGCAGCCTCCTAGTTAAAGTTAAAGAGCGTCTAAGCTTCGGATATTTTCCGAAGTATTAGGCGTTTTTTTGTCTTAACAGAAGCTTAACGGCCTGTAATAAATCGCAGATGGAATTAAGGCTAAGTTCAATAGCGCGTAAGACTGGAATGCTAGAATGAAGGTGAGAAAGGAGATTCAGTTCAGGCTAGAGTTGAATCGTGAATAATTCATAATCGTTCAAAATTACAGACAAAAGGATGTTGATGAGATGAAACAAAAATTCATATGGACGCTTGCAGCGGCATTACTCCTGACCCCGCTTATTCCAATAGGCGCAATGGCTTCCAGCAGCGTAGTTGCGGTTTCTTCTAAACCGCTAGAGAAGCTCGCTTCTGAGAAAGCAGCGCTTCTAACTGAACAATATGGGATAACCAGCGTGCAGTATGCCTTGATCGACAATGGAGTGATCAAAGTATCGGGACAATCAGGAATTAACGACATAGAAGGAAAAATCCCTTTAACGAAGGAAACCATCTATGGCATTGGCTCTACGAGCAAAATGTTTACCGCCTCAGCAGTCATGAAATTAGTGGATGAAGGTAAAATCAATCTCGATACACCCGTTGTACAATATATTACGGATTTCAGGATGGAAGATGATCGTTACAAAAAGATTACTCCGCGCATGTTGTTGAATCATTCATCAGGTTTTCAAGGTTCGACTTTAACTAGTGCATTTCTATTTGATGATCCAGATACGCACGTACACGATACGCTGCTAGAGCATTTGTCTAAACAGAAATTAAAGGCAGAACCGGGAGCTTTTTCAGTGTATTGCAATGATGGGTTTACGCTCGCAGAAATTCTTGTAGAAAGAGTCAGTAAAATGACTTTCACGGAATTCATTCATCATAATTTTGCTGTACCTATGGGTATGAACCATACCATGACGCCACAAGACAAGGGAGATTCAAGCAAATTTGCCGGTCTTTACTCTCCTGCATATGAGGGCCAGCTCCCGACGGAGACGACCAATGCTATTGGTACAGGCGGAATCTACTCTACTGCTGAGGATTTAGTCCGATTCTCGGAAATCTTTACTGGGGAGCGAGCAGATGTACTCTCAACCAAATCAGTACAGGCCATGGAGCAAGAAGAGTATAGAAAGGGATTTTGGCCCAAAGATGACGGGGATAATTCTGCTGACTACGGACTTGGTTGGGACAGTGTACGATTATTCCCTTTTAACGATTATGGTATAAAAGCCCTTGTTAAAGGAGGAGACACACAGATGTATCATTCCTCCCTCGTCGTGCTTCCAGAACAGAATATGGCTGCAGCAGTCATTTCCTCGGGGGGGAGCTCCGTAATTAATCAGCTGCTGGCAAGTGAACTGCTCCTTCAGGCGATGAAAGAGAAGGGCGCAATTAAAGAAATCAAGCCAGATAAATCATTTGGCAAGCCAGTTAAGGCTGACATGCCAAAAGACCTTGTGAAGTTCGCAGGTTATTTCAGTGCGCTTAGCAGCCAATGGAAGGTAACTATTAAAGGCGGGGAACTCTTTTTATCAGGAACGACTGCCCCGGAACAAAAATTTATTTACACCACAGATGGAACTTTTGTTGATGAGGAAGGCAGCACAAAGGTTAATTTTGTTAAGGAAAGTAACGGACGGACTTATTTGTGGATGAGTCAGTATATTTCGGTTCCTGAATTAGGCCAGCTTGCATTTTCTGAATACAAGGCGGAGAAATTGGAAGTTGCAGCATTGAATAAAGAAACCGCAGATGCGTGGGCAAAAAGAGAAGGTAAGTCATACTATCCAGTCAGCGAGAAATTCAGTTCCATCACCTATATGAACATGATTAGGCCAACAATACAGACAAGCGAAGGTTACTTCAGAGATATGAAGATAACAGGTCCAAATACGGCTCAGGGCCAGCACGAAATTCCTGGCATCGCGGGCCGAGATACATTGGATATTCTTTTCTATGCAAAAGAAGGCATAGAGTTCTTTAATGCGGCTGGAACCTTGTATATGAGTGAAGACGGCGTGATGCCGCTGTATAAAGGCAAATCGTCGATAACTACGATACAGGCGGATGGTTATGCTAGATGGTTCAGCGTTCCTGAAACAGCAGCTGGAAAGAAAATGGTAGTCAAGATGCCGGCAAAAGGGGCTTTTATGGTATACGATGAAACGGGAGCCCTTGTAAATAACACGGTCATAAGCAGTAAAAATGAAGTTGTACTGCCAGAGAAGGGCTATATTGTATTTGCCGGGAATGCCGGATCTTCTTTTGGTATTGCCCTAGTGAAATAGTGAGTAGAATGAAAGCATTCTAAGCTTCCAAATATTCTATAATTTTCTTCATGCATATCCACTAAAATAGTTCTATCAATGAATCCTACCTCATATGATGAATGAGTAAGCTTCCGGGCGTCAGACGCCTTGCGGCGCGCACAACTGATTTTTAGAAATTACATTGCAAAATGCGCGATTATGGGTCATAAATTCGTTCCGGATACATATGATGATACTAGTCCAAATGCATGTCCGAGCATTCGGAGTTTAGCGCGGGGCCAGTACGTCCCGGTCGAAAGCAGCTAGGCTTCGGGCGGGCATACGATAAGTCCGGTGGATGTCCTGCAAGGGTCAGATTACCGGCGGAACGCGAAGTCGATGCTCTTCAGGCATTTTTTCTTCGGAGTAATATGAGGAGGGGATCTCTTTTGGAAAAAGTGGATATTTTCAAGGACATTGCCGAGCGTACCGGCGGAGACATTTATCTTGGCGTCGTCGGCGCGGTTCGCACGGGGAAATCGACATTTATCAAGCGCTTCATGGAAACAATTGTCCTGCCTAACATCACGAATGAGGCAGATCGGGTAAGAGCTGTGGATGAGCTTCCGCAAAGCGCAGCAGGCAAAACAATTATGACCACTGAACCTAAGTTCGTGCCTAACAGCGCAGTCCAAATCAAGGTTGCGGAAGGGCTTGAGGTTAATGTTCGACTGGTAGACTGTGTGGGTTACGCTGTAGAAGGCGCTAAAGGCTACGAGGATGAGAATGGACCAAGAATGATCTCTACACCTTGGTTTGAGGAGCCAATTCCTTTTCAGGAAGCGGCAGAGATCGGGACCCGTAAGGTCATCCAGGAGCATTCAACGCTTGGTGTTGTAGTAACAACAGATGGTACGATTGCAGAAATTCCGCGGAACTCGTACGTGGACTCTGAAGAACGCGTCATTGCAGAGCTGAAGGAAGTGGGTAAGCCATTTGTGCTGGTCATTAACTCGACTCGGCCGCGCAGTGAGGAAGCACAGCAGCTCCGCAGTGAGCTAGCCATCAAATACGATATCCCTGTCATGACGCTCAGCGCAGCAAACATGACTGAAGAGGACGTAACCGGTGTACTTCGTGAAGTATTATACGAATTCCCTGTTCATGAAGTGAATGTGAACTTGCCGAGCTGGGTCATGGTGCTTGGAGAGAATCATTGGCTGCGTAGTAGCTATGAAAACTCCGTTCGCGATACGGTAAAAGACATTCGCCGCTTGCGGGATGTTGACCGGCTCGTATCTCAGTTCACAGAGTATGACTTTATCGATAAAGCTGGCCTAAGTGGTATGAACATGGGTCAGGGTGTAGCAGAGATCGATCTGTATGCCCCAGAAGAGCTGTATGATCAGGTTCTGATGGAGGTAGTAGGGGTTGAAATCCGCGGTAAGGATCACTTGCTCCAGCTGATGCAGGAATTCTCACACGCGAAAAGAGAGTACGACCGTTTCTCGGAAGCTTTAGAAATGGTCAAGACTACCGGTTATGGTATTGCTGCTCCTTCGCTAGCTGAAATGGCGCTAGATGAACCAGAGCTGATTCGTCAAGGCTCTCGCTTCGGGGTTCGCTTAAAGGCCACCGCGCCATCAATTCATATGATTCGTGTTGATGTTGAATCTGAATTCTCACCAATCATTGGTACAGAGAAACAAAGTGAAGAGTTGGTTCGTTATCTGATGCAGGATTTCGAGAACGACCCGATTAAGATTTGGGAATCCGATATTTTTGGGCGCTCCTTGCATTCCATTGTGAGGGAAGGTATACAAGGCAAGATCGCGATGATGCCGGATAATGCACGCTACAAATTGCAAGAAACGCTTGGCCGGATCATCAATGAAGGCTCAGGCGGGCTTATTGCAATTATTCTCTAACTTAAATTTAAGCAGATTGGAAGAGTGGGAGAGATCCCACTCTTTTTATGCGTAAAAATAATGAAACTTGATTCCTAGTTCCTATAATAACGGTGAATCTGACTCAATTTATTTCTGAAAAGAAGAATTAACCTGGTCTTATAGGTCTATAAAATTAGATAGCAATTGGATGTTTATGCAAGTGTAGATGATAATTTCTACTCCTTTTTTGTCTAACTGCTTGAATTTATGGATGGGCTGTATTACTATAAGTTTGTTGCGCTTCAAGGTCTATGGGCGCCAGTGTTCAGTAATAAACGGGATTATCACGTATATTTTACGTTTAAACGGAAACAGTGTATGATACCGGAAATTTACTCAGGGAGGTGAGAAAACATGAATAAATCTGATTTGATCAATGTAGTTACAGAAGCAACTGAACTTCCCAAGAAGGATGCTACTAAAGCTGTAGATGCGGTTTTCGAAGCAATTACAGAAGCGCTGCAAAGCGGTGATAAAGTACAATTGGTTGGATTCGGAAACTTTGAAGTGCGCGAACGTTCCGCACGTAAAGGCCGTAACCCACAAACTGGTGAAGAAATCGAAATTCCTGCAAGCAAGGTACCGGCATTCAAACCTGGTAAAGCGCTGAAAGACGGAATCAAATAAAGATTTCTACATATCAATCCCATAGTCTTTTTAAGTAACAACTATGCCGCCCTCCAAGGCGGCATTTGTTTTTTGGAATAGCATGGGCTGTACATTAGGTTTAGAGGAGGATCAGCGATGACGGATAAAAATACGAGCGAAAATCCGCTTCCGACAGGTAGCGACTATATTGTGGTGAAGGCTAAAGAAAATGGCGTTCAAGTCATTGGGCTAACTAGAGGTACGGATACACGCTTTCATCATACAGAGAAGCTAGACAAGGGTGAGGTGTTGATTGCCCAGTTTACCGATCATACCTCAGCAATGAAAATTCGCGGAAAAGCTGAGATTTTAACGAAACACGGACAATTGGAAAGCGAAAGCTGAAAAGCAGGCATAGCCTGCTTTTTTTCAAAATATAGTAAGGGTGAATGATCATATCCACAAAAAAGTGGGTACTATGGATAAGGGGGGCGTGTCCATGAACAAAGCCTGGTTGATTGGTGCCGTATTACTCTTGACTGCGACCTCTGCTATTATTTTGCCGAAACTGGCAGACTTAGACTCATCCGTACAGCAGAGAAATGGGACAGTGGAGACTTTTACCGGCAACCATAACACAGTGCTTGACAACGACAATCTTGTTGATGTTCTAGGCGCTCTTCCGTTGACCTTACCCATAGATAGCGTAGGCTGGGAAGATCATGTTCTGTCACTGGATCTGAAAGTGAGCGGGAACGATCATGAACCTGAGGAACTCTATCAAAATATGGCTCAGGCTATATCCTTTGCCATTCAAGAAACCTCGAATGTGGATCAACTTCTACTTCGCATTGTGGTAGAAGATAAATGGCTTGGTAGCCGCCGGCTGCTGTTAGCCGGGGATATCAGACGTTCTGAGTGGTCTTATACGCTGCAAGATGAACTTCAGTCTGCGGGTAATCATCCTATATCGGATCGTCTCAAAACGGGCTTCCGCATTAGTGAAACCGAGCTCTGGAAGAAACAGTTCATTTATCCTTGAATGGATTAAAAGAAACTCAGGCGTACCACAGTGCGTGACAAAAAAACATGTGATATAATAGACAAGATTGTGAACAAAATGAATTATTATTATGTCAATGGCTTCGGAGGCTGAAATGAAACCGTACTGCATACCGCAACTGGCTAAACCCTACACCGACTACGACATGATTCAGAAGCATACGGATTTGCCGCCGTTTTCTGATGGCCGGGGTCATTTGTTATATATTTTTCTAAATCATGCTTCTTCTGCAAAAGGAAGTGCCGGAGAGTTGTACACGCTTGTGACAGCGCTTGTTCAACTAGGTCTGGATACGCATGAGGTCATTGACCGTTCGAATGATAGACGGGGGGGAGACCCTATGCGTTCCCGTCAATTGAAGGTACTGGCTGGCGATTACTTCAGTAGCTGGTTTTACCATTTGCTTGCAAAGAGTGATCAGATCGAGATGATTGGAATCTTGAGTAAGGCGATTGCAGATTTCAATGTCTTGAAAGCGAATCTCTACGTGAAGATGAGAGGCATACGTCTTTCGGCTGAACAATACTTGCGGCACATGGTACAGCTGAATATGCGGCTGTTCCTTTCTTTTACGCCTATGATTGAGAACTCCTTAGTGGAGTTGTGGGAGAAACTGCTGGCAGAATTCAGTCAGTGTGAGACCGTTGCTATTGAGCTTCTTCGTAGTGATAATCCTGCGAATGCAGGGAATGGTTATTGCTACTGGAAGATGATGGAGACTGCAACGGAGGAAGAACGCAAGCAACTTCAAGACCTGAACCTTGATCAGAAGGAATGGAAGATGCTGAAAATGAAATATAAATGTGATTCGCAACTGACGGACAAGCTTCATCAATCGCTTCAGTCTATTCAGGGACTATTGCAAAGCGTTAATGACGAGAGTTTACTTAGAGAGCTAGAGATCGCGCTGGATCGTTTTCTCCTGCAGATGAAGGTCACAGGACAAGCAGCCGTGGAGGGTTAAGGGATGACTATGGAAAAAACGACAACTGCTGTAGGTGACAACAGCAAACCAAAAGAGCAGTTTGTACATTCCGTATTTGAGAGTATTGCTGGAAAATACGATTTGATGAATGACATCCTAAGCTTTCGCCGCCACAAGGCATGGCGTAAATTCACGATGAAGAAGATGGGGATGAAGCGCGGGGATTCGGCCGTTGACCTATGTTGTGGAACCTGTGATTGGAGCATCGCTTTGGCGGAAGCCTCGCAGACTGGCAATGTAATCGGACTGGATTTCAGCGCAGGTATGCTTGAAGTAGGTCGCCGCAAAGTGGAAGAGCGCAAGCTTCAGGATCGTATTTCCCTGGTGCAGGGCAATGCTATGGAACTGCCTTTTGAAGACAATGCATTTGATTATGCAACGATTGGATTCGGACTACGCAATGTGCCAGATCCTGTTCAAGTGCTTAACGAAATGAAGCGGGTAGTAAAACCTGGTGGAATGGTTGTATGTTTGGAGCTATCCAAGCCGATGAAACAGCCGTTTAAAGGTGTATATTTCTTTTATTTCCAGCGTGTGCTTCCATTGCTTGGTAAGTTATTCGCGAAAAGGTACGAGCAATACAAATGGCTGCCAGAATCGTTGGCAATGTTCCCAGACCGGGAGCAACTGGCCACTATTTTCCGTGAAACCGGACTTCAAAAAGTGGAATCCTTCCCCTTGACCGGAGGCATCGCGGCATTACATATTGGGCTCAAGGAGAACGGGAATGTTTAAGAAAATCGGTATCTTTTTACAAATGATTAAGTTTGAACATACGGTATTTGCTTTACCCTTTGCCTTTATGGGTGCTTTACTGGGATCCGTTGTCATGAATGATAGCCTCCCATCCTGGAGTCAAATTGGCTGGATTGTAATCGCTATGTTTGGAGCACGCAGTGCAGCTATGGGATTGAATCGATTGATAGACCGAATCAGTGATGCCAAGAATCCACGCACAGCGGGAAGAGCGATTCCTGCAGGGTTACTTAAGATCGGTGAAGTTGTCATTTTTATAGGCATTTCGTTTTTCTTGCTCTTTTGGGCAGCCTTTAAATTAAATCCTTTGTCAGCTAAACTGTTACCTATCGCTGTATTCCTTCTTGTTATCTATTCATTCACTAAGCGCTTTACATGGGCATGCCATCTTATCCTCGGCCTCACCATTGCGCTTGCACCGCTGGGCGGCTGGGTAGCTGTGACCGGTAGTGTGAATTGGACTTCAATGGTATTTTACTTCACAATAGTGTTTTGGACGGCTGGTTTTGATGTTATATACTCTTGTCAGGATGTTGAGTTTGATCTTAAAGAGGGCTTGAAATCCATTCCGGTGCGGTTTGGGGTCCAGGGCGCGCTAGTTATTGCTCGCGTGTTTCACATTCTCACGGCGATTGGATTCGTATCGCTGTTGTTTTTGACGGATTTAAGCTGGTGGTATGTAGCAGGTATGATCCTCGCTTATATTATTCTTTTTTATGAGCATTATATCGTATCTCCGAGTGATCTCAGTCGGTTACAGACAGCTTTTTTCACTATGAACGGCGTGCTGAGCATCGTGGTGTTCTCTTTCACTTTGATTGACTTGGTGGTGCATTTCAAAAAATGACGCTTACTAAACCGAAAAACTTCGTGGTTGGAATTACAGGGGCAAGCGGTGCTATCTATGGTATTCGTCTGATCGAAACGTTGCTATCGCTGGGCTACTCCGTTCATTTGGTAGTAAGTAATGCGGGCTGGCGCGTTTTTAAAGAAGAACTAGGTTATATCGCATCAGACCGGGAAGGCTTTTTGAACGAAAAGTTCAAAGGCTATCCCGGTTCTCTACTTTATCATCCTGTCGCTGATATCGGTGCATCTATTGCAAGCGGTTCGTTTCGTGTGGAAGGGATGATTATTATGCCTTGTTCCATGGGAACATTGTCTGCGGTTGCTAATGGAACCTCCGACAATCTGATGACTCGTGCTGCTGATGTTATGCTTAAGGAAGGACGTCCGCTGGTCCTTGTTCCTCGTGAGACACCTCTGCATGCTATTCATCTTGAGAATATGTTGAAGCTGTCCCGTCTGGGGGTTCGGATCATTCCGGCAATGCCGGCGTTTTACTTTGGGCCACAAAGTATGGATGATCTGATTAATTTCATGGTGGGTAAAGTGCTTGACAGCTTTAATATTGAACATCAATTATTTCGCAGATGGGGGGATTGAAAGGATGGAGAATAACAGCCACACCATCATAGGCAAAATCAGCTATACTAACTCATGGCCGGTATTTCACAATTTTCATCCCTCTGCACTGAAATATCCGGCAGAGATGGTGAGTGAGGTACCTGCCATTCTTAATCAGGGGATGAGTCGTGGAACGATTCATGTGGGTGCATTATCCTCTTTTGCGTATGCTGAAGCCAGCGATAAGTTATTGCTGTTACCTGATTTATCGGTAAGCGCGGACGGTCCTGTGAGGTCAATATTTCTTTTTTCTCGGGTGCCTCTTGCACAGATAGGTTCCGGCACGATTGCTGTTACGAACACTTCTGCAACATCGGTAAATTTGCTGAAAATTTTAATGGAAAAGGCTTTTGGCAATAAACCAGAATATATTAGCGCTAATCCTGATTTGGATGCCATGATGCATCAAGCAGATGCCTGCTTACTCATTGGTGATCATGCGATTAAAGCCTCTTGGCAGGATCAAGGGTATATCGTTACGGATCTGGCGGAGCTTTGGAAAGAATGGACGGGCTTAGGGATGACCTTTGCAGTCTGGGCAGTGAATCGAAAAGCTGCGAATGATAAACCGGAAGCCATTGCGGAGATTGCAGAAGCTTTTGCTGAGAGTAAACTGCGGGGTCTAAGTGATTTAGATCCTATAGTACTTGCAGCCTGTACGACAATTGGAGGGACTAAGTCTTATTGGGAAGGGTACTTTCGCAATTTATGCTATGATTTTGGAGAAAGGCAGCAGAAAGGTCTGAACCTCTATTTCCGCTATGCCTATGAGATGGGTCTGCTGCCGCAGGCAGTGAAGATGGAGATTTGGAGTCATAAACTGTTGACACGGGTGAAAGAATGAAACGACTGCAAATATTCGGATTACTGAACAGAGACATGGATCAGATTGAAAAAGATTTGTACCGTAGCGTACAGGGTGATGACGACCTACTAACCGAGACTTCTCTGCATTTATTAAAAGCTGGCGGTAAAAGATTGCGTCCCGTATTCGTTTTGATGGGTGGGAAATTTGGTAAGTATGATCTTGAGAAGCTGAAACGTGTGGCGATACCGCTAGAACTCATTCATAGCGCTTCACTAGTTCACGATGATGTCATTGACGATGCAGAACTGCGCCGAGGTGAACTTACTGTTAAGGCCAAATGGGGCGATAAAATTGCCATGTACACCGGTGACTACATATATGCGAAAGCACTGGTGATGACGACGGAGCTGAAGAATCCACGAATTCATCAGATTTTGTCCAAGGCCATGATTGAAATGTCGATCGGAGAGATGGAGCAGATTCGTGACTTCTTCAACAGTGAGCAAAGTGTGCGTCATTACCTGCGGCGGATTCGCCGCAAAACAGCGCTGTTGATTGCAGTCAGCTGCCAATTGGGTGCACTTGCTGCTGAAGCTGAACCAGAGGTGGCTCGTCTACTTTATAATTATGGATATAATGTAGGGATGGCCTTCCAGATTCGGGATGATTTACTTGACCTCTCAGGCACCGAGAAGCAAATCGGTAAACCTCCAGGTAGTGATATGCGGCAAGGGAACATCACCCTCCCTGTCATTTATAGCCTGGAAGATGAAAGATTGCGAGCTCCGCTTCTTGAGGAGTTGAAGTCTATTCGTGAAGGGCACAGCACAGTAGGGCGTGCTATTGATCTTATTCTTTCTGGAGACGGAATTGCCCGTTCTGAGGAGCTGGCTTCGCGTTATATCGCGAAGGCACTTGCTGCGCTAGATCAGTTGCCTAACAACAAGACTAAGCGTAATCTGCGCGATATTGCCTTTTTTGTAACAGGCAGAGCTTATTAGTATTTTGGTGATCGTGAAATTAAACGTTTCCAGAAAGCGCGGTTTCTGTTAAGATAGCGTCAAAACAACCCAGCTAATGGGAAATTGGAGAGTGCCTCTATGGAAAAGACGTATCTGATGGTCAAACCGGATGGAGTACAACGTGGATTAATTGGGCGTATTGTCTCACGCTTTGAAGATAAGGGCTTTAAGCTGGTCGCTGCAAAGCTGATTACAGTCAGTGAAGACCAAGCAAAAAGACATTATGCGGAGCATGCTGGCAAGGACTTTTTTGCAGAGTTGGTTTCTTTTATAACTTCAGGTCCTGTGTTTGCAATGGTATGGGAAGGTGATGATGTTGTAGCATTATCCCGTACGCTCATTGGTAAGACGAAGGTAGGAGAAGCCTTGCCGGGTACGATTCGAGGCGACTTTGCCAGCCATACACCGCTTAATTTAATTCATGGATCTGACTCGCCTGAAAGTGCAGAACGAGAAATTGCTAATTTCTTTACTCCAGATGAATTGAATCTTTATAGCAAAGAGATCGCAGTCTGGATGTAGGAGCCAAGCGGGAGGCGGGGGATTAACATGTCTGATCGTAATGTTGCAGCATTAACAGCAGATTCAGATTACATCGGGTTTATTCATCATGTTAAGCAAAGCACCGGAATTGATCTGGCTCAATATAAAGAAGCGCAGATGAAGCGGCGTTTAACGACTCTTCGTGTGAAGAATGGATATCAAACCTTTAGTGATTTTTTTGCCGCAATGATGAAGGACAAGGAATTATTTTATGAATTTTTGGACCGAATGACGATTAATGTTTCCGAGTTTTGGCGGAATCCGAATCGGTGGGAAGTACTGCGAGATATCATTCTTCCTGATTTGCAACAATCTGGCCGCAGATTGAAACTGTGGAGCGCTGCATGTTCCACTGGAGAAGAGCCCTATACGCTGGCTATGATTTTATCGGATAAGAATTTATTGGGACAGACTGGCATTCTGGCTACGGATATTGACGACGGTGCGCTTTCTAAAGCAAAGCAAGGTTTGTATCTGGAACGTTCTTTGAAGGATGTGCCTAATGATGTTGCTGCGCGTTATTTTAAACCCGAGGGTCCATTATTCAAGGTTAGCGACATACTTAAGAAAAACATAGATTTCCGTAAACAGAACCTACTGCTGGACAAGTTCGATGAGGGTTTTGATCTTATCATTTGTCGCAATGTAATGATCTATTTTACTGAAGAGGCGAAGAATAAGCTCTACCATAAGTTTTCGGCTAGTTTACGTCCAGGCGGGTATTTGTTTGTAGGCAGTACAGAGCAGATCTTTACGCCAGCGCAATATGGCTTTGAATCGACGGAAACCTTTTTCTATCGTAAAAAATAAATACTTCTTGCTCCTTCATCTGTGTACTTTTTTAGGTATACTTTCGCTATCGTTCAGTGATACTGGGTAGTAGAATCTGTAAGCTAAGCGAAAGGATCGTTAAACTGATGGACAAAAGCAAGGTCATTGCCGCGTACAAACGAGGCTTTATTACCGTTCGTGAGTGCGGGCAAATTCTCGGTGTAGAAGAAATGCAATTGAAGCGCCTTCTGCAACTGGAAGAGCGTAAGTCTACATTTCCTTCAACAAGTCAGCGGATCGGAAGCTAACAAATGCCGGACCGTGCCGAGGAGCGCCATTTATACTCTATTGAGTATGAATGGCGCTTTTTCTTTAAAATATAAGAAAGTATAAGTTTCACGCTTCCTCAGTAGTAACGCTCATAAATGTGAATTAGGGAAAATGTACCTAATTATTCTGATAAATACACGGAAATAAGGGAGAATTCCCTCAATTCATAGATAAAGGATCAATATCTGCTTATAATCAGGGAGATTTCCCCTAATCATCAACACCTTAAAGATACCTGGCTCACTGAAGCCACCGAACCATTTCACCCTCAGCCATATTATTTCACCATAGGGGTTACAAACCACTAGCTCATGTGTAAACGGACTCAGATGCAGCTAATTGTGCGTTTTGGGTCTTTTTGAGCAAGTTTCGGACACATTATTTTGTCATGGATGGAGTCATTTTGGGAAGATCCCTTTCTTGTCAAAGAGGATTGCCTATACTATAATGAGCAAAGATCATTAGGATTTTAGCGGTTTACAGTTTAAAAGTATAAAAGGGGGAACGCAGCATGAGTTTGCGCTATTTAACAGCGGGGGAAACGCACGGCCCCCAGCTTACGGCCATTATTGAGGGATTGCCAAGTAATTTGACATTGGATTTTGAAGAGCTTAATTTTCAATTACAGCGTCGACAAAAGGGTTATGGACGCGGACGTCGCATGCAGATTGAGAAAGATACGGCACAAATTGTAGGTGGAGTGCGTCATGGCTATACTACAGGTGCTCCAGTAGCCTTGATAGTAGAGAATAAAGACTGGACCCACTGGAAGAACATCATGAATATCGAGCCTATTCCTGGCAGTGACGAAGAAAAACGCCGCGTAAATCGGCCGCGTCCTGGCCATGCAGACCTGAATGGCGGATTGAAGTACAACCATACGGATCTTCGTAACGTACTGGAACGCTCCAGTGCTCGCGAAACAGCAGCCAGAGTCGCATGTGGCGCTGTAGCGAGACAGCTGCTTGCAGCTTTTGGTGTGAAGGTAGCAGGGCAAGTTATTCGTATCGGTGAAATTGAAGCGCCTGCTAACGATCTGCCTATCGATGAGCTGATTGAGCGGACAGAACAGTCCTCTGTCAGAGTTGTCGACAAAGAAACGGAACAGAAGATGGAGGCTTACATAGATCAGATTAAGGAAGAGGGCGACTCCATCGGTGGAATCGTTGAATGTATCGTCGAAGGACTTCCTGTCGGACTTGGCAGTTATGTACAGTCTGACCGGAAGCTTGACGGAGCAATCGCTGGGGCGGTAATGTCGATTAATGCATTCAAAGGCGTTGAAATTGGCATTGGGTTTGAAGCTGGCAAATTGCGTGGATCGCAAGTCCATGATGAAATTATGTATGAAGCATCTAAAGGATACTACCGTGCAAGTAATCGCTTAGGTGGTTTTGAAGGTGGTATGACTAACGGCATGCCTGTTGTAGTTCGCGGTGTCATGAAGCCGATCCCTACCCTTTATAAACCGCTTCAAAGTGTGGATATCGACACCAAAGAACCATTTACAGCGCAAGTCGAGCGTTCGGACGCTTGTGCGGTTCCAGCGGCATGTGTTGTTCTGGAGAACGTAGTGGCTTGGGAAATCGCAAAAGCATTCCTTGATAAGTTCGGTGGCGACTCCCTGGAAGAAATTAAGGCGAACTATGAAAATTACCTATCACAGCTGGAGAGTTACTAATTATGCGTACAATTAATGTAGATTTAGGTGACCGTTCGTATCCTATTCTTATCGGTAGTGGATTACTAAAGGACATTGCCCATTATTGTGCTGAGGCCGGATTTTCGGAGCGTAGTCCACTGTTAGTAGTAAGTGATACTGAAGTAGCACCAAGGTACCTGCCAGCTCTTGAAGAAGCTTTGCGTTCTCACGGTTATACAGTGGTTAGTCACATAATGACGGCAGGTGAAGCCTCTAAATCATTAGCCGTGTATGAAGAAGTTATGACAACCGCGATTCAAGCTGGATTAGACCGCAATTCAGCGGTTTTAGCTTTAGGCGGCGGAGTGGTTGGCGATTTAGCAGGTTTTGTAGCAGCAACCTATATGCGTGGAATCGGGTTTTTGCAAATTCCGACGACGATTCTAGCTCATGATAGTAGTGTGGGTGGCAAAGTGGCTGTCAATCATCCATTAGCCAAAAATATGATAGGGGCCTTCTATCAACCGTCAATGGTACTCTACGATTTGGACACACTACGTACTCTTCCAGCACGGCAAGTTTCATCAGGTCTGGCTGAAGTGGTAAAGCACGGTCTCCTCGTGGACAAAGAGTTCGCCTATTGGTGTCGTGATCATGCCGAAGAGCTGCTAGCGCTGAATGTCGAAGCCTTAGGTTATGCTTTAGAGCGTGGCTGTGCAATTAAGGCAGATGTAGTGGCGAATGATGAGCGCGAGCATGGACTTCGGGCGATATTGAACCTTGGACATACGATCGGACATGCCATTGAAGCCGTTGGTGGGTACGGTGTGTTTCTGCATGGAGAGGCGATTGCGATTGGCATGGCGGGTTCAGCGTTATTGGCCGCAAAGCTTGGACGGGATACTTCCATTTATGAGGATACTGTATCCATGCTGTCTGCGCTATCACTGCCGGTACGACTTCCTTCCGAGTATGATGAAGATGAACTGATGGAAGCAATGATGCATGATAAAAAATTCAAAGAAGGCAAGATGACCTTTATCGTGCCTGATGCCATAGGCTCTGTTTGCATTGTGAACGATGTGCAGGAGCCGCTTGTGCGAGAGGTTCTCGCAGAGCTTAAGAAGGAGGGAAGACCGTGGTAAACCGAGGAATTCGCGGAGCAACAACCGTGACTAAGAACGAAGAGGCAGAGATTTTACGTGAGACCGTTATACTGCTGCGGGAGATCGTAGAACGTAATGATGTTATAGCTGAGAATATAAGCAATGTCTGGATTACGATGACCAATGATCTGGATGCTACATTTCCTGCAAGAGCGATTCGTGAGATTGAGGGCTGGGAAATGGTTCCACTTATGTGTTCAACGGAAATCCCGGTTAAAGGAAGCTTGCCGATGTGTATCCGGTTGATGGTACAGATTAATACAGATAAATCGCAGCGTGAGATTCGCCACGTTTATCTGAATGAGGCTCAGAAGCTACGTCCGGATTTATCAGAGAGTAAGTCTTAAATTGTAGTTGTGGGTTGTCAATGACCCTTGTCATCATGTATAGTGTAGTTAGCCGAGTATAGAAGAGTTTAGTTTAGTTGAGATGAGTATAGTTGAGCAGAGTGCGAGAAGTTTTTTTAGATTAGCATGTACCGTGTAAGCAGAGTCTTTATTTTGATATGCACTGAAGTCATTTATCATCAGTGAAATATCTTATTTAGGGATAAGTCTGTAGACACTACATAATAATGCTGATCTATGCTCAAAAACATATACTTACTAACACAAACCCTCTACTTCGGTAGAGGGTTTTTTTGTATTTCGGAACCATTCATATATCTAAGGGGGCATCTAACAATGACGAATCCAAGTGTTCAAGAGGTGATAAAGCTATCGCGGGATTATAATCTGATTCCTGTTGTAAAGCGACTGCTCGCAGATATGGAAACACCTATCCGGTTATTCCAACGTTTCGCTGAACGTGATCGCGCGTTCTTGCTCGAAAGTGTAGAGGGTGGAAAACAATGGGCACGGTATTCGTTCATCGGTAGCGATCCCTTTTTGATGATATCCGGTAAAAAGGGTGCAATTAACGTAGAAGTCGGCGGAGAGAAGAAGCAACTATACGGAAAGCCGATTGAGGAGCTTAAAGCGTTACTCCGTTCATACCGTAGTCCTAAGCTTGACGAAATGCCTCCATTTACTGGAGGGGCTATCGGATTTTTCGGATATGATCTGCTTCAGTATTATGAGAAGTTACCTCAGCATCCTGTGGATGATCTCCAAATGGATGATATAAGATTTATGTTTTGCGATCGGATCATTGTTTTTGACCATGTGAAGCAACAGATTCTGCTTGTTGGTAACCTGCATGTAAAAGACGGAGATACAGATTCGGATATCCGATCCAATTATGAAAGCCTGAGTCGTAAGCTGGAGGCAATGGCCGAAGATCTACAAAAAGAAGGCCCTAAGGAAAATGTGAATCGCCGCAGCATTCCGCAGGATATCGAGCTTGGAGAGATTCATTCTAACCTCACTAAAGAGCAGTACATCAACAATGTAGAACAGGCGAAAGAATATATTCGCTCAGGCGATATTTTTCAAGTGGTATTGTCACAGCGGTTGCATATTGAAACGGAAGTTTCTCCATTGCATGTATACCGGATGCTCAGAACTCTTAACCCCTCTCCTTATATGTACTATTTAAAAATGGACGAGGAGATTATTGTTGGCACATCACCTGAAGCGCTCGTAAAGGTGGATGGAAATCGTGTGGAAACAAGGCCGATTGCTGGAACTAGACCAAGGGGTGACAGTGAAGCATCAGACCGGGCGTATGCTGCCGAGCTCTTGGAGGATGAAAAAGAACGTGCGGAACATTTGATGCTTGTTGATCTGGGTCGTAATGATCTAGGGAGAGTATCCAAATTTGGTTCAGTAAAATGTGATTCCTTTATGGAGATTGAAAGATACTCCCATGTCATGCACATGGTATCGAATGTATCCGGCACACTCAGCGAGGATAAAGATTTCTTTGATGCCTTCCTCTCCTGTCTGCCAGCCGGTACCGTCTCAGGTGCTCCTAAGCTGCGGGCCATGGAGATTATCGCTGAACTGGAGCAAGAAGCACGTGGTGCTTACGCCGGGGCCATTGGTTATCTGGGATTCTCAGGAAATATGGATTCTTGTATCACGATTCGTACGATTATCTTCCGTAAGGGTAGAGCGTATGTGCAGGCTGGGGCGGGTATCGTTTGGGACTCGGTTCCCGAGAAAGAGTATGAGGAGACGGTAAATAAAGCGAAGGGCATGCTGAAAGCTATTCGTATGGCAGAAGCTATGTTTCCATCCGAAGTGAAAGAGAAACAAGTCATCAACCAAGATTATATGTACGAATATACCCCTGAACAAGTGGTTTGATTTATATAGTAACTCATTAAGGCTGGGAGGAAGAACATTATGGATAGAGCGAAATTAATTCAATCAGGAATCGCCGGACTGATCGAAGGCAAGAATCTGACACGTATAGAAGCAAGGGAGATAATGGGTGCTATAATGCTAGGAGATGCTTCACAAGCACAAATTGGTTCACTGCTGACTGCTTTACGAATTAAAGGTGAAACCGTGGAGGAGATTACGGGTTTTGCAGAAGCCATGAGAGGGTTCGGCACATCCGTACTCACTGATCGCGCACGCTTGTTAGATACTTGTGGTACGGGCGGTTCCGGCATCCATAAATTTAATATTTCAACCGCCTCAGCGATTATTTCATCAGCGGCTTCTGTAAGAGTTGCCAAGCATGGAAATCGCTCTGCTTCAGGCAGAGCGGGAAGTGCGGATGTACTTGAAGCCCTTGGCGTAAACATTCATCTGAATGCAGACCAAGCCCGGGAATGTCTGGACCGTATCGGGATTTGCTTTTTATTCGCCCAAATTTATCATCCTTCGATGCGGCATGCCGCAGCTCCTCGTAAAGAGCTTGGTGTACGTACGATCTTCAATATGCTGGGTCCTCTTACGAACCCCGCTGGAGCTGACCGTCAGCTCCTAGGGATTTATGACCGGAATAAGACGGAGACGGTGGCTAATGTACTGAAGGAGCTGGGTTCCAAGCGTGCAATGGTTGTAAGCAGTTGGGATGGATTGGACGAAATCAGCATCTCAGCCTCTACAATAGTGTCTGAACTAAAAGAGGGTATAGTGAGCACTTATGAAATCACTCCAGAGGGATTAGGTCTTAACAGACATCCGCTTGAAGCCGTTCTGGGTGGAGATGCAGCTGAGAATGCAGCTATTATTACCTCTGTGTTTCAAGGTGAGCGTAATCCTTATCGTGATATCGTGTTAGCTAATGCAGGAGCATGTATATATGTTGCAGGTCTGGCTGATACCTTGGCCGGAGGTGTTGAGAAAGCTAAAGAAGTAGTGGATTCGGGTAAGGCATTATCCAAGCTGGAACAGCTTGTTGTGATGACGGAGGAGCTTAATTATGTATCTTGATAAAATTGTCGCTACAAAGATTAAAGAGGTGGAGGTGCTCAGCGATAGCTTTTCTCTAGCTCAAGTTGAACGTGATATTGCAGCACTCCCTAAGCCTAGAGGTTTTCGTAAGGCTCTGACCCAAGGGAAGAACAGAGAGATGGGTTTAATTGCAGAGGTGAAGAAGGCTTCCCCTTCTAAAGGGTTGATCCGTGAAGATTTCGATCCTGTTTCCATTGCAAAAGGGTATGAAGCGGGAGGCGCAGATTGTTTATCAGTTCTGACGGACAGCGATTATTTTCAGGGCAGTGCAGCTTATTTGCAGCAAGTGAAGGAGGCAGTGAAGCTGCCACTACTTCGCAAAGATTTTATTATCGATGAGAAACAGATTTACGAGGCGCGTATTCTTGGAGCAGATGCTGTGTTGTTGATCGTCGCTATTTTGACACCGGATCAACTGTCACATTTTATAGAAATAGCTACTGGGCTTGAAATGGATGTATTGATCGAAGTCCATGATCGAAATGAGCTTGCGGTTGTATTAAGTACAGACAAGATCACTCATCCTAATGTACTGCTAGGCATTAATAACCGTAATCTTCGTACCTTTGAGACATCCCTAGAGACAACGGCAGAGCTGGCAGCACTAGTACCTAAAGGGGTTCCTGTGATCAGTGAAAGCGGAATTGCAGGGCCAAGTGATATTGACTACTTAAGAACGACTGGCGCTCACGGGGTACTCGTAGGGGAATATTTAATGCGTCAAGTAAATGTAGAAGAAGCGGTAAATGGATTGCTAGGAATGCTTCCAAATGGAAAGGACCGTGTCCGGCATGGCTGAGACATTGGTAAAAATCTGTGGACTTCAGGACGTTGAAGTGCTAAAATCTATGTTACACTTACCACTAGATTATATTGGATTTGTATTCGCTCCTAGTCGTCGCAGGGTTACTCTGGAGCGTGCTTCCGAACTGATTGCTGAACTTCCGCAATGGAAGGCTAGTGAAAAACCTAAAGCTGCTGGGGTTTTTGTTAATCCAGAGCTGGATGAGCTGAGCGAACTGCTCTCTGTTGTGTCACTGGATGTCATTCAGCTACATGGAGAGGAAAGTCCAGCCTTTTGTCAAAAGGTTCGGCAAGCTTTCCCACAGGTTCAGGTGTGGAAGGCATTGTCTGTTGCTGATAAAGAGCGTGATGACGCTGATAACAAATATACATTGGAACAATACGCAGGCTTCGTTGATGCTGTATTGTTAGATACTTATGATCCTCAGCAGAGCGGCGGCTCAGGGCGCACGTTCGCTTGGGAGAGGTTGCCTCATTATCAGGAAATCGCGCTACGAAATGGTTTGCCGTTATTTGTGGCTGGCGGACTTCATCCTAATAACGTAGGAGAGTTGCTAGATACTTATTCTCCGTACGGAGTAGACGTATCTAGTGGAGTAGAGAGTGAAGGCGTTAAAGATATTATTAAAATGACAGCTTTTGTGGAAAGGGTGAAGCAATCATGACACAAGTACCGGACCAGCATGGACGTTTCGGTTCATTCGGAGGGCGCTTCGTGCCCGAAACTTTGATGACTGCATTGATTGAGCTGGAGGAAGCCTATGAGAAGTATTCGGCAGACCCTGCTTTTCAAGAAGAAATAGATTATCTTTTAAAGCAATATTCCGGACGCGAGACCCCACTGTATTATGCGGAGCGCCTAAGTAAACATCTGGGAGAAGCAAAAATATATTTGAAGCGTGAAGATTTGAATCATACGGGTGCTCATAAGATTAACAATGCCATTGGTCAGGGAATTCTGGCTAAAATGATGGGTAAAACCAAGGTGATCGCTGAGACTGGAGCTGGTCAGCATGGTGTAGCTACGGCTACGGTTGCAGCCCTACTTGGTATGGAATGTAAGGTGTTTATGGGGGAAGAGGATACTCGTCGCCAGGCACTCAATGTATTCCGTATGAAGCTGCTTGGTGCTGAAGTGATTCCGGTTACATCCGGATCGCGCACCTTAAAAGATGCCGGCAACGAAGCGCTTCGCTACTGGGTTAGCAATGTGGAAGATACTTTTTACATTCTCGGTTCTGCCGTAGGCCCACATCCTTATCCGATGATGGTTCGTAACTTTCAGCGGGTTATTGGTGATGAAACGCGGCGCCAGATTCTGGAGGCTGAAGGAAGACTGCCGGATGTGCTTGTTGCTGCTGTAGGTGGCGGCAGTAATGCTATCGGTATGTTCTATCCATTCGTAGAGGATAAAGGCGTCGGTATGATTGGTGTTGAGGCAGCAGGCAAAGGAATTGATACACCATTTCATGCGGCGACGATGAGTAAAGGGACTCATGGCGTATTCCAGGGTTCGATGAGTTATCTACTACAGGATGAGCATGGTCAAGTAACAGAGGCTCATTCCATCTCCGCAGGTCTGGATTATCCTGGTGTAGGTCCTGAACACTCCTATTTAAAAGATATCGAACGCGCAAAATATGTTCCGATTACGGATGCAGAGGCGCTCGATGCACTGAAGCTGCTATGTGTAACGGAAGGTATTATTCCAGCTTTGGAGTCTGCACATGCGATAGCCCATGTTGTGAAGATGGGTCCAACCCTTACCAAGGATGATATTGTTGTTATCTGCCTGTCAGGCCGGGGAGACAAAGATGTGGAATCGATCATGGCGTACACAGAAGGGAAGGGAAACGAATGACAACCGAAACTACAAACCGAATGGATTTGGTATTCCGGAAGCTTAAAGCTGAAGAGCGGACGGCATTAATTCCTTTTCTGACGGTTGGAGACCCAGATCTGGAGACTACGCTTGCCATCATCGCAGAACTGGAGACGGCAGGTGCAGATATTCTGGAGCTAGGAGTACCTTACTCTGATCCGCTAGCAGATGGTCCTGTTATTCAGCGAGCGTCTGCACGAGCTCTGCGGGGGGAGGTTCACCTGCGTACCTGTATGGAGACCGCGTTAAAAGCTCGTCAAGCCGGAAGCGGCTTGCCCTTTATTTTGTTTTCCTATTACAATCCTATCCTGCAAATGGGGCTGGATACATTTTTCGCAGAACTGAATGCTCATGAGATTAGTGGGCTTATTATTCCAGATCTTCCTGTCGAGGAATCAGAGGAGATGCGCCGCCGCAGTAGTGAGGTTGGCGTTAATCTCATTCCACTAGTTGCACCGACCTCAAGTGAACGTATTGCGAAGATTGTCTCAGGTGCGAGTGGGTTTATCTATTGTGTATCCTCGTTAGGTGTGACAGGGGAACGATCCACTTTCCATGCTGATGTAGAGGCATTTATAGACTCCGTGCGTCAAGCAACGGATCTGCCAGTAGCTGTAGGATTTGGGATCTCAAATGGCGAACAGGTTGCCCGTTTTGCTCAGATTTGCGATGGTGTGGTGGTAGGTAGTGCCATTGTTCGCAAAATAGAAGAGGTCATTCCGTTGCTCGATAATCCCGCTACACGGAATGAAGGGCTGTTGCAAATTCGAGAATTTGTGGCACAATTAAAAAGACCATAACAGTGTCATTTTGACCTGTGTATAGTGGAGTAATCAACTATGGAGAGCGAGGACTATTCATGAATCCAAAACCGAATATAGTTAATCTCCCTGTCTACAAACCAGGGAAACCTATAGACGAAGTTAAGAAAGAGCTCGGCTTAAGTGAGGTTATTAAGCTTGCATCCAATGAGAACCCGTATGGAGCTTCCCCGAGTGCTAAAGAAGCTATTCTAGCAGAGCTTGATAATCTTTATCTATATCCAGATGGATCGGCCGTTGAGTTGACGGCAGCACTTGCCAGCCGTCTTGGTGTGAATAGCGATAATATTATTTTTGGCTGTGGCTCTGATGAGATTATTGCACTTATTGCTCGCGCCTTCTTCTTGCCGGGTGATGAGACACTCATGGTTGATCAGACCTTCTCTGTTTATAAGAGTAACGCAGATATCGAAGGTGCCGTGTCCATCGAGGTACCACTTGTAAAGGGTACACATGATCTGGATGGGATGCTGGCCCGTATTACGGACCGTACGAAGGTTATCTGGATCTGTAATCCAAATAACCCAACGGGTACAATTGTACCAGAGGAAGCCTTGATTTCTTTCCTTGATGCTGTTCCTTCCCATGTAATGGTTGTCCTTGATGAAGCGTACTGTGAGTACGTAACAGATCTTTCTTACTCAAACGGTATCCAATTATTAAATCGTTATGCGAATCTGGTTGTGCTTCGCACATTCTCCAAAATTTATGGCTTAGCTGCATTGCGTATTGGTTATGGTGTTGCTAGTCCTGAAATTATTTCATTGATCAACAAGGTACGCGAGCCTTTCAATACCTCTCGTCTTGCGCAAGCGGCGGCTCTGGCTGCCTTGAATGACCAAGAATACGTAGAGGAATGCCGTCGCCTTAATAGCGCGGGTATTGTCCAATTACAAGCTGAATTCAAACGTCTGGGCCTAGAATCCTTCCCTGCACACGGGAACTTCATTATGGTAGATGTTCGTAAGCCAGCTACAGAGGTTTTCGATGCTTTGATGCGTAAAGGAATCATAGTAAGAGCAGGGCATCAAGTTTACCCTACTTATATTCGTGTTACTGTTGGGTCGGCAGAGCAGAATACAGCGTTTATAACCGCTCTGGAACAAATTCTTATAGAGTATGGTGTGCGCGCCTAGTAGTAAACAGCATGACTAGACTAAAAAAGGCAGGTAGTTCAAAGAACATGACGACAAAAATAGCTATATTCGGTGTCGGTCTGATCGGAGGCTCACTGGCCCTTTGCTTTAAAGGCAAGGAGGGCCTGACCGTCGTAGGGCATGCCCACCGTCCTGAATTCGTAAGTAAATATATAAGCAGAGGTGTGGTAGACCATGCCACGCTTTCTGTTGAAGAAGCAGCACTTGATGCTGATTTCATTTTTTTGTGTGTACCGGTAGGGATGTTAGAGGATTATCTGCAGCAATTAAGTAAATTGCCTCTAAAACCCGGCTGCATTATTACAGATGTAGGAAGCACGAAAGCTAGTATTGCCGCATGTGCGGTCTCCTTAGAAATTCCTGGAGTACATTTTATCGGCGGACACCCAATGGCAGGATCAGAGCGATCAGGTGTTGAGGCAGCTTCATCATTGCTATTTGAGAATGCCTATTATGTGTTGACGCCTCCTCCAGGCGTACCAGACGAGGCTTATCATGCACTGGAGTCTTTACTACACCACACAAGAGCGCAGATTGTACGCCTTGATCCAGAACGCCATGATGAGATTGTAGGTGCCATTAGTCATTTACCGCATATTATTGCTGTTGCTTTGGTAAATCAAATTCGTGCCTATGACGATACTGACTCCTTATATAGTACGCTAGCTGCAGGAGGCTTTCGGGATATCACTCGGATTGCTTCCAGTGATCCTATAATTTGGCGAGACATTTTGCTGAACAATCGTTCCGTAATGCTTCGTTTATTGAAGGATTGGAACGAGGAAGTTTCTTCTTTTGTTCGTCTACTGGAAAGTGAAGATGGCGTAGGAATTGAAGAGGCCTTCCAAGAAGCGAATGGCTTCCGCAGTCAGTTGCCTGAACGGCGTAAAGGCATGATAGCACCTTTATTTGACCTACATATTGATGTACCGGATCATCCGGGGATTATCGGACGTATTGCTACTGAGCTGGGGGACCAAGGCATTAACCTTAGCAACGTACAAATCATCGAGAGTCGTGAAGATGTGCCGGGTATTATGCGCCTATCTTTTCGTCAGGAGCACGATATGGAACGTGCGAAGGTGCTTCTGCAGCAGCACGATTATACCGTATATGTGTAGTATTAAGGTTCGCTCCGGGTCATTTTCAAATCGTAATAAACAGCAAAAACAGCGATTCTCATGTTATTAGAGAATCGCTGTTTTGTTATTCTGGCTTGTTGGTTGCTAGCTTCAACATGCCGCCGTCAGTATCGTCATCAGTACCACCTTTGAGGCAGTCTTTCGGACTCCACTGACGCTATTTCATTTGGAGAGGTTAATATTGGGTGTTTTTCTTGCCAATTGCTATGCGGTCCGTTAACATCCCAAAAGTGGAATAATGCTGCGCTGAAGGTCAACTGTGTCCGATAGCGTCTTCGTACGTGCCAAATGTTATTGGATCAACGATGAAAAGAAAGGGGTATTAGCCAATGTAACTTGAGTTTATTTCGTCGTAACTATTTCGGCTATCTACAAAACGATTTCTTGCTGCTCCTATACCGACTAAAAAGAGAAAGACCGAAGCTCCAATTAGAATGAAAAGAGGCAGGTTCCAACTATTTGTCGCATCATGGAGATATCCTATAAGGGCAGGGCCGATTGCGGCAAGCAGATATCCGATCGATTGTGCCATACCAGACAGTTCCGCCGCTTGCTGCGCATTTTTAGTACGTAAACCGAAAAACATCATGGACAAGCTAAAGGCGCAGCCTCCACCAATTCCGAGTATGATGATCCACAACAGAATGATATTGGAGCTTCCGTAAAGCAGTCCGAGCGTTCCCGTCAAAAGCAAAAGGGTTGTGATGACCACTAACGAACGTTGACTTGACATTCGCCCAGCAATAACGGGGACAATAAAGGTAAAGGGAAGTAGCGCTAACTGCATTATTGAGAGATACCATCCTGATTGGCTTGAGTCAATGCCTTGCTGCTTTAAAATTTCAGGCAACCATGCGATCAGCACATAGAAAATCATGGACTGCATACCCATAAACAAGGTTACTTGCCAGGCAAGAGGGGAACGCCAAACATTCACATTATTGCAGACCATCTGTTGACTCGTCGAGGTTGTTTGCTTCGTATGCTTCCTTAATTGAGGCAACCAGCAGAGGATCGATACAAAGCTTAGGATCCCCCATATTCCCAACGCTCCCTGCCATTTTATACCTACGTTTGCGGCTAGCGGTACACTAAATCCCGATGCGATCGCTCCAGATAAACTCATTGAAATTCCAAAGATACCAGTCATGGCACCGATTTTATTAGGAAAATCACGTTTGATTAAACTTGGCATTAATACATTACAAACGGCAATTGCAAATCCAAGAATTGCAGTTCCAATATACAGATTTGCAGCGCCAGATAAAGAACGTATTACAATACCAACAGTCAAAAAGATCAGGGCAAACAAAATTAAAAGTTCTACTCCATATCTGCGTCCTAGTTTTGGTACTACAGGCGATAATAAAGCAAAGGTAAGTAAAGGGACCGTTGTTATCAGGCCTGCAAAAGTATTGGAGATATGAACGTCTTCCCTTATGAGACCTACTAAAGGACCGACCGAGGTTAAGGGAGCACGTAAATTTGCGGCAATAATAATAATGCCGAGTATTAGCAGCCCTATTGATGATGATAAGATTTTTTTATTCGGCATTCTTCATTTCCCCTTCCAGAATTAATGTGTACTATTGGTTTTCTGCTGATTGGAAAGCTATAAAATAATATCCGCGCGGACAATGAAAGTATATTATAGTATACTAAAATTAACAATAAGTATTTTATAGTTAACTTTATAGAGAGTATCCTATCAATTGAAGTGCTTATATTAGTAAAAAAAACAACTCTGAGTTTCCATAAATAATGGAAACTCAGAGTTGTTTTTTATAAGTGAAATTTTTGGTTTTTAGAAACCATATTTTAAGGAGATATGGAGCACTGTTTCGCTATTCGTATGATTGGTATAAGAGTGAGGGCGATCAGCACGAAAACTGATCGTATCATATTGATTCAATATGTACATCTCACCATTGACTTGAATTTCAATGGAACCAGTCATTACTGTCGCAATTTCAGTTGTATTCACATGATGACCTTCAGGGTGATATGAACTATTTGGCTGTAAGTAAGCCCGACACATTTCAATATCGTGGCTTACGTTTTTAAAGACGGGTTCAATGATCCAATTCTTTTGATCATTAGAAAACCGAAGACCTTCGCCTGCTCGATACAAACTAACAGGGTCTTCAGATTTGAACAAAGCTAATAGGGGTAAAGATAGGCCTTTTGAAATTTTCCATATAATCGCCAAAGTTGGATTTGTCTCACCGCGTTCGATATTCCCCAGAGTAAGTTTACTTACGCCCGTTAATTCTGCTAAGTCATCTAAGTTCATGTTTTTTTCTTTTCTGTACTTTTTCAAGGCACCGCCGATTTGTAGTACAAGTTGTTTTGATTCATCGATTTCATTCATTTCATATTCACCTCAACAAATAACTTTATAGCTAGTATATTGTTTATCTTGACTCTTTTCCATACCTCTTCAAGTGGACGCAGACGGGGTAATAGATGACTGTGGGGATTTGTGGAAGCTAATTCGCTGGCTATAGTAAATAACCTATTATAGATCATCTAACAAAAGGTAGAGCGCTTTCAGAACAAAAAAAGACCGCTTACAAAGTAAGCGGCTACAGTTCACAATAAATTGGAACCGTCTAGTATTTGGATAGGAGTGGAGAGAAACCATACTGTACTTTTATTATATGTATACGTTTACATTTTGTCAACAGTTTATTAAAAAGAGATTAAAGTCATATTACAGTGATCAAAGTCTTATTGACGGAGTTAATGTTCGTTTATAATCTGTTGTCAGGTCTTGCTGACGAGATTACTGCTCTGAAGTCTATTAATGTCATCCTATGAGAATCTGTGATACAATAGATCTGGTATATTTCTAGATTCGTTATAAAATTTATATGCTCTAAGAAATATGCCATTTTTCTTTTTATATTCATCACAATCATCATGCCTTAATTATTGGGTGTTTGAATATACATAGGTGTATTTCAAAATTGAAGAACGGATAAGTTGCACGTCATATATTTTCCCTAAAATTCCCACAAGGAACGTTTGTCTTACATAAAAGGTCGACAATATCGTTTCTTCTTGTAATAAACTAAAAAGTTGCAGTAAACCAGCGCAACTTTTAAAGCCCAAACCGGTATAATAAGTACGGACCGGACGGGAAAAGACGTGCAAGGGCGAGGAGGGCCAATCTCACCATGACGGATTCCCAGTTGATCCAGGAAATCAAACAAGGTAACACAGAATTATATTCAGAATTAATGCGTCGTTATCAACGAAAAATATT
The DNA here is from genome assembly GCF_029893135.1 of Paenibacillus sp. PastF-3. Taxonomy (NCBI): domain Bacteria; kingdom Bacillati; phylum Bacillota; class Bacilli; order Caryophanales; family Paenibacillaceae; genus Paenibacillus; species Paenibacillus sp. PastF-3. Next base: position 620,520 of record NZ_JARXWM010000002.1, on the reverse strand, counting down.
GGCATTTGTATATCATATGCTTAGAAACTCACAAATGGAGCTAATTGCAGAGGACCTTTGTTCGGAGACTTTCTACAAGGCATTCCGTAGCTTGCATTCCTTTCGAGAGGTAGATGCTTCCTTTTCAACGTGGTTGTACACTATTGCTCGTAATACCGTGCTAAGTGAGCTTCGTAAGAATCGTGCCGGAAATGTATCCCTAGAAGAGAGTGGATATACTCCAGTTGCACCGTTTGAAGTAGCGCCTGAGCAGGCTGCATTGCGTAAAGAACGGATGAACTTGGTTCGTGAGGCAATTAATAATCTTCCGGAGAAACAACGCTCTGCGCTAATCCTGCGTGAATACGATCAGATGGATTATCAAGAAATTGCAGAAATTTTAGATCAGAGTGTAAGCTCCGTGAAATCATTGTTGTTTCGTGCCAGAAGTAGTGTGAAGCTTCAACTCGAATCCTATTTCAATGAGCCTGAAGTTGAAGAGCAGGTTGAGAGGGTGTAAGGCGAATGAATTGCAGGGAAGCGCAAGAATGTATTCCGCTCTTGTGGGACGCTCCCCCCACACATCCTAGGCGGATTTTGCTCGAACAACATATTGCAACTTGTCCTTACTGCGCTGCTGAGTGGTCTCTGTGGCAAGAGAGTAGCCAGCTTATGCATGATTTGAAAGAAGAGATTAGTGAAGAGCGTGCAGAAGTTATAAATGTTAAAGTTATGGAGCGGATTTATCTAGAGAGTCCTTGGTTAATGCCAGGGGATGGGAAATCCGCAGGGACATCTGCCATTGTTCGTCATAGGCTTAGTCTCTGGATCGCTTGCTTCCTGGCGGTATTTTTGTCCAGTGTTCTTTACTTTACTATGTTTAGAACACCTGCTGATATCACTGTGGCTCAAAGTGGAATTGTAGAGACAGGCGTTGCTGGCTCTATGGAATGGACATCCACTTATCCCATTTTAGGCTCTGAAGGTGGGATTATTGAACCGCTTGTGGTAAATATGGGACCTACTCATCCTCAATATTGGATGATGTTATCCATGCTTGGCGTGGGTTTTGCAGTGTTTTCGTTAACCCGGCTGAATCGATATCGCAGATCATAAAGGGTCTATTGATGTATGACTTAGCTATTGCAGTATATAATAGTGTTAAGAACGATGTAGGAGTCCCTTTATGTAAAGATAAGGGGATTTTTTGTATTATAATACGCATAAAAGAAGACTTTTTATTTCATCCATGTTACATTAAGAGACAAATACTTGGGTGAAAAGGGGGAGGCAATATGCTAATCGGCTTGATACGCCATGGATTGACGGACTGGAACGCAATTGGAAAGATACAGGGGCAAAGTGATATTCCGCTTAATGATGAAGGACGGATGCAAGCTGCTATGCTTGCTGACCGCTTATTACAAGAGCCGTATCGCTGGGATTATTGCATTACAAGTAACCTTTCCCGGGCAGCAGAGACAGGTAGGATTATCGCAGATAAATTAAATGTACCGTTACTTGATCCGGATGATCGGATCCGGGAACGTGCCTACGGACAGGTTGAAGGACTTACTGCCGCTGAGCGTGAAGAGAAGTGGGGGAAAGATTGGAGTCAGCTTTCGCTTGGTCAAGAAACTGACGAACAGCTTCAAGCGCGTGCACTTGCCTTTATGGAGGATATTTCTGCGCAGCATCCCAATCGCAACATACTAGTCATATCTCATGGAGGGTTCCTCGCTCAACTGTATACTGCATTTTACAAAGATAAGTATTCTGAGCGGATTGGGAATTTATCCCTGACGATTTTGGAGAAGAAAGAACGGGAATGGAACCCTATTCTTTATAATTGTACTCGCCATATCCTGCAAAATCAGCGTTAACCCGTGCATCGGGTTATTTTTTTTGCGCAAAGGGGAATAAAAAGGGCTGTATTTCCCATAATGGTAGTAAAACGGTGAGGCGATAAAACATGAATCTGGCGGATATGCTCACTTATGCAGATATTGGACAGCTGACCGCCATAGCGGGACGCTACCGGTGTGAATGCAAGCAGAATTCCAAACATGACTTGATCCAGAGTATTTTGATTATGCTTGGAAGCAGAAGTTTTATGGAGTCTCATATCCGGGAATGTGCTCCGGAGGATCTACGGTTTCTGAATACATTACTTTTTGATGAACGCAGCTACTTTAGTCTGGAAGATTTGTTGGCAGTAGCTAGGCAAGCTTCTTTTGATACCCAAGAAGGAAAGACCGGGGGTTTCCGAGAAATGGTTTCTCGTTTCAAAAGCGGAGGCTGGCTCTTTAGCGGTTCTTCCCAGCAAACGAGATATTTGTTCCAAGTGCCCAAAGACTTGAAAGAGCGCTTTCGTGAGACGATGAGCGCACATATCAAGGATAAGGTTACGGTTAGCTCTGAACCAGCCATGTATCGAAATGAAGGAGAATTGTTATTAAGTGATCTGGTTATGCTTCTGAGATATATCAAGGAAAATGAGCCAGAGCTTAATCAGGAAGGGGCAATGTATAGGCGGTATCAGCAAGGAGTGATGAATGCACTTCATATTCCGGAGGATCTGCTTAGCAAAGGCGGCTGGAGATTTGGTTATGGTAGGGCATGTGAGCATTATCCACCTAGATTAGCGCTCCTGTATGATTATGTTCGTCACCGCCGCTGGATCACTGAAGAAGGTTTTCGGTTAAGGCTCACGGCGACAGGAGAGGCAGTGTTGGCCGATGGGAAATGTGACTCGTTGATGCAGATATTCTCTTTTTGGTTAAAACTATATAAGGGGGCTGTACCAAACCTGCCTTCACTGGTGTATTGGGTAAGCATTAGTGCTGGGAATTGGGTGAGCGTACCTTCATTAGTGGATGGTATAGGGTGGTTAATTAAACCTTTCTATTATGACAATGCTGCCTCTATTCTGGAGCAACGAATTATTCGGATGATGGTGCACCTTGGGATGCTGAAATTAGGGGAGACCACCACTGGTCTCGCTGTGATGATGACGCCGTGGGGGATGGAGATAGCCGTGCCTAAACATCTATAGCAGTATGGAGGCATCAAGCCAATGCTTATGGGGATTACATATGTAGATGTGGACTGTACTTTGGTTGTTGATAGGACAATAAATGAAGTATTGACCAGAATGGGTAAATATGTAGAACGTAGACAGGATTGTTGAATATGATTTAGTAGGTGCCGTCACTTTTGAAAACGAAAACAAAATCATCTTGATGGATATCAAAATATTAAAGCAATAAGGATCTCTTAAACAGCGGAGGTGTATCGAATGGACAAAATGAAGGCTACGTACGAAGTGATGCTAGGACTTGCGGCAGAAATGGTGTGGGATGAAGCGCTGCGAAAGCGTCGCTCCGACATCTTGCACCGTGAGATTGACACGGCGCTGGCTACAGGAGATAAATTAGCTTTCCGAAATCTTACAGAAGAACTTAAAAGTTTGGCATAAAGAAATGTGCTTAGCGCATTTCTTTTTTTATGTGCGCCCAGCATGGGCGCTATCTATAGGGTTGAAGTCCCGAATGGCGAAGGCAGTAGTAGCCATTAGTCTAAGGCAAGGATGTCCACCGTGAGGTGGAATCTGAAGGAAGCCGGCGGCAAATCTCCGGTCTGAGGAACACGAACTTTATACAAGGCTAACGTAGGCTGGATGAGGTTGCATAACAAACCAAAGTCCATACTGTCAAAGGCGTACGGGAGTAAATGAAGCAGATAGATGGAGAGGAAGATAGCATCCTTACCTGGGGAGATCTGTGCGGTAGGCGAAGCCACTTCGTAACCCTGCTTGTGAGAGCAGGCTGAACGCACAGAAGTCAGCAGACGCCATAGTACGCAAGCTGTTGCAACAGCTGCGGAAGGGCTGAACATGAAGTAGGTATTTGTACATCCAGGCGTTCAAGATGAGTAATGAAAGCAGAAAAAAATCCGAAAGGACCTGACTGAAAAAGAAAGCGGTGAATCCCGTGAGGAGCTTCGGCAGGGCAGAATCCATCTCTGGCACAAGAGGAAGATACAAATCACGTAAAGAGAGGTAAAAAAAATGTTGGAACAGCTGCTGTCACGGGAAAATCTTCTGCAAGCCTTAAAGCGTGTTGAAGCGAATAAAGGAAGTCATGGCGTAGATGGGATGTCCGTAAAATCCTTACGAGAACACATCGTACAAAACTGGCAAACCTTGCGGCAATCGATAGAAGAAGGAACCTATGAACCGAGCCCTGTGCGCCGAGTCGAAATCCCGATACCCGGTGGCGGAGGCGTTAGGTTATTAGGAATAGATACCGTGACAGACCGAATGATTCAACAAGCAATCGCTCAGGTACTAACCCCATTATTTGATCCAGAGTTTTCTGACCACAGTTATGGATTTCGTCCGGGAAGGCGAGGACATGAGGCGGTAAGGAAAGCTAGAGAATTCATGAAAGAAGGCTATCGATACGTCGTTGACCTTGACTTGGAGAAATTCTTTGATCGCGTCAACCATGACCGACTGATGATGAAGATTTCGGCTAAAGTGAAGGACAAGAAAGTTCTCCTGCTGATTCGAAAATATCTTCAGTCAGGAGTGATGGAGAACGGGTTAGTAAAACCGACAACAGAAGGGACACCGCAAGGTGGTCCACTCAGTCCGTTATTATCTAACATCGTCTTGGACGAGCTCGACAAGGAACTCGAGAAACGTGGACACCGCTTCGTTCGTTATGCGGATGATTGCAATATTTACGTGAAAACGCCAAGAGCAGGAGAGCGAGTGAAGGCATCCATCACTGTATTCATTGAGACAAGACTAAAACTAAAGGTGAAGCAAGCGAAGAGTGCGGTGGACCGCCCATGGAGACGAAAATTTCTTGGGTTTAGCTTTAGTCACGATAAAGAGCCCAAGGTGAGGATAGCGAAGCAGTCCTTGCAGAGAGCGAAAACTCGAATTCGGGAGATCACGTCCCGGAAGAAAGCGATGCGAATGGAAGAGAGAATCCAGGAGCTCAATCGATACTTGATGGGATGGCAGGGATATTTCTGTCTGGCGGATACGCCAAGTGTCTTAAAAGCGATGGATATGTGGATTCGAAGGAGATTGCGAATGTGTCTCTGGAAGCAATGGAAGAACCCGAGAACCAAAGTCAAAAGGCTTATATCTTTAGGCGTGCCTAAGGACATAGCATATGAGTGGGGAAATACTCGGAAAGGGTACTGGCGAATTGCAGGGAGTCCAATTCTGCAACGTGCATTGAATAACCAATATTGGGAATCCAATGGATTAAAGAGTGTATTGGACAGATACAACTCCTTACGGAATATTTCATGAACCGCCGTATACCGAACGGTACGTACGGTGGTGTGAGAGGCCGGGGGCTAGCCGCCCCCTCCTACTCGATTGTTTAGGAAATTATACAATACAAAAAAATGTGGATAACTCCGAAGAAAGAGGAGGGAGTGATGAACGTGAAGAAGCAGGAGACTGGAAAAAACGAGAGTCGCCGTCAGATTCTAAAAAACCGAGCGGACCTTATATCCTCCGAAATGCATGTTTTAGTCGAGCTTACGGACAAATGTATGCAAAAAACCGAATACAATGTGCCACCGGTAACGTAAACGAGCCAAATGTATGCGAAAAACCGAATGCAATGTGCCATCGGTAACGTAAACAGCTAAATGTATGCGAAAAACCGAATACAATGTGCCACCGGTAACGTAAACGAGCCAAATGTATGCAAAAAACCGAATACAATGTGCCACCGGTAACGTAAACGAGCCAAATGTATGCGAAAAACCGAATGCAATGTGCCATCGGTAACGTAAACAGCTAAATGTATGCGAAAAACCGAATACAATGTGCCACCGGTAACGTAAACGAGCCAAATGTATGCGAAAAACCGAATGCAATGTGCCATCGGTAACGTAAACGAGCCAAATATATGCGAAAAACCGAATACAATGTGTCACCGGTAACGTAAACGAGCCAAATGTATGCGAAAAAACCGAATACAATGTGTCACCGGTAACGTAAACGAGCCAAATGTATGCGAAAAACCGAATACAATGTGCAATTGGTAACGTAAACGAGCCAGCGCTGTTATTCGCACCAAATCACCCGGGAAGGGGCTTGTTATTAGGGAATAAGTGCAATACGGTCCGTCCCTAATATATGTGCTCATTTAATCGAAATTAAGGCCATACGGTCCGTTAGCGGAACCTCACTACGAAGGTGTATATAGAACGTGTATGGAATTACGGATGTACTCAGCTTGTAACTCTACCTCCAAGAACGCGACCAGGCGTCTTTCTTGTTATACGCTGTGATTTTTCTAATGGAGTAATGAAGCTTTCTGTATCAATTAGAGGTGAAGGAAAACCTATGAAAATCTAAATATAGACGTTCGTCCCCCTCTTTCAATATAATGGGATTTATAACTTCGGGCAAATTTGTGAAATGTGAAAGTAACGAAGGATCGTAAATAAGGAGATGGACATAAATGAAATTCAGTGATTTTGAAGTTGAGCAGTGGAAAGAAAATCGAAAGTTCTATGATACATGTCTCATACCTTTTACAGGATTAAGCGGGGCTGAAAGTCCTCCTGAGACGGTTCAAGCTTTAGAAAGATTACGTGATTTTATGGATTTGGTGGAAATACCGTTTAAGGGACGGATTGTAACTTATCCAGCGATTCAGTATGGAGGGGGAGGATATGTTGACCTAATTAATGAGGTTTGCCAAAAAGTCAAATCCAGTGGTTTCCAGTATGCTGTGGTGTTGACAGCAGATATAGCACTTCTGGAACAAGAAATTTTTGAAAGCGATTTAGTACTCTCTCTGCCTATCATTGAGGGTTCTCTGGGAGGTAAGATTAATAGTGACATTGGTATGAAAATTCAAGAGATGTGGCGACGGTGAGCCCCTTTTAAATGTGACAGAAAATCAACAATTATAAGTTAAAATCACTTTTTGGCCTGTCACAAATTAGACAATATTCTTGACGGGTTTTGGTGCCTAAGCTATTATTAGGTTGAATCGAAATGGTATGTGATGTATTTCATTGAAAAGATTTGAAAACGGATTATTTATAGTAAGGCATCTCTGATCGGACACCTTAGATACTTTCTTATATCTTGAGAAGGGGGTTATATAACAGTATGAGCAGCCATAATGATCAACAGGATATTTGGCCTGAACAACCACCCAGCCGTAAAGAGATGTCGCGCAGGCAATTTTTGACCTACACGCTAGGTGGCGCTACTGCTTTTATGGGGGCAGGTACAATTCTCCCAATGGTCCGTTTTGTCGTGGACCCAATATTACATAAGAAGGGCGCGGGTGATTTTATAAAGGTTGCTGAAATTAGCAAAATCACCGAAGAGCCCCAAGAGTTTACGTTTGAATTGAAACAGAAAGACGGATGGTACGACAGCACAGCGACGCTGACTGCGTGGATCCGTAAAGACGCAAAGGGTGATATTTATGCGCTTTCACCCATTTGTAAACATTTAGGATGTACGGTCGGATGGAACAATGATAAGGCATATCCGGACGAGTATCACTGTCCTTGCCACGGTGCACGTTATACCAAACTCGGCAAAAATCTCGAAGTAGCTCCAAAACCGCTGGACCAGTATAAAACGAAATTTGATAACGGGTGGGTTCTTTTGGGTGATATTGTGCCTAATACAGTAGCTAGTGAGGAGGCGTAGGTTCTAATGTTTAAAAATGTCTATAACTGGATTGACGAACGTTTGGATGTTACGCCAATTTGGAGAGACGTGGCCGACCACGAGGTTCCTGAGCATGTTAACCCGGCCCATCACTTCTCTGCGTTTGTGTATTGTTTTGGCGGACTGACCTTTTTTATTACAGTGATTCAGATCTTATCGGGTATGTTCTTAACGATGTATTATGTTCCAGATATTATCAATGCTTATGCAAGTGTTGAGTATTTACAATCTAGTGTTGCCTTTGGACAAATCGTTCGCGGAATGCATCACTGGGGTGCTAGTCTTGTCATTGTTATGATGTTCCTTCATACGATGCGCGTCTTCTTTACAGGCTCTTATAAAGCTCCACGCGAGATGAACTGGGTAGTTGGAATGCTCATCTTCTTCGTAATGTTGGGGCTCGGTTTAACGGGTTACTTATTGCCTTGGGACAATAAAGCTTACTTTGCGACTAAGGTAACACTCGAAATTGCTAACTCGGTTCCAGTGATGGGACCCGTATTGAAAGAACTTATGCAAGGCGGTACGATTGTTGGTGCAGAAACGTTGACTCGGTTCTTCGCACTACATGTATTCTTCCTCCCAGCGGTGCTTCTTAGTCTGCTCGTAGGACACTTTATTATGATCCGCAGACAAGGGATTTCTGGACCGTTGTAAGTTAATCTGAGAGAGGAGGAATATGGATGGCACATGGAAACAATTCTAAGGAAAAGGTTGTATATGTCGGTGATACCAGAGTTCGTAAAGGCAATGGATTTATCACACCTCCAGACTATTCAGCCTATCCTGGTAAATCGGAAGCCTTTATCCCTAACTTTCTACTAAAAGAATGGATGGTTGGCGTCGTTGTACTTGTAGGAATATTAGTGCTTACTATTTCAGAGCCAGCGCCGCTAGGGTTTCCAGCGAATGCGAGTGCTACGGTTATCCCAATTCCTGACTGGTATTTCTTGTTTCTCTATCAGTATTTGAAGCTTCCTTATGCTTCAGGTGATTATATCGTACTGGGTACATTAGGAGTAACCGGTGTAGCTTTTGGTTCACTTCTTTTAGCTCCATTTCTTGACACGGGCAGAGAACGTCGCTTCTACCGTAGACCGATCGCTTCATCTTTGATGTTCTTATCGCTAGCGGCGATTGTGTACCTAACAAATACCGCTTGGACTGAATACAAACATGAAATGGCTGAAACTGGTCAAATTCCTGAAGATGTTCAACGGGAAGAGAAGGCGGCAGAGAATAGGGCGAAGGGGCTTCCAACCTCTAGTGCAGTTAAGGCGAAGGAAGTAGCGATTGTAGATAAGGATGATCCAGCTATGGGGCTATTTAAGCAAGCTACTTGCATCTCTTGTCATGCAGCGGATTTGAAAGGGGCAGGCGGACCTTCACTTCGCGGCGTTGGGGACACCCATGATAAAGAAGCAATCCTTACTATTATAAAAGAGGGTCAAGGGCAGATGCCGAAGATGTATGATACTGCTCTGGGAGCGGGGCTTTCTGATCAAGACATTGATGCCTTGGCAGACTGGCTTGCCAAACAAAAAAGCGAACAGTAAAATAATAATAACGCAAAACCTGATCGAAACTGCGGTCAGGTTTTTGTATGTCTAAATGTAAAGTTGCCACTACTTGGGAGGTTAATGATCTGTATGTCCGTTCTTGATAAACTGTTTAAGCACCGAGGAATCATTTGGTTGTTATTCATTGTGAATCTTCTCGGTACCATTTATGGCTACATATGGTATGGCAATCAATTGGAGTTCACGGCGGCTAACTTTCCGCTTTGGTTGCTCCCGTTTGTTCCAGATAGTCCAACCGCGAGCTTGTTCTTTACCTTGGCGCTGTTGCTAATGCTCTTTCCTCCAAAAGGCTATACGGGAAACAATGTAAGGGAGCTTATTGAGGCGTTAGCGGTTGTGACGTCTGTGAAGTATGGGATTTGGGCAGTAAGTATGATTTTTGCTGGAGGTTATCAAGGAGATATTCTAGTCTGGAAAGATTGGATGCTGGTGATCTCTCATTTGGGGATGGCAGTAGAAGCTTTGATCTATGCACGATTCTTTTCTTTCCGCAAAATGATTCCGCTAGCGCTGTTCTGGACCCTTGCAAACGATATGCTGGACTATTCCTACGGAATATACCCGTGGCTACCTTCTGTACTGAATGATGATGTCACACAGGTGCAATATTTCACGATGGCGCTTACAGTGTTTAGTGTGATTGTTGCTTGGTTGTTTAGTAGTAGACAAAGACCAGTAGACTCTATCTATCAATTTAAGAATAGGTTCTAGTAAGCAGTTCTAACCCTTGTCCCCCTGCCATACATTTAGAATTATAAGAAGTATGAGTTTTATACTATGCTTAATCCTTATAATTTTACGAGAAACGAATCTCGTCTTTAAAAGATGACAACGTCGTTTCTTCTTAAGTAGGAGGGGGTATTTCATGCTCCGAGGGAGATATTATGTGTTGGTTATTCTAGTATTTTGCTGGTTACTGACCAGCATGAATGTTGAAAAAGCTTCGGCAGCGCAAGGGAATGCTGGTGAAGGCTCTGGCAAGGCTTCGAAGCAAAGCGCCGACGTTAGTTCGGGCAACGGCTTGACAGTGATGAGCGGAAAGACCGGAGCACAGTTGCTAGAACAAGCCGCTGAGGCATTGTATGGGTATGTCTTGGAAGGGGATGTGATGAAGGTCCGACAAGAGACTGAAGATATCTCTAGGATCATAGTGTCCTCTTCTTTTGAAGGAATGACCTCTGTAGAGGGCATTAACGCTTTATCAGGGGTCATTATGGACCTGAAGGCTGCTGTGGCAAGCGCAAAAGTATCTCAGCAGCAATTGGAGGCTACAGCGGCCAAATTACGGTTAGCTGCCAATAGTCTAAATCAACCCGGACAACCCATTTGGCTTCAGTATTATAAGCTAATCCGCGAGGATTTAAATGCGATGGAGCAAAGTGGTGCTACAAATGATCTGGCGGGATGGAAAACGGCTGTAGAGAGGCTACAGGGCAGGTACGAAAATATACGGCCAGCGGTGATCGTCTCTCGGCAACCTGAAGTTGTAAATGCTTTTGATTCCTGGCTCTCTTATGCCGCAGGCATTTCTTCTTCCTCACAAAAAATCGAACGGGCCCGGTTGCTTGAAATTGTGTCTTATGGTCAGGATACTGTGCGGGTAATGTTCGGAAAAGAGAAGGATGAGCCGGCTTTGTCAGTACCCTTGGCTTCACAAGAATTTGGGATTTGGGGAGGACTAGCCGCAGGTTTTATTATCGCTGTATTAGCTTATGCGGGTTATCGTAAGTACCGTGGAGAGAATCAGAACTTCAAACCCATTTAGTGGAATGTTTATATAACCAAAAGGAGCGGGGAAGAGTCCCCCGCTCCTATTTTTAACGAATTAGAAATTATTTATTTGGGGCCCCCGCAAAGTACCTGAGTACGCATCGAAGCAAGGCCACACTTTGTGGGGATATTTTATGTTTCTCTGAATCCCTCGCCTTGTACGTCGTGCACATCGCTAATAATTACAAACGCATGCGGATCAATCGATTTAACCAGTAAACTAAGACGGCGAATTTCCTGCCTTGAAACTACACAATACACCATATGTTTGGCTTGCTTAGAATACGCACCGATTGCAGGAATGAGTGTTACCCCTCGTTCTAGTTCAGCAGTGATTAAATCAGCAATTTGGGGTGCCTCATCACTAATGATTGTAAAAGCTTTGGCGGCATAAGCGCCCTCCTGGATAAAATCGATGACACGCGATGCAATGAACACTGCAACGAGTGTGTATAGAATTTTTTCTTTGGGGATATAGAAGATGGAAGAGCCGATAATGAAAATGTCGATGGCCAGAATAATCTGCCCCATGCTCCAGCCGAAATTCCGTCCCAAAATTCTTGCCACAATGTCCACACCACCTGTAGTGCCACCAAAACGGAACACAATCCCAAGCCCGGTTCCTAGTGTTACCCCTGCGTATAGCGCAGCAAGAATAAAGTCATGTTCGGTACTGAAAGGAACAATCCATCCAGCAGAGATCAGTCTTTCGAAGATCCACAAGAAAAGGGACAAAGATCCGATTCCTACACCTGTGTATACGATTTGGCGGCCGCCTAGGACTTTCCAACCGAGCAGAAACAATGGGAGATTGATTAGCAGTGTTGTTAAAAAGATTGGAATGTCAAAGGCATAATTAAGCAGCAATGTGATTCCCGTTACGCCGCCTTCCATGAGTTGACTGGGAATGATGAAATACAGTAGTCCGAATGCATATACTGCGGTTCCGAGCATGATAGGGGCAACTGTTTTGCTGATTGAAATTACCTTGTTTGAATTCATGGAATCCCTCGTTAGGCCTTGTTAAGGCAGTTTTTCTTTTCCTATAATAAGTATACCTTTTCTTGCAGGTGTTAAAATATTCAAAAAAGATTTGTCTTCAAAACGTCTTTACGATAACATAGGGGCAAACAGAAGGCAAGATATACAGAGGGGGCTAAGATACATTTTATGGACAAAAGTCTTGGTGACATTCAGCGTGAAGTAGACGCTTATATATCGCAATTTAAAGAAGGATACTTCAGTCCGCTGTCTATGTTAGCCCGCATGTCCGAGGAAGTCGGAGAGTTGGCGCGGGAAGTCAATCATGAATTCGGTGAGAAGCCGAAGAAATCAGATGAAGCAGAGAATTCTATAGAGCTTGAACTGGGAGATATTTTGTTTATTACCGTTTGTTTTGCAAATTCTCTTGGGATTGATCTGACTGAAGCACATAATAAGGTCATGCATAAGTTTAATACCCGAGATGCTGGGCGCTGGACACCAAAAGACACCGATTAGGCCTCTATAACATATGCTGTACCAAACGAACGGGATTTAGCCGTGAGGATGGTGAGGATATGGATCAAAGGGATTATGTAAGAGAAGCCTACCGCTCAATATTGCGTAGTGACTTTGCGGAAGCTATTGTTTGCTTTGAGGCTGCGATTGCAGCAAGTCCTGCTGATGCTGAAGTCAGATATCGTTGTTCCATAACATATGCCCGCAGTGGTATGCTAGATAAAGCTTTAGTTCATGCTCAGGCGGCTATGAAGTTAGATGGCAGCAAACCTGAGTATAGTCTACATCTACAGCATCTTCAAGCTATGATGCATGTACAGGAAGCTAAGCGGTTGATAGAAGATGAAGAAAACAAAACTCGTAACCCGTACCATCCGATTACGCTACTTAAAGAGGCCATCGCCCTGGATCCATTATACGGGGATGCTTATGTATGGCTTGCCATCGCACATAGTCGGGTGAATGAACATATGCAGGCTATGGCCGCCTTAAAAGAAGTGATTTCTTTACATCCGGATGATTCTGGCTTGCGAGAATTGATGGTAGACCTTCAGAAATCCATACAATCGTATATGCAATAACTATATAACTAGTGAAAGCGAGGATGAAAAGATATGAGCAACAAGATCAGAGTTATCGTATCCGGCGCAGGCGGGAGAATGGGTAAAGAGGTTGTTAAACTTGTGCTGCAAGACGAAGAGTTGGAGCTAGCGGCTGCGGTAGATCGTTCATCGATGGATATAGATGCAGGCCGTCTAGTAGGTCTGGAAGACTCAGGAATTATTGTAACTTCAGATTTTGAGGCTGCCCTCGCAGGAAGCAACGGAGATGTTGTGGTCGATTTCACTACACCGCAATCAGCGTATACGAATACAGTGTTAGCCATTAAATATGGAGTGCGTCCGGTTATCGGTACAACCGGATTCACACCGGAGCAAATTGTGGAACTGGACAAGCAGTGTCAAGACCAGGGGATAGGTGGACTTATTGCTCCGAACTTCTCCATAGGGGCTATTCTGTTGATGAGATTTGCGGCTCAAGCTTCAAAATACTTTCCACATCTGGAGATTATCGAGTATCATGGTGACCAAAAACTGGATGCTCCATCCGGAACTGCAGTCAAAACAGCAGAGATGATTTCAGAAGTACGGGAAGAGCTTCGTCAAGGAAACCCTAAAGAAGAAGAAACGATTGAGGGTGCGCGTGGGGGTTACTATAATGGATTCCGGATACATAGTGTCCGTCTTCCTGGTGTGTTTGCCCAAGAAGAAGTGATTTTTGGTGGGTTCGGACAATCCTTAAAAATCCGGCATGATTCTTATGAGCGAGCAGGCTATATGCCAGGCGTTAAGATGGGGATTCAAAAGGTAATGGGATACACTGGCTTGATCTATGGATTTGAGCACTTTATAGAATAGACAGGGGAGAACACCATGTTAAAGATCGCATTTATTGCGCATGATCGTAAAAAAGATGAAATCGTAAATTTTGTATTAGCCTATGAGCATGTATTTGTAGGTCATGAACTATTTTCTACGGGGACTACTGGCCAACGGATCATGGATGTGACTAGCTTGAAGATTCACCGCTATATGTCAGGACCATTGGGTGGAGATCAGCAAATTGGGGCAATGGTAGCCCAAGATGAATTGGATCTTATTATTTTCTTGCGCGACCCATTAATGGCACAACCACATGAACCAGATATTACAGCTTTACTTCGTCTATGTGACGTATATGGTATCCCTGTAGCAACGAATATCGCAACAGCTGAGGTGCTTGTGAAGGCGATTGATCGTGGTGACTTTGCTTGGCGAGAACTCGTCCATAAATACAAACCAGGTGTTGATGAATGAAGCTGGACATTCTTGTATTTGGGGCTCATGCGGATGATGCGGAGATCGGAATGGCAGGTACGATTGCGAAGCATACCGCTGCAGGACTAAAAGTAGGTCTGTGCGATTTAACAGCTGCGGAAATGTCCTCGAACGGTACTGTAGAGCTACGTAAGGAAGAGGCACAGCAAGCTGCTGATCTACTTGGCGTGTCTGTGCGGACGAATTTGGGCTTATCTGACAGAGGGCTGTTTATAACAGAAGAGCATGTGGCCGCTGTGACAGCAGAAATTCGCCGGTTTGCTCCTGCGATTGTTTTTGCTCCTTATTGGGAAGATCGTCATCCGGATCATATTGCGTGCAGTAAGCTGGTAGAAGAAGCTGTGTTTAATGCCAAACTACGTAAATACATGTCGGACAAGCCGGCAGTTCCGGCTCCACAGCTGTTTTTTTATTTTATAAATGATCTAGGACGTACGGATCTTATTGTAGATGTTACTAAACAATATGGGCTGAAAGAACAGGCGTTGTCCTGCTATCGCTCCCAGTTCACTAAGCCGCTGGGTGCCGATACTGTATCCACACCGCTGACAGAAGGTTACATTGAACGTGTCCGTTCCAGAGACATGTTGCTTGGACAGCGGAGACTCATTCCGTATGCGGAAGGGTTTGCAACAAAAGTGCCTTATGCAGTAGATTTGTTTACTGCAGGGGATCAAACTATATAAGGTATAGAAGGGGACGGAATATGGACCGTTTGAAAATAGGCATCACTTGTTATCCGTCTCTTGGCGGCTCAGGCGTAGTAGCCACTGAATTAGGAAAACTCTTGGCCGAAAAGGGACATGAAGTTCATTTTATTACACACAGCATCCCGTTTCGGTTAGGGAAATTCCAGAAAAATATATTTTACCATGAGGTAGAGGTTAATGATTATTATGTATTCAAATATCCTCCTTATGATTTAGCGCTCGCTACGAAAATGGCTCAGGTTGCCAAAATGCAGAATTTGGATTTATTCCATGTTCATTACGCCGTTCCGCATGCTGTTTGTGCTTTCCTTGCTAAGCAGATGCTTGGTAATGATATAAAAGTTGTGACGACCTTGCATGGTACGGATATCACGGTACTTGGACAAGATGAATCTCTAAAGGATCTAATCCGTCTTGGGATTAATGAAAGTGATGCAGTAACAGCTGTATCGAAGGATCTCATTAGAGAAACTCGAGAAGTGCTGGATATCACGCGCGAGATCGACCTCACTTATAATTTTGTTGACCATCGTGTCTATTACCCACGGGATGTTACGAATTTACGGGATGATTTTGCTTCCCCTGAGGAGAAGATCCTGATGCACATCAGTAACTTCCGCCCAGTTAAAAGGGTAAGTGATGTTGTGGATATCTTTGCTAAAGTGAATCGTGAAATCCCTTCACGTCTGCTGCTTGTTGGCGAAGGGCCAGATCTTCCTAAGATTCAAGCTAAGATCAGTGAAATGGGTCTGGATGATAAAGTCCGCTTCTTAGGAAGACAGGATGAGATTGCTCAAGTTATATCGTTGGCTGATCTTCTTCTGTTACCTTCTGAGAAGGAAAGCTTTGGACTGGTGGCCCTGGAAGCAATGGCATGTGGCGTTCCGACTATAGGTTCTCAAACCGGAGGCATTCCAGAGCTCATAGAACACGGCAAGACAGGATTCATTGCTCCAATTGGGGATACAGATAATATGGCGAAATATGCAATCAAACTCCTTTCGGATGATCGTATGATGGAGCAGTTCAGACAGGCTTGTCTGGAAACGGCCTGCAAAGACTTCTGTAAGGATTCGATTACAAGTCAGTATGAGGATATATATTACCGTGTGCTCGGGCGCAAGGTCCCTAGACTGGATACAGTCAGGGGGTAAGGAGTTCGTAATGAAATGGAAAATGGCGCCATCTGCTATGGCTGTTGCGGCGGAAAATGTAGTTTCTGAGCTAACTCAAAACGGCCATGAGGCATTTTGGGTCGGAGGCTGCATTCGCGATGAGCTATTGGGTAGGCCAGTGCATGATATGGATATTACAACTTCAGCAGTGCCGGAGGAAGTAATTGCCATCTTCGCACGCAGTATTCCAACAGGGCTAGCGCATGGGACGGTCACCGTGCTTCAGGATGGGCATGGATTTGAGGTGACGACATACCGAACTGAAAGCGGCTATGTCGATCACCGTCGTCCGGACCATGTTGAATTTGTTAGCGATGTGAAGGAAGATCTTCGTCGTCGTGATTTTACGATTAACGCGATATGCTGTGGGCTGGGTGGAGATTTGATTGATCCTTTCGGAGGCGAGAAGGATCTAGCTCTCCATGTGATCCGCTGTGTGGGTGATGCAGAGGAACGGTTCGATGAGGATGCGCTTCGCATGCTTCGCTGCATTCGTTTCGCATCGGTGTTAGATTTCTCCATCGCTAAGAATACGTGGAGGGGGCTACTGCGCCAGCGAGATAAGCTGGCGCATATTGCTGTGGAGCGTGTCCGCGCGGAGCTGGACCGCATCATAGAGGGGCCGCATCCTCGGCGCGGCCTTGCTATGCTAGCGCGCTGCGAGCTGCTAGCGCGCGGCAAAGCCCCGTTCCCCTGGACCGGAACCGATATGGCGGCAGCTGCCGCCTTAACGGCCGGGATAGGGGAACTGGAGAGCGCCCACCTGCGGTGGGCGCTTCTCCTCCATGCCCTGAAGCAGTCGGCCCAGGAGGCCGACGAGCTGCTGCGGGCATGGACGTTCTCTGGGACGACGCGCGTAAGCGTCGTCCGGGTGCTGCGGGTCCGCGAAGCTTGGACCGCTGCCCTTGAGGCAGTGCCGCCGGGGGAAGTTGGCGGCACGGATCTACTGCGGCGGCGCTGGATCGCCGCCGTGCTGACCTTCGGCGTAGAAGCCGCCGAAGGTTGGCTCTCGCTGCTGGCGATCTTGCCAGCAGCAGCCCTTCCCGCTGCGAGCAGCTTGCCAGCGGGCTCGAAAGACTCGCGCGCTGTCACTACTCCAGCGGCGCCAGATCTTGTAAATGGCCTGATCTATTTACAAGCTGCAAGAGAGTGGGTCGCACAAATGCCGCTGCAGAGCCTCTCAGAGCTTGCTGTTACAGGGAATGAGTTGGCGGAGGCGCTTGAGAAACGTCCGGGGCCTTGGCTGGGTAATATGCTTAGTGCTCTGCTGCAAGCGACTGCTGCGGGTGATCTGTTAAACAATAAACGAGAATTGTTGCTTGAAGCAAAAAGGATGGATGGACATGAGCTATGATAAGGCATTGTCTCTAACCGAATTGAAGCAGGAAGCTTCTGATTCGAATTGGATAGACAGCGTTCAGCTCCTGGAGTCTGTCGCATCTACTCAGGAGGAAGCCAAACGATTGGCAGAAAGCGGTGCGCCAGAGGGAACAACCGTAATCGCTGAAGAACAAACCGGAGGTAGAGGCAGAATAGGTAGGAAATGGTACTCACCGCGTGGCAAAGGGATTTGGATGAGTATAGTACTGCGGCCGAATTTACCCCTGTTACAGACCCCTCAGTTAACACTGCTTGCTGGAGTTGCTGTTTGTAAGGCCATTCGCCAGGTAACCGGAGTAGATGCCGGGATTAAATGGCCGAATGATCTGCTTGCGGGCGATCGTAAGATATGCGGGATTTTGCTTGAGTCTTCTCTAAGAGAAGGAGAGCTTCATTATTGCATCGCCGGGATTGGAATTTCTGCGAACATGACTGAAGACGATTATCCTGATCATCTGAAAGAAGTAGCGACCTCCCTGCGAATTCTGCGGGGCGGTGTCCCTGTTGACCGTTCCGAGCTGGTAAGAGCTGTAATGGATGAGCTGGAGAGGCATTACATTCTATACATGAATCAAGGGTTTAAACCTATCAAAGAGCTGTGGGAGTCGATGTCAGTTACTTTGGGGCGCCAAATCGCTCTGAATAGCCCTCAGGGACGCTCTGAAGGAGTTGTAGTAGGTCTGGATGAATTAGGTGGACTACTACTTAAAAATAGTTCTGGAGAGATTTCTAGCGTGTGCTCAGGTGAAATCGAGCTTTTATAATCCCTTGTGAGTCTTTTCAATATGGCAGGGTGTCATCCCCTGTCATATTTTTTTCGTGTATTTCCGTGTCCTTTTTGTTATACTATGGGGCAGAGGCGGTATCGTTTTGCGAACTGTACTCTTGATTTGATGAACTTATAATGGTTTTATTATTGGAATCACCTTCATAACTGCGTTAGACGGTTACGTTGGATTCTGCTCTGAGCCGTAAGGACCGAGACAGAAGGGACGATCGCGAGTGACTCTTTTTTGCCCTTCGGACCTTTTTAGCAAATTATTGCTAAAGGGTTTTTTTGTTGCGATTTTTACGGGGATGTAATTTCAAAAAGGAGGACGAAGAGAGAAATGGCAAACAAACAAGCACTTAATATTGTGAAAATGAAAAAAATGAAAGCAGATGGGGTGCGGTTAAGTATGTTGACCGCTTATGATTACCCGTCGGCATTACTTGCTGAAGAAGCCGGTATCGACCTTATCCTGGTGGGTGACTCCTTAGGAAACGTGGTACTTGGATATGATACAACTTTACCTGTTACAATTGACGATATGGTTTATCACACTCGTTCAGTAACCCGGGGTGCACAGAATACGTTTATTGTGGCAGATATGCCATTTATGACCTATCACGGAAGTATAGATGAAACTCTGCGTGGTGTGCGCAGACTAATGCAGGAAGGGCGGGCTCATGCCGTCAAAATGGAAGGTGGTCTCGAAATTTGTGAGACAGTCACTGCGGTTGTAGCTGCAGGCGTTCCTGTGCTCGGACATATTGGGCTTACACCACAATCGGTCAATATGATTGGTGGCTACCGTATTCAAGGTAAGGATGCCAAAGATGCAAAACGTCTGATGGATGAGGCTAAAGCGCTTGAAGCCGCCGGTGCTTTTGCAGTGGTACTGGAACTAGTGACTGAAGAAGTAGCACAAGCGATTTCTGAGGCACTGAGCATACCGACCATTGGGATTGGTGCAGGTCGTTATTGTGATGGACAGGTACTGGTTTTCCATGATTTGTTGCGTTATGCCTCACCCTACCGTGAGAAACGTTTTGTCAAAACTTACGCGGATGTGGGTAGTCTGATTCGTGAGGGTATCAGTCAATATGTGAAAGAAGTGAAGGATCGCTCGTACCCAGATGAAGGTCATGTTTTTAAAGCAGATGAAACCGTTCTGGAATCTTTATACGGCGGTGCCGGAAAGGATGGGGAATAAGATGAGAGTCGTCAGAAGCATTAAGCAACTGCGCGAAGCTTTGGAATATATGAGACAAGGTGGGCACACTCCAATTGGGTTTGTTCCAACGATGGGATACCTGCATGAAGGACATGCCAGTCTGCTTCGGCGGGCAGGCGAAATGAGCAACACGGTCGTTATGAGCATATTTGTGAACCCGCTGCAGTTCGGACCGAATGAGGATTATGATTCCTATCCGCGCGATGAAGAGCGTGATTTGGAGCTTGCGGAACGCGAAGGTGTCGATATTGTATTTATCCCCAGTGTGGAAGAAATGTATCCGCAGCCTACCCGGACTACAGTCTCGGTATCTGAGCTTACCACTCGACTCTGTGGGGCATCACGTCCAGGACATTTTAATGGGGTAACGACAGTCGTTAATAAACTATTCAATATTGTGCAGCCTGATTATGCCTTCTTCGGACTA
Source organism: Paenibacillus sp. PastF-3 (assembly GCF_029893135.1). Taxonomy (NCBI): domain Bacteria; kingdom Bacillati; phylum Bacillota; class Bacilli; order Caryophanales; family Paenibacillaceae; genus Paenibacillus; species Paenibacillus sp. PastF-3. Next base: position 600,390 of record NZ_JARXWM010000002.1, on the reverse strand, counting down.
AAGGATGCTCAGCAAGTAGCAGTGCTCCGCCGAATGGTGTCTGATCTAAATATGAATGTTGAAATTGTTCCTTGCCCTATCGTTCGTGAAGGAGATGGACTTGCACTTAGCTCACGTAACGTATTCCTATCTCCGGAGGAACGTAGCCAGGCTCTGGTGTTATCTCGTTCCCTGCGTGAAGCGCGTGAGGCCATCGAAGAAGGAAAGGTAAGAACTATAGCTGAAGTTCGGGATTTGTTGACATCCGTTATTTCTAGCTCACCTTTGGCGGTTATTGATTATGCGGAAATCCTGACCTTTCCTAATCTGGAAGGCTTGCGGAACGAAGTTGTATTAAAGGATGTAGATGGGGAAATGATTATAGCGCTTGCCGTGAAGTTTGGCAGAACGCGCTTAATTGACAATAATGTATTTATTCCAAAGGAGGTTGCCGCTCTTGTTTAGACATATGATGAAGTCCAAAATTCACCGCGCGACGGTGACAGAAGCGAATTTGAATTATGTAGGAAGTATTACCATTGATGAGAACTTAATGGAAGCGGCAGATATTCTTGAGAATGAAAAAGTACAGATCGTCGATAACAATAATGGTTCCCGGTTAGAAACTTATGTTATTCCTGGGCCTCGCGGCAGTGGTGTGATCTGTCTGAATGGTGCAGCTGCTCGTCTGGTTCAGCCGGGAGATACAGTAATTATCATTTCGTATGCGATGCTGTCCTCAGAAGAATTGGAGTCGCATAAGCCAACAGTGGTATTCGTGGATGAGAACAACAAACCCGTGAAGCTGGCCGATCACGAACTGCATGCTACAATCGCTTAAAGGATGGACTTACGCCATGTAATGAATGGCAGGGATGAAAGACCCCGATCTCGCAGAAAATGAAGTCAGGCAAGCTGAACTGATTTCATCTTCAGTAAGGGGGGATAGCCCATGTTTCAACATTTGTTTGCTGAAATGAACAAGGTGCTTCAGGAGATCGTTACAGATTACCCTACAGCGGAGGGTGCCCGCCGGAATGAGCTTTTATGCAATTATAATATGCTGCATCGACTTAGCGATAAAGTCATGGATGAATGGCTGGCCTTTGCAGAGAAGCTAAGCCACTTTCGTGAAAGTGTAGATTTTACGACTGTGGTCGAAGAGGAAGTGCCAGAGCAGGAAGCACCCGAGCTGTGCATGGATACTTTTGTCAGAGGTCAGGGGTATTATAAGCTCTTGATGTATGGAAAATGTATTGAGCAGTTTAAGGAAGTTATTGTACAATATCCGGATAGCCTGGCTGCTCGATTATATTTAGCCATCTCTTACCTTCAAGAAGGGGAAGGGGAGGCTGCTTGGAGTCATCTGAACCATATGCTCGGTTTGATAAGGGAAACCAAGCTCAAAGCCATGGTGTATAATGCTTTAGGCTGTATCCGGGCCTCACAGGAACGTTTCAATGAAGCACAGGAGCTGTTTGGCCTTTCTTTGCAACTTGACCCGGCTCTTCCTGAACCGACTGTGAATTTGGAGGTTTGCCGCCGCCGAGGAGGTAAGCTTCATTTCGGAAATCAGCTTGTTTCATTATTGTAAATTATTACGTTTACGGTTTATTATTCCGCATTTTCATTCAAGCGATGCATCCCCTGAACCAGTGGTGTGCATCGCCTTTTTTCGCAACTTCTGTTATGCTGATTAAGAGTCTCAATTGAAAGGGAATAGAATTATAATGAAATTTGCCGTGCTTGATTTTGAAACAACGGGAACCCAATCCGTGGGTGAAATCATCCAGGTTGGCCTTGCAATTATAGAAGAAGACCGGTCCATCTCCCGGGTATATGGTTCCTACGTCAAGCCCGGAACGCCGATACCTCCTTTTATAACTGGTCTAACGGGGATTACCGACGATGATGTAAAGGATGCACCTGAGCTGGATGAGATGATGATGGAGCTTGTTCCACTCTTGGATGATGTTGTGCTTGTAGGGCATAATGTCGCATTCGACTTCCATTTTTTGCAAAATGCTTTAGACCGATGTGGGTATTTACCATTTCAAGGACGGATTTTAGATACGATTGATTTTCTGAAAATCTGCTTTCCTTCCCTCACATCCTATCAACTAGGATCAGTTAGTGCACATTTTGGTGTGACGCATGAGCGTCCGCATCAGGCAGACAGTGATGCACTCGCAACTGCTCTTGTATTGCTGAAATGTCTGGAGGAGCTCTACGATTTGCCTCTGCTGACGATCCAGAGACTCTGTGAGCTGTTTACGGAAGAGGATAGTGATCTTGGTTGGTATTTCGATGGTCTGCTGCGTGAACGGGAAGCGGAGACGCTTCAGCCCGAAGGTGATCTGACTTTTTATCGTCAATTAGCGCTTGCTGTAGGAGACTGGAACGAATTAGCTCCACCTCGAGACGAGCATGCTGAGAATCCGCTACAGAATTTATCTTTTACAGATTATATGGATGAAGTAACGAAACGACTTAAAGAAACTTTGCCGCAGTATGAAAGCCGAGAAGCTCAGGATATTATGATCAAAGAGGTAATGACGGCACTTGCCGAAGACAAACATCTATTGATCGAAGCAGGGACAGGAACCGGCAAATCACTTGGTTATTTGTTGCCTGCCATATACCAAAGCGTTCGCACGAATGAAAAAGTTATGGTCAGCACTCATACTATTAATCTGCAGGATCAATTGCGTGAGCGGGATATTCCTTTATTAACACAGGTAGTTCCATTTCCATTTAAAGCTGCAATTTTTAAGGGCAGAGGGCATTATTTGTGTCTTCGTAAGTTCGAACATAAAATTAATAAAAAAGACTTTGTCAGTCCGAGGGAAGATGCGCTTACTGCGGCTCAGATGATCGTTTGGCTGACGCAAAGCGAATCAGGAGATGACGAAGAGCTCAACTTAAGCGGTCGTGGAGGAGATTTCTGGGAGACGGTGGCTAGCGATACCGATTCTTGTCTGGGGCGCTCCTGTCCTTGGTTCCGTAAGTGTTATTACCATCGGGCAAAGCATGAAGCTGGTATTGCAGACGTAGTCATTACGAACCACTCTAAGCTTTTCGCAGATGTTAAGGCTGGGCACCAGCTACTTCCGGCTTATGAACATCTTGTAATTGATGAGGCCCATCATCTGGAGGACGTGGCTGGCAAGCATTTAGGCATGCATATGAAGCATTTCACGGTGGCACATACACTATCGCGTCTTTATAAGGATAGTCGAAATGGCCAACTTCCTACGCTTCGCCAAATGCTTCAGTCATCAGGCAGTGAGGAAGCTTCTGAATGGAGCGGAGTGATCGATAGAATCTATCCGGACCTGCTTACCATAAAAGAAACCTGGGATCTGCTTAGTGATAAACTATTCAGCCTCTTGCCGGAACGCAGCGATGCAGCAGCGGGAGAAGCTGGCCAGTTAGTCATGCGGCTACTTCCTACCCGTAAACCGAAAGATTGGGATGAATTGGTTGCTTTAGAGAATACTATGAATCTGACATTAAGCGAAATTATCCGTAAAGGTGATAAAATGCTTAATGAAATGCGAGATCAAGAAGGTCAATCTTCCTCAGATAGTCTAGTTACCGATATTAGCGGCTTATTTAAGGATTTAGCTTCAATACGTGAGCAAGTACGGTTTTTTATGGGATTAAACGATGAGAATGTAGTATATTGGCTGGAGGCGAATGGAAATTATCGCAGTAAATCGCTACAGCTGTATGCCGTTCCTGTTGATGTCAGTACTCAGCTTAAGGAGCTGTTTTTCGACAAAAAGAAAAGTATCGTGCTAACTTCGGCGACACTCTCTGTTGATAAATCGTTCCAGTTTATGATTGATAATCTCGGACTTAATGAAGCTGCGGAAGAGGGGCGTCTGATGACATCACTCCTGCCTTCTCCTTTTAAGTATCGGGAGCAGGCGCTGTTAGTTATTCCACGGGATTTCCCTAGTGTGAAGGGCAGTGTGGGCGATGCCCGATTTGTTGATACACTCGTACAATCACTAGCAGAAGCAGCGACTACAACACGCGGGCGGATGCTTGTCCTGTTTACTTCTTACAAGATGTTACGCCAGGTTTACGATCCTTTGAAAGAGGCTCTAGCCTCACAAGAGATCACGGTGCTGGGTCAAGGCGTGGAGGGGGGCAGCCGTAGCAAGCTGATCCGCCGTTTTCAGGACAGTGCAGCCTCTGTACTGTTAGGAACAAGCAGCTTTTGGGAGGGTGTTGATATTCCGGGTGAAGCATTAACATGCTTGGCCATCGTGAGGCTCCCGTTTCAACCGCCAAACCACCCCCTAGCGGAAGCGAAGTCTGAGTTATTACAAGCCCAGAAAAAGAATCCGTTCATGAAGTTGTCTGTTCCTCAGGCGGTTATTCGCTTTAAGCAAGGATTTGGAAGGCTGGTGCGGACAGCGCAAGATCGGGGTATTGTTATTGTGTATGACACCAGGGTGATCGAATCTCACTATGGGAAATATTTCCTCTATTCGTTGCCTGGCCCAAAAATGGAGCATATGCTTACGGATCAAATGGTTCCTCGTATAGCGGAGTGGTTGGAAGACGGAGGCGTTTCTTAAAAAGAACGTCATCGATCATATTAATCACTCTACAATGAAGGGCGGTATAAGAATACCGCTCTTCATTGAGACGAGGTACACGAATTAGTATAAGGTTAGTAAAGAATATTACTTACATTAGGAGGTAAATTATGAAATCGGAAAAAATATCAGAAGCCGTTGTTCGCAGACTTCCTGTGTACTTACGTTTCCTAAATGATCTTCAGAAACGTGAAATATTAACCGTTTCCTCTCAAGAGCTAGGACAGAAACTTGATTTGAATCCCGCTCAAATTCGCAAAGATTTAGCTTATTTTGGAGATTTCGGCAGAAAAGGTATCGGGTATGACGTAACTTATCTTATTGAGAAAATCCGTCATATTCTGAAGCTGGATCAACAACTGAATGTGGCTTTAGTGGGTGCCGGTAACCTTGGACATGCATTATCTAATTATAATGCTTATTTGAAAGATACTATGAAGATTACCGCTATATTTGATTCCTATGCGCCTAAGGTAGGGCGGAAAATCAACTCACTTACCGTTCAACCGATGGAGGAGCTTGGTCAGACGGTTCGTGAGCAAGGTATTCGAATTGGGATAATTACAGTACCTGATTCAGAAGCGCAGAATGTAGCGGATATTCTCATTGAGTCTGGCATTGAGGCGATTTTAAATTTTGCACCAGTGATTCTAAAAACACCATCGAATATCCGGGTTCATGCTGCTGATTTTACAACAGATTTGCAAAGCCTTGCTTATTATTTGAAGGATGGAAAGGAAGAAAGCAGAAATGAAGAGCAATAAAACGATTATCAAGGGCGGGCGTTTTCTTACTCCGGGAACGGATGAGCCGGTTCTTAGTGGATATATGACTATTGAAGATGATTTGATCACTTACATAGGAAAAGAAGAGCCTTTAATAGAAGACGATGTGCAAGTTGTTGATGGCAGTCGTCTGTTGTTTATGCCAGGTCTGGTAAACACGCATGGCCATGCCGCAATGTCATTGCTTCGTGGTTATGGAGATGACTTAGCGCTTCAGGTGTGGCTTCAGGAGAAGATGTGGCCGATGGAAGAGAAGTTCACCGGAGAAGATGTATACTGGGGAACCTCCTTGTCTGTACTTGAAATGCTGAAAGGTGGCACTACAACCTTCCTGGATATGTATGATCATATGGACCGAGTAGCGGAGGTCGTCGAATTATCAGGTATTCGTTCCGTATTAATGAGAGGCGTAATCGGTCTATGTCCAGAAGAAGTACAAAATCAGAAGCTTGCGGAAGCGGTTTCTTTTGCGCGTAACTGGCATGGTAAGGCTGAAGGTAGAATTACGACAATGATCTCGCCACATGCCCCATATACATGCCCACCAGACTTCTTTGTTAAGTTTGTGCAGGCGGCTCATGATTTGAATTTACCGATGCATACCCATATGTCCGAAACGAAACGCGAAGTGGAGCAGAATGTGGTGGATTACGGACTGCGACCAGTAGCGCATTTAGAGAAGCTTGGAATGTTCACACGTCCGTCTATAATCGCTCATGGTATTCATTTGAATGATGAAGAGATCGAGATACTGGCTCGTCATGATGTAGGTGTATCCCATAACCCTGGAAGCAATCTTAAGCTGGCTAGTGGAGTTGCTCGAGTTACGGATCTTCTAAAGGCCGGAGTGAAGGTGTCACTGGGTACAGATGGAGCGGCAAGTAATAATAATTTGGATATGTTTGAAGAAATGCGTCTTGCAGCACTCATCCATAAAGGTGTAAGTGGTGATCCTACGGCTGTTCCGGCTCCGGAAGCTCTACGTATGGCTACGGAGTATGGCGCGAAGTCTATCTTTTTAAATGATGTGGGTAGACTCGCTGTAGGTATGAAAGCTGACTTTATTGCTATTGATATAGACCAGCCGCATTTGCTCCCACACACAGATCTGTTGTCTCACGCTGTTTATTCTGCCAGTGCCAAGGATGTTGAGCATGTATGGGTGAATGGTAAACAGGTTGTTAAACATGGACAATGTGTAACGCTAGATGAGGAAGCCATCCGTCGTAAGGCGCAAGAAGCCTTTGATGGACTGCTTAAACGATAGTCTAAGATCATAACAAATAACTGAAAGGCTGTGACTTTCTGCAATTGCAAAGTTACAGCCTTTTGTGTTTCTGATCATTAGATCATTGAAAGAGATATGAAACTTTGGATAAACACACGGGTGTGTTATATAATCAAAAAAGATATATTACTAGAAAGGGAGCTGTACCTTGAAGAAAAGGAAAAAATGGATCCTCCTGGGGTCAGTTCTGATTCTGCTCCTTCTGTTCGGACTCATCCAGTTCTATGCTTATATTATGAAAGATCAATGGAACGAGCGAGATATCGCTAAGGATGTCGCCAAAACCAGCGCGGGTCTAACAGAGGTAACTAAAGCACAGAAATCCGTGTGGGATGAAAATGCAGTCTACTGGGTCTTAACAGGGAAGAATGAATCCGGGACCGAGTTGATGGTTTGGGTACGCTTTACTGTAGATGGGAAGTTTGCCGAAGGCGCCGACGCAGTATTCGCCGAGGAACTAAGTAAAGGGACCTCTGAAGAAAAAATGCGTAGTCTTATAAAAGCCGATCTCCCGGATATTAGCATTGAACGGTTGTTACCGGGGGTGTATAACGGAGAGTATGCTTGGCAGCTTTTTTATAAACAAAGCGGTCGGTATTATTATCAATTTTATCGGTTCTCAGATGGGGCTCGAATGGGTGAAGGATACAGTTTACCTAGCCGCTAAGTTAAACAAAATTACTTTAGGAGAAACAAGCGGACTATTTATGGTTCGCTTGTTTTTATATAACATATTAGATTGATACACTAAAAGTATACGTAATGTGATATACTATAAGAGTAGTTTTTATATATTGTCGTCAAAACCGCATACGAAAATAGGCCTGTTAATTAGAGATAAAGGCCTGTTTTTGTCGAAATAAATCAATATTTTTAATGAAATGGAAATATTTAAAAAATAAAATTTTAAATATATTCACACTTTTTATCATTTTCGTATATACACCTGTGATATACTACTGTTTGTAATTAGAAGAGTAGTAGTAGAACGTTAGGCTCTGATGAGCATTAACGGCTGTGATTTTGGATCATCCTGTTTATCGTTTTGTCATCTTTGAGAGGAGGACGTTTCTTGAAATTACGTCTTGTACCTGTACTGATAACGTCTCTACTGTCCGCTACGCTATTATTCGGAGGATTCTTTTTATATCGTCAGTTTGCTTTACAGGAACCACTCCAAAAGATAGTATCAGGCTATGAAGGAGTGAATACTTCACATATTAGTATTAACCGTGATGAGGTCACTTTGAAACTTGAATTACAGCCGGGCACGAATTTACGTGATCTGGTATCGTATGTTTCCAAAGAAGGAAAATCAGTGATTGAGGGACGTAAACTTAAACTGGATGTGGAGCAAAACTCCAGTGAATTATTGGATAATTACTGGGATAAAGCGTTGTTCTCTGTAGCTGAAGCGATGGAGAGCCGTAAATATACTCTTATACCTGCTGAACTTGATAGATTGAAAGAGCAGAATACCGACTATAAAGATGTGATAGCAACAACTGAAATCGACGACACAAACGTGTATGTAAGCTTGAGTAACGGGAAAGAAAGCAAATTTATAATTTTACCACGCAAACCTGCGACCTTGGGGGTATGGAATAATGCCTAAATACCTTAAAGAAATTTTAATCGGATTTATTCCTGTACTGTTTATTTTCATGGCTTTTTTAGGTATTAATATATTCCCTATAGTTATAGCAGCTGGGATGCTTACTGCACTACTTATCATTGCTCATTTACGTGGCGGGCTTACGGTGAACGCCGGTGCTGGAAAGAAACGCAAGAAGGAAGGACCTTCAAAACTCACTTTTGAAGAAATTGGTGGGCAAGACAATGCAAAGCAGGAGCTCCGTGAAGCACTCGATTTCTTGATCCGGCATGAGGAAATCAGTAAATTTGGGATTCGTCCTTTGAAAGGGATTCTGCTTACAGGCCCTCCAGGAACAGGTAAGACCCTTATGGCTAGAGCGGCAGCCCATTATACAAACTCAGTATTCGTAGCTGCATCAGGCAGTGAATTTGTGGAAATGTATGTGGGTGTCGGTGCTGGCCGTATTCGTGATTTGTTTAAGGATGCACGTACCCGTGCCGCTAAAGAGAACAAGCAAAGCGCTATTATTTTCATAGACGAAATTGATGTAATTGGCGGTAAGCGTGAAGGTGGGCAGCAGCGTGAATATGATCAGACCTTAAATCAGCTGCTGACTGAAATGGATGGTATTTATAATAATGAGACACCGCGTATTCTGTTGGTAGCTGCAACGAACCGCAAAGAGATGCTGGATTCGGCATTGCTACGTCCTGGACGGTTTGATCGTCATATTCAAGTGGACATGCCTGACAAGAAGGGCCGCAAATCGATTCTGGAATTGCATGCTAAGAATAAACCTCTTCATGAAGAAGTGAGTCTCGATAAAATCGCAGAAGAAGCCTATGGCTTTTCCGGTGCTCAGATTGAAAGTGTCATGAATGAGGCTGCGATTTATATGATGCGTGAGGACTTGACGAAAGTTGAGCAGCGGCATCTGTCGATGGCAATTGACAAGGTAATGATGGGTGAAAAAACGGATCGAGAAACCAATCACGAAGAGAAAAAGCGGGTCGCCATTCATGAATTGGGACATGCCATTATGGCAGAGCTCCTGCGTCCCGGAAGCGTCAGTCAGGTTACATTGACTCCACGTGGGCAAGCCCTTGGTTATGTGCGGCATAATCCTCAGCAAGAGCAGTATTTGTACACCAAAGATTATTTGGAAGATCAGATTATGATTGCACTTGGTGGAGCGGCGGCTGAAGAGATGTATTATGGCGGACGAAGCACAGGTTCGCGGGGTGACTTTGATCAGGCGCTGAATATTGTGGAAACGATGATGAAGTCAGGTTTAACTTCGCTGGGTATCGCCAAGCTGGAAATGGTTACCACTGAAGAGCTTATGAAGGAAAATAGTAAGATATTGGATGAACTGATGGTTCGTACTCATGAGCACCTTGAAAAGCAACGAAATGTATTTGATTACTCTCTTGACATTTTAATGAAGGAAGAAGTACTCTCTGGAGAGCAATTTCGATGTCAATTTCGTGACAGCGTCCTTTTACCAGCATAAATATTTATGCTGGTTATTTTTTTTTACTTTTCAGGCATGCTAAGATATCATTATATGTCGGGCTTTATAAATTTTTGCGACAGACAAGGTACAATACAAAAGTATAGATACCTGAAAGGATGGAGACTTTTTTATGAATTTCAAAAAAATAGGTGTCATCGGCGGTGGCACAATGGGACAAGGTATTGCTGAAATGTTAGCAGCCAAAGGCCTGGATGTATTGCTGGTGGAGAAAACCGCAGAGAAACTGGACTACTCTTACGAAATGATCGAGACAAGTCTAGATAAGCAACTGGAGAAATGGGCGATCACTCAAGCTGAGAAGAAGTTGATTCTTAGCCGCATTCAAAAAGTGACACATTTCGCGGAGCTTAGCTCTTGTGACATGGTTATCGAAACAATCGTTGAGGATTTGGAAGAAAAGAAAAAGATTTTGAATCAACTGGATCAAGTATGTCCAAACCACATTATTCTTGCCAGCAATACGTCAACACTTAGCTTGACTGAACTTGCAAGTTCTACAATGTATCCGGAACGCGTTATCGGTATGCATTTCATATATCCTGTAGCTAAAGTAGATCTTGTTGAAATTGTACGCGGTCTGAAAACCTCAGATGCTACTTTTGAAGATACAAAAGCCTTTGTTGATGAGATTGTTGAGAAAAAAGGTGTAATGATTTATGAATCCCCAGGATTTGTAACATCACGCCTCATTTGCTTGTTCATCAATGAAGCTATGCATGTGCTGCAAGAAGGCGTTGCCTCTGCACAGGATATTGACGATGCTATGCGTATTGGTTATCAATTCCAATATGGACCGCTTGAAATGGCTGACAGATTCGGCCTGGATTCGGTACTTGCTGCACTCGAAAATATGTTCCGTGAATACGGAGAACTGAAATACCGTCCTTCTACTATTCTTAAAAAGATGGTACGTGCAGGACAACTGGGTATGAAATCAGGAGAAGGCTTCTTCAAGTACGACAAGGATGGTGACCGTGTATGAATATTCTAGTTATTAACTCAGGTAGTTCTTCATTGAAATATCAGCTGTATAACATGACTGATGAATCGGTTTTGGCTAAAGGTCTGGTTGAACGTATTGGAATGGATTCCTCCATTCTGAATCATAAACCGACTGGCAAAGCGGAAGTGACAGAAGTAAGCGAAATTCTGGAACATAATACTGCAATCCGTAAAGTCATTGCCTGTCTTACAGACAAAGAGCATGGTGTTATTGAATCCATTAAAGAAATTGATGCTGTAGGTCACCGTGTAGTACATGGTGGTGAGTTCTTCAAGGCCTCCGCTCTTGTGGATGCTGACGCAAAAACGAAAATTCGTCAATTGTTTGACCTTGCACCACTGCATAACCCGGCAGCAATGATGGGGATTACGGCTTCTGAAGTAAATATGCCGGGTGTACCGCAGGTTGTTGTATTCGATACTGCATTCCACCAAACTATGCCTGAAAAAGCTTATATGTACGCTATTCCTAGAGTACTGTACAATAAATATAAAGTTCGTCGTTATGGCGCACACGGTACATCACACGACTTCGTAAGCAAGGCTGCTGCGGAGTACTTGGAGCGTCCGCTGGAAGATCTGAAGATCATTACTTGTCATATTGGTAACGGCGGTAGTGTAACTGCAGTTCAAGGTGGAGTGTCCGTGGATACTTCCATGGGTATGACCCCTCTGGAAGGTTTGATGATGGGTACTCGTAGTGGTGATCTTGACCCAGCAATTGTCCCTTACGTGATGAACAAGGAAGAATTGTCCGTAGGTGAAGTGAACTCCATGTTGAATAAACATAGTGGTCTCTTAGCCATTTCGGGCGTAAGCAGTGACATGCGTGATATTATTGATGGTATGGAAAAAGGTGAGCCTAATTCCACGCTAGCTTTTGAAATGTATGAGTACCGCTTGCGCAAGTATATCGGTTCATATACGGCTGCGATGAACGGTGTAGATGCGATCATATTTACTGCCGGTGTTGGTGAAAATGCTTCATTGCTTCGTGAGAAACTGCTAAATAACCTTACTTTCTTGGGTATTGAGTTGGATGCTGAAGCTAACAAAGTTCGTTCCGGCGATCCACGTCGTATCTCTACGGTAGATTCTAAGGTACAAGTGCTAGTAGTTCCGACAAACGAAGAACTTGTCATTGCACGTGATACACACCGTATTGTGCAAGGAATTAACGGCTAAATTAGAGGAGAGATTGAAGGCATGGCTAACAAGAGTGTAATTAAGAACGTGAATGAACATGTTGGAGAGAGTGTTGTTATCGGTTGTTGGGTAAACAACAAGCGCTCCAGTGGTAAAATTCAGTTCCTGCAGCTTCGTGATGGTACAGGTTATATTCAGGGAGTTGTAGTGAAATCTGAAGTACCTGAAGAGGTATGGGATGCAGCTAAGAGCCTCACACAAGAAAGTTCTTTGTATGTGACCGGAATTATTCGCGAGGAACCTCGCAGTCAATCAGGTTTTGAAATGACTGTAACTGGAATTGAAGTCCTGCATCTTACAGAGAATTATCCAATTACTCCGAAAGAGCATGGCGTAGATTTCTTGATGGATCACCGTCACCTCTGGCTACGTGCCTCGAAGCAACGGGCTGTTCTGGTAATTCGCGCGGAAATTATTCGTGCAATTCAACAGTTCTTCAACGAGAGTGGATTTACAAAGGTTGATCCTCCGATTCTGACGCCAACGTCAGCAGAAGGAACTACTAACTTGTTCCACACGAAGTACTTCGATGAGGATGCCTATCTAACACAAAGCGGACAGTTGTATATGGAAGCTGCGGCAATGGCCCTGGGCCGTGTCTATTCCTTTGGACCCACTTTCCGTGCGGAGAAATCAAAGACTCGCCGCCACTTAATCGAGTTCTGGATGATCGAGCCAGAAATGGCTTTTACAGATCACGAAGAAAGCTTGAAAGTACAGGAAGAGTTCATTAGCTTCGTAGTGCAATCCGTATTGAAGAATTGCCGTGCAGAGTTGGAAACGGTAGGTCGCGATATTTCCAAACTGGAGAATATTAAAGCCCCATTCCCACGTATTACTTATGACGATGCAATTAAGTTCTTGAACGATAAAGGCTTTGAAGATATCTCTTGGGGCGATGATTTCGGTGCACCTCACGAAACAGCAATCGCAGAAGCATACGATAAACCTGTATTTATCACTCATTACCCTGCTTCTTTCAAAGCGTTCTACATGAAGCCAGATCCAAATCGTCCGGAAGTCGTGCTGTGTGCGGATATGATCGCTCCAGAAGGCTACGGTGAGATTATTGGTGGTTCTCAGCGGATCGATGATCCTGCACTGCTTGAAGAGCGTTATAAAGAGCATAACTTGTCAATGGACTCTTACAAATGGTACATGGATCTGCGTACTTACGGATCAGTACCTCACTCTGGTTTTGGACTTGGACTTGAGCGTACTGTAGCATGGATCTGTGGTCTTGACCATGTACGTGAGACTATTCCATTCCCGCGTACACTGTACCGTCTCTACCCATAATTTATATTTAAAGGGGGACGTTCATGGACGGCAAAGGATGGAGTACCTGGGGCGAAGGCGTCTCCTTCGGTCTGGAGAACGGAATGGCCGTCATACCTTACGCATTACTGAAGTATTACCGGAAGCTCAATTTAAGCGGAAGTGAAGCGATGCTGCTGATACATCTGCTTTCTTTCAGGCAGGTGGAAGGGATTGATTTCCCTTCTCTTGAGGAGCTTCAGGTTGTAACAGGCCGTAGCATTTCTGTTCTAGCAGGAGAATTGCAGAAGCTTATGAAGGAAGGTTTTATTAGCATCGATGGAGACAACGATGAGCTAAGAGACATCCATTATGAACGCTACAATTTCTCAGGGTTATACGGAAAGCTTGGTGCTTATCTAGCGACAGTTGTTCAAGAACATGAGCAAGATAAGCACGCAGGTGGCTATGCAACGTCGGCACCGCGGGCTGCTTCAGGGGGCGGATTCGGAACGCCTCCCTCATCTCCTTCTCAACTTGGAGCTGAAGAGGAAAGCCGGAATCTGTTCAGTATTTTCGAAAAGGAATTCGGTCGTCCGTTATCTCCGATGGAGTGTGAGACGATATCTAGTTGGGTGGATCAAGACCGGTATCCCGAGGAGCTGATTCTGTTAGCACTGAAGGAATCTGTATTTGCAGGAAAGGTTCATTTCCGTTATATTGATCGAATATTGCTGGAATGGGCCCGTAACCGGGTCAAGAACGCTCAGGATGTTAAGGACTATACACAAAAGTTCCGCAATGGCGGAAGATAGATCATTTTGGAGAGAACCGTATTGCTTTAGCCCATCGCTAAAGTCAGTACGGTTCTTTTTAATATTTTATAAAAAAAGTGCAGGGGTAGTTATAATTGAGAGCGTCTATTGCTGTGGGAAGGAGGGGAGAGTCATTGATGATGAGTTATTGATCAAGCGAATTTGCCAAGGAGACGAAGAGGCCTTCCGCCAATTTGTGAATACATACAGTCAGCAAATATACAAAGTTACTTATTCTGTATTACGCGATGTCAGGATGGCTGAAGATGCTGCTCAGGAAGCTTTTTTACAGATGTACAAATCTCTCCCTGAATACCGTTATCAAGGCTTGAAGTCATGGATTACACGGATCGCCTTAAATAAGGCAATAGATGCTAAGCGTAAACGTGATCGACTCAGAGAACTACCCGTTGACTATGAGCTTGTACTGAGCCAGACCGCTTCCAACGAGGAGGATGTGTTGTCAGGTGTTATACGCCGTGATCGGATGGATCGGCTGCTGGTTGAAATCAATAGCCTGCCTGAAACTCATCGTGAAATTATGGTGGCTTATTATCTGGAACATAAAAAATATGATCAGATTGCTGCAGAGCAGGGAATTAGCCTGAAGACGGTAGAGTCCAGATTATATAGGGCAAGACAATGGATTCGAAATCATTGGAAGGAGGACGAATGGCTATGATGAAGCATGGAGACGATCCAATCCAAAGGGAACAAGCAAAAGCTTATATTGAAGGTCATATGGAAGAGGCGATGAGAGAAGATTGGGAACAGCTACTGCTGGAAGATGAAGAAAGTCTTACTTCATATATGGAAATGTTGGATGAGCTACAAGAGGAACTGCCTTCATTGGAGAATTCGTCTGCTTTTACAGAGAGAATTATGGGAGCATGGGTTAAACCAATGGCGGAATCTTCAGCATTATTGGAACAAGTGGCGGTTGAAGAAGGTGGACGGCGATATCGCTGGTATGAAAAAACAATCTTTCATTATGCTGTTGCCGCGTCACTTACGCTGTTGATCATGTCCTCTGGCATGTTTGATAAGCTGCACACAGGTCAAATGGAGCTTATGATCCCTAAAAAAGATAATTTACCGTCATTTAGCGAGCAAGTCATACAGGCAACTAGCGGATGGTTGGATCAGCTAATGGGCAACAGAAAGTGATGAGAGGAGAAATGAAACATGCAACAGCAGCGTAGTAATTTAAAGGCCTTTTTTCTTAATTTGATTCCTGGAGCAGGTCATTATTATATCGGAAAACGTCCACAAGGCATTGTTTATCTTCTGTTAAGCTTTGGCATCTTATTTATGTCATTCTTGATAGCTGTGGCTGAAGGCGCTGAGGATATTTTAATAATGGGTGTGATGGGGTTCCTACTTATTGGGACAGTTTCTATGGTGCATCTGGTGGTAAAAATGCTGCAGATGCCTGCTCCGGCGATGGCTCCAGATGGATCGAGGGTTGATTTTATTTCGGTGCCCGTTAAAACTGCGGATAATGAGCGTGTCCATGTAATCTTATTATCGTTCATTCCAGGATTAGGTCATTTTCATATGGGGCTGATGCAGCGAGGGTTATCCTTCCTCATTTCTTTCTTCGGTTTTATGACCGTGATGTTATTCCTGGCTGGAATTACGTCTAGTGACGCTTTTCTTCTCTTGTTTGGCGTATTACCCGTTATCTGGTTGTATTGCATGTTTGATGCGGTTCAGTTAATCCATCGCAAGCAAGCTGGAGAAGAGATGGTAGATCGGACTTTATTCGAAGAGATGGAGGCGGGTCGTGAGGAGGGGCGCCGCAGCAAAGTTTTGGCAACGCTGCTTTCTGCTTTTCCAGGTGCTGGACAAATGTATCTAGGGCTGCAAAAAAGAGGTTTACAGCTCATGCTGCTATTCCTGGGAAGTATTTATGTCATGGATCTACTGCGATTAACATTGCTCTTCTTCCTGATCCCAGTCATTTGGTTCTACAGTTTGTTCGATGGCTTACAGCTTGTCAGCCGACATGGTCGGGAGCCCTTGCAGGATAAGCCAGTTATCGAAGGATTCTTAAATCATCAAGGGTGGCTTGGAGCTGCATTATTGTGTCTAGGATTGTATTACATTGTAGTGAATGTCGCAGTTCCTGCGCTTGATATCAGATTTCCTGAATGGCATTTGGAGTATATAGTCAATGAATATTTCAGAACCATTATCGTATCTGTGCTATTAATTGGCGGTGGTTTGAAGCTGATGGCGGGAAGTAAGAACAATAAAGGGAGAAAAGGGACAGGTGGTCATTCTTGAATAATCCGACTGAATTACAGCAGGGAGTCATTGTTCCAAGCGAGCGTCCAGTCACTGAAGATAAATCAAGACGCTGGCGTGTAGGGACATTATCGATGGGACTGAGCCTTTTATTTCTGGGGGCTTTAATTATGGTCTCGCAGTGGAAGGGAGCGGAAGTGTTTGAGACGACGCTTGCTTGGTGGCCGGTCATTTTTATATTGTTAGGTTTGGAAATAGTGATATACACTTTATGGTTTCGTGGAAAAGGAAAAATGTATTATGACGTGTTAAGTATTCTTTTCGTAGGGTTTATATCTGTATGTTGTCTGATTTTTGCGGGATTTAGTTCCTTAGGATTAACTCAGGAATTTCGCCGTACCGTCTCAGCTGTGGAGGAAAGTTATACATTACCTGATTGGCAGGGAACCGTTCCAGACGGCGTTAGTACCATCATTGTCCAAGCTGCCGAGCCTTACGGGATTAAAGTGGATCAAACGGGTGGGCACGAGCTGAATGTATTTGGAAGTTATTCTACAAATAAAGGGAAGCTAAAAGAAGCACAAGAGCAACAACTGCTTCAGACTAAGCATGTCGGGAATACGCTATACATCATTTTAGGGGAAACTCCTAGAGATTTGCTATTTGATAATTCTAGGAACAACCTTGACGTGACTGTTGGGGCTCCGGCTAATGTTAAAGTGATTGTTCGAGATACTTATGGAAATGTCGTATCGGGCAAATCATAGCCTTAACTTCAAAAAAAGATCGCTTCCTGACCAAGTTGGTCTGGGAAGCGATCTTTTTTGAAAGATAAGGAATTTTAGGTTACGAATGCAGCTCTTTTTCAAGCGCCGCGCCCATTTCGCGGGAACGTTCGGCACATCGGTTGACTGCCGCAATGACAGTTTCAAAGAATTCTCCGTGCTCCAGCACTTCTATTGCTGCTTGTGTAGAGCCATTCGGGGATGTGACCTTCTTACGAAGTGCAGCTGGCTCCTCACCCGTTTGTTGTACCATTCTGGCAGCGCCTAGCACTGTTTGGACAGTTAGCTGTGTGCTTTGTTCAAGCGGCAATCCACCACGGATACCTGCGGCGATCATTGCTTCCATCATGTAATAAATATAGGCAGGTCCACTGCCGGAGATACCTGTCAAGGTTTCCATGCGTTCTTCATCAATGACGGTTGTAAGTCCAACAGCTTCAAAGATGTTGAGTGCAAGGCGTCGGCCTTTCTCATCAACTTCTTTGGAGAAGGCTATGCCAGTGGCCCCGAGACCAATGGAACTGGAAGTATTCGGCATTGTACGGACGATAGGTTGCTCTTTGCCAAGCAGTCCTTGCATCGTTCGAATAGACAATCCAGCGATTACAGAGACTATGATCTGATCAGGAGAAAGAAGAGGACCTATTCCTCGTAGCGCTTCTGCAGCGTCTTTTGGTTTCATAGCTAACACGATTACTGGTGAATTCTTTAGATAATCTATTTTTTGCTCAGGATCATTTGTACCCATTACACCGTATCGGCTTCTTAATTCTGCCAGGCGTTCACTACTGCTGCGATTAAGCATAATAACATGATCGGATTTCACGATACTGCGGCTAATCATCCCGCGAACGATGGCTTCTGCCATGGAGCCTGCGCCATAAAATACAATATTATGATTCATAAGTGGAATGGAAGGTTGCTGACACATGGCTAAAATCCTCCTAAAAGTTGTGAGATTGAAAACAGAAGCGTGGACACTAACCCCGAATTTGACCTGTTCCGTAAATCTTATACTTAGTTGAAGTAAGGGCAGGCAGACCCATCGGTCCACGGGCATGTAGTTTCTGTGTACTAATGCCGATCTCTGCACCGAATCCAAATTCAAAGCCATCTGTGAAACGGGTTGAGGCATTGTGATAAACAGCCGCAGCATCAATTTCTTGTAAGAAGCGTGCAGCATTTCCTTGATCTTCTGTTACGATACATTCCGAATGTTTTGTTCCATACTTAGCAACATGCAACATGGCTTCGTCCAAATTGCTGACAATTTTGATATTCAAGATATAATCGTTATATTCTGTGGCATAGTCTTCTAAGGTTGCAGGTAATGCCCATGGGACAAAGGATAATGTTTCCTGGCAGCCACGCAATTCAACATTAACATCACGGAAAGCTTCGGCCAAAGAAAGCAGATACTCGTTTGCGTAATCCCGATGAACGAGCAGTGTCTCCATAGAATTACATACTGAAGGTCGCTGTGCTTTGGCATTCAAGCTTATGTTCTTTGCCATTTCTGGCAAGGCACTTGCATCGAGATAGGTGTGGCAGATGCCTGCTCCCGTTTCAATGACGGGTACTGTTGCGTTAAGCACTACATTTTGAATAAGTGAGCTGCCTCCGCGTGGAATGATCACATCCAAAAGTCCGTTCAGCTTTAGCATTTCATCTACCGAAGAACGATTAGGGTCTTCAATCAGCTGAAGGGCATTAGGTGGCATTGAGGTCTCAGCAAGAGCGCTGTGCAGAACCTCGACAATCTTACGGTTGGAGGATAGGGCAGAGGAGCCACCGCGCAGCACTACGGCGTTGCCTGTCTTGAGACATAGACCAGCAGCATCTACAGTCACATTTGGACGTGCTTCATAGATAATGCCGATCACACCAAGCGGAACGCGAAGCTTCTGGATGCTAAGGCCGTTAGGGCGTTCTATGCTTTCTAGTGTATCACCGATAGGATCAGGTAATACTGCGATTTGTTGCAGACCTTCAGCAATGCCGTTAATTCGGCTTACATCTAACGCGAGACGGTCAAGCATGGACTCAGGGGTCCCGTTAAGTCTTCCTCGTTCCAGATCCTCCACGTTGGCTTCGATAATGGCGGGAGCTTCACGGCGTAGTGCATCAGCCATAATTAGGAGTGCTTCATTTTTTTGGCCAGTTGTTAGACTAGCTAATATTCCGGTGGTTTCTTTGGCTAATTTTGCTTTATTGACAACTTCACTCATGACGATTCCTCCTTAAATTTATATGGACAAGATTTCTTACCTCAGGGTAATCCATTCGTCACGGTGAATGACCTCCAGCCGGTGAACTTCGCCCAGCTTCGGTACAATCTGACCGCTTGGCAAACCTTGAATACTGCGCAGCTGAGCATCATCGTAATTCACAATCCCGCGTCCAAGTAATTTGGAGTCTGGACCTAGAACCTCTACAACATCACCTGCATGAAAGTTACCTTCGGTCTGCTTGACGCCGACAGGCAGCAGACTATGGCCGCCATGGAGCAGCGCTTCAACAGCTCCTTCGTCTATATACAGAGAGCCCAGTGGGGTGGACATGAAGCCAAGCCATTGCTTTTTGACTGGGAGTGACGATAACTTGGTTGCAAAATAAGTACCTCTGCCAGTTCCAGCGGCCGCGAGCTGCAAATCTCCCGGTTCGGTAGCTCTTCCAACAAAGACAGGTACACCGCCTCGCGTAGCGATCTTGGCAGCATCGATTTTTGAACGCATGCCACCTGTTCCCACGCTAGATCCAGCACCACCAGCAATCGCATAAATCTCCGGCGTAATATCATCTACGAACTGATAGCGAACAGCATCGGGATGTTTCCGAGGATCTCCACTATACAAGCCATCCATGTCAGTTAAGACGAGCAATCTAGACGCTTTTAGCAGGTTAGCCACAAGCGCGGACAACGTATCATTATCGCCGAATTTCAACTCATCTACGGAGACGGTATCATTCTCGTTAAATACGGGCACCGCTCCTTGACGAAGCAGCTCTTCTACCGTCATCATAGCGTTGTTCATCGCTCTGCGACTACAAAAGTCGGTACGGGTTAGCAGGATTTGTGCTGTGGTTATTCCATGCTCGGCAAAAGCTTCCTGATACGCCTGCATGAGCAGTACTTGGCCTACAGCTGCTGCTGCTTGCTTCTCATGCAGCAGCTTCGGACGTGTAGGATAACCGATACTGCGAAAGCCTGCTGCTACAGCACCGGAGGTTACTAATAACACCTCGCAGCCGTTTCTCTTCAATTCGGCAATCTCTGAAGCAAAGAAGGACACGGCTTCGCGATTCAATCCGCCTTCCGTTCCAGTCAGTGAGCTGCTGCCTATTTTGACTACGATTCGTGCCGTCATATCTGTTCACTTCCTCAGTATTTTTATAGATGCTGAAAACGACAAAAAGCCCCCATCCTTAGACTTAGCAAAGGACGAAAGCTTGTAAACTTCCGCGGTACCACCTTCATTGATGAGGGATCATCCGACTTCATTCTCGTAACGGGAGGATCCGTCCTGCTTAGCACAGGCCGCTCGGGGGTAGGATTCGGAACGAAAACCGCGGTAAATTCTTTCAGCCTGTCGGAATTCACTCTCTAGGCGCGGTTTGACTCATTCTTACTGGTCCCGTCTGCACGTTTCACTTATTTTCAATAGAATACCATGGAGATGGTTGCTTTGCAAAGGAAAAACAAAGGAACTATTTCACCCATTAGAAAGCTTTGATTATTCTGTTTAACCTCTAAGCAAGGGGTCGGAATACTTATAATCTGTTGCCAAGAGGTGTATTTAATTGACTAAAGACAACAATCCTGAGCAGATGCAGAATCAAGATCTAAACGAAAAAGCAGAGATCCAGAATAGTGTGACTCGGGAATTTTTGGGATATCATACTGGGAATCCGAACAATAATAGGCCAGTTAATGAAAGTGCGGCTCGGGTGTCAGATGATCAGAACAGCCTTCCACGGGTCTATTCTTCGGTTAATTCAGATACCGTAGATTTAAAGGTTTCAACAAAAGCCTTAGCGGCTTTAGATAAATAACGTCCACGTCGATAGGCTACGACAAGTGTTCGGCTAGGGGCAGGATCAGTGAGCGGTAAGTAGACAGGGACGAATTCACTCCGCGGTGCACGGGCAATAAAATGAGGCACAAGAGTTACACCCATTCCAGTGGCGACCAGAGACTGAACTGTTTCCATGTTATTGCTCTCAAAAACAATTTTTGGCTCGAAGCCAGCGTTTCGGCAAAGATCCATAGTCATTTTACGGAAGCCTTGACCTTCTTTAAGTACGATAAATGGCTCGTCCTTTAGTTCTTCCAAAGAGGTCTTAGTTCCATCTAAGCTACGTTTAGCTAGCGGGTGTTCGGGTGGAACTGCAAGATCGATCCTTTCCTCACCCAGTTCTTCGTAAGCAAGAGCCGGGATTTCGAGCGGCAATGAGAGCAGACTTAAATCAGTCTGACCACTCGCAGTGAGCTTTTCTAGGTTCATGGAGGAGTCTTCGAGCAGTGTGATTTCTACTTCCGGGTAATTTTGTTTAAAAACCGGAAGCACATGCGGTAGTAAATGTGCACCAGTGATCGGCATACTGCCTACAACGACGCGCCCGGTACGCAGTTCAGAAATATCAGACATTTCTTGTCGCAGCAGTTCTACGCCATCAATGATGATTTGGGCTTGCTCTACAAATTTAGATCCAGCATAAGTCAGTTCAACAGAGCTGGTGTTTCGCTGGAACAGCATTACACCGAGCTCTTTTTCCAGTTTGGAAAGCTGCTGGCTGAGTGATGGTTGGGCAATGTGCAGCTTGTCCGCTGCACGGGAGAAGTTTTTTTCGGCTGCGATCTGCAGTACATATTGTAGTTGTCTCAGTTCCATGTATAAACTCCTTTGGGAGATTGTTTTTACTTATAAGTATAACCTATGAAACTGGAGTTTTATATAGGTTCGAATGTAAGTTCGTGCACGAACGCACTGACCGGCAATTAGGAAGGTGTGGTTTACCAGTATCCGCTGGAGTCCTTTATGTTTGCCGGTCTAATTTCGATGCTACCCTATTACGTCTTACTATACTTTGCGGGCTGGAGAGATGCTTTGAGGGTTGTTAAATATATTTCCCGGGTCATATTTAGCTTTGACTCTCCGTAATCTAGGATAGTTCGCTCCATAATATACTGGTCCGGAATTTTTAATTCCCTGGTCTGGAACGTTGATGTAGCTCCCCACGATAAATGGCTGCAGCTTCCGACGTGTATTTCGTACTAGGAATATATTTCTGGCAGCTTCCGATTTCTTGATCCATGAGCTATTCCACTCTACATAAAATTTCGCTTTACGCCAGTAAAAGGCTGTTGATTTGGGTGACTTACGGCTCACAGCTCCACCCCAGTTGAGGAAAAAGAAACCTGCGAACTCTCCCTCCACTTTTTCTAAGAATTCACGCATGGACTTAATTGCCTTGTCCGGGAAGGGTTTTCTTACGAAACCGCTGGAGAACTGGTTGCTGACTCTTTGAGTTAGCACTGGATCGGGCGCTAACATAAAACTCACTACTTTTGAATAGGGCAAAGAGCGGATGATTTGATTCGTAGGCGTTCCAATGCTCGTAACGGGCTTTAAGAGGCGGGAAGCCTCTGCTTTTGACCCGAGGAACAGCCCCGTCATAGTGACATTACCGCCTTTTTTCGGACCAATGGATAATTCACTGCCCAATTTGGTATTCACGGAAGGAGCCCAGAGTTGCCAAGCTTTGAATACCTTCTCGAACTGATTCCAAGGCCAGGTGATACGAAAAACGGTAGCCGAAGCTGGAGCTGGACGTACTTTGAATTTGTAACTGGTGTAAACTCCGAAATTACCCCCGCCACCTCCGCGGGAAGCCCAGAGAAGATCAGAGTTACTATTCTTATTGGCATGAATAATTCTCCCTTTGGCATCAACCATTTCGAGTCCGATTAGATTATCACTAACAAGGCCCACGGTTCGCTGGAGCGGCCCGATACCCCCGCCTAGGGTGATGCCTCCGATTCCAACCGTAGGGCTATCGCCGAATGGAGCCATATATCCTCGCCCAGCAAGCGTGTGTGCAATTCTCCCCACTGTATTTCCGGTACCTACAACAACAGTTCCAGATTTTTTATTTAGTTTGATTTCCTTCATTTCACTCACATCGATGACAATTCCTCCGGTGATTTGTGAAAGATTAACCTCCAAAGAATGTCTGCCGCTTCTTGCACGGATGGGGACTTTATTCTCGTTAGCCCATTTTATGGCGTTCGCAACATCTTGTGTTTTTTGTGCGAAGACAAACACTTTCGGGAATTTGTCAGTATGCGGATCCCAATTCTTGCGTGCCGTTTCATACCCTTGATCACCTTTGAAAATAACTCGCCCGGTAAGTCTCGTTCTTGACTTCAATTGTTCCAACTCCTTCTGAGATAACAAATGCACTGCATTTCAACAACCAGGACCCGATATAGTATGAAGGACATTCGTCTAAGGAGTGGGCTGACTAGGGTCTCAGCAAAAAAATCGTCTTCAATCTTATAGGTTAAACCTATCAGTTCTATAGATATCATATCTTGGAATTATAAAGACGGTGATGTTATATTTAGATCATTCAAGAGAGACTCCACGCTCTCTTCCAATGAACGATTCTATTAATGAGGTGAAATTATGAGCAACAAGACAATGTTTGAGAAGATTTGGGATAATCATGTTATTCATCAAGAGGAAGGTAAACCTAGCATTATTTATATCGATCTGCATTTGGTTCATGAAGTAACTTCTCCACAAGCTTTCGAAGGACTTCGCCTTAGTAATCGGAAGGTTCGCCGTCCTGAGCTGACTTTCGCTACAATGGATCACAACGTTCCTACCAAGGATCGTTTTAACATTAAAGATCCAATTTCCAAACAGCAAATTGATACACTTTCTAAAAATTGTGCTGATTTTGGTGTTAGATTGTTCGACCTGAATGATATCGATCAAGGCGTTGTACACGTAATGGGACCTGAGATCGGCTTGACGCATCCTGGTAAAACTATCGTTTGCGGCGACAGCCATACCTCCACACATGGAGCATTTGGTGCGCTGGCTTTTGGTATCGGAACTAGTGAAGTTGAACATGTAATGGCTACCCAATGTTTGCAGCAATCCAAAGCTAAGACTATGGAAGTTCGTTTCACAGGTAAACGCAATCCTGGTGTAACAGCAAAGGATATGATCCTTGGTGTTATTGCTAAGTATGGTACTGATTTTGCCACAGGTTATGTAATTGAGTACACAGGTGAAGCTATTCGTGAGCTGTCGATGGAAGAACGTATGACCGTCTGCAACATGTCGATCGAAGGCGGAGCAAGAGCAGGCTTGATCGCTCCTGACGAAACTACTTTTAACTATCTGCGTGGACGTCAATATGTGCCGCAAGGGGAAGCTTATGACGCTGCTGTTGAAGGATGGAAGAGTCTTGTTAGTGACGAAGGTGCTCAGTATGATACAGTAGTTGAATTCGATGTGGAGACATTGATTCCACAAGTGACTTGGGGCACTAGCCCGGGTATGGGTACAGATATCAACTCTAGCGTGCCAAATCCGGCTGACTTCACCACTGAAAATGAACGCAAAGCTGCTGAAAAAGCACTTGAATATATGGATTTGATTCCTGGAACACCTATTTCTGAAATTCCAATCGATTATGTATTTATCGGTTCTTGTACTAACGGACGGATCGAGGATTTGAGAGCAGCAGCTGTGGTAGCAAAAGGCCATAAGGTCTCTGACAAGGTTACTGCCATTGTTGTTCCTGGATCTGGTCGTGTTAAAATGCAGGCTGAGAAGGAAGGGCTTGATAAAGTCTTTACTGACGCGGGTTTTGAATGGCGCGAAGCGGGATGCAGCATGTGCCTTGCAATGAACCCTGATGTACTGCAACCTGGGCAACGTTGTGCATCTACCTCGAACCGTAACTTTGAAGGACGGCAAGGTCGCGGTGGACGCACGCATCTGGTATCCCCAGCTATGGCTGCTGCAGCTGCGATAAAAGGCCGTTTCACTGATGTACGTGATTGGAACTATAAGACGGAAGCTGTCAGCTCATAGAACTAGAGAGAACACGGGAGGATAAAACTATGGATGCTTTTAAAAAATTAACAGGAATTGTTGCACCAGTAGATCGGGTGAATGTAGATACGGATGCAATTATCCCAAAGCAGTTCTTGAAACGGATTGAACGGACGGGATTTGGACAATTTTTGTTCTATGAATGGCGTTTTGATGAAGCGGGTAACGATAACGCAGCTTTTGAAATGAATAAACCACGCTATCAAGGTGCTTCTGTCTTGATTTCACGTGCTAACTTTGGATGCGGTTCTTCACGGGAGCATGCACCTTGGGCGATTATGGATTATGGGTTTAAAGTTGTCATTGCACCTTCCTATGCAGATATCTTCTACAATAACTGCTTTAAGAACGGCATTTTGCCAATCAAGCTATCGGAAGAGCAAGTGGATGAACTGTTCAACCGGACAGCACAGCACGATGGCTACCAGTTGACTGTAGATCTGGAGAGCAACACACTCCATGATGAATATGGACTGAGCATCAGCTTTGAGCTGGATGAGCACCGTCGACAGTTCTTGCTGCAAGGTCTGGATGATATCGGATTAACCCTTCAGCATGCAGATGAAATTGCTGCGTATGAAGAGCGTCATGCAGCTAAGTTATTCTCTTAATAATAGGATATAAGTGGTTTCATTCTTAAATTTTACAAAAATTACGCAAAACTTCTATTTCCGGGTGTCGGAAATAGAAGTTTTTTTGCTATAATCGAAATATTGATTGGTGATAAAGGAAACATTTGGTGATTTCTGTCGTCTTAGTATTTATCTAGATCTATTACTTGCAGAAGGAGCGGGAAAATGAGAAGAGTTGGGTATCGAAAGTTGCTGCTATTGTTGCTGCCATTATTATTACTATCCTTTACTGGACGTGAAGCTGCCGCGGCTGGTAGCAGCTCAGGCAGAATTATTATGGACAATCAAGAACTTGCTTTACCAAAAGGAATTAAACTTGAGAACGTCAATGGTAGCGTTATGATTCCCGTCAGAGTGGTAGTGGAGAATCTTGGATTTGAGGTATTATGGGAGCAGCAGGCCCGCAAAGTAACGGTTCACCAAGATGGAAAAAGCATTGAGCTGGCTGTAGGAAAAAAAACAGCTGATGCGGATGGAGTAACGTTTGATTTAAACGCAGCACCCAAGCAAAGCGGTGGTACAGTTCTCGTTCCGATCCGTTTCGTAAGTGAGCAGTTCGGTCTAAAGGTTGGCTGGGATAATAGCGATAAAACGGTCTATTTGACGGGTGGACAAGCTTCGGTGGCTACACCTGAGGGAACCGTTACTAGTCCAACAGCAACAAGTACACCTTCTCCAACTCCAATGACTACACCCGGCATGGATAATGGCACAAGCGCTGGAAGTGTTTTACCCTCTCAGACACCACAATCATCCTCAGTACCAGGAAGCACTGGTGTGAATGCAGCAGGTCCGCTTGTAAATGGGGCAGTCTTTACTGAGAATCGATTAATCATCGCTGTTTCTGGAGCTCTTAAACCTAGCATCACAAAAATGAGTAGTCCAGATCGAATCGTTGTAGATTTTCCCGGTGCAGCTTTTGCTCCTGATTTCGTAGGCGGCCTACCGAGTATTACCACAAACGGAACTCCGCAAGGCAAGCTGGATGTTACTGGTTACCCTCTAGTTTCTGAGATCCGGTATGCGTTGTTCAGTGTAAGTCCTTCTACTGTTAGGTTCGTGATTCAAACGATCGGTAGCCAGCCTTATCAATTAAGTACGGATGAAAGTACTGGACTGGTGACACTAGATTTGAATGTTACAGGCAGTGAAGGGAACCCCTCAGGTGGTAGTGGAATGACAGGAAAGCCAGTTGTAGTTCTCGACGCGGGTCATGGAGGGACGCAATCAGGAGCAGTCAGTCTCACGGGTAAGCTGGAAAAAGACTTCAATCTGGCAGTTATCCGTAAAGTACAAACACTACTTATGCAGGAAGCTTTAGTTGACGTTGTATTTACTAGAACTGAAGATATTACGCTGGGACTTCAGGATCGAGTAAATATCGCAGAAGCGGCAAAGGCTAATCTATTTATCTCAGTGCATGGAAATTCACTGGAGCTGGGTTATCCGAATAGAGACAAAATAAATGGCAGTGAAACGTACTATTCGCGTAGTGGGAGTCTGCCGCTTGCTCAGATCATGCACAAACATCTGATTGCAGGTACTGGATTTAAGGACAACGGAGTAAGAACGAAAAGTCTGCATGTGACAAGAGAAACTAGTATGCCTGCAGTGCTTCTGGAAGTGGGGTATCTTACTAATTCAGGAAATGAATCAGGGATGTATAATGAGCAGCTTCAAGACAAATTAGCGAGGGAAATTGTAGCCGGTATTAAGGAATATCTAGGCCTTTAATGCTTGATGTTGGTGAGATTTCTCAATTTTTATGGAATATATTCGCAACCTTTATAGATTATTAGCGTCTAATAGAGGTCTGAGGTTGACGTAGACAGGCCATCACGATCGCCATTCACAGGCGAATACTAGATTTAGAGGTGAAGAATGAAGAAATTCAGTTTGATGTTGTTTTTGTTGCTCTTAGTATTTGTTTTGCCTGAAAACGGACATGCTGCTGCCGGAAATAGCAAGATTTATCTGGACGGCAAGGAGCTGACCGCAGGGCAAAATGTCCCGGTTGAAAATGTGAATGATACAATCATGGTGCCGTTAAGGTTGATCTCTGAAAGCCTTGGATATAACGTGGGTTGGGATCAGAAGAGCAAGACGGTAACGATTGAACAGCAAGGAAAGGTCATCAAACTGGTTGTGAATCAAAAGATAGCCTCCGTTGATGACAAGACAGTAACACTTACCACAGCACCTGTCCTTCGTAGTAATACGACACTTGTACCGATTCGGTTCATTAGTGAACAGTTTGGATTAAATGTCTCGTGGGACAACGTGAAGAAGAGTGTGTATCTTATTACCCCAGGATCCTCAAATGATAACGGTAGTTCAGGTGGAAATACTGAAAATGGTGGATCTGAGGTTGTACCGCCGGTAGATCCTTCTAAGAATTTAACGATGGTAAATGGTGTGAGCTTTAGTGAAAATCGTTTGAGCATTGCCATGGAGGGTAGTTCAGTACCAAAAGTGACAGTGATGACTGGGCCGAATCGGTTAGTTGTTGATTTACCTAATGCCACCTTCTCAGACCTATTTGGCACAGGACAGATCCTTGATCCTGACCTAAACGGTAGCTTGGAAGTGAAAGATTATCCCGATGTATCAGGAGTACGTTACTCCCTTTATAGCACGAATCCTTATACAGTACGTTTTGTAATCGATTTGAACTATGCTAAGAATTACAACGTTACCGTAACTGGAGACGATTCTAAGCTGGTTGTAATCGATCTAAATGCGGAAAGTACTGATGATACTACAACACAACCGGGGAATAACGGCAGAAAGCTAGTAGTATTAGATGCAGGGCATGGAGCTAAAGATTCGGGAGCAGTGGGTGTTACAGGTAAATACGAGAAGAATTTTAATTTGGCCATCGTACTTAAGACAGCTGAATTGCTGAAAAAAGAAAGCAATATTGACGTTGTGCTGACACGTAGTAATGATACTTTCTTGGAGCTCAAGGATAGAGCAGCTATGGCTAATAATCTAAAAGCTGATATATTCATATCTGTACACGCCAATAGCTCAGGATCCTCTGCGGCTAGTGGAACAGAAACGTATTATCAACGGGAAGCCAGTAAAGCTTTGGCGAACGTGATGCATAAATATCTTGTTCAAGCTACAGGACTTAGCGATCGCGGTGTACGTTATGGGAATTTCCATGTTATCCGCGAAACGAAAATGCCTGCAGTATTACTTGAAGTGGGATACCTTAGCAATAAAAAAGATGAGGCATTGCTTTTTACAGATGCACTTCAAAACAAAGTTGCGGCTTCAATAGTGAGTGGGATTAAGGAATATTTGGGTATAAAATAACAGACCAGTGGCAGACGAGCGCCGCAAAGTCAGCTTTCTGCTTTTATTTTAAAAGGCAAGAAGTGGTTTTGCGGTACCTGTCTGCCCGTATTCATCTAGAGGAGGCGTTTATTAATGATGAAACAAAAATGGAGTACAATTGGAATCGCTACACTGCTTCTGCTAGTGATTGCTGGCTGTGGAGACAAGCCTACTGCGGCTCCAGCAAATGGTGTGGAGCAAGAACCTTCAAATGTTGTAAGTGGTGCGGGAGAAAGTACACCGGCTCCAAGCG
The DNA here is from genome assembly GCF_029893135.1 of Paenibacillus sp. PastF-3. NCBI lineage: Bacteria > Bacillati > Bacillota > Bacilli > Caryophanales > Paenibacillaceae > Paenibacillus > Paenibacillus sp. PastF-3. The sequence continues at coordinate 570,914 of NZ_JARXWM010000002.1, read as the reverse complement.
ATGAATCAGGAAACGAAGTGGCTAGCACTCCGCAACCGACAGCAGATAACAGCAACACAGAAACTCAGGCAACTGCAAAGCCAGTAGCAGATGAGAAACAAAAACAGAGCCAGAGTATCGATGCATATTATACGGATTCACAAGTTATGGATTTGATTCCTGCTAAGACTAGCATCAGCTTCTCTGACGATGCCCAGAAATATACAGAGACGTTCAAAGCATTGCAGAGCAACGAGAATACGGACCTTGTATCGTTATGGGGCAAGATTGAACTGAAATCGTTAAAGTTTGTTGATGGTCAAATTGTAATGGATATTCATAAACCGGATGAAGCACAGCTGGGTGCTGGTGGGGAGTCCTTAGCGATTTCATCACTTGCCAAAACCTATTTTCAATTTGAAGAAGTAAAAAGCATCGAAGTTTTGGTGGATGGTGAAAAGGTTGAAAGCTTGATGGGTCATGTTGACCTAATGCATCCTATGACTAGAGATAATAGCTAATTGTTATTACAACAAAGGATAAAAGCATCTAACTGACGAACTTTAAACTATACTATTTATTTGAGTCATAGAGAGGGGAATAATCTATTGTCCGCGCAAAAAAGGTCAAAACGTCCATTGAAGGCTTATTCTACGAAAGCAGTATCGGCTGTTATGGCTGGAACCATGATTTTTAGTGGCGCAAGCGCAGTGTTTGCAGATACAGCAGCTACAGCAGCAACAACTACTACACAATCTGTTGGCATCTTTAGCGATGTGAAGACAGGCTTTTGGGCTGAAAAGCATATTTATAAATTAGCATCACAAGGAATTGTAGTTGGTAATAATGGTTTGTTCCGCCCTGGGGATTCTGTCACTCAACAGGAAGCTGTGCTTATGGCATTACGTTTTATGAAGTTGCAGGATAAAGTGGATACTTCTTCAACGGTTGCCTTACCTAATGATTTTAAGGTTACGAATTATTACAAGGATTATGTAGTGTTGGCCTTTCAACAAGGCCTACTTGATAAGGCAACTGAAATGGCTCCAGATAATCTGAAGACTTCTTGGGGAGAGCGTAAAGCCTCCCGCGAATGGATTTCTGAACTCTTAATTCGTGCACTAGGAAAAAGTGCAGATGCTGCTGTAGCAGCTAGTGCGCCGACAGGCTTTGCGGATGATGCTAAAGTGTCTGCAAACAAAAGAGGGTATATCAACGTTGCTGTTGATCTGAAATTAGCTAATGGTCTTGACGGTAATCGCTTTGATCCACAAGGGGCTGTGACCCGTGCTCAATTGGCGACTTTTTTCAGCCGTGCGGAAGCACACAATACGGTTGAATACGACAACACGGTATCAGGAACAATCAGTCAATTAGCAGATGGGAAACTATCCGTTTATAACAATGGCAAGACTTCTACATATACCCTGGGAGCGAGCACCGCTTATTACACAAGCGCTTCTGAAAGTAGAATAAATCTAAGTGATGTCCAACCTTATACAAAGGTTACTGTAATTGGAGCGACATATAACGCAGCCTATGTTGAAGTGACTGATCCTACACAACAAGTGGAGAACCTTTCCGGAAGCTTCGCAATGGTAGCACCTGGTAATAAGCTATGGCTCAAATCAGCTACTGGGTTCACTGAGTATTATTATGATGAAACGACTACCTTTGTAGATGCAAACGGGACATCAATTGAACCTGCTTCCCTGGTAGCAGACAGTGTAGTTACTTTGCAACGTGAGACTTACAGTGGATCACACAGAGTGGTCAGTGTTCAAGTGACTTCAGGGGTAGTTAACAAAACGACAACAGGTACCGTTCAAAGCATAGATCTTACTGGGAAAAGCATTACGTTTAAAAATGCTGCTGGTACGGTGGAAACCTTTAAATGGGAAGATGGAACTTCATTATTCAGCTCGCAATCATCAGTGCTGCAGCCAGCAGATTTAAAGACAGGTGCTGCTGTTAAATATACGATTAAGGAAAATGTGATACGTACTGTAGAAGTGACAGAAGGTGTTGAACGGACAGTTCAAGGTGTACTTACCGAACTGAGCAATTCAACAGTTGTGTATAAAAAAACGGACGGAACACGTGAAGTTAAACTGTTAGGCACGAAGCCGGTGATTGTTATTCCTAATATGAATAGCGCTGTGGCTGATGACCTTATAGCTGATGCAATAGGTGGGGACAAAATTCAGCTTACGTTGAACAGCAGTGATCAAGTCATAAAGATTGAAGTGTTAAGCCGTCAAATTGAGCAGTATAGTGGAGCGACGGTTATTGACTATAATAATAAAACGCAACTATTGACAGTTATGGATACTGATAAAAAGGCACATGTCGTTCAGTTGGATGAAAAAACAAAATTGTTGATTGAAGGCGTACTCCCTAATTTAAGTAATGTCGGTACGAAACTTGTTGAGAACCGTAAAGTGAATTTAACGGCAATAGGTCAACGGGCTCTGTCTTTGGAAATTGTCACAAAGTATGAAGGAACCCTGTCTGCTGTTAATTCTTCTTTTAAAACAATTGTATTGAAGCTTAAGGACAGTGGGCAAACTATAACAATGCCTTATCCACAATTAGTTGATTTTTTTGGGAAGACTAATCCAACCTTAAGTGATGTTCCTGTTGGTAGTAATGTGACAGCCTCACTGACAACTAGTCAGGATCTAATAGCAGTATTGAAAGTAAAGACCGTTCTTCAGGTTGAAGCAGCAACCGTTAATTCTGGAACCAACCGTATAAGTATTAAATGGAATGGGGGGACCAGTGAGATTAATACTGCGGCGCTCCCAATAACAAATGAAGCCGGTGAGAGCATTAAGCTAACCGCTTTGAAATCGGGAGATTATCTGAATGTGACTTTTGATGGAAGCACACCGCTCGCTATTCAGGCAGTTAAGCTTACAACGGGTCAGATTAGTTCAGTAGGAGCAGCAACGAATAGCTTAATTGTGAAGGAGTATGCTGGAGCAGCACAAAACTTTACTGTAAGCGGTGGGGTTAGAATCATACGTGATGGCGCCACAACAACTGCTCTTAGTAACTTAACAACAGCGGACAGAGTGGAGATTCGTAAAGACACGGATGGAGCGACAGTCATTCGTGTGTTACCACAGTTAACTCGTTCATTCTCTCGCTATGACAGTTCGACGAACTCATTGGTGACTAAGAGAGCTAATCTGAACGATAAGTATCAGTTCACGCTTGCTTCAAATGTATATATTCATCAAGGAGATACGACATTGTCCGTGCAATCTCTGAAAGAAAATGATAATATTATAATGTATTTCAATAATGATATCGTGGTTGAAATTGTGAAACAATAGTAGCAATGGTGGATTTCTGAGTGAATCACCGTCTTGACACAGGAGCTTTGCCTGCGTCAAGACGTTTTTTTTGAAATATAAGAAAGTATAAGAGTTGTATTTTCTTGAAATGTATGAAACCATACGTTATAATACAGACTTTGCTTATATTTCTTTACATTAGAGAGGACACGCTCATGTGAGTTTTAATGAGCGTAATCGCTCCGTGGAGGGGACACTATGAAAGTTGCAGAGGTCCGCCACATTTTGGATACGATTGGAAACTTGTTCCCTGATGCTCATTGCGAGTTAAATCATAGTAACGCTTTTGAATTAACGATAGCGGTACTGTTATCAGCCCAATGTACGGATGCAACGGTGAACAAAGTGACCGTGGACCTGTTCCAAAAGTACAAAGCCCCCATCGATTATATTTCTGTACCGCTGGAGGAATTGGAGGGGGATATCCGGCGCATCGGCCTTTATCGTAACAAAGCTAAGCATATCCAAAGCCTATGCTCTATACTCATAGAACAGTATGGTGGCGAGGTGCCTGAGGCTCATGACTTGCTTGTAACTTTACCCGGTGTAGGTCGTAAAACTGCAAATGTAGTAGTATCCAATGCTTTTGGAGTTCCTGCCATTGCAGTGGACACGCATGTGGAGAGGGTTGCTAAACGACTTGCATTAGCAGGCTGGAAAGATTCTGTGCTGGAAGTGGAAAAGAAGCTGATGAAGGCTGTGCCACGTGACGAATGGACGATCACTCATCACCGGCTTATCTTTTTCGGACGATATCACTGCAAGGCACAGAACCCAAAATGTCAAGTTTGCCCGCTCCTTGATGTATGTCGAGAGGGCAAAAAACGTATGAAAACAGCTGTTGTCAGGAAAGATAAAGATCATACGCCAAAAAGTTAGAGTTGAAGAAGAGGATGGGATAGAGATGAAATGCATTTCTGTATACACAGATAATTTTGAAGTGTTCTCGGATATTTTTGACCGCGTAGTGGAAAGCCCACTCGAAGAGAACGAAGAGCAAGAAGTAGAAGGAATCACGATCAGTCATTCCGGTGACGTTCCTGAACACTATTTTGAGCGTATGTCAGTGAAACCTGAAGTTGTTGTAATGAGAGATAAATCTCGTGGTTTGACTATTCTGCAGCACGGAAAAGTATTCGAAATTCTGTTGCCTGTTTCGGAAACTGCATAAATTTAGAAGTGATAAAAGGAGTCGGCCCTAGGGTTGGCTCCTTTTTGCTTCTTACTTTTCTAGCGATAATAGCAGAAAGATGTTTGAATAACCTCATTTCGTAAGAGATGATAGGTTATTTTGTAAGTAGTGTGTATTTAATTTGTGTCAAACTGGTGATAAACTGTAATTATTATTTATAAAAAAGGTTCTGCGTGACATCAAAGAAATTACACCTGTATAAACATTGCATAAGCATAAACGTCTACGGATCAAAGCATGATTAGATGGTAACAGTGGAGGTGGAGAGTCAGTGAGAGCGGAACAGGTTAGAATCGAGAAAGAGACATTAAGTGAAACGGCATCGCTGCTTTTCCAGTTGCGTGGATTAATGCATCGCTGGGGTGATGAAGGCTCTGAACGTATATATGAAGATTTACAACATAAAGAGGGTGGGAATGAGCTGACCCTTGCTTTTTGCGGACATTTTTCGGCAGGGAAATCCAGTATGATCAATCTTCTTTGCGGCAGTTCAGTGCTGCCTTCTGGACCTGTGCCGACTAGTGCGAATATTGTCTCTATTCGCAGTGGAGTTCCACGAGTGCTTATTTATCCTAGAGTTGAAGGAGGTAAAAATGATCCTGCTCCTATAGAGACAACTCCAGAAAGATTACAGGAATACTGTCGGAATGGTGGTGAATATTCCGCAATTGAAGTGTGGAATGAGATACCACTGCTAGGCAAGGATGGCGTACTATTGGATACACCTGGTGTAGATTCGACGGATGATGGTCATCAGGCGGCGACCCGCTCCGCGCTGCATTTAGCTGATGTCGTATTTTATGTAATGGATTATAACCATGTACAGTCAGAGAATAATTTGGCCTTTGCCAAAAATCTTAGTGACTGGGGTAAACCTTTGTATCTGATTGTGAATCAGATCGACAAGCACAGGGAACAAGAGATTTCCATTGAGGAATATAAACGTCAGCTTGAAAATGCTTTTGAACAATGGGGGATTCATTGTGCGGGAATTCTATTCACCTCTCTCAAAAAGAAAGAGCATCCTCTTAATCATTGGGATCATCTGCTCAGCCTTATAACTGAACTGTTGGTACAAAAGGAGCAGCTACTTCAATATAGTCTGTCTCGTTCCATTCATCATACAGCGGATTCTTCTCTAACTGCATTCCGTGAAGATCAGCAGGAGGAAAGAGCAGTTCTCCTTGAAGAACTAGAAGGTACGAATGCAGAGACAGTGACGAATGAACTGAAGTCACTCGAAGAAGAGAAGGAACGACTTGAGGGGTTGCCTCAGCAGTCACGGGCGAGCTTGCGAACTGGCCTCGACACCTTACTTAATAATGCTAATCTAATGCCTGCGGATGTTAGAGAGGCGTCGGGTAGTTATATGGAAAGTGCCAGCCCTACGTTTCGGTTAGGGTTATTCTCTACGGCTGCACGGCGGGAGAAGGAACAAAATAAACGACTGGCAGTCTGGCAAGGACTGTTGACCCGAGAGGTTTCCGCCCAGCTGGAATGGCATTTGATTCAGCTGGTGCGTGATTGGGCGGAGAATCTCGGGCTCTGGGAGGAGGAGTCGGAGACGACTCTGAAGCAAGGGTTCCCGGCGGTGAGCCAGGAGTGGCTGGCGGCTGCAGTTAAGCCGGGAACGGGGTATAGCGGCGAGGCGCTGCTCAATTTCTGCCGCACACTTGCGGCTGATATGAAGAGCCAGTTCCGCCGTGCCGCGTTAGCGGTGAGCGATGATCTGTTAGCGAAGCTGCCACCGCTCATGGATGAGCAGCGTGCCGAACTCCAGCGCCGCGAACAGGCGCTTTCGCGGCAGTCGCGCGCCGTTGACGCGCTAGCTGCGCTGGACCGCGCGGCAGACGCCCGCGCGCACGAGCTCGCGGCGCTGCTGCCGCCGCGCCGGCCCCTCACCCCCGGCATCCTGCCGGAGGTGAGGGTCACCCCGCGTGCGGCTGCGCAGAGCGCCGCACCGCGGGAGGCTCAGCCGCTGCAAAGCGTCGCGGCTGGAAGTGCCGCCGCCGCAAGCTGGGCGGCGGGCACGGCTTCGCCGGCGGGCGGACGCCGCCGGCTATCGGCAGCCGCTGACGCGCTGGCGGCTGCGGCAGAGCTGCTGCGCCGCGAGCCAGCGATGGCATCGGCGGCGCGGAGCCTGGCCGCACGGGCGGAGGATCTCGCCGGCGGCCGTTTTACCCTTGCGCTGTTCGGTGCATTCAGCGCGGGTAAATCTTCCTTCGCCAACGCTTTGCTCGGCGAAGAAGTGCTGCCCGTGTCTCCACATCCCGCCACGGCTGCGGTCAACCGCATATTGGCGCCGGAAGGTGACTTCCGCCATGCCACCGCGGTTGTCACAATGAAGACCATGGCAGATTTCTGGGATGACATCTGCCATTCCTTCAGTGTGCTGCAGCTAGGCGAACCACAGCAAAACTCATGGACAACAGTGCTGGCAAGTTTGCCAGCACGGGGAGTTCATCCCTCTGCGTTGCCACACGCTGGATTTCTAAGAGCAGCAGCGGCTGGCTGGGCAGAAGCTGAGCCCTTGCTGGGAACGGTGCGAACTGTTGATTTAGAAGAATACCGGGGCCTTGTAGCGGAGGAGACCCGGGCCTGTTTTGTGCAGGGGATTGATTTGTATTATGCCTGTCCATTGACCGAAAGCGGAATTGTACTCGTGGATACACCAGGAGCCGACTCATTGCATGCTCGTCATACCGGCGTAACCTTTAATTACATGAAAAATGCAGACGCGATTTGTTTTGTTACCTATTACAACCACGCCTTTTCAAAAGCAGACCGAGGTCTGCTTGCGCAGCTGGGGCGAATTAAAGATAGCTTTGCACTTGATAAAATGTTCTTTATTATCAATGCTTCCGATCTTGCTTCAGGCGAAGATGAACTGGAAGAGGTTCGAGAGCATGTTGCTCAAAATTTACGTGCAGGTGGCTTACGCTCGCCGAGAATTTATGCACTCTCTAGCTTGCTTGCTTTGGAAGGCAAAACTCAGCATGATTATGATCGCTATGAGGCTTCCCGTTTCCATCATTTTGAGCAAGCCTTATCAAGTTTTGCGGGAGATGAACTTCCTCAGCTTTCACTTAAGCGCGCGGAAGAGAGCATCGCATCTGTTCGCCGCAGGGCGGAAGAGTGGCAGAATCTCGCTTCCATGGCGGCAAACGAGCGTGAAGCAGGATTAAAAGAAATGCAAGAACGTCGTCAGCTAGCTATGAAGAGACTTTCCCTATTAGAGACAGAAGAACGTCCTAGCAGAGATCTTGTTCATGAAGGTGAGGAGCTGATCTATCATGTCTGTCAACGGATTAGCTTCTCCTTCACCAGAAATTTTCAGGAATCTTTCCACCCCTCATTATTACGTGAGGACGCAGGGAATTTAAAAGCTATCTTCGCTGCGTGTGGTGCAGAGCTGATGCGTACCACTAAGCGTGAATTGGAGCAAGAGCTATGGGCGACAACGCTGCGACTAGAAAGTACCGGGCGCAGACTTGTTCATGAAGCGGCTGAAGCGGCGGCTACTGAGCTGTTTTTCTCTACTCAAGAGTTTCATCTGACGGAGAATGAAGAAGCAGCATGGCCTTCTCCTAGTGAGCTGGAATGCCAGCTTCAGGGCGTGGAATGGTCAACCTTATGGGGACATTTCAAATCTCCTCGCTATTTCTTTGAGGGGGCCGGTCGGGAGCAAGTCAAAGGTGCGGCCGAGCCTCTTGTGAAAGAAGCTGTTAATGTTGCGGCGGCAATGCAGAAGAAAAAATTGCTTGCGCATTATGTCGATTGCATAGCCAGAGAATTAAAGGTTGCTGCAGATCGCCTACAAGAAGGGTTAGCGGAGCAAGAGAAAGCGATGTTAGATCTCCTTAAAGGGGGTGAATCCGCAGATCATTGGGGTCAACTAGGTCACCAATTATCTATCTTGGAACAATCTTTCGTTGATAGATTAGACAAAAATCTTTGAAATTTGTAGGAAATTGTCGAAGAACACTTGCAATCTGGCGTATGATGGATGAAAATAAAGAAGCCTGAAAATATACAATGAAACTGTTTTGTTTTCAGAAATTTATGGAAACGAGATAGTCAATTTGCCGAAAGAGGTTGAAATCGACAATGTGGGGAGCTCCTTTTTCAGCTCAAAGCCGCAAGCTGCTGCTACTGGGCAGCGGGGAACTGGGTAAGGAAGTCATAATCGAAGCTCAACGTCTTGGCGTAGAGACCGTAGCTGTAGACCGTTATAGCGATGCACCAGCGATGGGTGTAGCTCATCGTTCACATGTTATTGATATGCTGGATGCAGAAGCGCTTAAAACGCTTATTCGCTCAGAGAAACCGGATGTTATTGTTCCGGAGATTGAAGCAATCGCTACTCATGCCCTTCAAGAGCTTGAAGAGGAAGGTTTCTTCGTTGTTCCGACCGCACGAGCGGCTCGTTTAACCATGGACAGAGAAGGCATTCGCCGACTTGCTGCTGAAGAACTTGGATTGCCAACAGCGGATTATCGTTTTGCAGATAGTCTGGAAGAACTTCGTCAAGCCGTTGCAGAACTAGGTACTCCTTGTGTCATCAAGCCGATTATGAGTTCTTCCGGCAAAGGTCAGAGTGTTTGCAAAAGACCGGAGGATGCGGAAGAATGCTGGAACACTGCTTTGGATGGAGCGAGAGCTAAAGGGACTCGTGTTATCGTAGAGGCATTCGTTACCTTTGAAAGCGAGATTACACTTTTGACGGTGCGGTCCGTGGCTGGCACGATATTTTGTCCACCTATTGGGCATATTCAGAAGGATGGGGATTATGTCGAATCATGGCAGCCTCACTTTATGAAGGCGGAACTTCTTGATGAAGCTCAGTCTATTGCCAAAGCAGTTACCGATCAGCTCGGAGGTTTCGGTATTTTTGGAGTGGAGCTTTTCTTGACGGATCGAGGCGTATTGTTTAGTGAAGTGTCCCCTAGGCCTCATGATACGGGGATGGTAACGATGGCCACGCAGGATTTATCTCAATTTGCAGTGCATGTCAGAGCTATTCTTGGTTTTCCAGTCCAGTCAGTACAATTATTGACACCAGGTGCCTCAGCTACGCTGAAGGCTGAAGGAGAAGGACGAGCTTTTGTTGTGACCGGAATTGGTGAAGCTTTGGAACTACCTAGGACTCAGGTTCGGGTGTTTGGTAAACCAGAAGTCCGTCCAGGGCGGCGGATGGCTGTAGCGTTAAGTGCGGCGGAAAATGTGGAAATCGCGCGGACGGTAGCCAAGCAGGCAGCGTCTATGCTAAAAGTGGAGGTAAATGAGGATGAACAGTAGTACCATGGCACCTGTACTGGAAATTCGCAAATGCGGCTTGAATGATCTGGAGAGAGTGACAGCGCTTCTGCGTGAATTCGGCTATCCAACAACGCTTAGCGTGATGAAAGAGAGACTTGAAAGCATGGAGAATAACCATCTCCAATGCACGCTTGTTGCAGAACTAAACAATGAAGTTGTGGGAATGGTCGGTCTTAGACAGGTAATCTCGTATTACAAACAGACAGATTGTATCACTGAGATTACTGCACTTATCGTATCAGAAGAACTCAGAGGAAACGGACTCGGTAAAAGACTTGTGGCCGCAGCTGAAGAATGGGCACGTGAGCAAGGTTGCTGTCAGCTCTTCTTGAGAAGTGGTAACCGCGTAGAGCGCGCACCGGCACATTCCTTTTATCGTCATCTAGGTTTCGAAAAGACAGCAGGCTATCGCTTTAACAAAGCGTTGCTATAATACTTATAGGTTCCGATCATCCCCATCCCAGCTACGGCGGGATGGTTTTTTTTATGTAAATATAAGGAACGATCAAGGATATGAGCCGAGAACATAATCCCTCTAATCTTCATACCCAGTTTTTATATCCATACGACGCTAACTTTCATGTCGCTTTTATTCCGGATTTCCGCTCTCTTATACTCCGAATTTTATAATCCTCTGACTGCCTTATGCAGTTAATAGACCAATTCTTTTAATTTATAATAAATCGATCTAAATAACTAACCATAGATGGAATAGTTTGAATCATATAGAATGAATTTTATGACAGTTAAATAAATCGTTTTCAAAGAGGGATGAGAGATGTACAAGTTAATTCTTGCTGAAGATGAAGAAGATGTAAGGGAAGGGGTCATCAGTCAGATTGATTGGGAGCACTATGGCTTCGAAATTGTAGAACAGGCGGAGAATGGACGAGAGGCAGCGGATGCGATAGATCGTTTGCTCCCGGATGTAGTGGTGACTGATATTCAAATGCCTTTTATGAACGGGCTGCAGCTGGCGGAATGGATTCGCGAGCGGCATCCTAATACCAAGATCATTATTTTGACAGGGTATGATGAATTTGAATATGCACAGAAGGCGATTAAACTGCAAATCGATGAGTATATTTTGAAACCGTTTTCTTCACAGGAGTTGATTGATGTTCTGCTAAAGGTCAGGGGCACTATAGAGGCTGAAATCGCAGAGAAAGAGAATGTTTTTGTACTCAGTGAGCATTATCGAAAAAGTCTGCCTGTGCTGCGTGAGCAGTTTTTATCTTCACTAGTTTCACGCAAGTTACGAATGAATGAAATAGACGAGAAAAGTTCGGAATACGGAATAGATCTACATGGGAAATGGTTCCAAGCCTCGGTAATTAGTGTGGATTATATTCGTCCAGAACGGGAAACCGTTAACCTTACCGGAGGTAAGCAAATTTCTTTGCGAGATACGGGAGAGAGAAATTTACAGCTCTTCGCTGTGCTGAATATTGCGGAAGAATTATGTAATAAGCATAATTTTGGCAGGGTGTTTATCCATCGTGATGAGGTAGTGCTTCTTTCCATTTGTGATGCAGGAGAAGAAACTGAAATTACGGGGAGAACTTTTGAAATTCTAGAAGAAATCCGCCACAATGTGCAGCGGTTTCTTAAGCTAACGGTAACCGCTGGTTCTGGAACGGTTTGTCACTCGCCTGCTATGCTATTTAACTCCTTTGGAGATGCCATGCAAGCGTTAGATTATCGTCTCATTCTTGGCAATAACAGAGTCATTTGGATCGAGGATGTGGAGTCACGTTCGAATACACTCTTGGCCTATGATGAATTGACCCAGCAGTCCTTAATCCGAACGATTAAGATGGGAACCGTACAGGAGCTTAAGGAGGTCGTGGAGGAGTTATTTGGCGGATTGAATGCTGAGCAGGTATCTACTCAGGATTATCAGATTTTTTTGCTGGAGATTATTACATCCATCCTGCGTGTAGCCAAAGAGTCCGGTAGTGATGCTGCTAAGTTCGTTGGATCTGGCATTTCCTCATTAACTGAGATGAATAAATTCAATAGTATGAGTGAAGCCAAGCAGTGGATTATTACCATCTGCAGCCGGCTAATGGACTCCATTGCTTTAGAACGCCAATCTAGCTATAAGCTGCTCATTGATGAAGCTAAAGATTACATCCGTAGCCATTATGAGGAATCGGATATTTCTATCGGAAAGGTCTGTCAGCATTTACATATCAGTACAGGCTATTTTAGCAGTATTTTTAAGAAGGAAATGAAGATGACTTTCGTTAGTTATCTCTTGCAAATCCGATTAGAGGCAGCAAAGGAACTTTTACGCTCCACGGAACTTAAGGCTTTTGAAATCGCCGAGAAAATTGGCTTTGCTGATCCTAACTATTTCAGCTTCTGCTTCCGTAAAAAATATGGTCAGTCTCCCAAAGAGTATAAAAATAGCTCCAGAGGAGGGTAGTTATGCGGCAAGAAAAGCCCTATTCTTTTCGACTGCGGCCGCAGCATTCAAAAGGGGGGAAACGTCGATTGTCCTCTAAGCTGCGTAGTATTCAAGTAACGATTACGCTCACTTTTACATCCGTTGCCGTTCTTGTAGCCGTCGTTGTCAGCCTTATGCTGTATAACAAGTTTGCGAAGACAGCAGAAGAGAATGCCAATATGAATATGCAGCAGATTATTGAGCAAGTGAACTACAATTTGGAGCTTTATGTTAAAGGAATGCGAAATATTTTTGAAACTGCAGAAGATCAAATTACGAATAGTCCCTCCGTAGACTCTGCTTTATTGATGGAAAGAATGGCCATGTTAATGGGAAGTAGAGAGGATCTGGTTTCTGCAGCGGTTTTTACACCACAGGGGAAATACGTCGTGGGTACAGCAGGACAGAAACTGCGCAGCAACACACAGTTAGAAACCCAGAGCTGGTTTACAACGGCCAAAAGAACATCTGAGATCTCCTATTCGGCTCCACATATTCAGAACTTGTTTAAAGGTCAATATATTTGGGTCGTGTCGATCAGTAAACTCATTCAATATCAGGAGAAGGGAGTACTAAAAACGGGTATCCTCCTTATGGATTTTAACTTTCGCACCATAGATGAGCTGAGTAAGCAGGTTAAGCTTGGTAAAAGAGGATACGCTTACATCCTCGATCAATTAGGCAACATCGTGTATCATCCGCAGCAGCAGCTTATTTATGCTGGTTTAAAGTATGAGAATGTGGAGCCGGTATTGGAATATGCTTATCGTAGTTATTTGGATGAATCTACAGGTGAAAAACGATTTATTACAGTACGAACGCTAAAACAGACTGGGTGGAAAATAGTAGGTGTTGCTTATTATGACGAGATCGTGACCACCAAGCGTGATCTGAACACCTTTTTATCCTGGTTCTTAGCGGTAGTTATTTTATGTGTAATTATCGTATCTGTCTTTTTGTCTGCGCGGATTGCCCGCCCGATCCGTAAGCTGGAACGGACACTTCAGCAGGTAGGCGAAGGGGATCTTAATACTCGAATCGATGTAAGTGGCGCCTATGAGGTAGAACAGTTGTCTAAACGCTTTAACCTCATGCTGCAGCGTATTCGTCAATTGATGGATCAAATTATTTATGAACAAGAGACGAAACGTAAGGGTGAGCTTGAAGTTCTGCAATCCCAGATTAATCCACACTTTTTGTACAATACCTTGAACTCTGTGATCCGGCTTGCTGAGCGTGGTAAGACGGAGGAGGTCGTTACAATGATTCAGTCTTTATCTAAGTTTTTCCGGATTAGTCTAAGCAAAGGGAATAATATGATTACCGTGCAGGAAGAGCTTGATCATATTCGTCATTATCTCGTCATTCAGAGCTTTCGTTTTAAAAATAAATTCCGCTACGAGATCATTGCACAGGATGAGGTACTGCAGTGTCAGACGATTAAGCTGATTTTGCAGCCTATTGTAGAGAATGCCTTGTATCACGGAATAGAAATGATGCCTGATGAAGGCTTTATCTCTATCCAAGCAGAACTGAAGGACAATCTTGTCATCATACGGATTAGTGATAATGGATTAGGAATGTCCAAGGAGACTATGAAGGTTATTTTGACAGGCGGCAGTAAGAGTATGAGTGGTTCCGGGGTAGGCGTAAGAAATGTGAACGAGCGTATTGAGTTGTACTATGGCCGTGAATATGGACTTTCTTTTGAAAGTGAAATTGAAGAAGGCACTACGGTTACCTTTATCTTCCCGGCATTAGCAAAAGTCGAAGGCAGTGAAGGGCTTAAGGAGGATGAGACATCGTCATGAAAACCTTTCGTTTTTGGCTAACCTTGTTAATGTGTGCGGTGTTATGGACTACAGTTACCTCTTGTTTTAATTCAGCACCCAATTACATCAATACAAATAAGACCCGTAATATTCATCTAATTGTGAAAATGAACAGGGGCGATTACTGGAATACGGTTAAATTGGGAGCAGAAGCTGCAGCACAGGAATTCAACGTTAAATTAACCTTTAAAGCCCCGGACTCTGAGAGTGACATCACAGAACAGGTGAAAATGGTGCAGGACTCCATTAAAGAAAAAGCAGACGTGATTATTTTAGCTGCAAGTAGTTACATGGGGCTTGCTCAGGTTGTAGATCAGGCAGCTTATTCTAAAATCCCTGTGATATCCGTAGATGCGGAAGTAGGTTCAGCAAGAGTAAGGACATATATTGGCTCGAACGGCTATGAGGCGGGTCAAAAATCTGCAGAACGGTTGATCAAGCTGTTAAAAGGTTACGGCGAGGTGGGCATTATTAACTTCACCAATTCAACGCAGAGTGAGAAGCTGGAGTCTTCTAACGGCATTGAGTATGGGGCAAGAGACGCGGAGGAGCGGGAGAAGGGATTTTTAAATTACACTGCGCGTTATCCGAATATACAGGTGGTTGAGATTTCATACACGACCTCCAGTATTAAGGATGCAGAAGATCTTACACAACTGATGCTGCTGAAGCATCCGAATCTTCGAGGAATTGCGAGCCTGAATGAAACTGCTTCACAAGGGGCTGCAATGGCTATCCAAAGTCGGGGGCTGCAAAATATTAAAATGGTAGCCTTTGATAGCTCTCCTTCCATGATGGAATTGCTGCAGGACGGTACTGTTCAAGCAACAGTGATACAGAATCCTTTTAGCAACGGGTATTTGGCTGTAAAACATGCCGTTGAAGTGATCGAAGGAATCGATGTACCAGAACGCGTCGATACAGGAACAAAGCTAATTGATTTGGACAATATGTTGTGGCCTGAGAATCAAAAGCTGTTATTTCCGTTTGTTAGATAGGAGCTGTTTTAAAATAGGCGCCGAAGGCGTTTATGCTTATACGTTTCGTGTAACGGATACCATCCTTGAATGGGGCGGTATTCGTTTTTTATTTTAGAAGATAAGAAAGTATAAATTTTAAATGAAAATCATCCTTATATTTCTTCTTGGGTTCATTAGAATTTTTATAGTAATGAGTAGGATTTTATATTCGCAAGCGTTTTCAGGTGTTGCATAATATGGATGTACCCGAGACGATCAGGGGCAAATAAAAAAGAAGTATAAATAGGAGGTCAATGAATAATGAAAAAAATCACTTCCGTTCTATTAGCTAGTGCTTTGCTGGGTGCTGCTCTGACAGGCTGTGGTGGCAACAACAAAACTACAGATAGTGCTGCAGACAAGGCAACTAACGCTCCAAAGACTGAGAACTCGGGCACTACAACAGAAACGCCTAAAGTTGGGGTCGCCATTTACAAATTTGACGATACTTTTATGACAGGTGTTCGTAACGCTATCGATAGTGCTGCTAAAGGCATCGCTACAGTAGATATCGTAGATAGCCAAAATTCACAACCAACACAAAATGATAAGGTTGACTTATTCATCACTAAAAAATATAACGGAATGCTGATTAACCCAGTTGACCGTACAGCTGCTGGCGTCATTATCGAAAAAGCAAAAACAGCAAACATTCCAGTGGTATTCCTTAACCGAGAACCGCTTCCTGAAGATATGAAGAAATGGGATAAGGTTTATTATGTAGGTGCGAAAGCAGAAGAGTCCGGTACAATGTCCGGCCAACTGATTGTTGACTACTGGAAAGCGCATCCTGAAGCGGACAAGAACGGCGACGGAGTTCTCCAATATGTAATGCTGAAAGGCGAACCAGGACACCAAGATGCTGAGCTTCGTACTACTTACTCTATTCAAGCTATCGAAGATGCAGGAATCAAGGTGGAGAAACTGGCTGAAGATACAGCAATGTGGGATCGCGTAAAAGGACAAGAAAAAATGGCTGCATTCCTTGGCTCCCACGGCGACAAAATTGAAGCTGTTCTTGCTAACAACGATGATATGGCCCTCGGTGCAATCGAAGCTCTGAAAGCTTCAGGTTACTTTACGGGTGACAAATTTATGCCGGTAGTAGGTGTGGATGCAACTGCTCCTGCGATTCAAGCGCTGGAAGATGGAACAATGCTTGGAACGGTGCTGAATGATGCGAATAACCAAGGTAAGGCTGCTATCACAGTTGCCGCTCTGCTTGCTAAAGGCGAAACGCCTACGAAAGATAATGTAGGTTTTGATATCACTGATAATCAATACGTATGGATTTCCTACAAAAAGATTACGAAAGACAACATAGCTGACGCTAAGTAATTAACCTTGGCTACAGAGTTACTCATGATCATATGACAGCACGGGGAGCGGATAACCGCTCCTCGGTATTTCTTTTAGGCAGGGAACAGGATGGAACCGCTGTGCCTCTCATAAAAAAGAAAAAAAGCGTAGGGGGCGTAACAACATGGAAAAAGCTGAGTTTTTGCTGGAAATGAACAATATTACGAAAGAATTCCCCGGCGTCAAAGCGCTGGATGATGTTAGTTTAAAGGTCAGACCGGGTTCGGTGCATGCCCTTATGGGCGAGAATGGTGCAGGTAAGTCTACACTTATGAAATGTCTCTTTGGTATTTATTCACCGGATGCCGGTGAGATCTTTTTGGATGGCGAGAAGGCATCCATCAGCAGTTCAAATGATGCGTTAAAAAGCGGTATATCGATGATTCACCAGGAGCTGCATCCAGTGCCGTTCCGAAGTGTTATGGAGAATATCTGGCTAGGACGTTTTCCAACGAAGGGAATCGGACCGATTCAGTTTATCGACCATAAGAAAATGTTCACTGACACGGAAAATTTGTTTAAAGATCTGGATATCGATCTGAATCCCGAAACATTAGTGGGTAAGCTTTCCGTATCCAAAATCCAATCCATTGAAATTGCGAAGGCTGTCTCTTTTCACTCCCGAGTTATTGTAATGGATGAACCCACTTCTTCCCTAACCAGTGTGGAGGTGGAACATTTATTCCGGATCATACGGGATCTCAGAAGTAGAGGCGTAGCTATTATCTATATATCTCACAAAATGGAAGAGATTCTTGCCATCTCTGATGAAGTTACTATTATGCGTGACGGTAAAAAAATCGGAACCTGGCCAGCAGAGGAATTAACTACAGATATTATCATTTCCAAAATGGTGGGCCGCGATTTGACCAGCCGTTTTCCTGAGCGCTTCAACGTACCTGGTGAAGTATACATGAAGGTGGAAGGCTTAACCTCCCCTGAGGAAAGATCATTTAAAGATGTGTCTTTCGAATTAAGACGTGGAGAGGTCCTTGGTATTGGGGGTCTGGTAGGTGCCCAGAGAACTGAGGTCATTGAGGCGTTGTTCGGTCTGCGAGCCTTGAAATCCGGAACGATCTCTATTAAAGGCAAGGAGGTTACTATCAATTCTCCGAAGGATGCTAAGAAACACGGAATGGCTTTGCTTACCGAAGAACGTCGTGTAACAGGTATTTTCCCAGTTTTATCTGTCCATGAGAATGGTGCGATTGCTAATCTACATCGTTACCAAAAACCGTACCTCCTGCTGAATAGCAAGAAGAAAAAAGTTGAAGTAGATAAAATGATTGAAAAATTACGAACTAAAACACCTACAACCAAAACGCTAATCATGAATCTTTCTGGTGGTAATCAGCAAAAGGTGCTGCTCGCCAGATGGTTGCTTACTGAGCCCGAAATCCTGCTTCTGGACGAGCCGACTCGCGGTATCGACGTAGGGGCTAAATTCGAGATTTACTCCATAATTGCTGACTTGGCTCAGCAAGGGAAGAGTATCATTATGATCTCCTCTGAAATGCCGGAGCTGCTCGGAATGTCTGACCGTGTAATGGTCATGTCGGAAGGACGGCTTACAGGAATATTAGAAGGCGAGCAAGCTACGGAAACCGAAGTTATGCGTCTCGCTGCACAGCATTAAGGAGTAAGGATAGGAGAATATGCTTGCGTAATTTTAAGGGGGATCACTACAAATGAACGTTAAAAAAGCTCAATCCTTTGTGACTCAAAACGCGATTTACATCGTGCTGGTACTGCTGATTATGGGGATCATCATATACGATCCAAACTTTATGTCTATCAACACCTTGCGTGACGTACTGATTCAGTCGTCTACACGCGTTATCATCGCGCTTGGGGTTGCCTTTATCCTTATTACGGCAGGTACTGACTTGTCCGCCGGACGGGTGGTTGGTTTTACGGCGGTTATCTCCGCTTCGATGCTGCAAATCCCAGACTATTCCCGTCGTTTTTTTCCAGATCTTCCGCAAGTGGAAGTATGGCTTCCAATCCTTATTGCTATCGTTGCTGGTCTTCTCTGTGGACTTATCAATGGTATTGTCGTTTCCAAGCTTCACGTTCCGCCATTTATTGCTACCCTGGGTACAATGCTCATCGTGTACGGGCTGAACTCCCTGTACTTCGATATGGACCCGAACCAATCCCAACCAATTGGCGGTCTGCGTCCTGATTTTACCAAAATCGGGTCCGGCTTCATCGGGAGCGGCAAATATTCAGTACCATACATTGTTCTCATAGCCCTGGCGGTCGCCGCTATTGTTTGGGTGGTATTCAATAAAACCAAGCTGGGTAAGAACATGTACGCTATTGGCGGAAATATGCAGGCGGCTAAAGTATCCGGTATCGATGTTTCCAAGAACCTGATTTATATCTATGCTATTGCTGGTGCGCTATATGGTCTGGCAGGCGTTCTGGAAGCTGCTAGAACAGGTGGAGCAACTAATAACTACGGTAACATGTATGAACTTGATGCCATTGCAGCTTGTGTAGTCGGTGGCGTATCTACAACCGGGGGCATTGGTACTGTGCCGGGTGTTCTAGTGGGGGTTATCATCTTTACTCTCATTAACTACGGTCTGACCTTTATCGGCATTAGCCCGTACTATCAGTTAATTATCAAAGGTTTGATCATTATAGCCGCAGTCGCATTTGATATGCGGAAGTACTCTTCGAAGAAGTAGTCATGGTCGCGGGGTGATTAAGGGCTAACTCCGGGAAATATTGGGCTTACGATCGCTGTTATTCTCAGATTCCTTGATTGATACCGCGTTAGCGGCTGGAATCTGAGAACAAAGGTGACCAATTTGTTTCTACAGCTCCAAAGTTCCTCTCTGTTCTCATTATCACCTCGCTGGGGTAAGACAGAAGAAGCGTTTGCTAGTTACCGCAAACGCTTTTTGGCATGTCTCTTTCAATGGCTTTGCACTGTCACAACCAATATCGCTACAACAACATCGCACAAACATTATCGCCTACTGCCGCAGATAAGTCCTACACCGACTTCCACGGTTAAGACCAACCTATACTATACGCTGGCACTGCACTCGTTTTTGTTTGAAATGTAGTAAATGAACGGTATCAATCCCGGATAATTGACTGAATTGAGCTAAATGAAGTGTAAGAGTTTTTGTTCCCGCCTAATACCCACCGTGCAACCAGTATCGACACATCTTACTCGCTTGATGCGTTTTCATCTTCATCCCACATCTAGAAGATCAAAATCACATAAACCAACATTCTCCCATATTCTATAGGCAAATGCCTTTGTTAAAGGGGAGCGACTGGATGTTAAGGATTAGATTGAATGAGCTGGGAAAAGGGAATGACAATGGTCCATTGCAAGCGGATGTATGGAGATGGGACGGCATTGGCTGGAACGAATATATTACGCAGCAAGAAGAAGATTTCATACGTACAGAAGAGGAACTGTTCGTTACGATCCCAGCAGAGGCGGGATTATATCGTGTAGACTACTCTAATAAGCCTTATGAGACACCGTATGTATTACCGGAGTGGGTTGACGACGAATTAAGAAATACTGGGCTGCATCCGGCGCCCTTTAATCTTAAAGAGGGTACGCTTTGGGGATATATTAACGACGAAGGTCGTGTTCAGATTGAACCTAGATACGAATATGCTGAGGATTTTCAGGAAAATGGGCTAGCAATTGTACAACGAAAAAACAGTAGCGGACTGATCGACAGCTCTGGACGGGAGCGGGTGAAGCCCATTTACTCGTTTATTGCCCCTTTTTCGGAAGGACGCGCAGTAGTATCAGATGCGAAAGGGTACACATTTATTGATGAAAAAGGTAAGGAGGTGACTCCAGCCCGTTATGATTATCTAAACTCATTACATGAGGGACTTGCATTATTTTCGAAACAAAACACAACGGGTGGTCAATCCCTATACGGGTATGTAGATGCGCAAGGCAAAGAGGTTTTGCCTGCAATTTATTTGGATGCCAATGATTTCATGAATGGTGTGGCTTTAGTCAAGATTAAAGAGGGGGAGTACGCACTCATTGATCCTGAAGGGAAGATTCTGCATACGTACAATCATCCATTCGTAGGGAGTCCGGGTGATGGGCTGCTCTCCTATCAAGCGACTGAGAACGGTAAGTACGGTTACTTAAACACTGATGGAACAGTAGCTATTCAGCCACAATTCACTTCTGCCTTACCTTTTTCGGAGGGGCGTGCAGTGGTGAACACCGCGGAGAACTATGGCAACGCCTATGGGCTGATTGATAAACAAGGAAAAATGATCATCCCTGCGAAATATTATGAAGTCCTGCAGCTTGGTGAGGGCAGAGCAGCCATAGGAACACCAATATTCCCTAGTCAACCTTATCGAGGCTCACGTTACATTATCGCTGATGCAGAGACAGGAGCGATTCTGAGCAATCATACCCTGCTTGGTGTGAATAATTATCAGGACGGACTGGCGTCTGTGTATGATGCTAAGGAGACTTTTTTTATAGATCGAACTGGAAAAAGAGCAGCTCAGCCTCCAGTTATTCAAGGGACGGGAACACTTACCCTCAGTGGGCGCCTAATTAGAGCAGATATAGATCAACGTACAGCATATTATGATCGTCAAGGGAAACAGATTTGGAGGCAAAATGGAGTCATCCCACTGAGACCGCCATATTCCGTAGTAGAGAAGAAGTACAAACCGAACAGGGATTATCTGGTTTACTATCCGGTTGTTGAGGGAATTGCAAGTGCGGAAGTTTCTAGAGAGGTTAATGATAAATTACGGAAGCTTTCCCTAGTTGAAGACCCAGGTAGTAATGGAGCAACACAGGATTTCAGTTACAATGGTGATTTTTCAGTGTCCTTTTTCCGCAAAAACCTTCTAGTGCTGGAATTAACGGGTTATCGATATCCTTTTGGAGCAGCCCACGGTATGCCTACCAAAATCTATACCCATACTAATTTGCGAAATGGAAGGTTCTATAAGCTGGGTGACCTGTTCAAGCCAGGAAGCAGATATGTGGAGAAGCTAAGTAAAATCGTCGGAAAGCAGATTGAGAATGACCCTCAATACTCTTATGTTTTTCCGGATACGTATAAAGGAATTACCTCGGATCAGCCTTTCTTTGTAGATAATGAAGCGTTGTATCTTTATTTTGCTCCTTATGAGATTGCTCCTTATGTTGCGGGTTTTCCCACTTTCCGTATTCCATACGCAGAAATTATGGGACTTATCTCTACTGAGGGAGACTTTTGGCAGTCGTTTCACTAGTTCCCTCATATCCATTAGCACTTAGAAGTTGCTATTCTCTCGAGAATGGCGACTTTTTTGTTTTTTATCGTGAAAATCTAATGCATTCAGACTTAGAAAACTTACAGTCAAGACTATTAAATGTTAAAAATTAGAAGAGCACAGCTGATAGAATTATGCTACAATGACTGAGGAACAAATTACAACTTTGTAACATTTGTAGCTGGTCACTCTAAGCAGAAACATATATTACACACAAGAAAGAGGAGATGGCAGAATGAAGAACAAGAGATTAAGAGCAATTATTGGTGGTAGTGTAGCAGCTGTTATGGCCCTTAGTATTTCACTTCCACTCGAAGCGAATGCGGCCTCAACTGAAGTAACAGTAATTAAATCAGGTACTAGCTATGAGCAAGTTTTACAATATCTAAAACAAGCCAACCTACAGGGATTCCCTATTTTTAATAGCACAATCGTGGTGTCCAAGCCTCAAACAGGAACGGTTCCAAATAAAGATACATCTACCGCAACTCCGGTTACTAAGCCTTCGGATACGACTACTGTAACTAAGCCTGTAACTAAACCTTCGGATACGACTACTGTAACTAAGCCTGTAACTAAACCTACAGAAACTACACCTAGTACAGGTGCTGCGAGCAATAAAGGAACTTATGTTCAACAGATCGTAACGCTGGTAAATAAAGAGCGTGCAGCAGCTGGTCTGAAACCTGTTTCTGGATTGGACAGCCTTCATAAAGTAGCAGCTACAAAAGCTACGGATATGCGTACTAATAACTATTTTTCACATACTTCACCTACGTATGGTTCACCATTCGATATGATGAAATCCTTTGGGATCACGTATAACGCCGCAGGCGAGAACATTGCTATGGGTCAAAAAACACCAGAAGAAGTAATGAAAGCATGGATGAATAGTCCTGGTCATAAAGCTAATATTTTGAATGCTAATTTCAATTATATCGGTGTAGGTTATGACAATAACTATTGGGTTCAAGAATTTATTGGTAAATAATTGAAAATATCATTACTGAAATCAACGTTCTCCGATGAAAATCGGGGGACGTTTTTTTGTGCCCAAACTTTAATCGCTGAATTTTTTTGAGAATTTTCGTATTCATATTTGGGTTAAATAAGCGGAGCAGCTGGATTTATTTCTGTTCTAGACATTTGCAAAACCGGTATGGAAGATTTATGTTTATGTACATAGTTAAGATCTTTGTAAATTGTGGAACAATACATAATAGAACGGCACACGGAGGGATGGCTTTGAATGATTCAAAGTGGACATGGCGCAGCGTTAGCCTGATTTCCATAGTAACAACCATAATTCTAATTGTAGGTTTAGTTTATGCGGTCAGAGACATTATCTATCCGGTTGGAGAAGCCGCAGACACCAACATACCTCAACAAACAGCTGCTCCAGCGGCGGAAGCTGACAAGAAGCTCAAAGTTGTTGCTCTCGGAGATTCGCTAACCAAGGGAACTGGTGATAACACCGGGGAAGGATTTGTTAAGCGTACAGTTAGTGGTTTATCTGCTAAAGGTGTTGAGGTTGATTTTTTAGGGAATATGGGGATTAATGGTTTAACTACTGCAGGACTGCTAAGCAAGCTGGAAGAAGATGGTGTAGATTACGCGCTGCATATGGCGAATGTCATTCTGCTCTCGATCGGAGGGAATGATTTATTCAAGGACTCAAATATTTTGCAGAATAGTGGCGCACTTCAAAGTGAATCCACGACCGATCAAGAGCTGACTCCAGAGTCTTTGCTAGCAGCCCTTCCAGAAGCAGTAGGAAGATTAGGTAAGATTCTGCAGAAAATCACGGAAATCAATCCAAATGCTCAAATTTATTATATGGGTCTATACAACCCCTTTGGTGATATACCAGATCTGCTTGTACCAGGTAATCAGGCGGTTGCGAAGTGGAATAATGCGGCAATGGATGTTATTAATAAGCACAGCAATATGACATTGGTTCCAACCTTCGACTTGTTTAACAAGCATTTGGACAAATACTTATCAACGGATCATTTTCATCCGAATGGGGATGGCTATCAGCGAATCGGAGAGCGATTCATTCAGGCTATACACTAGAACACAATTGAGAGCCAGCTTTCTAAGAAAGATGATTTGTGTTTAACAAGGAGCTAAAGAGAATATGACAAAAGCGAACAGTGATGAATCCAGTCCGGTCGTCTTGTCTGTAGACGGGGTACGGAAAAAAATAGGGCGAAAGTGGATTATAGATGATGTTACGTTTGATGTGAGAAAAGGAGAAATTTTTGGCTTCCTCGGACCCAATGGAGCTGGAAAGACAACTACGATTCGAATGCTTGTCGATTTGATTCGTCCAAGCGAGGGCAAGATTACGGTATGTGGTTACAATGTAAACCGAAATCCGGAAAAAGCGTTGCAATTTGTTGGCTCTATCGTGGAGAACCCTGAGGTATATACCTATTTGACGGGATGGGAGAATTTACAGCATTTTGCCCGGATGCAGCCTGGTATTGATAATACTCGCATTAGTGAAGTGGTAGATATCGTACGGTTAGATCAACGAATCCATGATAAGGTAAGTACATATTCGCTTGGGATGAGGCAGCGACTTGGTATAGCGCAGGCTCTTCTGGGACATCCGCGTCTGCTTATTCTGGACGAGCCAACAAATGGGCTAGATCCAAAGGGAATTAAGGAGCTGCGAGAATTTATACGCAAGCTAGCAGATGAGGGGTTGGCGGTATTTGTATCGAGTCATTTACTTAGTGAAATCCAGCTTCTCTGCGACCGTGTTGCGATTATTAGTAAAGGGCGAGTACTTGCAGTGGGTTCGGTAGATGAGCTTATTGCCCGAAATTCGCCGTATGTACTTTGGGAGCTAGAGCCTTTTGCTGAAGCTAGGACATTACTGGCTGATCGCCCAGATATTCAGATTCAGAATCTGGAAGACGTTACCTTGGATGATTCAATAATTGCAGGTATGGGCCCGAATTCTTTAATCACAATTATGGAGCAGGATTTGATCCCCGAGATTGTGGCTGTTATGGTGACTGCTGAAATCGAAGTTAGGGCTGTGCATAAAATCAATCCGACACTGGAACAGCTATTCTTGAAACTAACGGAGGGTGAGAACGTTGAATAATATGCTTCCGCTAATCCGTAATGAATGTTTAAAAATCATAAAAAAGAAACGGTTTTATGTTATACTGCTGATTCTGATTGTTCTGGTGCCTATGTTCACCTACGCGCAAATGCGATCTGCTGAGCGTAGCCGAGATAAATTCAACTCCGATTGGCGCCTGGAGATCCAGCAGCAGATCATTGATAATCAAAATTCTTTGGGTAGCGACCGGATTCCAGAGGAATGGAAGACTTATCGGCGAATATTTGTACAGCAGCTTCAATATTACCTTCACCATGATGTGAATCCGAACGAGCCAAGTGGCGTTACCTTTACCCGTGAGTTTATGGATAATTCCGTTACTTTATTTATTCCACTACTCATTATGGCTGTAGCTTCGGATTTAGTTTCTGCGGAGCGGACTACAGGGACGATCAAAATGCTGCTGACAAGGCCAGTTAAGCGTTGGAAAGTTTTGTTTAGCAAAATGGCGGCACTGCTTATGTTTGTCTCACTCATCGTACTCTCCACATTTGTGATCAGCTATTTGATCTCTGGTCTCGCTTTTGGATATAAGGGCTTCAATATCCCTGTTTTTACAGGCTTTAAGATCAGTGGGGACTCGGTAGATATGTCTACTGTACATGCAATACCACAGTGGAAATATATGCTTATGCAAGGTGGATTGGTCTGGTTCGTAAGCGTTGTAGTTGCCCTGCTTGCTTTTATGATCTCTGTACTTGTAAGGAGCACTGCTGCTAGTATAGTGGTCATGATGGCAGCGCTGATCGCTGGAAATATTTTGACCAATATGGCTTCAGCCTGGACAACAGCGAAATATTTATTTATGGTAAATCTTGGACTGACCGGCTATTTGTCAGGAACTCCCGCCCCTATAGAGGGGATGTCCTTGTCATTTTCCATGGCTGTGCTGGCAGTATGGGGGGCTGTTTCGGTGATCATTTCATTCGCCGTCTTTACGAAAAGGGATATTTTGAATTAGAATGTACAAAGTGACGAAAACGTTTGTTTGCATTTTTAGAAATATAAGAACGTATAAGTTTTGCACCTATACTTTATATCTTATGTTTCTCGCTAAAAGGCTTACCGTCCTTATAAGGACGCCAAAGGCGCAATGCTTTAGTATAGAGAAAAGAAGGAGGAGCATGAATGCTCGAACAGATCGATATGTTTGCTGAAGTTTCTAATAACGGCGAGAATAGCCGTACTGGATACGATGCTGACGACATTCAAGTGCTCGAAGGTCTGGTTGCAGTGCGCAAACGACCTGGCATGTATATCGGCAGTACAAGTTCTTCGGGACTACATCATCTAGTATGGGAAATTGTAGATAATGCTGTGGATGAGCATTTAGCCAAGTATTGTACGAAGATTGACTTACTACTTCGCAAAGATGGCTCAGTAACAGTGACAGACAACGGCCGTGGAATTCCAACTGGAATGCATAAGACAGGAGTGCCAACGCCGCAGGTTGTATTTACAATTTTGCATGCAGGCGGTAAATTCGGTGGATCTGGTTACAAGAAATCAGGCGGTTTGCATGGCGTAGGGGCTTCAGTAACGAATGCTTTGTCTGAATGGCTTGAAGTAGAGATTTATCGTGAGGGCAAAATCCATCGTCAACGTTTTGAATATTGGGTGGACAAGAAGGGGAAAGAGCATGTTGGCGAGCCAGTAACGGGCCTTGAAATTTTAGGAAACACCAACAAAACCGGTTCGAAAATTACTTTTAAACCGGATATTCGCGTCTTTCCAAATGGAATTGCCCTGAATTATGACACGCTGGCAGAGCGGGTACAGGAGATTGCCTTTCTGAATTCCGGTCTGCGTATTACGCTGCATGATGAGCGGAGCAATCGTCAGGACGAGTTCTTTTACGAAGGTGGCGCCAGCCAATTTGTACAATTCCTGAATGAAGGCAAGGATGTTCTGCATGATGTCATTCACTTCAGCGCAGAAAAAGACGATATCGAAGTGGAAGTGGCTCTTCAGTACAATGGAGGCTATACGGAAACTCTGGCTTCCTTCGTTAACTCCATTCCTACTCGTAGTGGTGGTACGCATGAGACGGGCTTTAAGACTGCGTATACTCGTGTGTTAAATGACTATGCCCGCCGCACACAGTTGCTTAAAGAAAAGGATAAGAATTTAGAAGGAAATGATCTCCGCGAAGGTATGATGGCTGTTATTAGTGTTAAAATGTCCGAGGTTGAGTTTGTTGGACAGACGAAGGATCAGCTCGGAAGTGCTTCTGCCCGTAGTGCAGTAGACTATATCGTATCTGAGAATATGGCTCGTTTCCTGGAAGAAAACCCACAGGTAGCGCAGAGTCTTTTGAAAAAATCAATTCAGGCTTCGAAGGCTCGGGAAGCGGCTCGCAAAGCCCGCGATGAGATTCGTACAGGTAAGAAACGTAGCGAGAGCTCGAATCTTGGTGGGAAATTGTCACCTGCGCAGTCCAAGGACGTTACACGTACTGAGCTGTTCATCGTAGAAGGTGATTCAGCCGGTGGCTCAGCGAAGCAAGGCCGTGATTCAAAGATTCAGGCGATCTTGCCGCTAAAAGGGAAACCTATGAATCCGGAAAAAGCCAAGCTGCTGGATATCCTGAAGAACGATGAATATAAAGCAATCATTTCCACGATTGGTGCAGGAATTGGCCCGGATTTTACCGTCGAAGACAGCAATTATTCCAAAATTATCATTATGACCGATGCGGATACAGATGGAGCGCATATTCAGGTGCTGCTGCTGACATTTTTCTATCGTTATATGAAGCCGTTAATAGATGCCGGAAAGGTTTTTATCGCCCAGCCTCCGCTTTATAAGCTGACCCGCAAAACGGGCAAGCTGGAGACCGTAAGGTATGCATGGAGTGACGAAGAATTGCAAAATTATTTAAAGGAATTTGGCAAAAACTTCGAGCTTCAGCGCTATAAAGGATTGGGTGAGATGAACCCTGATCAGCTGTGGGAAACAACGATGAATCCAGAATCGCGTACACTGCTTCAAGTGCAGATTGAGGATGCGGCTAAGGCTGAGCGTCGTGTTTCTACACTGATGGGTGATAAGGTCGATCCTCGTAAACGTTGGATTGTTGAAAATGTCGATTTCACTGAAATTGTAGAGTAGCTGCAGTTAGTAGTGCTGCAAGTGACGATAATCCCGATTTTCTAAAAGCTTGTGATTCTTGGAACGTAGGGGAATTTTGGAACTGTAGGAGCGATAGCGTCCGCCTTTGTCTCCTGATTTTATCCGCATTAGCGGTATAATCAAAGAAATCTGGAGACAACAGCGGCTGGAAGTCCAAGAATCCCAGGAGTGTTCATGAGAAGCACCATACTATTATAAAACGGGCAGTTTGAGGAACAGAAGGTGAGCAAAGTGAGTAGTTTATCAGAACAATTTTTGCCGGCTTTTCTGGAAGAGGTCGTCGGTGACCGCTTTGGTCGGTATTCCAAATATATTATTCAGGACCGGGCGATTCCCGATGTCCGCGATGGACTTAAGCCTGTACAGCGCCGGATTCTTTATGCGATGTACGATTCTGGCAACACGCCTGACAAGCCGTACCGCAAGTCAGCCAAAACCGTCGGGGATGTAATGGGTAATTACCATCCACATGGTGACTCCTCGATTTACGATGGTATGGTTCGTATGGCACAGCCATGGAAGATGGGGCATGTTCTTGTTGACGGTCATGGCAACTGGGGCTCGATGGACGATGACCCAGCTGCGGCAATGCGTTATACGGAAGCACGCTTATCTCCGATTGCAATGGAGATGATGCGTGATATCGAGAAGCGGACGGTGCTGTTTAAGGACAACTTTGACAATACAGCCAAAGAGCCTGTAGTTGTTCCTTCCAGGTATCCGAATCTACTCGTAAATGGCACGAGTGGGATTTCCGCAGGCTTTGCCACGGAGATTCCGCCACATAATCTACGGGAGGTTATTGATGCTTGTATCGCAGTGATGCAGAAGCCGGATATTGAACTAGAAGATATCATGACCTTTATGAAAGGTCCGGATTTCCCTACAGGCGGCACTATTATGGGCGGAGATGGCATCATGGATGCTTACCGTACTGGTAAAGGCCGTATTTATTTACGCTCCAAGACTGAGATTGAAAATATGCGTGGCGGCAAGCAACAAATCGTGATTACGGAAGTTCCATTCCAGATTGTAAAATCACGACTAGTTACCTCCATGGAGAATATTCGATTAGAGAAGAAGATCGATGGCATTGCTGAAGTTCGTGATGAGAGTGGACGAGAAGGACTTCGGATTGTGGTGGAGCTCAAGAAAGAAGCGGATGCCCAAGGCGTTTTGGCATATCTGCTCAAAAAAACCGATCTTCAAATTACCTATAACTTCAATATGGTGGCGATCGTCAACAAGGCTCCGCAACAGCTTGGCCTTAAAGCCATCCTGGAGGCCTATATCGCGCATCAGCGTGAAGTAGTGACTCACCGCACCCAATTTGATCTGGAACGCGCAGAAGACCGTGCTCATGTCTTAGAGGGCTTGGTTAAGGCACTGAATATTCTTGATGAGGTCATCGCTGCCATTAAAGCATCGAAGAACCGTCAGGACGCTCAGAACAATCTCGTGTGGATGTTCGGGTTCAGTGAACGTCAAGCGGATTCTATTCTTACCTTACAATTGTATCGTCTGACGAATTTGGAGATTACTTCACTCCAAAAAGAATTGGATGAAATGATGGTCAAGATTACACATCTGCGTGGCATATTGGAAAGTGACAAGAAGCTCGTAGCTGTAATCCGTAAGGAATTGCTTGAGATCCGCGACAAATACGGGATCGATCGCCGTTCGCTCATCCAAGGCGAAGTTGAGGAGCTTAAGGTTAGCCTTGAAGCGCTGGTCAACGCAGAGGATGTGCTAGTAGCACTTTCCGCAGACGGTTATATTAAGCGTACAAGTATGCTTTCCTTTACCCGCTCTGGTGGGGAACGTCATACTTCAGGCGTTAAAGAAGGCGATCATATCGTTAAGCTGCTCGATGTGAATACCCGTGACAGTCTGCTGGTATTTACGCGCAAGGGGCAGTACTTCTTACTTCCGGTTCACCAGATTCCAGAGTTTAAATGGAAAGAACCTGGTACTGCGATTGTTAACGTTATCGGGTTGTCTAAAGGGGATGGAATCATTAGCGTGATTCCGGTCAATAATCTTGATGATCCGCAGCAAAGCCTTGTGTTTATCACCCGCAGAGGTCAGGTTAAGCGTACAGAGCTCAAGGAATACTCTACAAGCCGCTCTGGAGCCGTAGCAGCCTGTAAGGTAGCAGACGGTGATGAGATCATTACAGTCGTTACTAGTACGAATGACAAGGACATTGTACTAGTGACTCGTGAAGGAATGAGTATTAGATTCCATGAGAATGAAGTTAATCCTATGGGCCGTGTTGCATCCGGTGTAAGAGGCATTCAGCTTCGTGAGGGCGATGAGGTGATTTCTTGCTTCTGGGTCAGTGAAGATGAAGGTGAGATCCTTTCTATCTCCGATATCGGATATGCGAAACGTTCATTACTAGTGGATTATCCATCTCAAAGCCGCGGTGGCAAAGGGATGCCAACCTTTGAATTTAAGGAAGGCAAGCGAGTACGGCCAAATGGCAGTAAATTGGCAGGGGCTTTCTATTGCAGAGAGCCGCTGGAACTTAATGCAATTACACGGGAGAATGCACATCACACGTTCTCTTCTGAATCTGCACCACTTGGAGAGCGTCGTTCTACAGGCAAACAGATTGTCCCTGTGGAGAAAAAGGATGAGATTGTTAATCTTTTCCCAGCAGTGAAGTAAACAAGCCAAGGCACGTAGTCAATTCTTCTTGAGAATTGACTACGTGCCTTTTTCTAATTTTCTCGCTTATCAGTTATGAAGATTTATTTTTCTTCTTTTGCAGGAAATGGAATTTGTTTCGCGAAAATGTAGTTATACCGGATAGAACCGCAAGGAAAGGAAGGAATCAGTGTGCACGCTTCTGAATTCAGTAAAATTTGGCATAAAATTTTAAAAGATTACAAACTACATATGGACAGTAATCTTGCCCCATCGCTAACGGATGCCCAACTCACAGTACTTGAACTGCTTCAGGAACGTGATGCCATGAAGCCTTCTGATCTGGCTCCACATCTGGCGACCAGTCCTGCAGCGGTTACTATGTTACTTGATCGGATGGAGAAAAATGGGCTTATCATTCGGGAGAGAGATGCTGCGGATCGCCGTATTGTATGGGTGAGTATAACGGAAATTGGAACGCAGGAGACTGCACGTGGTTTGAAGATCCGCAGTGATTTTTTTGCAGAAGCGCTTGATCCGATATCCTCTCATAACCAACAGCTACTACTCTATTTAATGGGCAAAATGGTTGTTACAACAACACCGGAAGGTTCTACACCATGAATAATCGGGGTGACAAGGGCCGGAGAAATAGATTGAGGTACAAGCTTGCGATGACAAGCTATTAAAAAAGTACAACAACACTTATTTTTAAAAAAGAAGGCCATCCATTAACGGATAGCCTTCTTTTGTAATTCCTTGGACCATAAATCCCAAGGATGGGTTTGCGGGGGCAGGGAAATAAGTTCTACTTCTTCTTTAGTAACAGGGTGGGGAAAGCCTACAAGTGCAGACCACAGTGCAATTTGCTGTCCAGGTCTGTTCACCGAAGCCCCATACTTCTGATCACCGTATAATGGGCAGCCGATGGAGCTGAGCTGCACTCGAATTTGATGGGAACGACCGGTGAGTAAATCGATCTTGAGCAGGCTGTAACCCTCAGCGCTGCCAAGTACTGTGTAATCCAGAATGGCTTCCTTACCGCCGGGGGTTCCTTTACGGACGACAGTGACGGTATTGCTCTTGGCGTCTTTAAGCAGTGTATCGGTAAGACGGCCATGAGATGCTGGTGGTTTACCGTGCACGACCGTTAAGTACACCTTATGAAAGCTGTGAGTTCTGACACACTCGGATAGTCTTGATGCTGCTTTTGATGTCTTGGCAAAGATCATTGCACCCCCAACTGGACGATCCAGGCGGTGGACTAGCCCCATATATACGTTGCCAGGCTTGTTGAAGCGTTCCTTCACATCTTCTTTGAGCAGATTGAGCAGATCAGGATCTCCAGTAGCATCCTCCTGAACAGGAATATTCACGGGCTTCACTATGCCTAGAAGATGATTATCTTCGTATAACACTTCAAAGCGCTTCGATATTCCGTCCAGCGGCTCGTTGCTGCCAGATAAATGCTGTGTCATGGCTTACGCCTCCCAGCGTCCCAGAATACCGCATGGCAGGTTCATGCCGGAGGAAGTGATCGGAAGACCGATTTCACCGGAGGTGAGCTTCCCGCCATAACGTTTACCCATGGTCATCGACAACATATTACGTAGGACCGTTGGAGAAATCCCAGTGGTGTATGAATTGATTAGCATAAACAAAGGTTTGTCGCTCATGATTTGCATACAGCTCTCAAGGAAAGGATATAAGCTGGACTCCAGCTTCCACATTTCTCCGCCAGGCCCTCTTCCATAGGAAGGCGGGTCCATGATAATCGCATCATACTTACTACCACGACGTTGTTCACGTTGTACGAATTTGAATACGTCATCCGTGATGTAGCGAACTGGACGCTCGCCTAGGCCGGACAGCTGGACATTTTCTTTTGCCCATTGCACCATTCCTTTGGCTGCATCCACGTGAACAACCGAAGCGCCGGCACTTGCTGCGGCTACAGTAGCTCCACCTGTGTAAGCAAATAGATTTAGTACTGAGATCGGACGGTTAGCAGCCGCAATCTTGTCCATCATCCAGCTCCAGTTGGCCGCTTGTTCAGGGAATAACCCTGTATGTTTAAAATTCGTAGGACGCAAATGGAATTTTAATTTTCCGTAACTAATTTTCCAATCATCCGGAATTGTTTTCTTCATTTCCCATTGTCCACCACCCGCTGAGGAACGGTGATAATGACCGTGTACATCACGCCATTTCGCTGTCTCATTGGAGAGTGGCCAAATAATTTGTGGATCCGGACGGCGCAGGATGATGTCACCCCAACGTTCAAGCTTCTCTCCACCGCCAGTGTCAATTACTTCATAGTCTTTCCAGTCGCTAGCTATATACATTTTTTAATCCATCCTTCAAAAATTCATTTAGCCTTTATTGTACATCATTTCACCATATAGCTACAAACAAAATAAGCACAAGCCCAACACTCTGCTTATTTTATCCAATGAAGATAATGTGTATAATATTTCCATGCTCACAGCTATTATTCTGGCAGATCAAGCAATGATTGTGTATGATCAGATACCAGAGTCTTTACAATATTTATGATCGGAGAATAGCAGCTTATGTTCAATCTCGCACCTCTATATTTCCCGATAACTGCAAATCCAGCACAAACTAGTGAATTTCTACCTAGTCGAGCTTTGCAGCCATATATTCGCTGTTTCTGGGGCTCTGTTACACCGCGTATTTCTACAGAGGCATCCGTTCACGTAGTGGACAAGGCATCTGGTTACAAAATTCGAATGGAAACCATTATTCCAGATACATGCATGGACATTATTTGGAATCTGAATGAATCGACAGGCTTAACAACTACCGTTTTTTCCGGCATCAATGATGCTCCTTTTGAAGTCCCTTCAGACAGGGGGAAGGGTATGATCTCAACCTTTGGTATCCGATTTCATTTCTGGGCCGTTCATTTTTTTTCAGATGACCATCTCCGGGATGTCCTGAATGCATTTGTAGATGTGGACCAGTACTTTTGTACTTTTAAAAAAGAGCTAGGACTTCTGCTGGAACAAGCAAATTCTATGAATGAAAGGATAGCAGCAGCTGAGGCATATCTTTTTCAGCGTCTTGAGCGTGGAGGACGGACTAATGATCGGATGATGAATGCAATTTATACCCTAATTAAACAAAAGGGTGTGGTAACAGCTGAGGATTTGGAAACCAGCTCTAATCTAAGCAGACGCCAACTCGAAAGACTTTTTCAAGAATACGTAGGTGTATCCCCTAAAAAAACAGCTGACCTTGTGCGATTTCAGAATGTATGGCGGGAAATGTATCAACTGCCTGTGCAGACGAAGAATATTCAGGATCTTATTTTTACTTATGGATTCAGCCATCAGCCTCATTTTATAAACAGTTTTAAAAAATATGCAGGAAGAACACCACTTGAGGCTTTAGTCTATGCGGGCAGATAAATGTCGCATTTTTGCAATACAAAGGATGCTAGCCTTGTTAAACTCAAGTAAGAAATGGATACTATGATGATGAGAATGAAAGGGGACAAATTATGATTTCGTCTTTTGAAGGTACTAACATCTACACTAAGGATACTGCTGCGTTGGCTGCATTTTATTCGGAGGTGCTAGGGATTCCAATTCCGTTCGAAGGCTACGGCAATTTTGATGGTGCAAAGATTGGATTCGACAAGAAGCAGCCTGGAATCATCATTTGGGATGAGACGAAATGGGAAAAGCTCACAACTGGCTTTGTTAATTTAGTATTCGGCTGCGATAATCTCGATGAGACGTACGAGCAGTTAAAGGCTAAGGGACTGGATTGTCAGCCACCGGTTACGATGGCGTATGGCGGGAAAGAAATGAATTTCCGCGATCCAGATGGTAATCACATTACCTTGCTCGAAGGAGCATACTAAAACATTTTGAACAAAAAAGGGATTGAACGCAAACATCAACCGTGTGATTAAACGGGAGTTTGCGTTTTTTTTATTTTATTCATTTGACAATGATAATCATTATCAAATAGAATGGGGGTGAAGCACACATCATTTAAATTTTATGTTTAGTAATGGGAGGAACAGAAAGATGACTAAAGTGCTAGTGGCATACGCCAGTCTAACTGGAAACACTGAGGAAATGGCTGAGTTGATTGTAGAGGGAATACGCCAAGCAGGTGGTGAAGCCGTTTTGAAATCGGTCACTGAATGTAATGCGGTTGAGATAAATTCATATGAAGGCGTTCTGTTAGGAGCATATACTTGGGGAGATGGAGAGATACCAGATGAAGCTCTTGATTTCTATGAGGAGATGGATGAGCTTGATTTGACTGCTATGAAGTCAGCAGTTTTTGGAAGTGGAGACACAGGGTACGCGATTTATTGTGGAGCCGTGGACTTATTCGTGGAGAAGTTAAAGGAACGTGGAGCTGTGATATTACAGGATAGTCTTAAGATTGAATATGGCCCGAACGCTGCTGAAAAAGAAGCCTGCCGTCAATTCGGTCGTCAATTTATCGAAGCTTGTATGGTGGCATCATAGGATGGGCGGGCCAGCAGGAAGTTGGATGAAGAAACAAGTGAATTTACATACGCCTCCATATAAACGACTGCATGATTATCGAGTGGAGCACATTATGCTTGGTGGGGCCGAGAATTTATCAAGCGGAGCTCCAGCGACCGGGCTCCCACGCTGGCGCCAGCAGGTTCAATATGCTGTAGGGCATACACTTAACGACTTTTATAGTTTGCTGCCTGAAGTTCGAAGGGAGATACCGATACAATTTCTGTTAGAGCGTCGTTGGCCGCCTAGAGGGGATGCTTTTCCTTCATTACTGCAATATTGGGATATCAAGACAAGTATAGCGGATGAACTAATGCGTATCGTTTCGACCAATCATTTACTGGAAATTCCGGTTATGCTATACGAGCAGTGGTATGTGCCAGTCCCGGAGCTGAACTTGGAGCTTTCGATGATTACTCAATTAGCTTGGAATTCTATTCAGAATGGTCGAAGCCTGAACATTCAGAAATTTATGGTGAATGGCAATGAGGATACAATTGCGGGCTTTTTGCATATGACTAACGTCTTTTGTTATGCGGCTTACGGTGAACCTGCGGAGACCGTGGAAATCTACTCCTTGCTAGAGGGTCGTAAATACTCTTACAACGGAAATGCAGTCCCGTATAAGGAGTCTTTGGATTATGTTCGATTGTTATCTGTATTTCTGGAGCAGGAAGTGCACGCGGATGGCTCATTAAACTGTAGTGACCGTAGAAATGATAGAGGCGAAGCTAATGTTGGAGGCTTTGGGCTCATGTGATTACTTCTTATAATAAAATAAGGCCTCCTGCTCTACAGGCGAAAACGCCCATTAGACAGGAGGCTTTATTTCTATGGATTAGCCGATATAACGGTAATAATCCTGCTTATTCTGAATGATAAAGCCACAGCTTTCATATAGCTTAAGCGCATTGGGATTATCTAGAGCGACCTCGAGATTAATTCCATTATAGTTTTTACGTTCTCGTTTGATCGTTTGAAGAAGGGCACTTCGTCCAATGCCTAGCCCCCGTAGCTTCTTGCTGACAGTAAATCCATAAATCCAGGTTTCATTATCTTCGGTCCACAGCCGCATTTTACCAACAGGTTGTCCATCCATTTCGATCATAATATGTTCTTGCAGGCCTTCCTGTTTCTGCAGGTCATAGAGTTCGGCAGCATCTTCTGTCTTTATATCAAAGCCTCCACAATCCAGCTCAACAAGAATTGGGGCTTCGTCTTCACGAGCAGGGCGTAAGATCACAGTCCCTGTGGCTGAGCTTGCTTCAGAAGAAGCAACCGAATTTCCGCCCCATTTCATTTGGTATTCTGCATGATTAAACTGTAGTGGTAGTGTTCGAAGGAATGCTACACCAGATGACGAAGCAGCGGGAG
Source organism: Paenibacillus sp. PastF-3 (assembly GCF_029893135.1). Classification (NCBI taxonomy): domain Bacteria; kingdom Bacillati; phylum Bacillota; class Bacilli; order Caryophanales; family Paenibacillaceae; genus Paenibacillus; species Paenibacillus sp. PastF-3. The sequence goes on along the minus strand of NZ_JARXWM010000002.1, from coordinate 534,279 downwards.
CGTTTAGAAGTAGGGTAGCGACATTGCCCCGTTGGATAATAGTCTGCGCTCGGTTCCACAGTGAGGTGAAGATGCCCCGTCGGCGGTAGCCTGGCCGAACCATGCCGCAGACCTCCATATCGCTTCCGAATCCATAAAGTCCTAAGAAGCCGACGAGTAATTCATCTTCATAAGTCACGAGCCATTCCGTATCTCCTACGCTTGATGGCTGGCGAAGCATATCCCAATTCAATTTCAGTGAAATTCCGTCATATTGCTCACAGCGTTCTTGTAATTCTTCTATATTTCTCAAAGTATCGGTAGTAGTCAAACCCGTTTCCTCCTAATGTGTATTTGAACTAAGTGTATTAGTTCGAATAGGTTAATAAAGCTTCACGGAAACGGGAACGGAGATCAGTCTCGCTCGCCTGTGTTTCCGCTCAGCACGTCCTTATACTCCGGATGCTTCTCGAATTGATGAGCTGCATAGGAGCACACAGGAACAATTTTCAAATTTTCATTTCGAGCCTTATCTACAACAGCCCGTACAAGTTCTTCACCGGTACCTTGACCGCGCAGTTCCTCAGAGACACGAGTGTGGTCAATGACCAATTCCCCAGCATCTTTATCCAAACTGTATGTGATCTCAGCAAGGTCCTTACCGTCATTCGCAACAAAAAAACGTCCTGTTCCAGTTTGAATTTGCATCTTATGGCTTCACTCCTAAAATGTTATTGCCTATATTTTACTACCACGATTTGCAAAAAGCGAGGAACGAAGCAGATTGATTGCTCGCCCTGGATGTTTGATGGCGTTCCATAGATGGATTTATCGAGGAAGTTAGGATTACTGGTGTGAATAATGCGCTCTTGTTACTCGAGGCAGTTGCTTGTAATGTTTGTTCTGACGCGATCGAGTGACTTTTGGCGAGCCGAGAAGGTGGGGGCTGGAATTTCTGGACAAGCTAGTGTGCTGGATACGTAAGGCGGGCCAGACATTCCCGGCACTCTGATGCAGGAACATCCAGGACTGCCGGAAACATGGGAATCCTTGAGACCTCAACATGTCCAAAACTCCTGTCATCATAATCATCCATTGGAGCTTTCGGACTCCATTGCAGCTATCCTTAGGAAAAGGCACAAATTAGGGGAATACTGCGTATAAGGTCCACTGTGTCCGATAGCAACTTCGTTCGAGTATATTTTACCGATGGAATCGCTATGACTAGGTGGTTGATCGCATGGGTTAAGATCCCCGATGCAACCGTACTGAAATGTCCCTTAGCTGTATTTTACGAGTAGAAGTCCCCTTGCACGAACACCTCGCAAACAAACCTAAATTAAAGTTAGATACGCAGAAATTCTGCGGTCAAACGGCAGTCAATGAGCAGTCAATCAGCAGTCAATGAATTTTTATACACTCCCGTTTATAAAGTAGCTTGCGTATACTCAGGATAATACAATAAGATTAAGAGAATATCTCACTACTGAAAAGAACCGCTAGCAGGAGGAATCATTGTGGAATACAAGGTTGAGGTTGAATTTAGGTCCATTTATGAATTATTGAACAGCTTACATACTTATTTGTGCAAAAAATCCTATAAGAAGATTGATTTAGGAATGGCGTGGGTCACAGAAATTGAGAGCAGCCTCAGTCAAGAACTGCTATCACGCCTGAAAGAAACCGAACTAAATAATGAATGGAAAATGTTGAATCTGCTCATTTACTGTTGTCCATTTAAGGATGATGTAGACAGTGTGTTGAACTGGATTGAAGGGTTATCTGTTGGCGAGTTATATGAGACCTTATCAAAATATGTAAAGGTTTTTCCAAGCCATATGGAGAATTACCGTAATCGCGTAGTATTTTTACTCTCCGAATGGAACCGCCAGTACTTTAGTCAATGTAATCCTGCGATTCTAAGCAAATTACAGCAGCATGTAGATTTGAAGAACATGGAGCTTAATGAACTGGAAACGGCTGATTTTGTGAACAAGACGACCAACGGATTTTACTTCATTCCTACGGATGGGCTCAAGAAGCTCGTTCTGATTCCACAGTACCATTTTCAGCCTGCTAATATCATCTATTGCTACGGTGAATTAACGATCTGTCATTATGCGGCCTGGATTTCGATAGAGAACGAAGAGATTTCACCATTTATGTACAGAACGATTCGTAGTCTAAGCGAAAAAAGCCGCCTGAAAATCCTCCAAGCCCTTAGCGGTGGCCGCAAAACGTTTACCGAAATTGTAAAGCATGCAGGAATCTCGAAGGGGATCGTTCACGATCATATTTTTAATCTTCGCTGTGCAGGTTTGCTTCATGCCTATATTGAAGGTGAGAATGTCACCGGATATAGTCTGCGTCTGGAAGGCATTCATCGGATGAATGAGCAGCTTTTTGATTATTTAAAATAAAGATTTCGAAAAAATTGTACGGTCTGAAGGTCAGAATTCTCTTATGCAGAGAGGGTTTTGGCTTTTTTTGTTTTTTTTAATATTTGCATAATTCTGTTTGTGGAGAATTTTTTTAAAGTTCTCTCTTTACAGAACTTAAAAACCTTTCTATAATGAACATCAGAAGTTATTCATACTTAACAGGTAGGAATTATAGTTATTATTCTATTAGAGTGAAAAGGGAGATAGGTACATGAGAAAAAATGCGATTGTAATCACTTCATTACTGCTTACGGGTTCACTGTTACTTTCGGCTTGCGCTAACAACAGTACTAACGAATCCTCGTCCGCGAACAATGCAGCTAAAGGGTCCAATTCAACTAATGTGGAAGCAGCAACTACGCCAGAAATTATTCCTGCTGGTGCGCTAAGCGAGCCTTTTACCGCAACTGATTTGTCCAAACTTCCAGCAGTTGCACAGAAACGCACAGACACCATTATCGTAGGGTTAACGGACCCAAGTGGAGCTTTCACTCCGTATTTTCAGCAAAGTGGTTATGATGGCAATGTATCCTCACTGCTATACGCATCTCTCGTAACTGTAGACGATAAAGGCATTCCAACACCGGAGCTTGCGGAGAGCTGGGATGTTTCGGACGATCAGCTTACATACACGTTCCATTTGCAAAAAGATTTGAAATTCAGCGACGGTTCTCCATTAACAGCGGATGATGTAGCCTTTACTTGGACGATCCAATACGACAAATCGTATGACGGTAGCTCGCAGCTTCCATCCCTAAATATTAAAGGCGGCAAAGCCTATAAAGAAGGTACTTCTCCAAAGATAGAAGGGATTAAGGTGATTGATCCACAGACGATCTCAGCTACGCTTGAGCAGCCCAACGCAACAGCGCTGGTACAGCTCGGCTCGAATGTATTGTCTAAAGCTTACTATGGCAAGGACTATACATTTGGAAATCTCGAATACATCAAGAAGCTGCATGAGAAGCCACTGGGGGATGGACCTTACAAGCTGGAGAAATTTATTCCGGGGCAAGAGGTACGTTTTGTAGCGAATGAGAATTATTTCAAAGGTAAACCAAAGACAGAACATTTCATCTACAAAACTACGGAAGGCGATGTATGGCAGTTCGTAGAAACGGGTGAGGTAGACTACGCTTCTTTTAGTGCAACAGACGAGAATATCGAGAAGCTGAAAGCGCTCGGCTTTGTGAATATTATTCCTTACACTCCAAGCACGTACGGATACCTGCAAGTCAATTTGAAGCATGAGCAGCTCAAGGATAAGCTTGTACGTCAAGCTATTGTGTACGGTTTGGATCGTCAGAGTATTTATGTGGATGCAGCACAAGGTGCAGGTTCTATTGCGAACATTCCGGCATCCCCAATCTCTTGGTCTTACACGGAGGAAGGCATTAATCCTTACAAATATGATCCGGAAAAAGCTAAACAATTGCTCGATGAAGCCGGCTGGACTGTAGGAGCGGGTGGTATCCGTGAAAAAGATGGCAAACCGCTCAGCATTCATTACCTTGGTTCGAAGAGTAAAAACACAGATATTTTCATCGCTGTAGCGAAAGAGAATTTTGAAGCACTGGGTATCGACTTCCAGCCTGAGGTGTTCGCAGACTTTAACTCACTGGTATCTAAGGTAGAAGGTGGGGATTACGACCTCGTATCCTTCTCCACAAGTATGTTGACTGATCCGTCTGACGGGTTCATGCAGTTCTTTGATGGCGAGATCACGGATTATGACAATCCGAAATTCCTGAAGTTATACAATAAAGCTTTGGCAACTACAGATATTGAAGCCCGCAAAGCGGTATACAAAGAGCTGTACCAGCTCTTCAATGATGAACTGCCTATTATTTTCACAAGTTACAAAAAGACTGTATACGCCTATAACGGACGTATTGAGAATCTATCGGTCAGCCCGTTCATCGGTCTTGCTGGCAGTCTGCCAACTTGGAGCCTGAAATAAATAAAACAGTGTCCCCTGTTCTATATTCTTGGGCAGGGGACAAATCATAAGGAGTCTGTCATGAGCGCTTATTTATCGAAAAGACTGTTGTATATGGTCATTATCTTATTTGCGGCATCATTATTGATCTTCTGTCTGTATGCTTCAACACCGGGAGATTTCATAACCGGAAATATTAAATTGACGGCAGAGCGCAAAGCAGAGCTGCGTGAGATCTACGGCTTAAACAAGCCGATGCTTGAACGGTATGGAGTATGGATGAAAAATGCGCTGCATGGCGATTTCGGGTATTCCTTAGCCCAGCAAAAGCCTGTGCTTCAGCTTTTTAATGATTATATTTGGAATTCCTTTCTGCTGGCTGCCGTTTCCACGTTTCTGACGTGGGTGATTGCAGTTATTATTGGTGTGATTTCAGCTTATAAGCAATATTCATGGTTCGATACACTCGTGATGATCGCAATATTCGCAGCCATGTCGCTGCCGTCATTTTTTATAGGCTTATTCCTGATTAAAATCCTGGCTGTCGATCTCAAGTGGCTGCCTCCGGGTGGAATCATCACTACAGGCAGCAACGCTACGGGTCTGGCGTACTTTAAGGAGATTGTTATGCATATGACCCTTCCGGTTGTTGTTATGACCCTCCTTGGATTAGGCTCGCTCACGCGTTATTTCCGGAGCAATATGATCGATGTCTTAAAGCAGGATTATATCCGTACTGCCCGCGCTAAAGGTCTAAGGGAGCGTAAGGTGCTTTTTACACATGCCTTGCGTAATGCCTTATTGCCTGCGATTACACTGGTTGGCTTCGAGCTTCCAGCGCTATTTGGCGGATCACTGATTATTGAGAAAATATTTAATTGGCCGGGGATTGGGCAACTGTATATGCAGTCCTTCGGGCTTAGGGATTATCCTTTACTGATGGGCTTTACGATGTTTATTGCGATACTTACCGTCATAGGAACGTTGCTTTCGGATGTTTTGTACCGGATCGCCGATCCTAGAGTTCGGCTATAGAGAGGAGGAAGCTGACGTGGCAGTTCAAAGTAATGTAGCGGGGATTTCAAAACCCCAGACCACCAAAGGAAAATCCTCTTTATTCCGGCAATCCCTTCGAAGATTGTTAAAGAACAAGCTGGCGGTATCCGGGTTTGTGGTAGTGATTTTTATGTTTGCGCTTTGTTTTATAGGTCCTCTGTTCTCTCCCTATACCGATAACAAAATTAATATGGCATTGATGAACAAAGCACCTAATATGAAGCATTGGCTGGGTACCGACGCGCTGGGCAGGGATATTCTGACCCGGGTGATGCAGGCAGGACGCATTTCACTGACAGTAGGACTGGCATCCATGGTGCTTTCGGTGTTTATCGGGGCTCTTTTGGGGGCCATAGCTGGATATTACCGTGGAATCGCTGATCAAATCATAATGCGGATTGCGGATCTGTTATTGACGGTTCCGAGTCTGCCTCTGCTTTTTATTTTTGGAGCATTGTTATCAGAGTGGAAAATTCCAACGGATTATCGCATGTATATTGTTATGCTTATGCTTAGCATTGTGAGCTGGCCGGGTATGGCGCGTATGGTGCGGGGGCAAATGCTTAGTCTGCGAGAACGTGAGTTTATGCAAGCAGCCGTAGTATTAGGCCTTCGGGATCGGCGTAAATTGTTTAATCACTTGCTGCCGAACATTGTCCCGCTGCTGATCGTTATGGCAACGCTCAACATCGGTGGCGCTATTCTGAGTGAATCGGTTCTTAGCTTTTTTGGGCTAGGTGTTATGCCGCCAACGCCAACCTGGGGCAATATGATTGATGCAGCGAATAATATGATCGACTTTAAGGATCGGCCGTGGCTGTGGATTCCGCCTGGGCTATCCATCTTCGCGACAGTAATCGCGATCAATATCTTTGGTGACGGACTCCGGGACGTACTTGATCCTAAACAGAAGAGGTAGGTGACCCTCACATGAGTGATTTAATGAATATAGACGGTCTAAGTACATACTTCTTCACGGAAGAAGGAAAAGTGAAAGCCGTTGATGATGTAAGCTTCCGTGTTCGTGAAGGAGAGACGGTCTGTATCGTCGGAGAATCGGGTTGCGGCAAAAGTGTAACTGCGATGTCCATCATGGGTCTTGTTGAAGAGCCAGGGGGCAAGGTTGTCCATGGCAAAATTGATTTTCAAGGTGAAGATTTGTTACAAATGGACAAAAACACACTGCGAGCCATCCGTGGCAACGAGATTGCAATGATCTTCCAGGAGCCCATGTCCTCTCTTAATCCTGTAATTAAGATCGGTGAACAAATTATGGAGCCGTTGATCGTGCATTTGAAGATGAACAAGAAGCAGGCACGTATCCGGGCAATTGAACTGATAAAACAGGTAGGCATATCACGCCCTGAACAAATAGCAGATAGTTACCCACATGAACTGAGCGGAGGGATGCTGCAGCGGATAATGATCGCTATTGCCATCGCCTGCAGTCCAAAGCTATTGATTGCAGATGAACCGACAACGGCGCTGGATGTAACGATTCAAGCACAAATTCTGGATATGCTTCGTGAAATTAAAGACAGCTCCGGCATGTCTATTCTATTAATCACCCATGATCTGGGTGTAGTCGCGGAGATGGCTGATTACGTGATTGTTATGTACTCCGGAAAGATTGTGGAGGAGGGGGAAGTTGTTGAATTGTTCACCAATCCCAAACACCCGTATACGAAAGGGCTGCTCAAATCGAAGCCAGTTATTAATCAGCGGCAGGATGAGCTGTATTCCATACCAGGCCAAGTGCCAAATCCGCTTGAGCTGGTACCTTCTTGCTATTTTCATGAACGCTGTGAGCATTGCATGCCTGTATGTGCCAGCCAGCAGCCCCAGCTTAAAGAAGTGGCCAGCAGACAAAAGGTAGCTTGCTGGTTGTATGAGGAGGCGGTTGTTCATGCCTGAGGCATTGCTTGAGGTCAATCATCTGAAGAAATATTTCCCTGTCACTAAGGGATTGCTTAACCGAACGGTTGGGCATGTAAAGGCTGTTGATGATATTAGCATCACGCTTCAGCCAGGGGAGACGTTTGGGCTTGTAGGAGAATCCGGGAGCGGAAAGAGTACGGTCGGACGGACGATTTTACGGCTAACGGATAAAACGGCAGGTGAGATCAAATTCAAAGGGATAGACATTCATTCTTTGTCTCCCGCTGAATTGCGAAAGATCAGACCGCAAATGCAGCTAATCTTTCAAGACCCTTATAGCTCACTTAACCCTCGGGTCCGCATAGGTGATGCTATCGGAGAAGCTTTACTGGATCATGGGTTATGCTCAAAATCAGAGGTTCGTGATCGGGTGTTTGAGGCGCTTGAGGCATGTGGTTTATCCTCTTATCATATTGATCGCTTCCCGCATGAATTCTCGGGGGGGCAGCGGCAGCGGATCGGAATCGCGCGTGCGCTTGTGCTGAATCCTGAGCTAATCATTGCAGACGAGCCAGTCTCGGCCTTGGATGTATCCATCCAAGCGCAGATTATTAATTTATTCAGTAAGCTGCAGCAGAGCCGTGGGCTAACCTATTTGTTCATCTCTCATGATTTGAGTGTAGTGGAGCATTTATGTTCAAGAATCGGTGTCATGTATCTGGGATCTATGATGGAGACGGCTTCTAGAGATGAATTATTTAAGAATCCGCTCCATCCGTATACCAAGGCATTGCTATCAGCTGTTCCAATACCTATTCCGAAGCTGAAAAGGGAAAGAATCGTTCTTAAGGGGGACATTCCGAGTCCTGTGAGTCCCCCGGCTGGCTGTAAATTTCATACTCGTTGTCCCTATGCCCAAGAGGTTTGCAAATCGGAGATTCCTGTATTCCGCGATGCTGGTAATAATCATTTTGTAGCCTGTCATTTGGTCTGAGCTTTGTCAGAGATATAATGATGATTCAATCCTAAGTCTTGAATAATTAATGTTGAATTGTATAATAATACAATTTGACCTTATTTTTGCCTGTGCTTAAAAAGTTTAAAAGGGTTTCAAAGCCAGGTTAATGGGGTAATTAGAGAGTGGTTAGGTTAGACGTACATATCTAATCGGTCTAGTATAAAATCCCTACTTAGGAGGAATCATCGTGAATACAACAGTACGTTTGACAGAAAGATCCGGCTCGACTTCTTCACAGCGCAGAAAAGGCTTTGTACCGGTCGTCGTGTACGGTGCAGGTTCAGATAGCCAGTCCTTTACAGCGGATGCTAAGACAATTACCGGGATTTTGGCTAATAACCCTCGGGCGGTATTAACCTTGGAATTGCCAGATTCAGGTAAAAAGAACGTTGTCATCCAAGAAATTCAGCGCCAGCCCGTATCCAAACAACTGCTGCATATTGATTTTCAGCAGATCGACATGAAAGCCAAATTGGATACGAAAGTAGCCTTTCACTTTACAGGTGATCCAGTAGGTGTGAAGAGTGGCGGTGTGCAGCAAATTGAATTGCATGAGCTAGATATTCGTACACTTCCAGATAAATTAACGGCATCCTTTGAGGTGGATATCAGCGGACTAGATATTGGTGACCAATTGCTGGTATCTGATCTGCCGAAGCATGAGGGCTGGGAAGTGTTGACGCCTGAGGACACTTTGATTGTCCGGGTTGCGCCTCCAGCAGCTCAAGAGCCAACAGATGAGGATGCTGCTGAACCAGCTGCAGACGAAGCTACTGGTGAAGATAAAGCAGAATAGAATAGGGATTGAATCAAAAGAGCAGATAGATCCTTCTCAAGGAGCTGTCTGCTCTTTTTGTTTTATCTTCGTGAACACGTATTAATAAAATAATTGCGGTCTTTCGTATGGTTTCTTAAATGGAATTTATGGTTATTTCGCCTCATTTAGTTAAAAATTTACATAAAATCGTTGACGAATAGGTTGCAAAGGCTGAAAATGAGGACAATTACCATGGTAAAGAATTCAAAAAGTTCTTGTTATCGTTGTTTGAAAACGCTTTATTTATTTTGCTTCAAAGATCTCTCATTACCCTGTTCATCATGATTATGAGGAGGAAAGTTATGAAGATGAGGAAGCTGTTTTCGATTTTAATGACAAGTCTGCTGGTTTTTGGAGTAGCTCTACCTATGGGTGGAAAAGTGAGTGCGGATGCTGCAAGTGATGCTTCAAATCGTGCTTTAGTCTGGTTAAAGACCCAGCAAGATGCTACAGCAGGGTATGCTTTTGAAGGCTTGGTAGATAGCTTTGAGGATTTCTGGGGACCTAACAATCCCAAACAGATTGTATACACGTATGATCAAGCTGTTGCAGCCATAGCCTTTATTGTAAAAGGTGAACGGACGCGGGCAGAGCAGGTTTTGAACAAAATGCGGGACATTCAGGACCCTTCCGGCTTCTGGCTGAACTCTTATTGGTATAACAATGGCTTCGGAGAAGAAATTCGTAAACATGTGGGGCCGGTTGTATGGATGGCAATGGCTGCTATGGCCTATGAAAAGCAATATAATGACACGCGATATCGCCCGATGGCGCTCAAAGCACTTGATTGGAGCTTGTCGTATAAAAAAGCCAACGGCAGTATTGCTGGAGGGTGGAGTGGTTGGAGCAATTCAGATGAGCCTTGGAGCTCAACCGAGCATAATATCGATATTTACCGGGTGCTGCAGTATTATGCTTCGGTAGATTCCTCAAAGGCTGCCTCATATAATAGCGCAGCTTCTGGAGTGAAGACCTTCCTGGATAATTATGTGTGGGATGACAGTGTCAAACGCTTCAAGGGAGGCTGGAAAAACGATACGAATCTGATTGATCCTAAAATTCCATTGGACGTGAATCCATGGGGAGTACTGGCTTTAGGAGTATCCGGAACCCATAACTACGGTGCAAGCTTAACTTATGTGGAAAATGCTTCCGGCACCCCGGGGACCCTTGCGAATCCGCGTTACAAGCAGACGCTTACTTACAATGATGCTGGGAATACGCTGACCGGCTATGATTTTGACTGGACGGATGAAGTTTTGCCTGCATATGACGATAACGGGAATCAAATCGGTAATACGGGTGCTGATGTATGGTTTGAAGGAAGCGCATTTATGTCGCTCGCCTACTATATGCAAGGCAATGTATCCAAAGCGGATGCCATTAACACTGAAATTATTAAAAAGCAAGGCACAAGCGGCGCTTCACTGGGGGGAATTCCGTACTCGCTTAAAGGGACCAGCAACAGCTATTGGGTTATGGCACAGCAAAACTGCGTGTCTAGCACGGGTTGGTTAATTCTATCACTACACCGGTTTAATCCTTTCACTGGTGAATACTTGACGGGTGGAGGTAATACTGGAGACACGACAGCACCTACTGCACCTGCTAATCTGACAGTAACCAGCAAGACGGATTCAGCAGTTAACCTGAGCTGGTCTCCTTCAACTGATAATGTTGGTGTTACGGGATATTTCGTTTATCGTGGAACACAGCAAGTAGCCTCTGTGGCAGATACTACAGCTACTGTTACTGGACTAACTCCAAGCACAGCTTATACGTTTACAGTAAAAGCTACGGACGCAGCAGGTAATTTGTCATCTGCTAGTAATACCGCAACAGTTACTACTAATCCCACTGGCGGCGGGGGTGGTGATCATGTGACGGCTGACTTTACGGCAGGGGTAACGAGACTTTCTTCAACAGAAGCGAGCATTTATATTACACCTGTGACCAGTGCTCTTTATGTAGATGTGCATTATAAGGTTAACGGGGGGCCACAGCTTAATTACCGGATGATCAATAGCTCAGGTACATGGAAGCAGACGGTGAGTGGTTTAAGTGCTGGCAGCAGCATTGAGTACTGGTTCACTTACGAGAAATCCGGCCCACAATATGATTCAGCGCATTATACCTATGTGCAGTGAGATTTATGAAAGACTTGACCGGTAAGATTTATAGATAGAGCAAGTAAAATAAAGAAGGCTGTCCCAGATGCCATAGTATTGGCTCGGGAGGGCTTTCTTTTCTTTGTATTAGGCTATGTTAAACCACATTGTTGATATTTGAGTTTTACGAACGTCGTTTTATGATTAAGATGACACTATGTAAGGAGGTGTGGCAAGCGAGAGCTCATTCACTTTTTTACTGTCCAGAACCAAGGGGATGTCAGCTCCTATTCGTGCGCTTGATGAAATCCAGGAGCAAAAGCATAATGGCTTGTCTGCCCCATTGCAACAAATTTACTTTTACAACGTATATATAATTATTCCATATTTTAGGTATATTAAAGGAGTTAAAAGGAATGTAACTGAAGTATATCTACAAACTACTAAGGTTTTCCATTAGTATTAATTCAAATCATAAGAGGTGATTTCATGAACAAATTTGGATTTGTATTTTTTATTGCTGCAATAATATTTTTAATATCAGGATGTCAAAAGGCTGGTTCCAACGATGAATTAGCTAAAGCGCAGGTGCAGGTTAGTGCATTAGGATCATCATTTAGTATCCCTGCACTGGATGGTTATGAAGTTAGTTATGTACAATATAAATTCCCTCCAAAGGATAAACAAGGCAACTTTATTGGAGATAATCAAGAAGTTTTAGTCACATATACGAAAAACAAAGGGAAGCTGGAGAAGTTAACAAAGGGGCAAAAAGAGTCCAGTGAAAGAGAAATCATCTACGGACCTTATCAAGGAGAAACACTCTTTGAAATAACCTATAGCAATACTCAAGTTGATTTGAACGATGCTGATATTATTGATATTAGCGGCAAACAGGTGCAAAAAATAAAAAATAGTGATTATACGTATTTAGCATTCAATGATTCAAAAGGTTCAATCACTTTAAAGTTTAACAGTTTGGATGAGGATACAATTCTAAGCATTGCTCAACAAGTAGTAAATGAAAATAAATAAGGAATAGTTAGTTTTTGTGCTGAACGGATGGAAATGTTAGTTTAATAAACCGCCTTTTACTAAGTGAAGCCATTTGATTGATCGTTTTGGGAAACTTATATTCACTGTTCTTGGTTATGTTGTGAAGTAACGGCGATATCGTTGTAAGGAGTAATGTAAAATCCCATTTAGGATGGTGTAATGCTATACATGGAATGCTTAGGATGTAGAATCGCTAACGGCATTGAACCTGACTTAAATATTGTTTATGAAAATGAATTTATTACTTGTGTGCTTGATATTGCTCCTTTTAATGAAGGGCATACTCTAATCCTCCCCAAAAAGCATTACTGTGATGTCGAAGAGATGGAGGGAAATTTTAACGATCTTACTCATTACCATATGCATCTCATTCCGAGGTACGAAGGCGATGGATTTATCTGGGGTGAACCCTTACACCCACATGGTGCTGAAAAACGATTAAGCCAAACCAAAAAAAAGATTCTAAAGACATTAAGTGAAGAAAAGAGAAGGGGTCGATAAAGACTTCTTCTCTTTTCTTCCTAAATTAACATTTTACCTTAACATAGCTTAAATCAAAGAATACATTTGGAGTAAAAGAGCGAAGATCCTCCTCTAGACGGAGGTTCACTCTTTTCTTGTGTCGTAAAATCTTGGAGGGAAACTTTAATGCAATGATTTGTTGCAGAGGAGATTCAAGGGGGATTGTTTTATTTACAACGTAACAGTGTTATGTTACGATGTTTTCAAGGAGTGATCGGATATGGAAGATGATTTGATTTCGAAGAAACAACTGCTGGATTTAACCGGTATTTCATATGGGCAATTGTACCGCTGGAAAAGGAAGCAGTTAATCCCTGAGGAATGGTTTATCCGTAAATCTACCTTTACTGGACAAGAGACTTTTTTTCCTAAAGAGATGATCCTGTCCCGGATTCACAACATTGTGAATATGAAAGATGGGCTTTCTCTGGATGAAATGGCTGATAAGCTATCGGATAAAGCATCCTTTGAGAAGGTGAGTGTAACTGTTAAGGATATTTTAGAACGTAACATTGTTTCGAGAACAACGCTGAGGAAATTTGGAGAAAGTCTCAGTGATGAAAGTAAATATACTTTTGGGGAGCTCGTTCATTTATTCGCTGTAGACCGCCTGCTTAGTGCTGGGGAAATGAGTATGGAGGAGGCGGAGCTTCTGTTTCGCACGTTGCAGGAGAAAGTTTCAAGGCTTGAGAGTGGAAGCTGGGAATTGTTTTTTATCCGGAAAATGGGGGTTTCATCCTTCATTCTGGCACAAGCGCCTGCGGAGTTATGGTTTGATGAAGGGGTTAGATTGGTCAGTAAAATGACCTATGCAGATTTGATCGAACAATTGAAAGGTAAGCTTGCCTACAAGCTTGTTGAATAGGAGGAAGAGTAATGGACAAACATCAGCTGCCTGATTTGATAATAAACGGGGTTAGTGGTGGGGCCGGTGGTACTTACAACAACGTAAACATGGATGGTGTAGGTAAAGTAGTCGGGCCGATTGTGGCGCGAATGTTTAAAGGAAATGGGCATATGAATTTGAATGATGATCTAGCAGCAGAAGAAGCAGAATGCAACGGGGTCATCAAAGTGATGGGTAATATGCGGTTTGGCACCCTAAAGGTGGATGGGGTTCTTAATGTAGGTAAGAGTTTTCGAGGTGAAAGCTGTACCCTTAACGGAATGGTGAGTATCAAAGGGGATTGTGAGCTTGAGGATTTGGTAGGTGAAGGTAGCTTTAATGTTGGTGGTTTACTAAGTGCCGGTCATGTGGATTTTAAACTGCAGAGTCAGGGGAAGGCCAATGAAATTGGTGTGGAGAGCCTCGTGATTCGGCAAGTGAATAATGGATTTTGGAGTAAGATGTTTAGCGGAATTATCCCTAAACTTCGGCCTGAGCTATGTGCTCGAACGATCGAGGGAGATTTTATAGATGTAGAATATACAACTGCGGATATCATCAGAGGAAATATTGTCATTATTGGCCCAGGCTGTACACTCGGACGGGTAGAGTATCGCGAACAAATTACAGTGCATCCAGAGGCTAAGGTTGGAAAGGTGGAGAAGGTCGGTGAATGATAATCTGAAAATAATTGGAACGACATCTTCAGCCGGTGGCTCTTTCAAAGATGTTAAGATCACTGGAGAATGCAAATTCGCTGGAGATGTGAATTGCGAAAAGATGAATCTGACTGGAAATGCCAATATAGCTGGAAATCTGCATATGAAGCAAATGAAAATCACTGGCGAAATTGCACTCGAGGGTAGTCTTGAAGGAGATTCCTTACGTGGACAGGGTGAAATAAAAGCAACCTCCGTAAAAATCGATAAGCTTCATCTCTACGGAAATTTGGATGTGAAGGGTGATTGTGAAGGAGAAAAATTGCAAATTTCCGGTGCCTTAAGCGTTGCGGGATTACTTAGTGCTGAGCATTTGGAGATTAAATTGTTTGGTCCAAGTAGTGCGAAGGAGGTTGGGGGCAGTATCTTAACCATTAAGAAGAGTAAAACGGGAAGACTGCTGCATATGATGAAGCCAACTTCGAAAATACTGTTTGAAGCGGGGCTAATCGAAGGCGATGCTATTGATCTGGTCAATACAAAGGCTAGTATGGTAAGGGGAGAACGTGTAATCATTGGTCCGGATTGTGAAATAGAAACGGTGGAATTCCGCGATATACTAGAAGTTCATAAGCACGCAACAGTGAAGCATCAAGTGAAGATCTAAAGACAATTTTATAGTTATTTTTTGAGGAAAAGAGGAGTGGAACATATGAGTGCTGCCAAATCGCCCAATCTGGGTATTGTTATCGCAGGTCTCTTATTAGGAATTCTTATGGCCTCCATGGACAGCACCATCGTTGCTACTGCAATGGGTAATATTGTTGGGGAGCTGGGCGGAATGGACAAATTTGTCTGGGTCACCTCAGCTTATCTCGTAGCCGAGATGGCGGGTATGCCCATTTTCGGCAAGCTGTCTGATATGTATGGTCGTAAGAAGTTTTTTATTTTTGGAATTATTGTATTCATGGCAGGTTCGGCTCTCTGTGGAACGGCTGATACAATAACTCAGTTAGCTGCATACCGGGCTATTCAGGGCATTGGTGGCGGGGCGCTGGTGCCAATCGCTTTTGCAATCATGTTCGATGCCGTACCGCTGCAGACCCGGGGAAAACTGGGCGGGGCATTCGGCGCTGTATTTGGCTTGTCGAGTATATTTGGTCCATTGCTCGGTGCGTATATTACCGATCATATTGCTTGGCAATGGATATTTTATATTAACTTACCCCTTGGTCTGTTGGCTTTTGCGATGGTCGTATTCTTTTATAAAGAATCGCATGAGCATTCAAAACAGCCTATTGACTGGTTGGGAGCGGGTACGCTGCTTGGTTCAGTCATTTCCTTAATGTTTGCGCTGGAGCTAGGCGGAAAAGAGTATGCTTGGGGATCGTCCATGATTCTTGGTTTGTTTGCAGCCTTTGCCATCCTTGCAGTTGTGTTTCTTTTTGTAGAGACCAAAGCGAAAGAACCGATTATTTCCTTTGCTTTGTTTAAAAAAAGATTATACGCGGTGAGCATTATTTGTGCTCTGTTTAGCGGTGCAGCTTTTATTGTGGCTTCCGTGTATATTCCGATCTTTATTCAAGGAGTATTGGGCGGATCAGCTACAAATTCAGGACTTGTATTGCTACCAATGATGGTCGGCTCAGTGGTTACGGCTACGATGGGCGGATTTCTAATGTCAAAAACCAGTTACCGCAGCCTGCTGATTCCTACATTCGCACTTTTGGTGATCGGTACTGGACTTGTAGCGACACTCACGCCGGATGCTTCACGACTGCTTGTTACGTTGTATATGATTTTGATTGGGCTAGGGATTGGTGCTTCATTCTCAGTGCTAAGTACGGCATCTATTCATGGATTGACCGCACAGCAACGTGGCTCTGCCAGCGCAACGCTGAATTTCATTCGTTCACTGGGCATGACGATAGGCATTACTACCTTCGGTATCATTCAAAGTCACTATTTCTCAGGCAGTCTTACCAAGCTACTCTCGGCTAATGGTGGTGGAGCGGCTCCTGCGGGAGCTATGGATTTTAAAGACCCACATGCTTTGCTCTCACCGGAGACTAGGGCGCTCATTCCACCTGAAATTCTGGGTAAAATTACCGCTGGGTTATCCTCATCCATTGTAAACACCTTTGCTTGGGCGCTGATTCCTGCAGCTTTAGCGTTATTGGCTTCGTTTTATATGGGACGTCAGAAGATGGATGCCTCTGCGGAGGGGAATGTTCAGGCGTCTGGACATTAGCATGTAGTCTAGATAATATTCGATTGATTATGATTCAGTGAAAATAGACATATAAAAAAACGACCACCACTTCGGGTACTTCCTAAGTGGTGGTCGTTTTTGTCTAAAGGCATATGTGTGCTCCATTACGCCCAAAGCGACTAGGTAGAAAATGGTCGATTGTACTGCGAATTTGGTTCACAAGTATCTGACGGTTTCCCTGAGAAGGCGTTCTGCTCTCTATCTCGCCAGAAGCTCAGATTCTGATACTCTGAAAACGTAATCAAAATCTGGGTATAGGAGATTCCGATATGGGGGTACCTGCTGGCAAACGGCTTCCCAGCGTTGATCCGGTTCATCGATCCCGCTGGAAGATGAAGAACAAACATAAATTGTTCTTCATGGCTTTTCCATTTCTTGTTGTCACCTTTATTTTCTATTATCTGCCGATCAGCGGATGGATTTATGCCTTTTATGATTTCATTCCCGGAATACCGTTGTCAGACACGCCTTACGTTGGATTGAAATGGTTCAAGACGATTGTATCTAATCCGACGCAGACCGCAGAGGTTCTGCGCGTGCTGAAGAACACGCTTGCTATGAGTTCACTCGGATTAATTACATCCATCTTTCCAGTGATCTTTGCCGTTATGTTGACTGAGGTGAAGTCAGGCTGGTATCGCAAGCTGGTGCAGACACTAACCACGATTCCAAACTTTATAAGCTGGATTCTAGTTTATGCCTTGGCATTCTCGTTGTTCTCTGTAGATAACGGTGTCATCACCCACATTCTGGTGCAGCTTGGAATAGTGGATGAAGGCTATAATTTCCTCGCTTCCAGCTCAAATATCTGGGTCACGATGATCGTTTGGTACTGGTGGAAGTCGTTAGGCTGGGGTGCCATTCTCTATCTTGCTGCAATTGCAGGCATTGATCAGGAATTGTACGAAGCTGTTGAGGTGGATGGAGCAAATCGGTTCCGGAAAATTTGGCATATCACCATTCCAGGTCTGATCCCGACCTTTTTTGTACTGCTGCTACTCTCTATAGGTAATCTGGTCAATAACGGGATGGAGCAGTACTTTGCCTTTCAAAATGCGATGAATAAGGACTCTATAGAAGTACTGGATCTTTATGTATATAACATTGCGTTCGCCAACAACTTTCCTTTTGCCACGGCTGTCAGCATGTTGAAGTCGGTTGTCAGTGTAATTCTACTGTTCGCAGCGAACACATTGTCTAAGATGGTGCGTGACGAATCTATCATTTAAGTCAGGGGTGATCCCATTTGAGAAAGAAAAAACTAACGGCTGGAGAACTTATCTTCCAGATTATGATCTATACGCTCTTTGGATTGTTCACCCTGTCATGCATCTACCCATTCTATTATTTGTTCATCAATACGATCAGCTCGAATGATCTTAGCGCAGCGGGTGATATCAAATTTTATCCAAGACAGATCCATTTTGATAACTATAGTAAGGTGCTAAGAATCAGTGGTCTAGGACATGCGGCGACAGTCTCTGTGTATAGAACGGTTGTGGGGACATTGCTTACTGTGGGGTCGTCAGCTTTTTTAGGATACTTGTTCACCAAAAAGGAAATGTGGGGCCGGAGTATTTGGTATCGGAGTGTCGTGGTTACGATGTATTTTAGCGCAGGGCTGATCCCTTGGTACATCACGATGCATAATTTGCATCTGACTAATAATTATCTGGCTTATATTTTGCCTACGATTATTACGCCATTCAACATCATTCTGGTTAAGACCTTCGTTGAGGCCATTCCTCCATCCCTTGAGGAGTCAGCGTCTATGGATGGTGCTGGTTACATGAGAGTGTTTTGGAGCATTATTGTACCGCTTACTACGCCCATTTTGGCTACAATTACGATTTTTTCCGCAGTGAATCAATGGAACTCATTTATTGATACGGCGTTTCTGATGACAGATACGAAATATTTTACGCTCCAATTCTTGTTATGGCGTTATTTGAACGAGTCCAGCTCGCTCGCGGCTTTAATTCGTAATTCACCAGATATGGCCGCTAGTGTAGCGAATATGCAGACTCCAACCTCTGTACGGATGACCGTAACGATGATCGTCGTATTGCCGATTCTAATCGTGTACCCATTCTTCCAGCGCTTTTTCGTCAAAGGGATTATGATCGGTGCGGTTAAGGGCTAATGAGCTACCGGATCGGTAATGAAATGGGGTTTTCCTCTGCTAGGAGCAGAGTTGGACTATAAGAAAAGATACGAAAGGGAGGGTATAAAGCAATGAGACTAAGAAGAGCATCGCTTGTCATGCTATCCGTAATCCTGGTTTTCGTTCTGGCAGCATGTGGCGGGGGAAATAATACGGCTAACTCGGGCAAAAACACGAGCACAGAGAAACCTACGTCCGCTGCCACGAATGCGCCGGCGGAAGAGACAGCAGCACCAGATGACGGAACACTAGATCATTCCAAGCCGCTGAAGCTGACCGTATTCTCTACAACGGCTAACTATGCGGGTCCACAAACCGGTTGGTTTGCCAAAATCATCAAAGATAAGTTCAATATTGAGATGGACATTGTAGCCTCAAACCTGACGGGTGGAGATACCAAAATCTCTGCAATGATGGCATCCGGCGATCTTGGCGATATTATCATTTTCGGTGATGATAAGAACCATTATCCAAACGCGATCAAAGGAAAACTTCTCTTAGACTGGACTCAAGACGGGCTCCTAGATAAATACGGAAAAGACATTACTAGTACGTTTCCAAAAGCTATCGAGAAAGCAAAGGTCGCTTTTGGTAGTGGGACATCCGTTTTTGGCATCGGGAACAGCGTAGCTTCTAATCCATCTGGACCCTCTGAAGGAAAAGACATGACTTGGGGACCCGACCTACGCTGGGATCTTTACCAACAAATCGGAGCACCTGAAATTTCAAAGATAGAAGATTATCTTCCCGTGCTGAAAAAAATGCAAGAGCTTGAACCAAAAAATGAGCAAGGAAAGAAAACCTATGCCTTCTCGATGTGGTCTGACTGGGACGGCAACTATAAAATGACACTGGCTAAACAGTTCGCCAACATGATGGGTTATGACGAAATTCCTGACACTGCTGTGTATGTTAAAGCAGATGAAGAAAAGTATTATGACTTCCTATCCGAAGATAGCTGGTATATGAAGTCGCTCAAACTGTATTTTGAAGCTAACCAAATGGGGCTGGTTGATCCAGATTCCATGACGCAAAAATTCGACGATGTGGTAGCGAAATACAAAGATGGTCGTCTGTTGTTCTCCTGGTTCCCGTGGCTTGGAGCAGCTAACTACAATACACCGGAAAGAACAGCAGAAGGTAAAGGTTTTGCACTAGTTCCGTTCAAGGATGAGCTGATGTATTCCACTGGCTTCAATGTATACGGTGGTAACGGTATTATAGCAATCGGTGCAAAATCTAAAGAACCTGCTAGAATTATGGAATTCCTTAACTGGATGTACACTCCGGAAGGCGCAATGATCTCTGCAGGAAGCGGAACAGCGGTGCCGAACGGACCTAAAGGTCTGACTTGGGATATGGATGCAAGCGGTAAACCTGTCGTGACTGACTTTGGCTGGAAGGCTTATACCGATCAACAGAATACACAAGTGCCTGCAGAATATGGTGGTGGTGACTACTACTACGGCTCTAACCAAATGAACTTCTCTTTTGTAGTTCCGGCGATGGTGAATCCTGACAACAAAGAGCCATACGATCACAATCTATGGACGACAACCTTAGAGCGTAATCCGTCTAAACTTGATAGTGACTGGAGAGCGAAGATGGGTGTTCTGACGCCTAAGGAGTATTTTGAGAAAAATAATCTATTGGCTGTCGCGCCACAAGGCTTCACAGGTAAAGAGCCATTGATGATGGACAAAACAGTGGAGCAAAAGAACAAACAAATCGGTACGGTCATTCAACAAATTTCTTGGAAAATGGTATTTGCTAAGAATCAAGCAGAATATGACAAATTGAATAAAGAAATGCATGATAAGGTGAATGGTCTCGGTTATGCCGAAGTGATGGATTTCTCGATTAAAAAGGCAGAGGAACTGTTTGAGGCTCGCAAAAGCGTGAAATAAGGTTTAATTAGAAAAAATACAAATAGGGCGGGGCGGCGTGAAGGCTGTTCTGCCCTATTCTATTCAATTAAGGATAAATGTGGTATTCTCACATTGATATATATAGAACGCTTACAAGAAGAAAGAAGAGGATCATTCAGATGGTGAGAGTATTCCGGCGTAGTCATACCCCAGCTGTCAAATCCTTACGTAAGACTTTATTCATCTATCTAGTGATCGGAACGTTACTTCCGCTTCTTTTAGTAGGATTCGTAACCTACACCTCTATTTACTCTATCCTTTCAGGGAAAATTGGCAATGGTATAAGTGCAAGCTTGAAACAGGAAGCCTCTAGCTTGGAGAATGCCATCGACAATATGGATTTTGCCTCTAAACAGTTTGCGCTGGATGGTCAGATTGTGGAAGAAATGTCCTCTTTTATTCAGGAAAAACAAATTTATCGCAAATCGCAAATGATGAACTCCATCAACCAGAAGATCAACCTCGTTAATTTCACGAATCCCTACATTGGACTTACAGCCTACATTATGCCAAGCAGTGATGATCCGGTTCTGTTCACAAATATGAGTGCGCGCAGAAATTTCGATATCAGTACATTACCTTCTTTTATGCGATATAACGGAGCTGATTATTATGGGCCGCATTCTACGATGTATGCCGTCGGCGATAATCTCGTGTTCTCAGAACAGCGCATTGTACGCGTACCAGGTGAACATAAGCTATATATTTATTTAGAGACAAATTATAGTCTGCTTCGCAAAATATTTAATCAGGAATCTTACGGGATGAAGGTTAACCACCTACTTGTGAATCAACAGGGCACTAGCACTTATGTCATTGATGGTAAATTACCTCAAGGAATTATCAAAGCTGCTGGAAGCAACTCTAATCTATCACATGAAACACTTACCGGATATCATCTGTTTCGATACGCTAGTCCACAGGGATGGAAGCTTATTGCAGTAGTTAAAAAGTCCGAATTCAACAGTGAAATTTATTCTTGGTTCTATAAAATGATCCTGCTCGCGTTCTCGACACTACTCTTTGCCGGAGTTCTGGCTTTGATGATTTGGAAAAAGATTTATGGCCCTTTGCGGAAGGTTAACCTTGAAATTAATCGAATGGCGGAAAATGTTACTTCTCCCGTTGCCTACACGAATGTGGAAGAGTTTGATTTTGTGCTTAGTAACTTTCAGCAGATGAAGAAACAGGTGAATGAGCTGATTGTTGCGGTAGCCTATAATGAGAAGCAGAAAAGCCAATTCGAGATTGAAAAGCTACTTAGCCAGATTAACCCTCACTTTTTGCATAATACATTGAATACGGTGCAGTGGATGGCAAGGCTTAACGGTCAGAAGGAGATCGACAAGCTGGTCACTCTTCTTGTAAAGGTGCTGCATTATAATCTGGGCAAGCAAAGCATCATCGTTACCCTTGGAGAGGAAATTGAAGCGATCCGAAATTATATGGAGCTGCAGCGTATTCGTTATGACTATGAATTCGAATTTAACGTGGAGGCTGATGAGGATGTATTGTCTGTGGCTGTCCCTAGATTCTTACTTCAACCCCTTGTAGAGAACTCGATTTATCATGGTCTAAGCGATAATGGCAGGGTGGACGTCTTGATTACAAAGCATGGTGAAGGAGAAGTTCAGCTGTGTGTAAGAGACAACGGGGCTGGAATGGATGCAGATACGTTAGATCAGCTGCTGTCAGAGGATGGCGCTAAGAAGCGGGGGCTCGGAATCGGCTTCTCATACGTGAACCGGATGCTCAGAACCTACTATGGAGAACAAATGAAGCTGGAGATGTACAGCAAACTAGGGGAAGGTACGGTTGTATCTATCGTAATTCCGAGGAAAGGTAAGGAGGACTTCGATGATTAAAGCTGTAGTGGTTGATGATGAGAGACTTGTGCGGAAAGGTTTTATCTCTCTAATTGATTGGTCATCCTTAGGAGTTGTGATTGTCGGTGAGGCGGGAGATGGCAAATCCGCTTTGGAGCTACTTCAACAACAGGATGTAGATCTGATATTTGTAGATTTGACTATGCCCGGCATTTCTGGGTTTGAGCTAATTAAACTAGTAAGGCAGCGTTTCGCAGGTGTTCGCTGTGTTGTGCTTACTTGCCATCATGAGTTTGACTATGTGCAGGAGGCCATGCGTTTAGGAGCCGTTGATTATATTGTCAAAACTCTATTGGAGATGGAAAATGCGGACGAGACTATACGTCGCCTGGTCGATCGCATCAAATGGGAGGACAATACAAGGGATGCACTGGTTCATGGTGAAGGTAAAAGGATAGCTGCAGACAAGGCACTGCTCTATTTACCATTAAGCAGCCACTGTAATGAAGAAGAGTTATTTCACCTATCCTTCGTGAAGAATAATCCGCTGATTACCTTTCATGAGATGTGGATGTCGCCCTTGCTTCACCGGTTCTCGGAAGAGGAGGGGAAGCGTGAGCTTAAGAACCAGCTTTCTGGGAGATGGCAGACCGCGCTCATCAGTGGGTTAAGAGATCAGTCACTACAGGAATTGGAGGAGCAGCTCACCACGAAGCTTCGGCATATGCTATTTTATCATTCTAGTGCTGAAGAACTGACCTTTCTGAATTATGAGGAACTAAAGAAGGAAATAGCGATTCCCCATTTAAAACCGGATGAAGCTGATGTATTCGAGCAAGCTCATAGTCTCAAGTGGACGATTGATGGGAATGAATGGGAGAATTTTGTAATGAACATAAGCTTGCAGAAGCCTCGATACGATAGATTTCCAGCTTTCGCACATTCTCTTTTACAAAGCTGGAGCGCTTTATTGTTAAAACCTGATGATGCTGTTCAACTGGAACGCGATATTTCGATGAACTTGAATTGGTGTCACTGGAAGACCTGGCTGCGCCGATTCTCTGATCATGTGGGACGGAGAATGCTCGAGCTAGGATTGACTAAAGAAGTGATGTCTTGTCTTATTCGCGCAGTTCGTTATATGCAGAGCCATGCAGGTGACAAAATCAATCAGAGCGACGTAGCGGCGGAAATTAATATGAGCCGTGGTTATTTCAGTCAATGTTTCGCTCGTTTTGCCGGGGAGACATTCGGTGAATGTTTACGGGGAATGCGACTTGAGTTGGCTAAATCATTATTGCGGGAGACTTCATTACCCGTCTGTGAGATTGCTTCAAGGTCTGGCTTTGAAGATGACCGCTATTTCAGTAGACTGTTCAGAGAACGTATTGGTCAACTGCCGAGTGAATATCGTGCGGAGGAGAAGGACCAATGATGAGATTGTGGAGATTCATCCTCTTATTTGTAATGATGATCGGACTTACATCATGCCGTGACCAGAACAAAACAGTAGATTCTACTCGAAGTCCTCAGGGTGAGGTCGAAGATGCTTCTGTAGCGTATAGCAAATACGAAGATCCGATCGTGATTCGTGTAGGATTTAAGGTTCCTGATTCCAGGCTAAATACAGGTGACAGCAACGACAACAATCCAATCACCCGTTATTTGGAGAGCATTACGAATATCAAGGTAGTTCACTCTTGGGAAGCGAAGGGTGAAGATGCCTTTAATCAAAAAGCACAACTTGCGATCGATAGCAATGATTTGCCGGATGCGATGGTTGTAGATCGAGATCAATTAAAGAAACTCATTGACAATGATATGATAGAGGACCTCACAGAGACCTACAATGTATATGGCTCTGATTTAATTAAGGATATGTACAATTCTACTCAGGGTGAGGCATTATCTGATGCTTCCCGATACGGTAAGTTATATGGATTACCTAACGTAGCAATTGATGCGGATTCGCCTGTTCTGCTCTGGGTGCGTCAGGATTGGATGGATAAACTGGAGCTGCAGGCACCGCAAACCTTTGAAGATATTGAGAACATAGCGAAGGCTTTTATGGAGAAAGACCCCGATGGCAATGGTAAAAGAGATACCGTCGGACTTAGCGGCTATAAGAATATCGTCTATGGGACAAAGCCATTAGTAAATGGTCTGGATGCTGTGTTTAGTGCATTGCATGCTTTTCCTACCAATTGGATCAAGGATAACGCTGGGAATATTGTATATGGATCCATTACACCTGAGACCAAACAAGCGCTTGCCAAACTGGCAGATTGGTATAAAAGAGGGTTGCTGGACCCCAATTTTGCACTTTATAAAGAAACACAAGAGCCTATTATTACAGGGAAATCAGGCATGTTCTTTGGCCCATGGTGGATGCCATATTATCCTTTGTCAGAGGCGGTTGCCCTCGATACGAAGGCAGAATGGAGAGCATATGCAGCTCCACTTGATGAGTCTGGTAAGTTTGTTGCACATTTGGCTCCGGTAACAGACCGTTACCTTGTTGTGCGTAAAGGTTTCGAGCATCCAGAGGCGATTATGAAGCAGTTGAACGTGTTTACAAGACTTGAGAGAAGACAAGACCCTAATTCGGAGGAAGTTAAGACGCTTGATGATTTCTCAGCGCAAACAGGAATTCAGTTGCGTGCCTATTATCCGTTTGACCTTCTAATTGATTATTCGGATGCAATAGAGAAACATTATGCAGATATCCAGCAAGCTTTGCATGGCAAAATTGACCCGGATACATTAAATCCAGATACCCGTCTCATTTATGATCAATGGGTGGAGGACACGGAACAACCAAAGAAAGATCTGGAAGGCTGGAAAGCAGCGAATGCCTATAAATATGGAGTTGCTGTCTTAACCTCTACCGCTATTGAGGGAGTGCGAGGGGTCTTTTACGGAAACACCCAACGAATGAAGAGCAAATGGACGGAGCTGCAAAATCTGGAGAGCGAGACATTTTTGAATATCATCGTGGGCGATTCACCACTTAGTGACTTTGACGTTTTTGTAGAGAAGTGGAAGAGTCTAGGTGGGGAAGCGATTACGAAAGAAGTTGCTGAGACCGTAAAATTGAAATGAACACGGGATGATATAGGTTTTTTCGCTAAAAGTAGCGGAGTGAATGGACTGATTGTGGAAAAGTGGAGTGTCCTCACCAAGGAAACGGGAGCACTGATCGATAATTAGGGAATTCCTCCCTGTAATTCTGAGATTTCTGCTCATCTGACTAATAATTAGGGAATTCCTCCCTATAATTTCGCTGATTCGTTGGTAAATACCGATATTACTCTGATTTTTAGGGAGGATTTCCCTCTTTCTATTCATTTAAAACATTTATCAGCTATTTTCAGGGAGCTTTTCCCTAATAATTCTCAAAAAAAGAAGCTGTCCCTTAAGTAGCCATTACTACTTTTGAGACAGTTTCTTTTTTTGTCCTATTCTTCGTCAGTGCTGATTTTTTGAAGTAAGGTACGAAGCTGCTCTACTTCCGCGGTGGTTAATTTACCAACTAGGCTCTTGTTATAATCATCTAAAATAGACTGAAGAATTGGCGAAAAATCGATTGCTTTAGGCGTTGGATATAGTAGTTGAGAGCGTCGATCATTAGGATCTGGTTTACGTTCAATATAACCCGAATTCTCTAATTGCTTCACGGAGCGAGCGGTGGTGGCTTTATCAAATTTTAGTTCAGAAGTTAGTTGATCTTGTGTAATCCCTGGTCTGGAAGTAATCAGTTTTAGAAAACTATGTTGCCCACCACTACCTATTCCATAGGGCATGAACTTTTTTACCAATTGCTTCTGATTTTGACGATGAAAATAGGAAATCAACTTTCCTATAGGCTCTTT
Organism: Paenibacillus sp. PastF-3; assembly: GCF_029893135.1. Lineage (NCBI taxonomy): Bacteria > Bacillati > Bacillota > Bacilli > Caryophanales > Paenibacillaceae > Paenibacillus > Paenibacillus sp. PastF-3. The sequence goes on along the minus strand of NZ_JARXWM010000002.1, from coordinate 507,858 downwards.
TTCCAAGATATAGACACCTCTTTGGGTATATAGTTCGCTTATTTGCTACTCTGAGACAAAGTGTACAATAAAGTCGTTGCGCGCGCAACTAAATTGATGTAGACTATGTAAGTAAGTTTTGTTGCGTGCGCAACTAAACGTTGATTATACATTCAATGAGGTGTTAGTTTATGAGTTCTATTAGCGCAACCTATCAGGAAGACAAGGAAATTCAGAAGAAACGCTGGATGATTTTAATTGTACTGAATATTTTCACCTTCATGTCCACACTGGATGGCAGTATCGTCAACATCGCTCTGCCAGAATTATCGAAACAATTGAAGCTGCCTATGGCACAAATCGAATGGGTAACCACAGGTTATTTGATGGCGATATGTGCTGCGATTCTTTTCTTCGGGAAGCTTGGAGATATTGTTGGGAAGATTCGAATCTTTAAGATAGGGACGATTGTTTTTGTTATTGGTTCGATGCTGTGTGGATTCAGTTTAAGTTTACCGGCATTACTTGCTTCACGCGTCATTCAGGCTATTGGAGCTTCGATGACCATGGCGAATAGCCAGGGAATCGTTACGGATATCTTTCCAGCCAATGAGCGGGGTAAAGCGCTTGGTTTCATAGGTACATTCGTGTCTCTGGGAAGTATAGCTGGCCCTAGCTTAGGTGGGATTATGGTTTCGACATTAGGCTGGGAGTATATCTTTTGGGTGAACATTCCTATTGGAGTGATCGCTATTCTGTTAGGCTGGAAGGTACTGCCTAAGGATTTAACTAGGACGAAATCTACAATAGACGTTCCAGGTAGTTTACTCTTCGCTATTTTTATCATAAGTTTGTTCGCAGGGCTTTTATTGGGACAGCAGCTCGGTTATGGCGATAGCTTAATTGTGACGGCTTTAATCGTAGCTATAGTCAGCTTCATTGCTTTCTTATGGACGGAGCTTCGTCGGAAAGAGCCGCTACTACAATTGTCATTATTTAAGAATCCGTTGTTTTCATTAAGTATTTTATGTGGGTTTCTCGTGTTTACAGCGAACTTCTGCTTTAATATCATCGCGCCATTTTATGCACAGAATATGCTGAATCTATCGCCCTTTGAAGCGGGATTCCTGTTGATGCTGTTACCGATATGTATGGTTGTCGTAGCACCAATAAGCGGAGCTTTATCGGATAAAATCGGGTCTGAATTCCTAACTTTTGCAGGGCTGGTAGTCATGGTTATTGCTCAGTTTGGATTAGCAGAGCTTCATGAAGGAAGCTCTGTTGTGCTGGTAGGCGTGTGGATTGCTATGTTAGGAATCGGTAGTGGTCTATTTCAATCGCCGAACAATTCACTTGTGATGTCTAAGGTGCCTAGGACTCAGCTTGGTTCTGCGGGCAGCGTCAATTCGTTAGTTCGTAATGTGGGGATGGTCGTCGGTATTACGATAGCTACTACGATTCTCTTTCATGTGATGAGCAGTGAAGCTGGTTATCGGGTAACAGGTTTAGTTCCAGATAGACCAGAGTTATTTATCAGTGGGATGCATGTAGTGTTCATGACTTCGGCATCCATATGCTTTGTGGCTGCACTGCTAACGGGTTGGAGAATGATAAGTGCAAGGAGCGCCAGAGTGCAGACTTCGGAAAGATCATAAGGAATAAAAGAAGAAGATCCTTCTGACGCTACGGCGTGGAAGGATCTTCTTTGTGAGGAGATTGAAGGGCTTTCTTAACGGCTTGCAAGTATTGATACCGATACTGATCATCCGGTTCTAAATAGGCACCCTCAGCCCACTCGTTCCAAGCGTTAATATAAATAAAATCACTTTTGAACATCTTCTTGGTCCTCTCAATTTGTCGAGACAGATATTGACCGAATTTGTGAGGATTTGCACCTAAAGTACTTTGTCCGGCAGCACCTTTACGTGGTGTATTATCCCAGTTGACAAATGCTCCCGGATATATAATTTCCCCATCTCTATGAGGTGTCCGTTCTAACATAGATTCCCATAATTCATCATAATCAATGACAATATGCTTTTGATCCTCTACCTGCTTGGAACTCCATAAGTGCTTTACACCGCCATGTGCGAATGTGTAGTGAGGCTCGAATTCTAGACTGGCGTCGAACCCGTGCTCTGTCATTAGGGGGAATCCGCCCAGTGTCCGGACAAGATGAAGGCCCTTAAGTCCGTTTTGCTGAGCTAAATCACGCCAACATTGAAGCATTTCATCACACCGAGGGATGCTGGAGGATCTATAGATAATAAATACTGGTTTGCCGTCTACGCAAATATATCGTTCATCTTGGAAAGCCTCGAGTAAAGTATAAAAATGCATTCGCCAATCCCGTTCTTCTCCATATTCCTGTGGCATCAAGACATCTTCTTCAGTGCCATCCCAGCTTCGTGTCCAAGGTTCATTAGCCCAAGACAGACAAAAGGGGAAGTCAGGCTCTTTGCTGGCAAGAATCTGCTGAACCGGTTGTTCCAGAAGTCGCCTGCCATTGAACCAATAGTGATAATAACAAAACCCGTAAATGCCATGAGCTTTTGCAGTTTCAGCCTGCCATTGTTTCACTTTAGGGTCCGTTAAATCGTAGTAGTTATTATTTAATGGTTTTTTCGGTTGATCATGTTCAGGATAAAGGGCTGTAGCCTTCCTGACATTTGTCCATTCTGTAAATCCCTCTCCCCACCAGGAATCGTTCTCTGTTATCTGATGAAACTGAGGCAATACAAAAGCGATGCATTTCAAGTCAGATCACCCCCTATGGCTCCGTGAATATTTTTTTGAGCAGCAGCTTTCCCTGCTGAAGATAGGAATAATTGTACTTTACTTCCTTTAGAGCACGAGAGGCCGAACTTCTCCTTTCATCACTATGAGCAATATAGTACCTGAAGCTCTCAGAGAGCTCTTTAAAGTTCTGGAAACGAATAAGACTTTCTTCTGCAATGGGGTAACTTTGAAGATGGGGATGGTCTTCCACGAACTGAAATACGCCGCAAGCAGAGACCTCCATAATTTGCTGCACAGAACCTGTGCAATTGATGACGATCCTTGCTCCGTTATAATAGTTAGACATTTCTGCTTTATCGTAGGTGATGTCTATGAAATTTTTGGTGGGCTCCCACCCGCTACCAATGGTCATTATCTTGAGGCCATGAAGTAGTTCTGAATGAGCTAGGGTGTCCAGAACATTATTCATTTGAAAATGGCCGAGAATGAGTACGTCACTGTGGTAACATTTCTCTACACGTCTTGGGTAATAGAGGTCTGTATCTGGAGCATAGGGGAGGTAGCTAGAATGTTTCTCCCGTAAACCTTGATAATAGATTAGATTAGCTATGTTCTGTGTGAAAATATAATCGAATAATAGCGCTAGATTACGTTCTGTTCGGGTAAGGCAGGTCGTGTCTGCCATCCATACGGCCTTAGGAGCGTTATAAGCTTTGAGGGCAGGAATATTCTCCTCAGGGAACAGGGTCTCTGATCCCAAGGCCAATATCAGATCAGGCTGATACTGGGCTAAATATTCTTCCAGATTATGATGTAGCTTAATGGCAAGCACTTCTTTGACCAGATGCCTTAGCTGATCTTTAAAAAGTCGTACATTAGGCATTTTTTCACTTATCTCTGAGGGGATCAGAAGCAATACTCTTAATTGTTTTAGTTCCCGTGTTATGGATTCCGTTCTATAAGAGTTCTCGAGAATGAGATTATGGTGTTGCGGTTGATGAACTTGGCTGATGGAGACTTCGTGAGTTGAAGGCAATTGAGGAGTGAGCCTAGTAGCTGTCTTCTTCATAATTCCTCCTGTATTCATTGGAGCCAGTCGTTCGCTCTAGCACCTAGTCTTGCTAATCATTATATGTGTAGGGGGTTCATTTGACTTTAGGTATAAGACCATTAATCTGAATCTTGAAGGAAAAAGCGGATTTAGTAAAAGATGTATATCTATCTATGACCGGATTGTCTTGTCTAACATAAGATATACTATAAAACCTGAAAGGGATGATCGTCTTGCCAACCTTCGATAATATTCTTGTTACAGGAAGTCAGACCATTCAAAATGATCTGCATGTCAACGGGAATGAGACTATCGATTTAGACTTGCAATTAAATGGTAGTCAGACCATTATGGGAAGCCTTCAGGTGAACGGCAGTCAGTCCCTGCTCGGTCATTTGGGGGTTACCGGTGAAATTAGCGGTGCAGGCACCATCAAAACTGCGACCCGTTTGATCGCGGTGAATCAGGCTTTGTCACCAGTTTCAGCCCCTACGAGCCTTCAAGAAGTCAGATATTTCGCTATGGGAGTTGCAAGTCAGACAGGACTCGTGCTGAAGGGCACGGATGGAAATGACTATGTATTATTTATCGATTTGACCGGGGGAACACCTAATATTGGGATCCAGCGGGCTTAAATCTGATAACATTAACATCTTCGGGCTATGAACAATAAAAAAACAGCAAGTCGCCTAGGTACAAATAGGGACTTGCTGTTTGAGGTTTCTATTAATTCTTAAAGCTGTGAATTGGAGCAGGAATTCGTCCACCTCGGTTAACGAAATTGGCGCAATTAAAGCCGTTAACAGCCATGACAGGCGCATATCCAAGGAGGCCGCCAAATTCTACAATTTCGCCTACATCCTTGCCAATAACAGGAATGACGCGAACAGCGGTTGTTTTGTTATTGACCATTCCGATAGCAGCTTCATCGGCGATGATGCCAGAGATCGTCTCTTTGGTGGTACTTCCCGGAATAGCAATCATGTCCAGTCCTACAGAACATACACAGGTCATGGCTTCTAGCTTTTCGAGCGTAAGAGCACCACGCTGTACGGCTTGAATCATTCCGTGATCTTCACTAACCGGAATAAAGGCGCCACTGAGTCCGCCAACATAGGAGGAGGCCATAACGCCACCTTTTTTAACATTGTCATTTAGAATCGCCAGAGCGGCTGTTGTTCCTGGTGCGCCAGCTTCTTCCAGACCCATGACTTGAAAGATCTCTGCAATGGAATCCCCAATTTCTGGTGTTGGAGCCAGAGATAAATCGATAATCCCAAAAGGCACGTTCATCCGTTTCGATGCTTCCTGCGCAACTAGTTGTCCCACACGCGTAACTTTAAACGCAGTCCGTTTGATCGTTTCACATAAGGTTTCGAAGTCCTGCCCCTTTACTTCCTCTAATGCACGCTTGATTACACCTGGGCCACTGACACCAACGTTGATGACACATTCCCGTTCACCAACCCCATGAAAGGCTCCAGCCATAAAAGGATTGTCCTCGACAGCATTACAGAAGACAACCAGCTTAGCACAGCCGATGGAATCCCGATCCTTGGTGCGTTCCGCAGTTTGAATAATGATATCACCCATTAATTTCACAGCATCCATATTGATTCCACTTCTGGAAGAGCCGACATTGACGGATGAACAGACTCTTTCAGTAACTGCTAGTGCTTCTGGGATGCTGTCGATTAGAATACGGTCACCTTTGGTGCACCCTTTTTGCACAAGCGCAGAGAAGCCACCAATAAAGTTAACGCCAACTTCTTTGGCAGCCTTGTCCAAAATTTCCGCTACAGGCACATACGTATCCGTCTTCACGGCGCCAGCAGCAATAGCAATAGGGGTCACAGAAATCCGTTTATTAACAATGGGTACACCGAATTGTCTTTCCAGATCTTCACCTGTTTTGACGAGCTTCTCAGCGGATCTAGTGATTTTGTCGTATACGTTTTGGTTAAAAGTTCTCATATCTGTATGCGCACAATCCATGAGGCTGATTCCCATCGTTATGGTACGTACATCCAGATTCATTTCACGGATCATTTTATTTGTTTCTTGTACTTCCACCAGTGATATCATGGTCATCCTCCTAAATGCGGTGCATAATATTAAAAATATCCTCATGCTGAAGCTTGATTTCCACGCCGATCGCTTCTCCGATTAAATGCAAATCCTCAACAATATCCTCAAATGCTTTAGTCGCGCCAGAAATGTCTACAATCATCATCATATTGAAATAATCTTGTACAATCGTCTGAGAAATATCCAGAATGTTCAAATTGTGCTCGGCCAGATATGTACATACCTTGGCGATAATCCCTACTTTGTCTTTTCCTAATACAGTAATAATCCCCTTCATAAATACAGCCTCCCTTTGTATATGGTGATTACGCCGTGTAAACGGAATGAACCATTCCAATCATTATTACAAATGCTGAAGCAAGCTTCAACCAAAGGTTTTTTGTCAGTTTGATCATTTTTATATAAAGTCCTGTGAATTTAAAGAAAATTCGATTGACAGTATATGAAAAATATGATGAAGTGAGAGATTGATACGATACTCTGAAGGAGTAAATATGACTACACAAAAATATAAAGATATGGTTGAAGAGCGGACCAAACAAACCCTCCAGGAATGGTCGGAACTGTCGGAAGTTAACGAGAAGGACATTTATCGTTTTTTGCATAATTTGAAAGGTACGGCAGGAACAGTGGGGTTACAAGAAGTTGAACAGTTTGCCGATGCAACGTTGCCCTATTTCATGGAAAGTAGCCTTAAGAGCTGGTCTTTTGAAGAGTGGGGCGATTATTTGTATCCGCTTATTCCACTGTTTAACCAAGATTCATCGGGTTCTCTAGGTTCAGTTAAGACGTTAGACAAAAAAGGAACTGATGATGCGCTCCCACATAATGATATTTTACTTATTGATGATGATGTAGAATTAGTGGCTTATTTAAAAGAATCATTGGAGAAGCAGAACTATTATGTAAGCATTGCCTTATCCGCTGAACGAGGTCTCAAGATTTTTTATGAAAGTAAACCGGATCTAATTCTTCTGGATATTCTTTTGCCGGATATCAGCGGGATTGAGGTCTTGAATCAAATTATCGGCAAAGCCAAAAAAGAACGTATTCCAATCATCATTATAAGTGGGGAGTCCTCCAAAGCGACGCAATTGCATGCATATAGGCTGGGGGTGATGGATTTTTTATCGAAGCCTGTAGATATTGATTTATTTCTGGCATTAATTAAAAACCGCTTTGAGTTAAAGCGGGAGTGGCAGGAATCCATCATTGTGGATGAATTGACGGGTGCGTTCAATCGAAAACACTTTAATCAAGTGATGAAACAGCTGATTTGCGATTTTAAGCGTACGGAACGGGTGTTTTCTTTAGCGCTGATTGATCTGGACTATTTCAAAAAGATTAATGATACATACGGTCATCTAATCGGAGATGAGGTATTACAGTCCTTGTCTGAGCTTGTAAAGGGTTCGATTCGTATGGAAGATACCTTTTGCCGCTTCGGTGGAGAAGAGTTTGCTGTGTTCCTGCCAAATACGGATGCGAGTTCTGCATTGACAGTAATAAACCGTATTCAGGAGCGATTTGCTGCCACCGACTTTTTTGCGAAGAATGAAGTCTTTCATGTGACCTTCTCGAGTGGGATATCAGAGGTAACAGAAGCTGAGAATATTGCCGATAAAATTGTAGAGGAAGCAGACCAGGCTCTCTATGCCAGCAAAGATGCCGGAAGGAATCAGACTACACTCTACACGGACCATTTATCGTCGACTAAAAAGCATTCGGTTCTAAATGTAATTGTTGTGGATGATGATGCGTTAATTCGAAAAATAGTGACTCATCAGATTGATACTTGGGAGCCGGAGGATATTGCTGAGGTGAATATCAGCAGTTTTGCGAATGGGCTGGATTTCTTGCAGTCGGATTGGTATTCCATAGATGAGAAATATATTATTCTACTTGATGGTGTGATGCCGGATCTTGATGGTGTTGAAGTTCTGGAAAGAATTCGCAAGACATATCCGGAAGTGAATATATTAGTGATCATGCTGACAGGGAGAAATAATCAGGCGGATATTGTACATGCCCTGCAGATGGGTGCCGATGATTATGTAGTAAAACCTGTTCATATGCCTGAGCTGTTGTCCCGAATGGAACGGTTGGCTCATAGATTCTTGTTCTAACACGAAGGGAATTGTGCGAATATGCAAAAAATAATGGTAGTGGATGATGAAGAAGTATTACGGATGTTAATCGAGGATACATTGGAAGATTTGGAGAATGTTGAGATTCACACAGCGGAGAATGGTTTGGAGGCGCTATCTAAGCTGTCTACGGATCCTTATGATCTGGTAATTCTGGATTATATGATGCCGGAAATGACAGGGATTGAAGTGCTTCAGCAGCTGGATGAGGAGAAGAAGAAAACTACAGCTATATTAATGTTGACGGCCAAGGCTCAAGATGTGGATCGACTTCGCGCTGTTGAAGCAGGAGCACGTTATTTTATGCCCAAGCCCTTTAGTCCGATGGAACTCTTGCAGATTGTGGAGGGGATCCTAAGTGACGAAGAGAAGTAACGTTAATCACAGTATCAGAAATAGGTATTTTCGTATCATTGCGCTTGTTTTCGCTTTAATCATCCTTATGGGCTCGGTATTTTTCTTTTTCATTAACGATGAACAGAACAAATTAAGTAGAGACCGAGAAATTCTGCAAAATAAGGCGGATACGATTACCGATTTGGCGAGTGCTTTAAATGAGGTGTTTTTCCGTGCCAGGGGATTCAGCGCTCTTAAAAGTGATAACGAATTAAAGCTCCTGAATGTAGGACTAATTAACTTTGATAAGATTCTGGATACCTATTCCAATCTCAATCTATCTCCCGAAGAAGCTTTGTTCAGAGATGGTCTAAAGGCCTTTTATGTCCAGTATAAAAATAAAACGTTACCTGAAGCGATTCGGCTAGTTGAGGCAGATGACTATGTGGCTTTGCGTGCTCTGTCCGCAGATGGTACCACTAAATCAGTGAATGATTTTCTTGGCTATACGGAAGAGTACAAAAAACGCTCGGATGAAGCCTTAAATTCTATGGCTATGGATTATATTAAACAGGCAAATGAATTTACCTTTATCGCATTTTTTATAAGCGCGATTATTCTGTTGTTCTTTACCTTTATGATCTGGCGGATTCTAAAGAACCTCATTGACCCTATTCTGAAGCTGGAAGGGGCAACGCATTCACTGGCTGCCGGTGAGGAAATTCTTCTGGGCAAGCTTAAGCATCAAGATGAAATTGGCCGACTTTATAATGCTTTTCTAAATATGGCCAGAAGTATTCAGGATAAAGAAGAAGAGTTGATGATGCAGAATGAAGAGCTGCACGCTCAGCAGGATGAGCTTCAGGATCAGCAGTATAGGCTGCAACGTTCACTCAGTGAAATTGAGAGCATGATGAAAGCGCTCGATCAGTCATCTGCCGTCGGTATCCTTACCGCTAAAGGTGTGTTTACTTACGCCAATGAGAACTTAAGTGAATATACCCGCTATAAGAAATCGGAGATTATCGGCTATACATATAGACTTTTTGAACTTTATAATGTGTCTCCTGAAGAATTCCAAAAAATCAGCAATAAATTAAGTACGGGCGGAGTATGGAGCAATGAGCTTCAGATTGTAGCCAAAGACGGATTGCCGATCTGGCTGCATCTGACGATTGTGCCATACTTGAATGAAGAGGGTGTAATTTATCAGTACATTCTTATTGCGAACGATATTAACTCTATGAAGAGCGTGCAGCAAGAGCTTGCTGAGACGCTGAAAAATACAGAACAGACTAAAAAGATGCTTGAGCTAAACAACCAGCTGAATCATGATATTACCTACACGTTAGATAAACATGAATTTGCAGATAAGTTTATTGAATTTATGCATCATCTGTATTCCTTTGATTCAAGCTTCTTCTTGCTAGTAAAAGATAAGATTGCAGCTGTTAAAGGGATACCTCAGGAAAATGTAGAGCGTTATCTCGATAGTGAGAACAATGAAATGTTATATCGTTTAAAGACTGAAAAGACCTATCTGATTAAGCGTTTAGCTACGCAATCGGAACAGGGAATCTCTTCGGATGAGGTCTACTGTTATGACTTCTACACGACTGTTGTGAATGCAGAAGATGAGATTCTAGCTGTATTTTGCGGAACCCGGATTGGACATTCCTTCAGCAAAGAAGAGATTAATGAGGTTCAAGGGATGATGAACCGCGTAGCTCTGGCGATTGAACGTTTGTTCATGTATGAAGAGATTGAACATGGACGGAAGCTGAATCGAGATATCGTCAATAACGTAAATGAAGGCATTCAGTTCGTGAATACTGATGGCATGATGCTGCAGATGAATAAGGCGCTCTGCAGCATAGTGAATTATGAATGGAACGAAGGTACCTTGATCCCTAGACAAGAATGGATGGATTATTTCATCGAACGCTCGAATGAGAACCAAGAACTTAGGTCGTTTTTTGAACAAGCAATTTCTGAGGATGCTCTGGAGTCAAGCAGTATGCAATACTCCATTGGAACGGAATCCAAGAAGCATATTGATGTTTATGCGATTCCTGTATTCCGACGTGAGCTCCGGATTGGTACATTGTTCGTATACAGAGATATCACTAGGGAGTACGAGCTGGATCTTATGAAATCCGATCTTGTTAGTACAGTAAGCCATGAGCTGAGAACGCCATTGTCGAGTGTACTAGGATTCACGGAATTGCTATTGTCCAAAACCATGAAGCCGGAGAAGCAGCTGAAGTATCTGGAGACGATTCATAAAGAAGCGAAGCGGTTGACTGAGCTCATTAATGATTTTCTGGATCTGCAGAGAATGGAGTCAGGAAAGCAGCAGTATATTACGGAGCATGTGAATCTCAGTGAAATTGTACTAGGGGTTATCGATCAATATAAGCTTAGCAGCACACATCATGTGCTTCTGGTGGATGAGGCTCTAAATGCGGAAGTAGATGTGGACAAGGATAAGATTGTTCAAGTTCTAACGAATCTGTTAAGTAATGCGATCAAGTTCTCGCCTACTAACAATGAAGTGAAAGTGCTGTTGCATAATGAGCCAGACCAGATTATTGTGCGTATTCAAGATAACGGTCTCGGGATTCCTAAGGATCAAATAGGCCAGCTATTTCAAAAATTCAGAAGAGTGGATAATAGTGCCTCCAAAAGAATTGGCGGAACAGGTCTTGGTCTTGCCATCTGTAAAGAAATTATTGAGAAACAAAAGGGAACCATCGGTATTGATTCCGTAGAGGGAGAGGGGACAACGGTTTGGTTTAGCCTCCCCATCCTCCATGGGGACACAAGCCGACAGCAAGATGAGCTAAATAAATGGAATGCAGATAAAGAGCTTAAGCCTAATGTAATGATCGTTGAAGATGATTACAGCCTTTCTTTGCTTTTATCCGAGGAGCTGAAAGGAAAGGGCTTCAGGGTAACTCATCATTATCATCCGAAGGAAGCTTTTGACCATGCCTTGAAAACACCATTTGTTGCGATCGTGGTTGATTTGATGCTGGGAGAAGAATTGGACGGATGGGATCTGATCCGAATGCTAAAAGAGGATTCGAGAACAGAGAATATTCCGATTGTAATCTCTTCCGCTCTGGATCAATCCGATAAGAACCAATTGAATGATGTGATACAGAAGTATTTAACCAAGCCTTATCCGCCTGGTGAGTTATCGAATACGCTTGAAGAGATTGTGAAGATAAAGACAGGGGCAGGCGAGGTATTATTTCCCGAAAGTAAGAAGGATTTATAGTTTTTATTTATCACAATATTTTATAAATAGTATCACTTTTTATAATGAAACCGATCAAAACAGCTTAAATCATACTGTTTTGATCGGTTTTTATGTACTTTATAGATACTTTTTCAATAAATACCATTAATTAGGTAAAAACGACTGGATTGATCGTTTACAATTATTGTGATAGCCTGATTTTATGAGGTTCTAAAAAAGGCTCAGATAGAGGTACGGATATTAACCAGATTTCATGTTTAGGAGAGGTGGATATTGTTGCAACTACAGGTAACGAACAGTCCCTTTAACGAGAACCAAGTCGAGCTTCTCAATCGTCTTCTACCAACCTTAACGGAGACACAGCAAATATGGCTTAGCGGATATTTATCTGCAATTGGGCGTACTGCGGCAGCAGCGCCAGTGGGTGCTGAACTTCAAGCGCCATCAAACACGGTCGGGACCGCAGAGGTCGGCGCTGCCGCTACGAGTCAACCTGCTGCATCACGTGAAGTAACCATTTTATTTGGTTCACAAACAGGGAATTGCCAGCGACTGGCGGGGAGCTTGTCCCGCAAGCTGGAAGAGCAAGGATTTCAGGTGACGCTCACCGCGATGAACAGCTTTAAGCCTAATGCGCTTAAGAAGGTAGAGAACCTGCTGCTGCTGGTCAGTACGCATGGCGAGGGTGATCCACCAGATAATGCACGGATGTTCCATGAGTTCCTCTACAGCAAAAGAGCACCTCAATTAGAGAACCTGCGGTTTTCAGTTCTGGCTCTGGGAGACACCTCTTATGAATTTTTCTGTCAGACGGGTAAAGAGTTCGATCAGAGGTTAGAAGAACTTGGTGGTAAGCGCCTAAGTCCACGTGTAGATTGTGATCTCGATTATGACGATTCCGTTGCCGAATGGTTTGAAGGTGTGATTGGTGCATTAAATGTAAATTTAAATGCTCCAGCCATTGCTGCAAAAGCAGTTCAAGCCGCAGAGGACGCAGAGTCACAAGAACCTCTATATACTCGGAATAATCCTTTTAAAGCAGAGGTACTGGAGAATCTGGATTTGAACGGACGCGGCTCGGACCGGGAGACTCGCCATTTGGAACTATCGCTTGAAGGCTCTAATATACAGTTTGAACCAGGGGATGCACTGGGAGTATATCCAGAGAATCATCCCGAACTGGTGGACGCTATTATTCATACTATGGGCTGGAATCCTAATGATAAGGTTCCGTTTAATAAGAAAGGTGATGAAGGAGCCTTACGTGAGGCACTTCTGCATCATTATGAAATCACTGTATTGACCAAACCTTTGCTGGAGCAAGCGGCAAAGCTGTCTGCTTCAAACAAGCTGAGTGAGTTATTAGCTCCAGATCGTGCTTCGGAGCTTAAAGCGTATATTCAAGGACGCGATCTACTCGATTTGATCCAGGACTTCTCACCGTGGGAAGGTCCAGCCAGCAGTTTTGTGACGATTTTGCGGAAGCTTCCTGCACGCCTATATTCTATCGCTAGCAGTTATAAAGCAAACCCGGATGAGGTTCATCTAACCGTCAGAGCTGTACGTTATGAGGCTCACGGTAGAGCACGTTACGGTGTCTGCTCAGTGCATTGCGCAGAAAGAGTAGAACCGGGGGATACACTGCCTATTTACATTCAGCATAATCCTAACTTTAAGCTGCCTACTAATCCGGATGCACCGATCATCATGATTGGACCGGGCACAGGTGTTGCGCCATTCCGCTCTTTCTTAGAGGAACGTGGAGAGCTGGGAGCGGAAGGGAAATCTTGGCTGTTCTATGGGGATCGGCATTTTGTAACAGATTTCCTCTATCAGACAGATTGGCAGAGAATGCTAAAGGATGGCGTTCTAAGTAAGCTGGATGTAGCCTTCTCACGTGATACCGAAGAGAAAGTATATGTACAACATCGTATTTTGCAAAAGAGTCGTGAGGTTTATGAATGGCTGCAAGAAGGTGCTCATATCTACGTTTGCGGTGACGAGAAGTACATGGCGCATGATGTTCATTCTGCCCTGCTTACAGTGATTCAGAGTGAGGGTGGACTGAGCCCTGAAGCGGCAGCGGCTTATCTGGAAGATATGCAACAGACGCAGCGTTACCAGCGTGATGTCTATTAATGGATAGATGGAGTTATCGAATGACTTCGGGGGGAGATAACAACAATGGCAAACAATGAGAAGGTTAAGCCGATCGGCGGGCCTCCTAGTGATGTAGAGCATATTAAGTCGGAGAGTAACTATCTGCGGGGTGCATTGGTTGAGACACTAAGCAATCCGATTACGGGTGGTCTACCTGAAGATGATAATCGGCTGCTAAAATTTCACGGAAGCTATATGCAGGATGACAGAGATTTACGCAATGAACGGGAACGTCAGAAGCTGGAGCCGGCATTCCAGTTTATGCTTCGCGTAGTTGCCCCTGGTGGTGTAGCTACACCGGAACAATGGCTGGTGATGGATGATCTGGCACAGAAGTATGGTAACGGAACCTTACGTCTAACTACAAGACAGGCATTTCAAATGCATGGTGTGCTTAAATGGAACTTAAAGAAGACCATTCGGAGCATCAATGATACGCTAATGACGACCCTTGCAGCTTGTGGGGATGTTAACCGTAACGTAATGAGCAATCCGAATCCTTATCAATCTGAGGTGCATGCAGAAGTCTATGAATGGGCGCGCAAAGTTAGTGACCATCTATCCCCACGAACTCCCGCTTACCATGAAATTTGGCTAGACGGTGAAAAGGTAGTGGATAGTTTAGGAGATCGTGCAGAAGTTGAACCGATCTATGGTCCGGTATATTTACCGCGTAAATTCAAGATTGGTCTTGCGGTACCCCCTTCAAATGACGTAGATGTGTTCTCGCAGGATCTAGGCTTCATCGCTATTCTTGAGAATGATAAGCTGGTAGGGTTCAACGTTTCTGTAGGCGGCGGTATGGGAATGACGCATGGCGATACCAGCACGTATCCTCAGCTTGGCCGTATCATTGGTTTTTGCCGTCCTGATCAATTGATCGATGTAGCGGAGAAGACAGTAACGATTCAGCGGGACTATGGAAATCGTTCTGTCCGCAAAAATGCACGGTTCAAGTATACGATTGACCGCCACGGTTTGGAATGGTTTGTCGGTGAGCTGCATGAAAGACTCGGATGGCAGCTTGAGGCGGCACGTGATTACCATTTCGATCACAATGGAGACCGCTATGGCTGGGTGAAGGGTACCAATGGAAAATGGAATTTGACGCTTTATATCCAAAGCGGACGGATTCATGACCAAGAAGGGTACACATTGATGACTGGACTGCGGGAAATTGCCAAGATTCATACCGGGGATTTCCGGCTTACGCCGAATCAGAATTTAACGATTGCTAACGTAACCACTGCCAAAAAGCGAAAAGTGGCTGAGCTGGCTAGACAACATGGACTTACAGATGGAGCTCATCTATCTGCGCTACGACGCAGTTCAATGTCTTGTGTGGCACTACCAACCTGCGGACTTGCAATGGCTGAAGCGGAACGTTATTTGCCTTCGTTGATTGATAAGCTAGAGCTTGTCCTTGATGAAGCTGGTCTCCGTGATGAGGAAATCGTGATCCGGATGACAGGTTGTCCTAATGGGTGTGCAAGACCGGCACTAGGCGAAATCTCGTTTATTGGTAAAGGTCCAGGCAGATATAATATGTACTTGGGAGCAGGTTTTACGGGAGATCGCTTGAACAAAATGTATAAAGAAAACATAGATGAAAAAGAAATTCTGGAGACACTGGAGCCGATTCTTCATCATTATTCGAAGGAACGTCTGCATAGTGAGCATTTTGGAGATTTCGTAATCCGTACAGGTTATGTAAAGGCGGTAACCTCAGGTCTTAATTTTCATGACTAATCTAATATAGATTGAAGGGGTGTCCCGGAGCCTACATTATGGCTGCTGGGGCACCTCTTTGTTAGTTGATTTTTTGGTTTTAAACTTTAACGGTTGCTCGTTGTCGAGTGGATTGGAGCTAAGTTAGATTGAGTGGGACGGATAAGATGCTATCGGACTCAGATGATCTAATATTTTCATTAGAAAAAGGGATTCCTTTTAGAATGTGTATGAAAAATATATTTTTTTTGCATAATGATTTGGATTTCTCGTGTTTTTCTTTCATAATATAAAGGGGAAACTAAATACAAAAGAAGAGCCATTGCCCGAGAGTGATGTGTTCTGTACAGAAGAGGCGATATTATGATTATCATGAAAACGATGGAAGAGATCGAAAAAATGCGTGCGGCGGGAAAAATTCTCGCTGAATGTCATCGTCAAATTGCGCAAATTCTACAGCCGGGAATTACCACCTGGGAGATTGATGAATTTGCAGAAAAATTTATACTGTCTCAAGGAGCGACTCCTGAGCAAAAGGGATATAACGGATATCCGTACGCAACCTGTGCATCTGTAAATGATGTAATCTGCCACGGCTTTCCGAAGAAGGAACCACTTAAAGATGGAGATATAGTAACCATAGACATGGTAGTTAACTTAGAGGGCTGGTTGGCAGATTCCGCTTGGTCATATGGGATTGGCAACATTAGTGAGCAGGCGACCAAATTACTAGACACCACAAAAGAATCTTTATTCCGAGGTATCGAGCAGGCAGTTGCAGGCAACCGTATCGGGGATGTTGCTCATGCTATTCAAGTTTACGCAGAGTCTAATGGTTTTTCTGTTGTGCGTGATTTTATTGGCCATGGGATTGGTTCAGAAATGCATGAAGCACCAGAGGTACCTCACTATGGTCCGGCTGGCAGAGGACCCCGTCTTAAAGAGGGGATGGTATTTACCATTGAGCCGATGCTGAACACAGGCAGCTATAGAACAAAGATTGATGCCGATGGTTGGACTGCACGTACCATTGACGGCGGTCTGTCAGCACAGTATGAACATACATTAGCTATCACCCCTCAAGGAACGATTATCCTGACTGAACTATAATTTAGGGTAGAAAATAGACCTGATTAGCTTCATCTTCTAATGATGTTGCTGATCAGGTCTATTTGTTGTTCAACTAATCAATTAATCAGTAATGTTGCGAGTATAGTATTCAATGATATCTTTTCGACGAATAATTCCGACAAACACGCCTTCTTTATCAATCACAGGAACAAAATTCTGATCTGCGGCGAGCGTCAACATATCCTCCATTTCGGCATTTATGAGAACGCTCTCGTTATGGACATGCTTCTGGATATCGCTTACTGGAACTTCTCCTATATTGTCAAAAGTTAGACCTGCTGTGTTTTTCAGCTTCCACAATAGATCACCTTCCGAAAGTGTTCCTACATATTTTCCTTCATTATCAATAATAGGGATAGCCGTATAATGGTGCTGCTCTAATTGTTCTAAGGCTTCCAGCATGGATAGTGAGTTAGTGATATAGGCAACTTGATCTTTAGGCAACAAAAAAGAGGATATTTCCATCGGCATGAACTCCTTTGTATTGAGATTTTTTTAGTTAGGCTACTTTTATTTAAACATACTTTTTGAAGAGATAGGTGTTTTAAATTTTATTATTTAATTATAGGTAAAAAGACCTATTAAATGACAGTCGCATTTTGTCGATTAAAGATAAGGTATATTATCCTAGAGTGGAGTTGTTCAGATGGCGTTGTATCGTAGGCTTTCTTTAACGGTTAAATTTGTTCTGGTAGTAAGTTTAGTTATCATTGTTATCTTTTTCTTTAGTTTAGTTGCAAATCTGCAAAATCTGCGTAATGTGAGTATTTCGAATGGTGAACTTCAAGCGGAGGTTGCCGGACGAAGTTATGCGGAATCCATCCAGAATACTATGATAGACATGGAGTCAACAACTAAGGTATTCGCAGAAGTGTTGCTGGAATCAAGAGAACATCAGACCTTAAGTCGTGAGGATGTTATCTCTACAATGAAGGCTATGCTTGAGAACAGACCTGAAATTTTGGGTATTAGCACATTATGGGAGCCGAATGCCTTCGATCAAAAGGATCAGGCTAATATAAATAAAATGCCGTACGACGACAACACAGGGCGTTTTGTTCCTTATGTTGTTAAAAATGAGGGTTCAATTACGATTGAAGCTTCGAAAAATTACGAAGTAGAAGGCACCGGAGATTACTACCTTATACCTAAAAAAAATAAGAAACCGATCTATCTTGAACCGTATTCTTATGAGACAACTGTTGGGTCTATGCAGATGATTTCGATTATACAGCCCATTGTAACCAATTCGGGTACTTTTCTTGGGACTGTGGGATTTGATATCTCGCTAGCAGAGCTTCAGGCAAAAGCGGTTAATTATAGACCTATGGGAGGTTATGTTGCTCTTATTTCAAATGATGGGAAATATGTAGCGAATCCTAATGATCCACAGAGTGTACTTAAAGATTTTGGGGATACGGAAGAGAAAGCTGCATTGTGGAGACAAGTGAAGAACGGGAAGAGTGTACAGGGGTATACCAATAATTCCAAAGGAGAAACTGTGCTCCGAATTTTTGTTCCAATCCAAATGCCAAAAAGTGAACAGGTCTGGTATACCCAGACAGCCATTCCTAAATCTACAATTATGGCGGACTTCGAACAAGCCAAAACAGAATCTTTTATTATCATGTTAGTTGGGATGACGATTTTAGGACTAGTTGTAGGCTTTCAACTATGGTTGATGGTGATCAAACCGCTTCGAATGTTATCTGAGAAATTGCAGCTTATGTCTCAAGGGGATTTAACCCAAACCTTGCAGGTTCGAAATAATGATGAATTCGGCAAGATGGCTACGCATTTTAATCAGATGACACATAAGCTTCGAGAAATGTTTGGACTTGTAGCTGACTTGTCGATGTCAGTGGGTGCTACTTCTGAAGAGTTGACAGCGAACGCTGAACAGACAGGGAAAGCTGCTGAACAGATTGCTGTGGCTATTGGACGAGTCGCCGAGGGAGCGCAACTGCAGAATGGTTATGCAGGAGAATCTTCTCTGGCCATGAGCGATCTTAGCGTTGGAGTGCAACGTATCGCTGACTCTTCATCAGCGGTGTCTGCATCTGCCGATGAAGTAACCGATCAAACGAAGAGAGGCAGTGCACAGCTTCAAATGGCGGTGAACCAGATGACAGAGCTTAAGCAATCCGTGGACAAGACGAGTCTGGCGATTGAACGACTAGGTGAAAGATCTGTACAGATTAGTGGGATTATTGGTCTGATCTCGAGTATCAGTAAACAGACTAATCTATTGGCATTAAACGCAGCGATTGAAGCATCCAGAGTGGGTGAACAAGGTCGTGGATTTGCTGTAGTAGCTTCGGAAATACGGATGTTGGCGGATCAAACGAAACAAGCTGCCGAACAAGTTACTGAATTAGTCGAACATGTTGTCCAAGATACTAATCAAGCCTCACAGGCTATGGCCGTTGGTAATGAACAAGTACGTATCGGTGTGCAGGGTGTATCTGACAGTGATCTTTTGTTTACATCGATTCTTGCTGAAATGACACAGGTTACAGATCAGATTCAGGAGGTATCTGCAGCCGCACAGCAGATGACCGCTGGTACAGAGGAGATTTCAGCTAGTGTCAAAGTATTAGCCGATCTTGCATCGGAAGCGTCCGCAGATTCACAAAGTGTAGCAGCAGCGTCAGAGGAGCAGCTTGCTTCTATGGAAGAGATAACTGCCTCGACGGAATCCCTCAGCTCAATGGTGCAAGATTTGCTGGATAAATTGTCTTATTTTAAGATTTAAAATAATTGAGATGTTGTAATTGTAAGTGGGAAACCCGGTTCTTTTCTATAGGATCAGGGTTTTTCCATTTCTTACATAATCTAAAAGGTATCTAGATGGCATCGGATGTGCTATAATCAATATATCGAAAGTAGTTACCTGCTAATTCACATAGCGTAGAGGGTTATTCTTAAGATGACAATAACCTTGTACCATATGTGAATTTTTATTTTTTTAGAGATTTTGTAAGAGATTTTTTTGGGATAAGAATAACATGTAAATTAAAAAAAGGTGGTAATTATATTATGCAAACAGGAACAGTGAAATGGTTTAACGCGGACAAAGGCTTTGGTTTTATCGAGGTTGAAGGTGGAGAAGACGTATTCGTACATTTCAGCGCAATCACTGGTGACGGATTCAAGTCTTTGGATGAAGGACAACGTGTAGAATTTAACGTAGTTCAAGGCAATCGTGGTCAACAAGCTGAGAATGTTGTAAAACTCTAAAGTTGTGAAAAAAATCCCCAAACTTATAGTTTGGGGATTTTTTTAAATATAAGAAATTATAAGTTTCACACAATACTATATGTCTTATATTTCTCGCTTAGTTGAAAGGTGGCGGATGTAAGTGCAGGTGTTTGAAGACTGGAATTTAAAAGTGAAGAAAACCTTTAACGCTACAAGCAACAAGGAAGTATTGACTGTGTCTGAAGCCGGTAGTTTACTTGGTCTGTCTAAAGATCAAATGAAAAGCTATGTAGACCAGCATAAGTTAACCAAAGTCCCAATTATGAGAAGTGTTGTCAGGTATCTTATACTGAAAAGTGAAATCGATACGATCCTGAACAAAACCTAATGTATTCTCAATAAACTTTGCAGACCCATCCTTCATAGGATGTGGTCTTTTTTTTTTGCCTCAAAAATTTCTTATAAAAAGAAACTTATCGATCCAATGATCGTCTATAATTATGGGATATTTAGGTAATGGGGTAGGCATAAACAGTAATAGAAGTTTAAACGTAATTGTGTGGAATAAAAGGTGATGTTCATTAATGGTGAGAAGTCGCATAAACAGAAAGGGTAATTCATCCAAATGAAAAATAAACAGAGCACTCATCCATCTGCTTCATTTACTTTAAGCAGAATCGAGAAAAAGAAAGTGAAAAAAAATAAAATCAGTAAAAAAATGAAAATTTGGTACTTTTCGATGGCTATCGTACTTATTATTGGACTGGGATCTTTTATTTTCCGTAAAGAATTAATGATTTTTGGGTTTAATAATGTTGTAGCCCCAACGATTGAACACACCCTTAAGGACTCCTATGTGCCATTAGAAGACAGCGGAGAACCAGGATTACAACCAACGATAGAAAATAAAGACCGTCCTTTTTCTCTCCTTCTACTAGGCACCGATCAGCGTGGCAAAGAAAACGGGCTTTCTGATTCCATTATTTATACAGTTATTCGACCTGAAGACCATAAAGCACTGCTCGTCTCCATTCCCCGTGATTCCTATACAGAAATTATTGGAGCAGAAAATATCAAAGGAGCAAGAAAAGAAACCAAGATTAATGCGGCACATTCCTACGGAGGTCCTCAAATGAGTGTGGATACCGTTAAGAATCTTTTGAATGCGCCAATTGATTACTATGCTACGATTAATTTTAATGGGCTTGTGGGTGTTACAGATGCTCTTGGAGGAGTGGTGCTTCCAATCACCAAGGTGATAGAGAATAAGAGTCCCGATCATGAGAAACTAAGAATTGAGCCGAACAAACCGATCTATTCCGGTAAGGAAGCTTTAATGTATGTAAGATATCGGGAAGATTCTGATTTTAAGAGAACAGAGAGACAGCGGATTTTCTTGAAAGCAGCGCTTGATCGGATGAAAAGAATAGATAATATTCTTAATATACAGAACATTATCGAAATTGCTGGCAGTAACTTTAAAACGAATATGAAGTCAGATTTTATTTTGGATTTGGCTAAGAAGGTAATTCTTGAAGGTGGAACCCCTGAAATAACGAGTCATATGCTCCAAGGGGAAGGAAAACATACGGATCAATGGTATTATATACTCGATGAAAATGATGTAAAGCGTACTCATGATATGATCGAGATTTGGCTGAACCCAGACTCTACTGAGGCTGATTTAATCACTGCTTCTAAGGATGATGCTGCTGCATAATATTTTTGCTATTCTATTTTATATTCACACGGAGGTTAGCTTCTATGGCATTAAAATCAAAGGAGCAAATGATACTCGAATTTAAGTCTCTTATTCCATTCGTGAAATCATTAGAAGAGGTGCCAGATAAACATTGGGATAAGCCCATAGCTACTGGTAAATGGACCGTGAAGGATATTCTCTGTCACCTCATGCTATGGGATAAATATTTCTATGAAGGTGCTATTAAGCAGATTATTTTGAAAGAACCATTAACAACGAAACATTTGGATTTTAACGAATTTAATGCTAACGCGATGGAGTATGCCAAATTGTTATCCAAGCAGACCTTGATTGAACAATTTGTGCTCTACAGATCTAGAATTTTAGATGCAGTCTCTGGATTAACGGATGAAGAATGCGAATTGGAATATAAGGATGGAGACCACAAGAAGTTCAGTGTTCGCAAGTATTTGAGAAGTTTTATCCCACATGATAAGCATCATAAAAAACAGATTGAACAATTTCTAAACTGCATCGATTAGAGATGAATTGTTGTCTCCTTATGGCTTAAGCTTTAGCGCGATTCTGAACCATTTTCATGGATTGGCGAATAAGTATTGGACCGAACATGCTGCCAGCATAGGCGGCTATAAAAGAATGTAAGGGAAACTTTATAGCGAAATAAATGACCGATCCAGCTACAAAATCAATAAGAATGAATTTCTTGATCTCGGATAGTGGGATTGTGACGAATACAAATGATTCTTTATTTTTCAAACCGTTGGCCTCCTATTTGAAAATGTTTCAAAAAAATCCACTATTCATTCTATTTTGAGAACAAGATGTCCCATTCGAAATATTTAGACTAACGGCATACGTTCATTACCATCGGGCTTATAAGACCATAATATCTGGGGCACGAATTTCCCTATGTGGTACGGTGAAGATGCAGTATTTCGTTTTCGTCTAAATATACAATCGAACCGTAAGTAAAATAATAGAAATATACTTGTAACTGAAATGCACCCCTTAGAATAAACATTGGAAAACCTTCTGGGTCCGATGTCTTTCTATGAGGTGCATTTTTGCTCAGTTTCTGCAACTGATAAGATCTCAATGTTAAAAAGACAAATTTCCACTTGGAAAATTTGGTTTTCATAGGTGATATCCCATATTCCGCCGATTTCTTCTACCGCATTCTTTACGCTTTTTAGACCGATACCATGAAAATGCTTGTCTCGTTTTGTTGTGGCTAATTCTCCGAAATGATTCGTACGTATGGAATGCTGATATGGATTCTGTATTCTGATAAATAAAGTACCCTTATGATAATGAAGTTGGAACTTAATATAAGGCTGAGTCACACCTGGATGCTTGCATGCTTCTATAGCATTATCAAGGGTGTTCCCTAGAATAATGCTAAATGCATAAGCATCTAGATCAAGCTGAGGTGGAATCTTAATATCCGTTTGAAAGGAGATACCCAGCTTTTTGGCAAATTGCGACTTGTAATTAATGATAGAGTCGATTAGGATGGAGCCGGTATTACTTTCACCTGAAGAGAGTTCTATTACTCCAAGAAGCTTATCTACATCATTCAGTCCGGCTTCTTTTTCCCCAGCTTGTAATTGAGACCTCAGGCCGAGCAAGATATTCCTGAAATCATGTTGAAACGTAAAGACTTCTTGCTGCCTTTCTTTCGTGAGCAGATACTGGTTCATATAGTAGGTGTTCTGCTGTTCCAACAAGTAGTTTTTATTCTGTGCCGATTGTATGGTTAATACACGATCACACAAAAGAATGATCAGGAAGTTGATCAACAGCATTCCTCCGGACAAGGCCGGATACAACGCCGGATATTCCCGCAATGACAGCTCGCCCGATAATTTTGCAATACTGAGAATACTGATAAACGGAAAGCAGAACAACCCGATCCAATACCAACTGCTTAGACTGCCCTCGCCAAAAGCTTTGGTAAAACGAAGCGTGATCTGTACCAGTATAAACATCAGAATCTTAGACAAAAACAAGGTAAAGATGTATCCGCTTGTCGTATACACAGGTGCAGTTGCTGCATCTGAAAGAATAATCAGTGCGACTATAAATAAAGCAGCACCAATACGCCATTGTATTTTTCCTTTATACAAAAAGGACAATAGAACGATCCCCACTATATTAAGCCCTAGCATCCATAAGCCTGGAAGTGGGCTGTTATGAAGGAGGAGTACGAAAATATAATAAGCAGTGTATACGGAATAAAGGATTACTTTGGATTCCCAAAGCCGTGGGAAACAATGATCATAGAAATAATGAATGATAAATGGGAGAGCTGCCAGTGTGAGGGCATAGAACAGCTCATCCAGTAGAATATTATTCAAGCAGACTCCCCCTGAATTGCAAATAACTCTTTTTCACTACGGTGCTTTGCTTATCGCTAATCGGAAGTTCTTCCCCACTCGTTAATACAATTTTTTTGCCCTGAATTTGTTTTATGTAATCGAAATTCACAAGATACGATTGATGAATCCGCACAAACTGCTTCGAAGGTAGCTTTCCTTCTTCTATAGATAAAGTACTGTAATATTCCGTTTGATCTTCCGTTGTTTGCAAAATGATTTTTCGGCGATCACTTGCCAAGTACATAATATTACGGATTGGAATCAGTAGTTTAGTTCCACTTTGGTGTACAGGCAGTAATTTTGGTTGATTTTGCTGACGCTTGACCTTTATTTGCTGAATCATAGAGAGTAGTTTTTTTTCAAAAGACTCGTTATGTATAGGCTTCTTTATAAAACCGGAAGGTTGAACGTCAAATAGTTGAACATGATACTCTTCGTGGCTCGATACGTAAATCAACCGAACCCTATCATTATCACAATCTCTCCGTAATATATGACCCGCTGTTATTCCGCTTATTCCCTTCATTTCTATATCCATAAAAATAAGATCAAATGGACAACCATGTTGTATGGCTTTCGTGAAACTTTCACCAGAATAGAATATGGATACCTCTATCTTTACGGTCTGCTGAATGGGATGGTTAAGGATCAATCTCTCCATATATTCTGTTGCCTTGAAATCATCATCACAAATAGCAATATGTATCATGTGAAATTCCCCTCCTGTGTTATAAATAATAATACATTATATGGGAGTATAATCAACCTTTATCCTTTTAGGGATCACTTGGAAGTGGCGAAAGTTACATTTATTCCCGTGTTTTTTACCATAACGATTAGTAATTCTAGTAAACATGCTAATTTAATATCAATTAGTAGCAGACGGTATGGAGGAGTTGAAAAATGAATACAACAATCTTTGAAGCTGAGGGATTAACTAAACAGTACGGCAGTGCAAATGCGCTTCAAAATATAAATATGAAGATTAAACAGGGTGATATCTATGGCTTTGTAGGTGAGAATGGAGCAGGTAAAACCACACTCATGAAAATAATTAGTGGATTAGTTTATCCTACAAAAGGGACTATCCAATTGATGGGTAAGAGTAATGAGAAGGACCTCGCACGAGTCAGAAAAAAAATGGGGGTTTTAATAGAGCTACCTGCCCTCTACCCCCATATGAATGCTGAAGAGAATTTAAGCTTTTATTGCAAGATTCATGGTATTTCGGATTTCAAGAGAATTAAAGATGTGCTGAATTTAGTGGGACTAACGGATGTTGAAAACAAAAATACTACGGAATATTCTCTGGGTATGCGTCAACGATTAGGGCTGGCAATCTCCCTTCTCAACGAACCGGAATTTTTAGTTTTGGATGAACCGATTAATGGGCTTGATCCTACAGGGATTGTAGAGATGAGAAAATTATTGGCTAAGCTGGCACATGAAAAAGGGGTTACCCTCTTGATTTCCAGCCATATTTTGAGCGAGCTCCAATTGTTAGCTACCAAATTCGGGTTTATTCATAAAGGGCAGTTCATTAAGGAAGTCTCTGTGGAAGAACTCTTGCAATCAGCCGAAGCGCAAATTTGTATTAAGACCGTTGAAATAGCTGCAGCAATAAACGTGCTTAAGAACGATCTTAATATTCATTCGATCACATTGTCAGAGGCCGGAGAAATATTGGTTCCCAAGGATTTGACAGATCTTGAACAGTTAATGTCAACGTTAATTAGAAATGGAATTCCACTTGAAGGAATCAACCTGTCCACAGCGAATCTTGAGCATTATTATATGGATCTGATAGGAGAATGAGCAATGAGGGATTTTCTGAAAGCTGAGTCTTACTTTATAAGAAGGGATATCATGTTTAAGGGAATTTCTCTTCTGTTCCTTATAGCAAGTCTGGTATTAGCAATCTGGATTGGGGGTAAAGCTGGTTTTGAAATCGGTAATCTCGCGGAACCCTTAACGATTGTGACACCTTTATCTTTATTTTTTTATTTTATTATTCCAGTTTACGTATGTTTTTTTGCAACCGAAGGATTTGAATATGGATCTATCAAAGTTATTCTGGCTTCCGGACAAAGTAGGTTTATCTATATCACGGGGAAATACCTTTCTGTTTTTAAAATTATTATATGGTGGATTTTACAATTTACAGTAGTGTTTTATCTCGCTTATATGATAGCTGCTTTGATAATCGGGACTGACATCGGTAATCGTAATTTTTCTGCTGACTTGATTCAGGTTTCCCGTGTACTGGGATTAAATGTCCTTTATTTATCAGCTTATGCTGCTCTAATCATTATGGTTGGTATTCTTATTAAAAGAACGGCTTCAGCGGTGGTTGTAACTTTTCTAATTATATTCGGCGACTTCATGATATCCGGTTATTTCCGTGATGCTTCCTCCGCATGGTTAAGGGGGATTTCAGACCATGCTTTAACGACCCAAGTTATGAAGTTTTCCGGAATTTACGTCGTTAATTCACAAAATATAGTCCTAACAGGAGCAAAGAGCTTTATGGAAGTGGTGCTAATTCCTGTGATTATTATAGCTATTAGTTTGTCTGTCACCTATATTTCGTTTGGAAAAAGAGATATACACGCGTAGAGAAAAGGAGGAATTGAAATGGACAGGGGTAATAGATCACCAAAAACGATCGTTATTGTAGGTGCGTTGCTAGCTATTGTAGTTTTTGTTGTTCTTTTTGTTGGTATTGAGATGGGATGAGGCTAGTCTCAGTATATGTCGCGAGGAGTCATGTGAAATGAAACACAATGAAGTATGGACCAGCATTAAAGAATTATTTCATCCTTACCGTAAAAACATTTGGATAATCAGTATTGTTATGTTGGCGACTTCTATAGGGAGCTTTTTGACGCCTTGGTTTACCAAGCAACTTATTGACATTGGTATTCTAGGTTTGGATTTCTATCGAGTTATTCAATATGTAGGACTAATTTTTTTAGTATTCCTTATCCAACAATTACTTGGTATTTTTCAATTCTATTACTACAAGGAAATAAGTGTGAGAATACCATATGACTTGAATAAGAAAGCTTGTAAACATGTGTTATCCGTACGCACGAAATTTTTTAAAGACAGAAATTTCTCAGTAGTGATGTCTGAGCTTTTTCAAGATATCGCCAACATATCGTCTTTGACAGACACGCAATTTTTAACATCTTTCGTTAATCTATTTAAAGTTTTCGCCGGCTTAACAGCATTGTTTTATATTAACTGGAAATTAACTCTAGTTATGCTCGCTACAATTCCAGTCAAAATGCTAATTAGCAGTTTTTTATATAAAAAGCAAGTAAAGGTATATGAAATCATTATGCACTTGCAATCAAATTTCTCAGAATGGTTAGGGGATGCAATTAGTGGCATTGAAGCGATAAAAGTATGGGGGATTACTGGAAAACGGCTTGCGAAACTGAAAGTAAATCTGGATGGAAGTAAAAATGCTAAATCCAAGTTAATGCGTTATGGATTTATTGATAGTATATCGGGTTCATTTATGACGACATTGTTTACTTGTGGTCTTTACTTGTACGGTGCTTGGTTAATCCAAAAAGATGAGATCACTATTGGTGGTCTGGTATCCTTCATTTCGTACTCATCATTGGTATTTGAACCAATTACTATCATATCGTATTTGATTACTCAATTATCCAGCGTGAAACCAGCTTTTGAGCGGTTTTTAAAATTTCTAAATACGGATGCTGAAATTGATAAACCGGAAGCGAAGGAATTATTAGAATCAATATCTATCAATGATCTGAAATTCGAAAACGTATCCTTAGTTTATGAGAATGAAAAAGCTCTGGATCAAGTGAATTTCACCATTCAAAAAGGTGAGAAAGTAGCGATTATTGGTTTGAACGGCAGCGGCAAATCATCCGTTGTAAATCTGCTGCTAAGATTCTATGAGCCTACTGAAGGCAGCATCAAAATAAACGATAAAGATGTAAAAGAGTATACTTTTGAATCCTATCGCTCGATATGGAGCTTGATGGCTCAAAACAATTATCTTTTCAATGATACTGTGGCGAATAATATCAACATTTCTGAAGAGCTTACACTTACTGAGATATTGGAAAGCTGCAAACAGTCAGGGGCATATTCATTTATCCAAGACCTACCCGAAAAAATGGACACTCGAATTGGTTACAATGGCGCTAAACTATCGGGTGGACAAAAACAAAAAATAGCACTTGCCCGAACATTAGCACGTAAGGATACAAAAATTCTGCTATTGGATGAAGCAACCTCAAGCTATGACTATTACTCGGAGCAGGTTTTTAACGAGGAATTGTTATCTTCCGATCGTTATATGATGACTATCATTATCACGCATCGACCGGAAGTATTAAAGAGATTAGATAAGATCATTTATTTAAATGGTGGCAAGGTTCTTGGGATAGGAACTTTTGATGAGTTGTATACATCTCAGGAGAGTTTTAGAGAAATGATTACTAGTACTCAAAGGGAGGAAACCCCGGATGCCTTTTATTCCTTTTCAAACGAGAGCGAATCTACATTACGTCTATGACATGAATAAAAACAGTATTTATAAAATCAAACAGAATCAGTATGAAGCGTTAAGTCATATTTCTGAAGGCAGTTATGAGGAAGCTGATGTAAATGTGCTTAAAGATTTTCAAAAGAGAGGGCTTCTAGCTGAATCTCCGATTCTACAAATTGAGCATCCGGCAAGTCAAATGTTGGAGTACCAGTTAGAGCGCTGTGTAAACTCAATCACTTTTCAAATGTCTCAAAATTGCAACTTGCGTTGTGGTTACTGTCCTTACTCAAGCAATGAAATTTATAATAATCGTTCACATTCTGCTCTGAATATAACCTGGGATACTCTGCAGCAAGGGATTGATTTCCTTGTAGCCCATTCTAAAGACGTGGACCACTTGCATGTAGCTTTTTATGGTGGGGAGCCTTTGATTGAAAAAAATCTCATCATAGATACTATGAAATATACACAGGAAAAAGTCAGCGGCAAAGAAATTTCCTTTGGTATGACTACTAATGGCACACTTCTGGATGATAGTTTTGCAAGGGAAGTTCGTGATTTTAACATATCCATTATGATTAGCCTGGATGGACCGAAGGATGTTCATAATGAAAATAGGACGTTTGTAAATGGACGTGGTTCCTATGAGATTGTATATCGTAATGTTGTACATATTCGAGATAACTATCCTGATCTATATCAAAAACTGAAGTTCAATACAGTTATTAGTCCAGATGGTAAGTTCGAAGAGATCTTTGATTATTTTAGAGCGGGAGAAGGAGTTAGTGACCTCTCTAAAGTTAACTTTAATACACTATCCATGAACTATACAGAGACGGAATTCGTTTATGGTGAGGCTTATTTTGAAGAACGAAATTACGAAGCTTTGAAGGCATATCTATTGCTGCTAGGAAAAGTAAAAGAAGAGCCTGTGGCCTATCATAAACGTGATATTGAAACCATTTATAGCTACAAAGAGTTTCTTTCGCCAATCAATGAGACTCCGAAAATTGCTCATCCTAGCGGGACTTGTATACCAGGCTTGAAAAAACTTTTTGTAGATGTAAACGGCAACTTATTTCCTTGTGAGCGTATTGATGAAAATTCTTCACTGATGAAAATGGGAAATCTTCAGGATGGTTTTGATATTAAAAAGGTTCGAGAAATTTTGAATGTTGGAGCAGTTACGGAACAACACTGTAAAGAATGCTGGGCCTTTCATTGCTGCTCTATATGCCCCGCTGCAGCGGATAATGGAAAGGATGAACATTATTCAGAAAGCTATAAGCTTAGCAAATGCAACAGGGTTAAAGCGTCGGCATTAGAGAATTTGAAGAACTATACGATGATGAGGGAATTTAAATATCAGTTTAAAAGAGAGGATATTTCACTGTGAAGAAAAAACTGGCGGTTTACCCTTTTCATAAAGGTCTGATGCCTTTATTGCTAACAGAAAGTGAGCTTCAGAAATTCGAGCTGATGTATGCCGTAGTTCCAAAGGGCTGGGAGTCATTCGATGAAGTGGACGACACTAAAAAGGCTTTAATATGTGATGAAGAGAGCTTTTTTTTAAATGATCTGATTAACTCAGTGGATGTACTGTTATTATGTAAGCCTCAATTTCAAGTTGATGAATCAGGTTACTGCCGGTTAACTTCACTTGCAGAAGAGAAGGGAAAGCATATTATGTACGTGGCTGAATTAAAAACTATATTAAACCAATCAACCATAGAGGGTTGGGAGTGTCTGAATCTAGAGCATCCTTCTATATCGAAACAGAATGCATTAGCGAGTATCGACGTCCCAGTTATTTTAATTATGGGGATGGGGGAAAACTGCGGAAAATGGAATTTGCAGCTTAAACTAAGTGAAAACTTTCGCATTTCGGGATATAAGATGAGTTTGATTTCCAGTAATGCACTATCTAGATTATGGGGATACCATACAATCCCAGACAGTATAGACAGCAATGATCTAACGTTTTCAGAACAGGTCGAGAGTATGAATGCCTATATTAAATATATAGAACAAGCTGAGAATCCAGATGTCATTATTATTGGAGTTCCAGGAAGCATTCTAAAGTATAGCACTTCAGTTCCCAATGGATATGGGTATATACCTTTTCTAATCAGTAATGCAGTCACACCAGATATCACAATATTAAGTTTGTATAACGGAAATTACGACGAATCTCATTTGAAAGAAATGAAGTCCACTTGTTTATACAAATATGGCGTTAATATTGATTACTATCATATTTCTGAGAATGTTTGTTTATATAATCCAGAAGCAAGACAACTAGAATACTATTCTGTAGATTATCGAGACTCAATGGAAAATAACTCCTATTCTCAAGAGGGGCTGTATACTTTTAATCATTCTAATTCTACAAGTCAAGAAGAGGCTTTTAGAAGAATTATGAGTGAGCTGCAAAATAATATTCCGATGATTTAAAGGAGGGGAAGGAGTTGTTGTATCAAAACGAACAGGTTATAGAAGAAACAGTCAAAAATTATGTTAAAGAATTCGATAGAACGACCAATCTATTAGGTGTAACTTCTGTTAGAAATATCATTTATATTTTAACAGATCTCGAGAACGAACTAGGATTCCAAATCAATGATTCTTTTGTCCGTGAAATCAAAGACTTAACTGTAGAAAAACTTATTGAAGTTATTCCGAACCATCTAAAGTAGTGGCATGGAAATTTCACTCTATCATTCTTAATGCTGACATAAGAGATGTATTCAAAACAGACCCTATGACAAACTGAAAGGAGGGGACTAAACAATGGAACTGAATAAAAACGCTTCTCAACAAGTAGCTCCTATGGTCTCTACATTTGCAACTTGCTGGTGTATGTGCCTATGCCTTATTTTTACAGAAAAAAGACATAGTGACCAATTAGATGCTTTGAATGCTGTTAAAAATTAATGGATTTATGCATCATTAATTGAGATCCTGTTTTTGACGAAGTTTGATTAGAAAATTGGCTGTTTTGGATACATCCTTTATGTCAGCATTTTAACTCTAATATAAAATCTCCGGCAACAATATTGCCAGGAGATTTTTTTGTTCAGGGCTTGTTTTGATTGAGCTGATATCGGAAGAGTATTGAAAGTCACAGAGGATTATTTTAATTATCGATATAATGAAAGCGTTATCTTTTTATTGCGGTTTACTTAAATTAAAAGGAGATAAGCTATGAGAGTGAGCAAAGTTTCTTTTAACCAGCTTGTGTTTATTTGTTTAGGGATTCAATACATGTTAATGCATTTGTTCTCTGCAGGCGAGGCGATTGTCATCACATCCATAGAGCTTGTTATATACATGGTTTTTACCGTTGTTGGCCTTGTAGGATTATTTATGCGGAGCAGAAAAGTGGATAGTGAGGCGATTTCTGGATTGGTCGCGCTATTCTTCAGTGTATTATGGATGGTATCTTTATTCTCCCAATTTCGGAAAGAAAGCTACCCGGATGCTTTAACAGTAATTAATTCGCTTGGTGTAACTACTGCCTTACTTGTACTTCTCGTTGAGTTTATCATTATAGCCAAGGCCTAGGGCAGACACGAATCAAAAAAACAAGACAGGTCTATTTAAGACTTGTCTTGTTTTTTGTGCATCCCCAGAAATGAAAGCTCACCCTGAGCATTCCGCTTAAATTCATATTCCGAATCATGCTTCGTATGATGGAATCTTGTTTCCGAGATGGGATAAAAGGGAGTGACTTCTACATCATTCCAGACAAAATAGTAATCTTGCCCACTACGCTCCACGCTCGCTTTGCAGCCATATCCCTCATAGGTTCCCATATATGAAGCATAAATGCTGTCATCAAGAGGGAAGGCTTGTGGAGAGACAGGCACCCTTTCAGGTTCACCAAATATTAATCCAGCTAGAGATTCCGTTAATTTGGTGACGGGTACGCAATCGTAATTGGTCAACATGATGACGCTTGTTTGATCTTCAGGATATCTATGTAGTTCACTTCGGAAGCCGCGGTAGGCACCGCCGTGATACATTCTTTTTCGATCAAAACGTTCGTCCAAGAACCAACCAAATCGATATTTGAGATTACTGGAATGAAAAGCCATCTCAAGGGTGTTATGAGACACTAATTGATCGGAGTACAAGGCTTGATCCCACAGGAAAAGATCGGCAGCCGTCGAATACATCCCGCCAGCGGATAAGATAGAGCTCATATCTATGTATTCCCCCTGAGTATACTCTCCCCAAGAAGAATGATAAGGCGAGGCTAATTTTGGAATAATCTGCTGATTGTTATAAACTCCTGTATTTACCATGCCCAGAGGCTGTAATATAAAAGTAGTGATATAATCTTCAAATGTCATCCCTGTAATCTTCTCAATAATCATCCCCAGCAAATAATAACCTGAGTTGTTATAGGCAAATGAAGTGCCAGGCATAAATGCAGGGGGTTGACTCACAAATAGCTGTAACATCTCTTGTGGAGTCAGCTTTAGCTTATTTAATTTTTGATTATATTCGGGTATGGAAGTGTAGTTGGCTATACCAGAGGTATGTCCCAGCAGGTGAAGGATGGTAATCCCCTCTAGTGCATGCTGCTGAGGGAGATATTTTAGGATTGGATCTTCCAGTCTGAGACGTTTTTGTTCTTTTAGCATCAGGATAGCCATGCCAGTGAATGATTTGGTAAGTGACCAGATCCGGAATTTGGTATCTAAAGTGTTCGGGACCTGATGTTCAAGATTCGCATATCCGTACGCTTTATGTAACTTGATTTCTCCACGCTGAGCTAGTAAGACTGTGCCACTTAATGGCCAGCTTTGTTCGTATTTATCTAAATAGTGCTCCAGACGCTGGAATTGTGTATCCACAGGTAACCCCTCCTTAAAGGCATATTCTAACATATTAATAAATTCTGTTGAAGCGGAGAGAAATCGATGAGATATGATTGTTTGATTATTGATGATGAAATTGAGCTTGCGGAGACCACCTGCGAATATTTTAATTTGTTTGATGTTCAAACCGCATTTGTTACGAGCGCCGATGCCTGCCGGAACTTTTTGTGTGAGCATCAGGTGTCGATGTTACTCCTTGATATTAATTTAGGCGGTGAATCCGGCTTTCAGTTATGCAAAGAGCTGCGTCAGACGACCGGGATTCCCATCCTGTTTATTAGTGCCCGCTCCAGTGAGGATGATGTATTGATTGCACTTGATATCGGGGGAGATGATTATATTCATAAGCCGTATACCCTGAGAGTGTTGCTGGCAAAAGTAAAAGCGGTGCTTAAACGGTACAACAACGAAGTTGTAGCCGAGTCCTCTTTTCTTGAATCCGGCCCCATCCAGATTGATCCCGAACTCAGAAGGGCAAGTCTTAACGGCGTACCCCTCAAGCTGAAAACAATGGAATATAAATTGCTTAAGTTTTTGATCCAGCATAAAAATCGGGTAATCGCTAAAGAGGAGCTATTTACAGAGGTATGGGGGGATGTTTTTGCGGGAGATGGCACCTTAAATGTACATATCCGTCATCTTCGTGAGAAGATTGAGCAGAATCCTAACGATCCACAGTACATCCGTACCGTATGGGGTATCGGTTATGCTTTTGAGGATAAATAGCGATGACTAAAAAATTGCTACTGGCCCTAATGCTCACAATACTCGCTGCAAGTATAACTCTCTTATTCCTGATATTCAATTTGAAGGTGGAGACCTCCACAGACCGAGTGGCGATCAATACCATCGTTAAGCTTACAGAGCAGCATTGGGATAAAATTGATCCGAAACTGTACATGGAAAGTCCTTATGATTTCGCCATTATCGATACGTCTGGTAAATTGAAATATCAGACTGAAAATGCGATTTCCATTAGCATTAACGAAGCTATCAATAATCGGGATACCTTAGTCGACGTTGTTGTTCAGGATCAGCTGGTGGGTAAAGTAATTATTAATAATGATTACCGTACGATTTTTATACATATGAAACAACAATTTATACAAGTTTCTGTTGCGATGCTGCTTTTGCTTACAATTCTCGGCATCCTCTATATTTGGTTCCTGAATAGATCCATTCTTCGTCCATTTCGCAAAATGCAGCTATTTGCGAACCATATCGCAAGAGGTGATCTTGAAGTGCCACTTGCGATGGATCGTAATCATCTATTTGGTGCCTTTACCGAAAGCTTCGATATGATGCGGGAAGAGCTTGCGGCGGCTAGGCATAGTGAATATTTAGCGAACAAGAGTAAGAAGGAGCTGGTTGCCAGTCTTAGTCATGATATTAAGACCCCCGTCGCTTCGATGAAGGCGATTACGGAACTGATGTTATTAAGCGCAAGAGATGAGAAGACAAGCAGACAGCTAAACACCTTATATTCCAAAGCGGATCAGATTGATCGCTTGGTCACAGACATGTTCCATTCCACCTTGGAGGAGCTGAATGAACTAAAAGTCAGCTTAACGGAGGAGCATAGTCATCTGCTCACCCAAATTATAAACAATGTGAACTTCTACGAACGAATTTCAGCTGCATCTGTGCCAGACTGCATCATTATGGCGGATCCATTACGGCTGCAGCAGGTCATCGATAATGTAGTGAACAATTCCTATAAATATGCCTTCTCCGGTACACACATCGATATTAAATTCGAGATTAGGGATCATTATCTGGAGGTTGATATTCTGGATTACGGTCCTGGTGTTCCAGAGGAGGAATTACCTTTAATATTCAATAAATTTTTTCGGGGCAGTTTAGCCGTGAGCCAGAACGGTGCAGGCTTAGGTCTGTATATTTCTCGTTATATGATGCAAAAAATGCAGGGCGATATTGTATGCTCCAATCGGGAGGATGGATTTACTGTAAAGCTGCTGATTCCTTTAGCAGGAAAGAATTAAGAATTCGCTAAGGATTGCACAAAGACATGTTAAGAACATTTAACGTACGATTAGGTTGCAATTACGAATCAGCCAGTGATTGCAGCCATTATATTGTGCGAGAGCAAGGGTTACTGTTAACGCAATTAATGAGCATGAACGTAAATGGAGTGTTCAACATGAACGAAGTGAATAATAAAGTATTGATGCAGACCCATAAGCTTGGAAAAACCTTCTCCCATGGAGGAACTCAGCAGCATGTATTAAAAAATCTAGATCTGACCTTATATCATGGTGATTTCACGATTATCATGGGCAGCTCTGGTTCTGGTAAATCAACACTGCTGTATGCCATTTCGGGAATGGATAAGCCAACGCTTGGAGAGGTTTTGTTTGAAGGTAAAGATATTACGGCGATGAGTAATGATCAGCTGGCGATATTCCGGCGGAAGAACTGTGGATTTGTGTTTCAGCAGATCCATCTACTCGATTCAATGAGTGTCCTCGACAATGTATTATCAAGTGCTTTTCTTGTACAAAAGGATAGGGCCGGGGCTGTGGAAAAAGCCAAAAAGCTGCTCTTAGATGTAGGCTTGGATGACTCCATCTGGGGGAAGTTTCCGGCGCAAATCTCTGGAGGTGAAGCTCAGCGTGCCGGAATTATCCGGGCCCTGATCAACAGTCCAAAAGCGGTATTTGCTGATGAGCCAACTGGAGCGCTAAATAGCTCAGCTGGAATAGGGGTACTGCGTGTCCTAACCGAGGTGAATAAGCAGGGGCAAAGCATAATTATGGTAACACATGATCTCAAAACTGCGCTGCGTGGTAATCGGATCTTGTATCTGCAGGATGGAGTAGTCATTGGAGATTTGCGCCTTTCCCCTTATAGCGAAAATAGTGGACCTGAACGGCAACAGCAATTACAGTCCTTTCTGACCGAATTGGGGTGGTAGGGATGAGAAGCTTAATAGGGAAACTTGCTTGGTCCAATATTCGCAAAAGAAAAAGTGCAACGATTACGCTCTTCGTATTGATCATGATAGCTGCGCTGCTGTTGAACATTGGTCTCACGGTCAGCTTGAAGCTTAATTCTTTTCAGCAAGAAAAAATGACTGAATTAAAGACTCCAGAATTAAGTGCATATTTTGCAAAAGATGATCATCTAAAAGAGTACGAGGGGCTTGTGGATAGTTATCCATATACCGAATCTTGGGAGAATGAAGCAGCGATTCTATTAGCAGACGCAAAAATGAAGTATGGAGAAACGGATACTACTGTAGCTTTTATAATTCTCAATGCGGATACACCGCGGACAATGGGACTATTCAAGACTATTACCCCGCTCGAATCTAGGGATCCGAACTTGATCTATCTGCCTTATTTATTCCATGTAGGATCGGGGTATGAGCTAGGTGATAACTTTTCTTTTGTATACAATAATAACCAATTCTCTTATACCATCGGCGGATTTATTGAGGAGCCGCTACTAGGGACGTTAACGAATGGAGCTTTAAAAGTATTTCTAAATGATGAAGGCTATAAGCAATTGGAGGAACGTCTTGGAACTGAAGCTCAGTATAGCTTTCTATCAGCAGATGTTACCGATCCTTCAAAGGATGTAAAGCTGGAACAAATGATAAGTGAGCGGATTTTTGCCTCAGGAATTAAGAGTCCATTTCAAGTAATGCGGGCGGAAGTCGGACTCGAAGGGAACCGTGTTTTTGTTAATCTTTTAGCAGCTATTTTGATCGTATTTGCACTTATTATGGTTCTGATTTCGCTTATTGTAATCCGGTTTCAAATATTAGGACATATTGAAGATAATTTGACTAACATCGGTGTTTTAAAGGCGAATGGTTATACCTCATGGCAGATCAAAAACTCGCTTCTCCTTCAGTTCACCGCGGTTTCCATCATCGCAGCTATACCGGGAGGAGGGGTAGCTGGGTTAGTTATGCCTTTGGTAGGGAATATGATTTCGTCTTCGATCGGGCTGCTGTGGCCTGTATCATTTGAAGTGGGCAGTGCAGCGCTTAGTTTGGTTGTCGTCTCTGGACTGGTTGCTATTGTTACTTATTTGTCGAGCCGGCGAATTCGGAATATTACTCCGATTGCTGCTTTGCAGAGCGGAATCCATGCTCACAATTTCAAGCGGAACCCTATTCCACTCGAAACATCCCGAATGAATCTGCAATTCAGCTTAAGCCTTAAAGCTTTATTAAGACAGATGAAACAGAATATGATGATCATATTGATTGTTGCCGGATTAACCTTTTCTAGTATTTTTTGCTCTATACTGAATTTCAACTTTAAAGGAGATACCTCCGCCGTTATAAAGTTGGTAGGCATAGAACGAAGCGATTTCATGTTGTTGCCAAAGAACGGAGATCTGCAGCAGGGGATGTTTAGTGAATTAGAAGCTATGCCAATAGTTAAAAAGTTGACTGTATTGGATAGCCTGGCCGCTTCGATCAAAGATACTAACTTTATGCTTCGAGTGTCAGACGATTTTAGCCAGCTGGAGACACAAACAACATACAAAGGCAGGCAACCCATTTATGATAACGAAATTTCGATTTCCGGTGTTATTGCAAAATTGGAGAATATAAATGTAGGGGACGAGGTTCCGGTCACTTTTAATGGTGTAACGGTGAATTATTTAGTCACTGGTCTAAGCCAGCAGATTAATCAACTGGGGATGGTAGCGAGCATGACTGGTGATGGAATGAAAAGACTGCAACCGGAGTACACCCCTCAGTCCATCAATGTGTATCTGAAAGACGGGGGAGATTCCAATGCTTTTGCGAAGGATCTGGAAGCGCGTTTCCCCGGACAATGGAGCATTACTAACGTTCGAGAAGCGATGGATAGTACACTTAATACATTTACTTCAGCAGTATCTTCTATGACAGCGGTGATTACTGTGGTTACGATTTTTGTAGTCAGTCTAATTTTGTATTTAGTGATTAAGACGTTGATTATGAAACGTAAGCGGGAATTCGGCATTTTTAAAGGTATCGGATATACCACCTTTAATCTAATGACACAGATTACGTTCAGTCTTTTTCCGGTGATTGTAGTTGGAGTAGTGCTGGGGAGTTTAGTGGGGTATATTTTCTCGGATTCGGCGTTTGTATTATTGCTTTCAAGTCTAGGCATCTATAACGTTCAGCTGGCGGTTAGTTTGCCTCAAGTGCTTCTACTGTGTGCGGTCATTCTAGTAGTTGCTTATGTGGTATCCATGCTAGTTGCAAGACGGATTCGGAAGGTTAGTGTATATGATTTGATTATGGACTAAGCGCTTGAATAAGAAACAACGAGTTGGAGGTAGGCCGCACCTGTATTAATAGGTTTCGCAGCCACTCTATACTCGTTGTTATTTTTATTACATATTCATTCGTCCGTCATCATAATTGAATTGCCAATCGATGCCGAATTTATCTTTTAGACTGCCATAACACGAGCTCCAGAAGGTTTCTTGTAATTCCATGCCTACTTTGCCGCCTTCTTTAAGCTTATGGAAATATTTTTTTATGCCATCCAAATCCTTACTTACTACCGAAAGACTTATGTTGTTTCCTTCCACGAAAGGCATGCCTGGAAAAACATCAGAGAACATTACATTACTGCCTTCGATATTCAAGCGAGTGTGCATAACTAAATCTTTAGCTTCTTCAGGAAGAGTGAAATTGGGATCGGGTGGTGTTTCGCCAAAGGTCATGATTTGTGGACGTTCAACACCAAACACCTCCGCGTAAAATTCTGCAGCTTGACGACAATTCCCGTTGAAATTCAGATAAACATCGATAGACATTACTTCACTCCTTAAAAGTTTTGGTGGCATCGAAAGCATAGTTTTAAGTTAAAATTTAAGATATCTCGCGACTTCCATATTGTATCATTTACCAGTGTATAAACAAATATACTTATAGTCTCATTTGGTATGAACTTAAATATGACTAATCAAAAAAGCCGCTGGAATAAGATCCAGCAGCTCTTTCCCTATGATTTAATTCGTTTACCGAGCAGAATTAGTAGCCATATGATACCAGCACCTACTATGGCATGGCCGAGACCTGCAATATGCGGTAAGAAGCTGATATCAGTCCCGTTAATTTGCAGCATCCCGCGAGTGGCCATAGTACCGATCGTGATCAGGAGACCAATGTTATATACAATGTACCATGCACCAAAGGATTTAGCCTCATGGATGTTAAATAACTTGGCCAGGATCAATGCGATTATAAAGAAGAAGAAGCCCAGTACAAGGATATGAGTATGAAGTGCAACTAAGATGGTGTTTCCTTCAAAATCATTCATTTTGGTAATTTCACGATAAGCAACACCCGCTATCAAACCAAGAATGGCATAGAAAAAAGAAGTGTAATACAATTTTTTCATGATCATGACTCCTTTATGTTTATTGTTATATTGAAATCATATCTTGCAAATAAGAACGCAGTATGAACAAATGAATATGTAGTGATTAATTTCACGAAATTGACAAAAATTAAACTCTTAAGCATGTCCCACATAGTTTCCACACAATATTCATCTATAATCATTAATATTATTGAACCCCACTATTCATTGGATTCAGGGTGTTCGATGGCACGGGAGGATGAATATGAAAAAAGCGGATTGGATTATAGCCATTCTAGTTATGGGAATGGGTCTGATGTGCATGTTGGTTTCAGCAAATTTTTTTCGTATTGATTTTTTCCGTATTATAAAGTAGGAGATGGTTTTTTTGAAAAGAGGAGTATTTGCAGTAATCTGTGTAGTTATTTTGTCATTTGGAATTGGAACAGCAGCTTATGCTGCCGGGTTTGCTCCAAGCACTTTTAAAGAGATGTTGCCTTTTATGAAAGAAAGACATCCTAACTTAGGTGATTCCGAGCTAGAACAAATGTATAAGAGCTGTCATCAACAAGAGGGCATTTCTAATACTCGTGGAATGATGTAAGGCGATGTTGATGTAGAATCAACTTATATTTAACGCCTTTTAAAAAGAGCTCTTTGTTGCATACAACAAAGGGCTCTTATTTTATCTGTATTATCGCATAAGCATCGTATTATAATCTTAAGTTGCGGGGTTCAATGCTCCTTGATACTCATGCATTAAATTGTCGATTATCTGCTGTACGGACAATATCTCTTTAATCTCATGAACTCTGGACCCGGCAAACACTAACCCGTTCTTAACATCTCCCCTAAGAGAAGTTAGCAGAGATTCCATGGTACAAAAGCGATGAGAACAAACCTTTAGACAATTAGAGCATTTGGCTATTTTTAATTTGGCATCATCACTAATGCGTTCTGTGAATTCATTACGAATTGCTCTGCCATCTAGCCCCACTGTAGACTTAATTAGAATAGTATCACCTTGCTGGGCATCTACATATTTTTGCTTAAAGGCCAGTGGAGCATCACATTCATGGCTCGCCACGAAACGAGTCCCCATCTGAACACCAGAAGCTCCAATCCGAAGGGCTTTTGCGATATCTTCTCCTGTCAGAATTCCACCAGCAGCAATTACTGGAATCGAAACGGCTTCTACAACCTCAGGAAGAATTTCGAACATGGATCTCTCTGTACCCAAATGGCCCCCAGCTTCAAATCCTTCCACTACGACTGCAGAGGCACCAAGTCTTTCGGATATTCTGGCTAATTTGGCGGAGGAAACAATAGACACCACAGGAGTACCATACTCTTTACCCCAAGCATAAATATCTCTGGAAATCCCGGCTCCAGAAATAATAAAGTCCACTTTTTCTTCCAAAGCGACCTTCATTTTTTCGGCAAAATCCTTCATCGCGAATAGAACGTTCACCCCGATATATCCAATCCCTTTTGAGAGCTCTCTTGTTTTGCGAATATGCATTCTCAGTTCATCAGTGGTGATTCCTGTACCAGAAATGGTGCCGATCCCACCTGCATTGGCTACAGCAGCAGCTAAGCCACTTAAGGATATGCCTACGCCCATACCCCCTTGAATTACAGGAACCTTGGATTTAATATGCCCAAATTGGATTGTTGGCAGTTTCATATACGCACCTCTTTCACGAGTTGTAGACCGTTATACAATGTCTACTGGAGTAACAGCTATAAAGGTATCACAGTTAAATCTTTGCAGATGTGACTGTGCGCATGCTCAAACTATGTTAAATATCATGTCCATCATATAGGAGGGGGAAATATAGAAATCCGTTTATGATACAATAAATAGCAATATTAAAAGGAGAGAAGGACTATGTATGGAGTTTGAATATTTACTTCGTGTAGTTGGAGCTGGAATTTGTGGTGTTTTAGTTGGCTTTGAACGAAAAAGCCGGAGAACGCATTTTATTGTTGCTTTAGGTGCTGCACTTATGATGATCATTTCAAAATATGGATTTCAGGATCAAGCGGATTGGTCCTATGTTAAACTCGATCCCGCACGTATAGCTGCCCAGGTAGTAAGTGGAGTGGGATTTCTTGGTGCAGGAATGATTTTCATGCATAGACACACTGTGAAGGGCCTGACAACTGCAGCGGGGATCTGGGCAACGGCGGGACTAGGGCTGGCGATTGGATCGGGCCTATATATTCTGGGTGGAGGAGCAACAATTATTATCTTACTCGGGCAAAAGATTTTGCATGGCCGATACAGTTGGCTGGCCTCACCGAAAACGCAACAGATTGTGATCTGTCTGACTAATTCAGAAGGAGCCGTGAGTAGAATTCAACAGCTCCTTGAAGAAAAAAATATTACCATTTTAAGCTTTCATGCTGAAAATAATAGTCTTGCCTCCGAATTGAATTTAGAAATAATCGTAAAATTTCCTGAATCGTTTAATGCTGTGAAATTGTTGTCACTGATACAAGAGGACGCGTCTGTTAAGGCAGTAGAGTTTCAATAATTTTTTAACACTCGCATCAAAAGTTGGTTTCTATATGAAGAACTTGCTTTTGATGCGGGTGCAATCTCCATTTCACTAAATCCGCGCACAATTCTACCCTTTTTCCAATATTCAGATTCACAAAACTTCTGCATCGATCCCAAACCTCTTTTTGTTTTTAAGATATTTCCACCACTTCTAATTAAGTTTTTCCTATTTATAGTTTCCACTCGTCTATTATGAGAGAGTTTTGGTCTTTAGTGTTATGTTTATGTCATGTATTTGAGGAGATTGTTATAAAAATCACATATTAAACGCTTTCATTTATTTCGAATAAAAAAATATGTCATTTATATTGACATACAATCAATGAGCCTTTATTATTAATCCCATCACTGGAGAAACTAAACTGAAATTTAATCAAATATTACATTAGCGTAGCTTAATTGGCAAATTTTTTCTTATTTTTATAGTTTTATTAGTTTGATTAATGCACTGAAGAAAATAATTAGGAGAATGTCTGTGAAAAAGCACGATCAGGATTTTATGAAGCGGCAAAATCGTTTGACGGTCTTCGAAATCATAAAAAATCAACAACCAATTTCTCGCGCTTCCATCGCCAAACAAACGGGTATGAGTCCTACAACTGTAAGTCGGATTGTTGGGGAATTAACTGAACAAGGGTATCTACTGGAT
The DNA here is from genome assembly GCF_029893135.1 of Paenibacillus sp. PastF-3. Classification (NCBI taxonomy): domain Bacteria; kingdom Bacillati; phylum Bacillota; class Bacilli; order Caryophanales; family Paenibacillaceae; genus Paenibacillus; species Paenibacillus sp. PastF-3. The sequence goes on along the minus strand of NZ_JARXWM010000002.1, from coordinate 464,953 downwards.
TCTGATCAGGTATCTTCAGGATTAGGTCGGAAATCAACGTTGCTTGCTATGGTTGACGCTTCTGTGTTGTCGGTTGGGGTTGAACTGGATCGTAGTCTTATGATTGTAGGTATCGTAGATTTGCAAGGTAAGCTTCTTTGCAGCAGGCAATATCCGCGTACTCCGGACGAGAGTCCAGACAAGACACTGGAACGAATCAAAGAAGCAATTGAACAACTGACACAGCAGCATGTGATTGATAGAACTCGAATCGTCGGTATTGGCGTTGGACTTCCTGGCATTGTGAATAACGAAGAAGGGATTGTCGTCTTCTCGGTTCAGCTTGGATGGAAGAATGTACCCTTAGCTAAACGCCTAAAGGAACTAACCGGTTTTGAAATTGCTGTGGATAATGAGCTGAAGGTTAGAGCTCTTGCTGAACATCTCAAAGGTGCTGCTGTTGGATCTGTCCGTACCGCACTATTGGGCTTCGGGCAAGGCGTTGGCTCGGCGATGATCCTTGAGGGAGAGATCTACCGCGGGGTGATGAACAGTGCTGGTGAAATAGGGCATACGACAGTGGATCCTAACGGAATGATGTGTGAGTGCGGTAAGGCGGGTTGCTTACAGACCTATATTAATATCAGCTCATTGTTGTCAGAAGCCAATCGGATTCGTCCGATTCGCTCAATCGAGGAGTTGTTTGAAGCAAAAGATGCAGGAGAGCATTGGGCGGTTCATTTGATTGAGCGAGCACTCATGTATATGGCGATTACCATCAACAATGTCGTATGCATGTATAACCCCGATAGTGTGATCCTGAGTGGAGAACTCGTTGACAAATTTCCGGATGTTTATGAAGCAGTCGAGAAGCTATATCTTTCACGCTTCACATGGGAACCCCTTCGTGGGTCTTTCACCATTCATCGTTCGATGTTGAACGAGAATGGTGTAATTATCGGATCTGGACTACTATCGCAAAATCGTTTTTTCGCATTGGATTAAAAATAAATACATCGAAGGAGGCCTGTACAGATGGGATTTACAACATTAGTAGAAGAATATCGCGGTGGCTTACTAGAGAATGTACATTACGGTGCAGTTAGTGTGGTCGATGAGAAAGGTAATATTTTGTATAAAGCAGGTAATCCGGAGCATATAACCTATCTTCGTTCAGCAGCTAAACCATTCCAAGCTTTACCGGTTATGAAGCGTCGGATCGATGAAGTTTATGGTTTGACAAGTAAGGAAGCCTCACTCTTTACTGCTTCGCACCGGGGAGAGGCCTTTCATATTGAAGCACTTGAATCTCTTTTTCAGAAAATGGGCTTAAAAGAAGAGGGACTTCATTGTTGTTCTACATACCCGCTGAATGAGGAAGCCAAGGCAGAGCGCCATCGGGCGAATGAGCCGACTCGTAAAATCTTTCATAATTGCTCAGGTAAACATGCAGGGTTAATGGGCCTTAGCAAATATATGGGTTGGGATATAGATACTTATTATGATCCTAACCATCCCGTGCAACAGGAAATCATTGATATTATGGCTTATATCGCAGAAGTATCGAAGGAATCCATTCCTCAAGGGATTGATGGCTGTGGTCTTCCTATCTTCGCACTCCCTCTTCATAAAATCGCTTATTCCTATTTAAAGCTAGCCTGTCCTGATTTGATTGAGAATACGGAAATACGTAACGCAGCTGCTGCGACTGCAAAGCTTATGAACGATAATCCAGTGATGATTGCAGATACGAAATTCGTCTGCTCGGAGCTTCTAAAGGATGATAATCTTACGGCAAAGGGCGGCGCTAAAGGTGTATATGGAATTGGTCTCCGAAAGGAGCGAATCGGTATCTCGCTAAAAGTATCCGATGGTTCTGAGCAAGTCTGGCCTTGTATCATCGCATCGATTCTGGAACGTTTAGGCTATAGCAATCAAGATACGATTGATCGTTTATACGCACTCGTGCCGAACACTATTGTTAATGATGGCGGCACAGTTGTAGGCGAACGCCGTGCTGTATTCCAATGGGAAGTCTGATTATAAGGATCGAGAATAATCTTCAAGTCTCATGAATAATTGGACTGGGAGCTTTTCTAATACATCGTTTCTAAAGGGGAGTGTATAACATGAAAGTCAAAGGAAAAGTATGGTCAATGTTCATGCTGCTGCTTATTACAGTAGTAGTGACTGCAGGGTGCGGCAACAAAGCAAACAACGAGGGACAAGGCGGCAATACCGCTGGTGGAACTGAAACTAGCACCCCAACTACAAAAAATGATAAAGACATTGTAATTGCCATCAATTCTAACTTTATTACGCTGGACCCTCATAACGCAAGCGATACACATTCAATCAGCGCTGCCAGAACGATGTACGAAGGTCTAATGGGTTTTGATGAGAATATGAACGTTGTTCCTGTTCTTGCTTCAAGCCACACTATTAGTGAAGACGGATTGGTATATACATTCACTCTGCAAGAAAACGTTAAATTCCAAGACGGCACTGATTTTAATGCCGAAGCAGTGAAGGTGAATATTGCCCGTATTCAGGATGAGAAGAATAATCTGAGACTGCGCAAAAGCTTCGCCAAGGTGGCCAAAGTGGAGACTCCTGATGCCAAAACCGTGGTTATTACACTCAGCGAGCCATACAACGCATTTTTAAACAAGGTTGCAATGGCGCCTATCATTAGCCCTAAAGCTATAACAGAGAATGGGGCCGATATTTCAAAAAAACCTGTAGGTACTGGCCCATTTAAGTTCAAAGAGTGGGTGCAAGGTGATCGTCTAGTTGTTGAGAAGAATGCGGATTACTGGCAAAAAGACTTGCCGAAAGTGGACAGTATCACCTTTAGACCTGTACCAGAGAATGGATCACGGATTGCGATGCTAAAAACTGGTGAGGCTGATTTCATTTATCCAATGCCAACCGAGCAAGTATCCGAGGTTGAAGGTCTTGAAGGAATTACTGTAGATACCATCGATTCTACCATTGTTCGTTATGTAACGTTAAATACGATGAAAAAGCCTTTCGATGATGTAAAGGTACGTCAAGCCATTAACTATGCTATCAACAAAGAAGCATATATCAAGGTTGTGAAATCGGGTCTTGGCGCTAAGCTTGATTCCACGATGTCTTCCAAAACACAATATTACTCCCAACAAACAGGTTATGACTATGACATTGAAAAAGCTAAGCAACTGCTTGCTGAAGCGGGGTATCCAGACGGATTCGAAACCGAAATTTGGGGAGAAAACGAATCTGAAACCATGAAGGGTATGCAATTTATTCAACAACAGCTAGCACTTGTAGGCATCAAGGTAGAAGTGAAGTCTATGGAAGGCGGTACATTGTCTGACCAAATTAATGCTGCTAAAACACCTGAAGAAGCAAAAATTCAAATGTGGTATGTCAGCTGGTCTCCATCCTCCGGTGATGCAGATGGTGCTACTAGAGGTTTGTTCAGTAGTGAAATGTTCCCACCAGCTGGCTCGAATACAGCTTATTATAAAAATGAAAATGTAGATAAATGGATTGCGGAAGCAAACAAATCTGTTGATCCAGAAGCGGCTAAATCTATTTATGCAAATATTCAAAAAACAGTATGGGAAGATGCTCCTTGGGCATTCATGGGCGTTGACCAAATCATCTCAGGCAAAAGATCTAATCTGGAAGGTGTTAAAGTCTTCCCGGATGGTTCCATTAATGTCCTAAATGCAGAAGTGAAATAATTCAAGTCAAACGCAAGATTTAATTTCCCAAGAATTGAACGAGGCCGCTTCTTAAGAATGGTAGGAGGCGGCCTCAGTTAAATCATTTGTCGATACTGAAGGGGGCTTATGAGTTGGGTAGATATGCTTTACAAAGACTCCTCGGGGTTATTCCGTTGCTATTCATTGTATCGGTATTAGTCTTTCTGTTTATTCACTTAATTCCGGGCGATCCGGCCCGGCTTATTGCGGGTAAAGACGCCACACTTGAAGAGATTCATGGCATTCAAGAGCAACTAGGTCTCAATCTGCCGCTGTGGAATCAATACATAAACTACATGAGCGATCTACTGAGTGGTAATCTGGGCAATTCGATTCGATCAGGGATTCCAGTAACCGATATGCTAGAAAGTAGAGTAATGCCTACCTTGTGGTTAACGTTTCTCAGTATGGCTTGGGCGCTTGTCATTGGTCTTCTAATTGGTGTTATTTCAGCGGTTTATCGCAATAGATGGCCTGATCACTTAGGCACATTGACAGCCATTTCGGGGATGTCGATCCCTGGATTCTGGTTAGGTTTGGTACTCATTCAGATTTTCTCGGTAGAGCTTGGCTGGTTTCCGACCGGTGGTGTGGATTCCTGGAAGTCTTATATTCTTCCTTCCATTACACTTGGAATGGGGATTATGTCGATGCTGGCTCGTTACTCTCGGTCATCGATGCTAGAAACGTTACGGGAGGATTATATCCGAACAGGACGTGCGAAAGGCTTACGCGAGTATGTTGTTATTAGCAGGCACGCGCTGCGTAATTCTCTTATTCAGGTCGTTACTGTAGCTGGACTTCAATTTGGGTTCTTGCTTGGTGGATCGGTAATGGTTGAGACAGTTTTCAGTATTCCTGGTCTTGGAAGACTGCTGGTGGATTCCATTTTGTTCCGGGATTATACAGTTATTCAAGCTTTGCTGCTGCTGTTTTCAACACAATTTATCCTTATCAATTTAATTGTAGATTTATTGTATGGCGTACTTAATCCGAAAATCAGGTTTTCTCAGTAAGCTAGAGTAACTGAGAAACAGAATTACGATAGTTTTCTGGAGGGTGAATATAGGATTAGGAGGGATATCATGAGCGACAATTCGGCGGTAATGGGAACTAATTCCCCTATACCCGGAGAGGTAATAGCCCCGGAGAAAACAAAAGGCCGCGCGGGTGTTTTTATTCGCAAGTTCAGCAAACAAAAGATGCCCCTTGTGGCTGCATTTTTTATCATATTGCTTTTTTTAATTGCCATTTTCGGGCCATTTCTGACCCCTTATAATCCAGATGAACCGAACTATGATGCGCTAATGCAGGGGCCGTCTGCCAAGCATTGGGCGGGAACGGATGAATACGGCCGTGATATTCTAAGTCGCTTAATTGATGGTACAAGGTTGACTTTGGCGGTCAGCCTGAGTTCCGTATTGATTGCGGGTGTACTTGGAACCATCCTTGGCCTTATCAGTGGATATTATGGCGGTTGGTTGGATCGGATTATTATGCGTGGCAGTGACGTATTGTTCTCATTCCCTGATTTACTGCTTGCCATTGGGATCGTCGCTATACTTGGGCCTGGTTTATCCAACGTTGTGATTGCAGTTGCAGTCTTCGGTACACCCTCGTTCGCCCGCATTATCCGGAGCGTAACATTGTCTGCGAAGGAAACGTTGTTTGTTGAAGCAGCCCGTTCAATGGGTGCGAAGAATCGCCGAATCATTTGGCGACATATTTTTCCTGAAACGGTCCCTAGTATTATCGTTAATCTATCCATGAAAATTGGCGGGGCAATCTTAGCCGCTGCGTCATTAAGCTTTCTTGGAATGGGTGCGAAGCCAACGGAGCCCGATTGGGGGGCAATGTTAAGCATGGGGCGCGATTATTTAAGTATTGCTCCACATATCGTTTATTTTCCGGGTTTAGCTATATTTTTGACAGTACTTGCATTTAACCTGGTCGGGGACGGACTGCGCGATGCTCTTGATCCCAAAATGAAAAACTAAGGAGGGACAAGACATGACTCAAAATTTGCTGGAAGTACAAGGGCTGAAAACGGAGTTTAAACGCGGCGATGGAAGTATAACGGCAGTTGCAGGTGTTGACTTTGTGATTAAGAAAGGTGAAGTGCTGGGTCTAGTTGGAGAATCCGGCTGTGGCAAAAGTGTTACCTCACTGTCGATTATGCGGCTTCTTAAGGATACGCCAGGCAGAATTTCTGGCGGTTCTGTTCGTTTTGAGGGAACGGATCTAACAAAGGTTACGGACAAAGAGATGCGCCAGATACGGGGAAATGAAATGGCGATGATTTTCCAGGAGCCGATGACTTCACTTAATCCTGTGCTGAAGATTGGCTTGCAATTGATGGAGCCGATCATGTTGCATCTTGGTTATGGTAGGAAGAAGGCCCGTGAACATGCCATTCATATGTTGCGGTTAGTTGGTATACCACGTGCGGAAGATTTGGTGGATGAATATCCGCATCAGCTCTCTGGCGGTATGAGGCAGCGTGTAATGATTGCGATGGCGATGTCTTGCCACCCGAAACTGCTGATTGCAGATGAACCAACAACGGCGCTTGATGTAACGATTCAAGCTCAAATCCTTGATCTAATGAAGCACCTGAAAGAAGAACAGGATATGGGGATGCTGCTCATTACCCATGACCTTGGGGTTGTAGCTGAACTATGTGATCGTGTAGTTGTAATGTATGCTGGCCGTGTAGTGGAGGAAGCTTCCGTTCATGAACTATTTGCAAGACCGCAGCATCCGTATACGAAGGGTTTAATACAATCCGTTCCAAAGCTGCGTCAAAACGTACGTCGCTTGGATTCCATTAAAGGGAATGTACCTGACCTTTCACAAATGCCAACGGGCTGTAAGTTTGCACCTCGCTGCGATTATGTCACGGAGCGCTGTCTCTCGCAGGAGCCAGAGTTACTTCCGATTGAGGGACTAGAGCGAAAGAGTCGTTGTTGGCTTACACAGCAGGAGAACACGGAAGGAGGGGAAGGTTTGTGAAGGAGACTCCACTCATTGAAGTTAAAAGTCTGAAGAAGTTTTTTTCGGTGAAGAAGGGCTTTTTCGGAACTACTAGATATTTGCACGCAGTTGATGGGATCTCATTCGCTATACGTAAAGGAGAAACGTTCAGTCTTGTAGGTGAAAGTGGCTGTGGTAAATCTACTACAGGAAGATTGGTGACTCGCTTGCTGGAGCCGAATGACGGTGAAGTGTGGTTTAAGGGTCAAAATATTAGCCATATCTCAGACAATCAAATGCGTCCTATTCGTAAAGATATACAGATGGTGTTCCAAGACCCTTATGCTTCGCTTAATCCACGAATGAAGGTGAAGGATCTTGTGGCTGAACCTCTGCTTATTCATACAAAGCTCTCGTCCAAAGAACGGGATAAACTAGCATGCGAGTTACTAGAGACCGTGGGATTAAATAGTATCCACGCCGAGCGCTACGCTTTTGAGTTCAGCGGTGGACAGCGACAACGGATTGGAATCGCCCGGGCATTGTCTGTTCGACCAAGCTTAATCGTGGCAGATGAACCTGTGTCAGCACTGGATGTTTCGATTCAGTCACAAGTGCTAAATCTGTTGCAGGATCTGCAGGAAGAGTATGGCCTGACGTATTTATTCATTTCACATGATCTAAGTGTTGTTGAGCATATTAGTGATCGAATCGGAGTTATGTATCTGGGTTCCCTCGTAGAGACGGCGGATAAAGATACCTTGTATGATCGTCCAATGCATCCATACACACAAGCACTGCTATCTTCTGTACCTGTACCCGATCCTACCTTAAAGAAGGAGCGCATTATTCTGAAGGGAGATCTTCCAAGTCCGGTTGATCCACCGTCGGGATGCCGTTTTCACACAAGATGTCCTTCCTGTATGGAAATCTGTAAGCAGCATGTTCCGATATTTCGAGAAGTCGAACCAGGTCATGAGGTTGCATGTCATTTATTTGATGAAGAAATGCTGAAATTAGAGCGGTAACTGAAATTGTGTGATTACTTTTACGGAAAAGAAGGGACAGCGATGAATATCTTATTCGATTCCGCTAATGTGGCGGATACTATTGTCTATTTAGCTTATGAAGAGGAGTCTTTTCCTTTTAGGCTGGGAGCGTCCCACAAACAGTGCAGCAGTGTGACTTGGTTACATGCTCGCACTGAGGAAGAGTCTGATGTGTTAGCGGTAGGAATGGGAAAGCGCAAGGATATTACGCTTGAGAGGATTCGCCGAGCGGGTGGATCTGCTGCTCGTGCAATTCTGAAGGAAGGACGAAGTAGTGCTTCACTTGTTCGCTTAGCATCCGAGGCAATAAATAGGAATAGGGATATTTCTGCTGCTGATGAATTACAAGCTTGGATAGAAGGTTGGATTCTCGGCTTATACCGTTTTCAAACTTATCGGGGAACTACCAAGGTGGAAGGCTCTGTTGATTTACAGCTTCAATCGATAGATTGGCCTGACCTATCATCAATTGAAATGGAAGCTGTACGGGTTTCTGCACAGATACGCGCAGAAGGTGCCGTAGTTGCTCGTGATCTTGTGAATGAGGTACCTGGTACACTGAATCCTGACCGTTTTGCGGAATGGATGGCAGAATTTTTCGACCGTGATGATGCTGCTTTGAAAGTCCATATCTATCGAGGACAGGAGCTTGTGGAACTTCAGATGAATGGGTTGCTCGCAGTTGGAGCAGGAAGTAAGCACGCTCCAGCCCTTGTTGAAATTCGTTACAAGAGTAACCCTGACTTACCGATGTTAGCACTGGTAGGAAAAGGTGTAACCTTTGACTTAGGTGGCATGAATGTGAAGACGGCTAGCGATATCAGCGATGCACGCATGGATATGGGTGGTGCGGCTGCTGTAATTGGGGCTATGGATATTTTGATAAGGAAGCATGCCAATGTAAATGTGACCGCACTTATTCCAGTCGTTGATAATGTGCCAGATGCTAAGGCGATGTTACCTTCTTCTGTTATCCGCTACCCTAACGGGCTAACCGTTCAGGTTGCGAATACGGATGGCGAGGGTCGACTTATCATAGCGGATGCGCTTATTCATGCCGCAAATATCGGAGCAAAGCAAGCAATTGATATTGCTACCCTAACTGGAAATGTCGGTGCGGCGCTCGGATTAGGCATCGCGGGCATATGGGGTGATGTTGATATAACGCAGAGCCTAGTGGAGATCGGTGAGCGCAATGGAGAACGACTGTGGCCCATGCCGTTAATGGATGAATATGAAGCAGATCTCCAGAGTAATTACGCTGATCTCCGCAATGTAAGTACTTCCCCCTTTGCAGGTGCGATTACAGCAGCCTTATTTATTCGGCGCTTTATAGCAGAATCGATGAGCTGGGTTCATATTGATATGGCTGGGACGGTACAGTACAAACAGGATGTGGGATACTCAGAAGCTGGAGCGACGGGATATGGTGCACGCCTGCTCGCCGATTATGTTATGAAGCAAGTGCATCATTAACAACTGGAAGAGTGGGTGAAAGTTATGAGATTGGAAATCATCGCTACTTGTATGGATGATGCTCTAACGGCTGAGGCGAATGGCGCAGATCGTCTTGAGCTCATTACTGCCATTACGGAAGGTGGATTAACACCAGGAATAGGGTTGGTGGAGCAGGTAATCAAATCGGTTAGCATTCCTGTCTTTGTTATGGTCCGTCCGCACAGTCGATCATTCATCTATTCCACGAATGATATTTTGACTATGGCTGCAGAGATCAGGCAGATTGCAGCCAGTGGTGCTTCGGGAGTTGTTCTAGGCGCATTAACACCGGAAAAAAAGATTGATGAGCATGCGCTTGAAATATTATTGCCGTTGACAGATGGCTTACAAGTAACCTTCCATCGTGCTTTTGACGAGCTGGAGGACCAAATTGCAGGTTATCGGACGCTTTGTAATTACCCGCAAATCACTCGTATACTTACCTCTGCTGGACCAGGTCCGGCACCTGATGCCATTCCCGCTATGCGTAGGCTAGTAGAGGAATCAAGAGGTAGTTCGATAAGTATATTGGCTGGAAGTGGTTTGAAGCCAGAAGGTATTACATCTTTTATTCAACAGACTGGAGTCACAGAAGTACATTTTGGATCGGCTGTTCGTCATGGCAAAGACGCTTTGTCGCCAATCGATCCAGCAGCCCTACGGGCGTTAGCTAAGAATATTCATTCGAACGGCTAATAATAGATAGTGAAAAGGTGAATGGTTATGCATAAGGCTGAGAGCTATGTAGTAGGAATTGATTTAGGTGGAACAAAAATTGCCGCAGCATTATTCGATTCAAAGGGTACTGTGTTGAATCGGGAATTAATGGAGACAGCTGGCGCGCGCACCGCTGAAGAGGTGGTGCAGCGAATGATCGGAATGATCCGCTCTGTATCCGAAGGCCGACCGCTGATTGGGGTCGGACTGGCTTCTCCTGGAGCTGTGAACAGCCAGGATGGAATCGTAATTCACGGTACCAATCTTCCTGAATGGGATAATGTTCCACTGAAACATTGGATGGAGTCAGAACTTGGCATAGAAGTGAAAGTGGTAAACGATGCGAACGCTGCGGCATGGGGCGAGTATGTAAGAGGAGCTGGCAAAGGCTCGAACAACATGGTGTATGTTACCTTCAGCACAGGAATTGGAGCTGGAATTGTCATGGATGGTGAGCTACTGCTCGGAACGAACTCATTTGCAGGAGAACTCGGCCATAATATTATTGACCCGAACGGAACGGAATGCAGCTGTGGAAGATATGGATGCTGGGAAGTATTTGCTTCGGGTACAGCGATTCGGGACATGGCACTGCGGAGTATGGAGAGCAGAACGTCGATGATTACAGAGCTGGCTAGTAGAAGTGGTGAAAAGATTAATTCTCGACATGTCTTTGAAGCGATGGCACTAAAAGATCCGCTGGCTGTCGAGGTGATTGAGCGAACGATTCATTATATGGCGATTGGATTAGCTAACGCGGTACATACGTTTAATCCTGATCGCATTGTAATCGGTGGAGGCGTAAGCAAAGCTGGTGCACTACTGTTTCCGGCGCTGAGAGAGAAAACAGAAGAACTTGTCATGAAGCCGTATAAAGGAACTTATACTATTGAATCAGCAGGTCTGAGGGATGATGTAGGTCTTATAGGCGCTGCGGCATTATTTCATACCGTCTAGACTATCTGAACCATTTATCAAAGCTAGCAAAAACGGAGGGGCTGAAGAGATGGGTACAAGAGAAGAAAGAACGAGATGGTTCTTGCAGGATAGATTCGGTATGTTCATTCATTGGGGATTATATTCCATTCCAGCACGAGGTGAGTGGATACGTGGAAACGAGCGAATGAGTAGAGAACATTATATGACGTATTTCAATGAATTTGACGCATCTCGATATGACCCGAAGAAGTGGGCCAGCGCAGCAAAAGCAGCGGGGCAGAAGTATGCGGTCCTTACGACCAAGCATCACGACGGATTCTGCTTGTTTGATAGCAAGCTGACAGATTTTAAAGCGACTAACACGCCTGCTGGACGTGATCTCGTTCGAGAATATGTAGACGCTTTCCGGGCTGAAGGTATTGCTGTAGGTCTGTATTACTCTATTATTGATTGGCATCATGATGATTACCCTGGATATGGCGATAAAGCTCATCCGGATCGGGACAATGAAGCGGCTAAAGACAAGCCGATTGATTTTGATCAATACTTGGAGTATATGCATGGGCAAGTGAAGGAACTGTTGATGAATTATGGAAAAATCGACATCATGTGGTTTGACTTCTCCTACGACAATATGACCGGAGAGAAATGGAAAGCAACGGAGTTAATCCGTATGATTCGCTCTATCCAGCCGGATATTATTATCGACAATCGTTTAGGTGGGAATATCCGCGCGGCCGAGCCAGAAGAATATGCTGGAGATTTCTTTTCTCCAGAGCAGATCATTCCTCCCGGTGGGATTGTTGACGTGAATGGCCAATCCGTTCCATGGGAAGCATGCATTACGCTTAATGATAACTGGGGCTATCATTCCGAAGATAAAAATTATAAATCCACCCAGCAGATCATTCGCTCAATGGTCGAATGTATCAGTAAGAATGGTAATCTCCTCCTTAATGTTGGACCTGATGCTAAAGGTGAAATGACACGGGAATCACTTGTCATCCTTGATGAAGTGGGCGAGTGGATGCGCCTGAATGGTGACAGTATTTATGGCTGCGGCAGCTCATTGCTTGCTAAGCCAGAGTGGGGTCGTTATACGCAAAAGGGCAACAAGTTGTATGCGCACGTCTACGACCGTGGAATTGGCCCGATCTATTTCCAAGGCTTGAAAGGGAAGATTAAAAAGGCTAGATTACTACGTGATGGTACCGAATTAAAGGTGGAGGTGCCGTGGATGGCTGAGGAATATTCGGATGTTGACGGCGGAGCGTTTATTACATTAAAAGGGGCTAAGCTTCCCGACGAGATGGATACGGTTGTTGAGCTTGAACTTTTTGTATAGTTGTTATTCACTATTATATCTCTTATGAGAACAGATCCTAGGGATTCACCTTAGGATCTGTTTCATTTTGTTGGAAATATTAGAGGCGGGCCTTGCGGAAGCCTTCATATATATTGAGGACCGCAATTAAAATCAAGACTGCTATTCCTCCACCTACTAGCCCCGTTTCAAACTGGTTAGCTGTAGTAGTTAATAAATTAGACATGTAGTTAATGAATTCTTGGTTAAATACATTCGGATTAATAAGGATAATAGCGAATACAATAAGTACTAAAAGCTCGAGGGCCGTATTACATAATGCTAATTCTCTAGTCCATTGTCTCTTGATTAATTTATATATAGTTAATGCGACTTCTAATCCGATCACAATAAGAATAATAGGCCAATAATCAAGTAACACATGCTGATTAAAAGCTGGGGCTACGAAGTTAAGTGCGCCTTCACCGCCTCTATAGACTCTGATCAGGTGTTCAGCATTAAAATAAACAGTAGCCCAAATGGCAGTCCACAGTAAACTTCCGAACACTTCGAAGCTTGTAATTGCTTTTTTCTTATGGACAAGCGCGATATCCTTCAAATCATCAGGAGTCCATTTCCTTAATTTTGTAGTAAGTGGATGACCTTCCTTTCCTTTATCCGCCCGTTCGATAATAGCGAACACAACAGTTATCCAAAAAAAGACTTGGATTCCTACTTCAAGGAAGGTTCCAATTCCTGTACTTATAACTGCAGTAACAATATCCGAAACTGTTTTATCGCCGTTATAGCCAATCAAGTAATCAGCAACCAGAGCGATTAAAGAAACAACTACAGCGATGGGTATAATCATTTTTAATAACGTAACATATAAATCGAAATAGCGTGGGCCGATGAGATACATGGGCTGATCGCGGTACTCACTAGCTAAAATAGCTGGATTGCCCAATTTTGCAAGGACGGCTTTTACCTCTTTTTCGTCATAATCATCCGGTAACATATCCTCGATGGTTGATCGTAATTCTAATGCGATGTCTTCCCGATTTTGTTCTGGTAACCTCCGAGTAACTTCATGAATGTAAATCTCAATCAGCTTCATGGTCATCCTCCCCTTGTAATAGGCCGTAAAGTTCTTTCGAATTCTTAAGCCATTCTTCCTTTAGCTGTGAAAAAATTTCTACGCCATAGTCACTTAGAACATAATACTTACGGGGTCTGCTCTCGGATGTGTCCCAGCTGCTCGTCACTAATTCCTGTTTCTCTAATCGGCGAAGTAATGGATATAGGGTGCTTTGATCGATGATGATGCTGGATTCCTCCAACAATTGAACGAGCGAATATCCATACTGGGGTGTTCGTAATTGACTTAAAACGGCTAGCGTTAACGTACCTCTCCTAAGCTCTGTGATTAAAGAATTTAATAAAGTACTCATTCACCCACCTCATTATATTTCTCGTTTAAACGCTATTCGTCCTTGAAAGGAGGCCGAAGACGTTTATATTTACTGTGTATCATACAGTATGTGTTTTATACTATGTATCATACACTATTGTTGTTCCAACATCAATTGAATAAAATAATCTCCTAAGAAATAAATAAGAAAAAATTATATTTGAGTGAAATACTCTAATTAAAGGAGGTTGTGAAATGATTTCATTCTATAGTGATATCCCGAATGCTTCTACATGGGAGGTGGGTATTTTAATAACAATGTCCCGGACTTGTTCTTCAGAATGATGGCTCTATCTATTGCTAGCAACCAGCTGTCAAGCATTCATTGGGCGATTCCATTTGGGGAAGAAGAAGTTGCTAATATGCTGAGCCGAGCGGAGAGTGTTCTGGAGTGGTATGATGATGATCAAACCTATATTCCGAAGTGGTATTTGGCAAGCGTGTAGGATTCCTACTGAGCTTGACTCCTTATCAGTTTACTAGTATACTCATATTAACAAATCAAATAACACATAAAATAACACATAAAATAAACAAACGATGGACGTGACCAAATGAGAAGCAATGGATTCACTGAAGATAACCAATTAAGCTTATTGATCTGGTTGCGGCTGGTTAGGGTATATGAGAATAGTAACGATCTTTCCAATGAATTCTTGAAGCAATTTAACTTAACCGTTAATCAATTTGATACCTTGGTACAAATATTATTACACCAGCCTGTAACACAGATGGAAATTGCCGAGCATCTAACTATTACTAAAGGTGGGGTATCCCATATGCTTGGCAGATTAGAGAAGGAAGGATGGATTGAACGCAAACAGGATTGGAAAGTGAAGTACATTACTTTAACGGAAAAGGGCCAAACACTTATTGAGAAGGTACTGCCCTTACAATCGGATTTCCAAGCCTCGTTATTCGATCCACTGACAGATGATGAGAAGAAAGTGTTTTACAGCATGCTTAAAAAGATTCATCGCCATAGCCAAGATGAGAATCGACTCCCGCGAGGTGTTCAGTAGTGACGCAAAAGCTTTATTGATAATAAAGCTTACTTTTTTCTTCGTCAGTATACTAGTAAACTAAAATACAACATTTATTTAGGAGGCTATTATAATGAAACAACAACTAATAAACGGACAACATCATGTATCGATGATTACTAAAAACGCAAAACAAAACTTATGGTTTTATACAGAGGTACTGGGACTGAGACTTGTAAAGAAAACGGTCAATCAAGATGATCCATCCATGTACCATCTATTTTATGGAAATCGTAATGGCGCCCCTGGCACTGAGGTATCTTTCTTTGAAATGCCAAATGCAGGTCAGACCCGCAAAGGGACGAACAGTATTAGCTCTTTCTCCCTTCTTGTCCCTAGCGATGAAGCCTTGTCGTATTGGGCTAGTCGATTAGATTCTTTTGAAGTTCTTCATGAAGCGATTGTAAGTATCGGGGAACATAAGTCGCTTACTTTTTATGATAGAGATGAATTGACGATCCATTTAGTATCGGCTGAAAAAGATAACGGTATCGAGTTAGTTGAGCCGTGGATTACAGAAGACATCCCTCCAAAGTATGCCATCGTTGGGTTAGGTCCTGTTGTATTGACTGTACGTGAGACTAGCCGCACAAAGGCGGTTTTGGAAGATATCTTGGGCTATACAAAAGTTCGGACAGTACCCTCCATGGGGGATTCGAAAGTGATGGTAGATATATATGAAACAGGGAAGGGTGGTTTATACACCGAGATCCACGTCAAAGAAGTAAATGATAAAGATCGGGAGAGACCAGGGAAAGGCAGCATCCATCATGTGGCTATAAGAGTGAAGGATGTCGAAGAACTAACCGAATGGGCCTCCAAGATCACTGCCGCAGGCTTTAAAAATACAGGGGTCATTAATCGTTATTACTTCCATTCCTTGTATTTTCGGGATCCGAACCATATTCTTTTTGAGCTTGCTACAGATGGCCCAGGATTTGAGATTGATGAAACTTTTGACGCGCTAGGAGAGAATTTGACCTTACCTTCCTTTCTGGAAGAACGTCGTGAAGAGATTGAATCGAAGCTTCCTCCTATCCAATGAACCTATTATAATCATGAAAAGAGGACATAATCATGATGGAACAATATAGAGTCGATGAGAATAAAGGGTTGGAGCTAGGTTTATACACATTAGGTGATCACACCACAGATGCCTTAACTGGAAGCAGCGGTGTTCTTTTAAAAAGAAGGGCACTGTTAGCCTGTATATGACTATCTATTGCACTATGCAATATCGACATAGACATGGGCAAGAACTTATCCATTTTGTTAATCACTGGAAGTATATTATTTAAGGGTTCATTTCTGAAGAGGGGGAGTAGTGTGACGAATAGCCTTATTTCAATTAGCAGGTTGTATAGTCAAATGATTGCAGGCTCTTTACATCACACACCAGAGCAGGTCGTGAAGAAAATGGGGGCTATGCAAGCGCAAGACTACATGCAGGCGGTTTGGGCCATCGGACTACGTTCTCCTGCTACGAAATTAGCTGATATAGAGCGTGCAATCGCTGACCGTAAGATTATTCTTACTTGGACGCTGCGGGGTACGCTTCATTTCATCCCAGCAGAAGATGTAAAGTGGATGCTACAGCTCACTGCACCGCGTTTAGCATCACAAACGAAGCGGCGAATGGCTGAGCTTGGACTTGATGATCAAACACTGGAGCGCTGTAGAAAAATTATAGTGGAAGCTTTAAAGGGCGGAAACAAATGGATCGTTCGGCCCTACTTCAGTTAATAGAAGAAGAAGGCATCCATACAGGGAATCAGCGGGGTTATCATATACTCTGGAATAGTGCCTATCAAGGACTGATTTGTTTTGGTCCTATGAATGGTAAACAGCAAACGATTGTATTGTTAGAGGAATGGGTGCCAGATTGCCGAGAGCTATCTTATGAGAAATCGTTGCAAGAACTCGCCTTGCGGTATTTTACAGCCCGTGGATGGGCGACCGTTCAGGACTTTGCTTGGTGGGCAGGCATAACCCTTACAGATGCTAGACGAGGATTAGAAACTGTAAAAAATGACCTTCAATCGGCGGATATAAATGGCAGTGAGTATTGGATGTCTACCGATCAACTAGCTCGTGCGGATGAAGACTCCTCGGGTGTCTATTTACTTCCGGGTTATGATGAGTACATTCTTGGTTATAAAGACCGGAGTGCTGTACTTGAGCCTGAGAAGGCTCCTTTAATTGTCCCTGGAAACAATGGTGTTTTCCTGCCGATGATTGTTGTAGGTGGCCAAGTTATGGGTACATGGAAACGTACGATTAAGAAAAAAGGAATAGAAATGGTCATTCATCCTTTTGGAGAGCTCAGGAAGGCTGAAGAAGCAGTGTTTAAAGCTGCTGAAAAATATGCTGCATTTATCGGTCTGCCGATCCTCAATCTTAGCGTGAAACGGACAACATAATCATTATTTGCCCATAAAAGCTCATTTTTTAGGTTATCGGACTCCAATGCACTTAATTCGTTGCAAGAGCCTCATTTTGTAATCCTTGGATAGGGGGTTCAAATAGCGCTGTATAAGAAACGAAACCCGCCAAGCGTCACCTGCCGGGTTTGCTATTTCCATAAGTCGGTCAGAGCCTTTCTTAACTAGATTCGTCTAGCTAATTCTGCCCCCTCCCAAATTGCATTAAGTGCTCTGCGAGCTTGCACAGCATCCCCAATTACATGATAAGGAATGGAGCTTTCCTCCAAAAATTCCTGAAGGACTTGCTTGTTTAGAGCATGTGATCCAACTGCGATTACTACATAATCGGCTGGCAGTTTATGAAGCTCTCCATCTTTTTCAACGATTACGCTATTCTTTTGGATTGCCTTGCATTTGCTGTTGGTCATTAATGTTACGCCGTGGCCATATAGGCTTTCCATTACACAGATTTTACGAAGGATACCCAGATCATTTGCTACATCGGCTTGCATTTCTACAACAGTGATTTGATTTCCGCGTTCGACCAATAGCTCAGCAACCTCAAGACCAACCAATCCCCCTCCAATAATAACGACTCGACCTTCAGGATGGCATGTTCCCCATAATACATCATGTGAATTCACTACATGACTACTTAGAACGCCTTCGATCGGAGGAATCGTAGGGGCTGATCCGATCGCAAGAATGACTTCATCCGGACTAATTTCTTGGATAAGTTCTGGAGTGACCTCCGTATTCATTCGGATTTCCACCCCTTCACGTTTAGCAGCTTCCCCCATATTCAGAGCAGCGGCGGCCATTTCTTCTTTACGTGGCGCGGCACCAGCGATATAAAGCTGTCCACCAAGAATGTCGTTCTTCTCGCATAAAATGGGAGAATGTCCACGCCGTTTCAGTGTAACCGCCGCCTCTAATCCGGCTGGCCCACCACCGGCAATAAGTACTTTCTTGGGTGTGCCCGCTGGCTTCAATTCATATTCCCGTTCACGTCCTGTTGCAGGGTTAAATACACAGCTGATGAAAGGCACCTTCGGATTCACGAAGCCATCAAAGCAGCCTTGATCACAACCTACACATTTAACGATCGTGTCTGCACGTCCGGCTAATGCTTTGTTACAGAATTCAGGATCTGCCAGCTGAGCGCGCCCTATAGCTACGAAATCAGCCAGTCCTTCAGCAATAATTCGATCCGCAATAGCTGGATCATTAATACGTCCTACGGCGATAACTGGGATATTAACCACAGATTTAATTTGTGCTGCGTTATCTACATTGAAACCTACGGGCAGATCGATTGGAGGGACTTCATATTTAATAGCTGCGCCTGCTGGAACTCCGCGCGATACATTTATCGCATCAATACCTGCTTTTTCAGCCAGCTTTGAGAAGAGCTTCATCTCATCCAGTGTAAGTCCGCCGGGAAGATCCTCGATAGCAGAAATTCTCATCAAGATAGGGAACCCAGGCCCAACAGCTTCTCGAATGGCACGAATACAAGCGAGCGGAAAGCGGCAGCGATTCTCCCAGGAACCACCGTACTCATCCTGACGGAAGTTCATCGCTGGGCTTAGAAATTGTTGCGGCAAGTAACCATGACCGGCATGGAATTCCACACTGTCAAAGCCAGCTATTTTTGCACGTAAAGCAGCATCGGCGTAAGCTTGGACCATCTCGCTGACTTCGTGATGCTCCAGCTCCCGGGGGATTTGTGTTACACCCTCGAAAGGAACAGGGGAGGAGGAGACTTGAATCAGGTTGGGCGTTACTTTCCCTCCATGCCATAACTGAAGACAGCTTTTGCCGCCTGCATCATGAATAGCTTGAGCTAACCGGGTCATACCAGGAATGAATTTATCATCATAAATAGCTGGAGCATCCTCAGAAGCAGCCGTTGGGTGAATGGTGGTTACTTCAACTGTATTTAAGCCGTTACCGCCTTTTGCGCGTGCTACATGGTAATCAATCAAGCGCTCGCCGACATAACCACCAGGAGCGTTCATTTTTGTGCCCATGGCAGGCAAAATGACCCGGTTCTTGAGCTCCATATTTCCTATCATACCTTTGCTAAACAAATGTGCGAATTCCATGCTATAACACCCTCTCAATATATAGGTTAAAATAATATAGGTTATTTTAACCTATATTATCGAATGAAACGATAAAAGTATGTGCATAAAATCACTAAGTATTTGGCATAGAGGCAGTCCTTGAGGTAAGATAAGAAAATAGCCGGAAATGCAGTCCGGTAGTTCGGAGGATGAACATGGATATTGAAGTCTTGATTCTGGCTCAATTAATGAAAGGGTCAAAACATGGTTATGAGATTAAAAAAAATATCATTTTCGTAATGAGTAACGATAAAATCGTTAATAATAATTCGCTGTATCCGAAGCTGAAATTGTTTGAAAAGCGAGGTTGGGTGATTAAAAAAACGGAAATGCAGGAAAACCGCCCCAAACGGTATGTATATTCGATCACAGCAGAGGGTGAGGAGAGGTTTCATATCTGCTTGAACGAATTTTCACTGGAGACTATTCGTATTGATAATGAATGGTCTATTCGCCTTGCTTATTATGAGCTGCTGGATCTGGAGGCCCGCCGAAGATTACTTGATTTCAGAGAGACTTACATGAAAGAAAAGCTGGAACATTTACAACAGTTATCCTTAGTGGTTGGGAACGGTGAAGATTTGGACTACTCTGAAGAGCTATATTTTTATACCCGTAGTATGGTATTACATGAGATAGAGTTAATCCGTGAGCTTTCCCATAAGCTGGACTCCCTCGATAGGCATTGATCCGTATTACAGATATCTTCTATACTCATCTCGCCGAGAAGTCTATCTTTAGGTTTTCCACTAATTGTTGGGATCATTATTTTTATTGTGGTTTTAATTAATCAAGAAGGGGGTTTTCCTTGAGAAAAGTATACTTATTAACCGTTGGTCTTATGCTCCTGTTTATTTTTTCAGCCTGCGATCAAGAACAGGCAAGTGATTCTGTAATTAAGGAAGTAACGGTTACATCCAACGGGAGATTCATTCAATCTGACTTAAAGCCACTTGAAAGGAACACTAATTCAGAAAAAGTTAATGCATCCTTTCAAAGCCTTATAGCTGAACCGGGTGTTTCAATTCCTTATGTGAAGCTTGGAGAAATCATAGAAATCGAATTTAGCAATACAGCCCCAAACAGCTACAAATTGACAGATTATATTTTGAAAGATGATGGTACTTTTAAGTATAAAAAAGAAACAGCAGAGCCGGTAAATGTTGAATGGGCGGATAAGACAGCTACTTTTAAGCTTGATTCGAATATGGCGGCTTTTCTTAGTTCAGATAGTAAGGATTATGAATCAGGGGAAACTTTAAGGGGATTTCGATTAACAGGCGAGTGGCTAGACCAGACTAAGGAAATCACGTTTGTTATTCGAACAGATGCTAAGTAATTATGGAGATCATCATAGTGTATAAGGGAGAACCCGGGATTGCGCTTCATCAATCAAAAAGACTAACCAGAAAATCTGGCTAGTCTTTTATGTTGTTCGATCTTTTTATTTCACTTTTATGCCCATGGCTTGCGCAACCTTAGTGAATACTTCAGTGTTTTCGTATACTCCTGTAAACAACTGAGCGTTTTTGCCCATGGCCGTAATTGGAATATCCACTGCTGTATGACCTGAAGTCGTCCAGTCTACAACGAAATTCTGTTTGGAGTTAGCGATGGCAAACGGACCATCTTCTTTGGAAATGCCATCACCTGATTCATCTTCAGCGTCTACGGCTTCAATAGAGAATCCACCTGTTTCATGGTCGGCGAGAACAAGGACAAGGGTATCCGGATTCTTTTTAGCAAAATCTTTGGCAACCTGCACGGACTTATCTAACTCTTGCCCCGCTTTAATCGTCATCTTGGCATTGTTTTGGTGTGCAAATTCGTCGGTACCCTCTTCTTCAACCATCAGGAAAAATCCGTTTTTATTTGCTGCAAGCGTGTCTATCGCTTTTTTTGTCATTTCAGGCAGGGATACAACCGGGTTGTAGATATCTCCTTCACCCTCTGGCTTCTGCTGGAACATTTCCTCATTTGCAAATAATCCGAGAAGCTTGCCGTTTTTCGCCTTTTGCATATCTGTTTTATTCGTTACGTAGGAGTATCCAAGCTGCTTAGCTTTGTCTACAAGGTTACCTTGCGTACCTTTGCTTTTCTCTGAAGGATCTTCAGCTGGCTCATCTGCGAACTTACCTGGATTCCCAGCAGGATACCAGAAGTCTTCGCCTCCACCGAGAAGAACGTCAACTTTGCTCTTGGTCAGAAGCTGCAGAGCGATGTCACTTTGTTTGGAGCGATCTTCGACATGTGCACCGAAGGCAGCGCCTGTAGCATCAGTAATTTGGCTGGTAGTTACAACGCCTGTAGATTTCCCTGCTGATTTTGCATATTCCATAATGGTTTGGACGGACTTTTTATCTGCATCCATCCCGATGGCTCCGTTATAAGTCTTGACTCCGCTGGCATAGGCTGTGGCTGAAGCAGCTGAATCTGTAACAGGGACAGTGGAGCTTGTATGAATTAGTCCAGCATATGGCATAGAATCCATCGCTAGATTACCTTGTTCACCTACTGTAGCTAGGCGGATGGCATTGCGCTGGGCAGTACCCATTCCGTCACCGACAAACAGAATCACATTTCTTGTGTTAGATGAAGCTGCAGTGGCCTGATTTGGTGCTTGTGTAGTGATTACGTTGGAAACGAAGAGTGCAGTTGCTGCAGTGGCTACAATTGCCGTCTTCACGCCGTACTTTTTCGGTGATTTCATAATTTCCCTCCTAATGTATGTCTACAACCTCATACTATAGTAATTACATTAAGAGAATGTTTTCGGATATTGTAAAAAATGTAAATTGTAGCGTGCTTGAACGCATAGGATTTACAGTAGGTAAGATTTCAAAATAAAATATATCTAGGTGTATTATTACAATATTGAATATATTCATCTCCGAATACAGATTTTAAATGCTGCTCTTCCTGAAGAATAAGTAAATGGATGGCTATAATGTTAAGAAAGAATATAATTAGTGTTAATGAATTTGGATACATAAGATACAATCCAAGAAACATGAGATCAAAACCGAGAAATGCGGCATTTCTACTAAATTTATATATACCGTGCGTGATGAGCTTTGTTACAGTAGACTTATCAATCCCAACTCTCCACGAAGTACGCATGGCAATCATTGCTTGTATGAAAATGGAACATCCGAGCGTTACTACACCAACACCGATAAAGTGAATCACCGGATGATTAAAATGTTCTCCTACTAGTGTAACTATGTATGACTCCGCTAAGGAAAACGTAAACCACGCTGCTCCCCACACAAAAGTAGTAGTCTTAACGAACAGCTCGGTATAATGGATTATAGATCGTTTTTTTCCTTTAGCTAATACGTTTCCTTTAATATGATTCTTCTTGTAAAGTATAACGAGCTTCAAAAGGTAAGATATAAGGAATATGGAGAAAAGAATTAGGGATAGGATATTTTTTAGATTACTCATTGGAATTACCCCCTCACTAATACATATGAATGATTGCTCATATGTTTACTTATATCTTATTTCCTGATGCTGTGCATGTCAACTAATAGGAGGATAATGTGAAAACGTCAACGTATAAAAGATGGTGGCTAGGGGTCCTGTTTATAGCGCTTGTTGCATTAGTAAGTACTGGAATCGGAATGCTGGTCAAGCCATCGGGGGTGTCAACATATATTTCAAAAGAGTATAAGGTCACTTTGAAGTATCCCTCCGAGTGGGTAGTGAATCCAGAATATGATGAGAGGTATCAGGGGCACGACGGATTTTTTCAATTATCCGCTATTTCTGGAGAGGGGGTATCCATCGATGAAGTAGCAAACATGGATGCATTTCATCAACTGAAGCCTTATGGCTCCGATCCACAAATTATTGAACTGACACTAGAGGGGCTAAAAGTGGAAGAGAAAGCACGATTGATTGTGCCTTCTGCTGATCAGCAAGAGGAATGGAATCATCAGGCTGCTATTATTTTGAAATATCCAGAAGCGGTAAAAATAGGAGATTCCTTCTACAATTATTTTATTTTATGGGCGGATATAAAACATGTGGAGGACATAGGTCAGACTGTTCGATTTACTGAAAAACCGTAAAGTGTTTGCGCACGAAGAAAGTCTGCTGGCTGAATTACCGGTATTTCTAGGAAATATTCCAACTGCCATTTTTGTGTTTTTTGAGCTTGACGACTCGTGGGATGATCCCATGGCGGGTACACTCGTAGTGCTCTTTTGCCACCGTCACCTCTATTGGATAATATATCTTGTTTACCTAGCACAGCTTTTGGAAATACAAATTGACCAAAGTGATTCTCATTGCGCGTACTTATAACGAAGAGATCAGCAGTATCTGATATATCATAGGGCTGGATGGGGCCATCTCCAATTCTCTCCCATAACGTGACAAACTGCCCGATCTTTGTAGGTGTGATTTTTGCAACACGAAATCTAATGGATAGTGCGTTTAAATTAAATATATACGCCCCATAATCAGCATTGTGTGGTTCATGAATGAGGTCAGAGCAATCAAGATTGCACGGGTTATATACAAGCTCTTGGGTAGCGAGCAGATCACTATGAATGATACCTGAACCGCTTTGATTCTTAAATTTCATCTGTTCAAATCTCCCGGTTGAGTTCCTTAGAAACTCCTAATGTTCACTATCTTAATGCAAGAATAGGGAGTTCACAACCGTGAACAGAGCAGCTTTCCCTTGAGACTGGAGGTAGTCGTATGGAATCCATACATAAATTAATTGAAATTTTTAAGCTGAGTGTTCTGAATATAGAGTCTGTTCCTGATTCGTTCAGTTCTGAAGTGTATAAACTTACTCTTTTTAACCTAGACAACGTATACGTGAAAATTCCATACAACAGGGATAAACTAGTTCGTGAATTTGAGATGCTTGAAAGACTAAAGGGTGTTATACCCGTTCCAAAAGTATTGGATTTCTGGGACGGTGATGATAGGAGTGTCGGTGCATTGCTTCTCTCCGCTATAGATGGGGGGCCTTGTACGAGTAACCTTGATCAGAGTCTGGCGTTTCAAATCGGTAATTATCATGCCATGCTTCATGAAGTTTCCATGCCAGCGTATGGATGTTATGGATCCGATGGTTTTCAGACAGTAGAGAACAATAGCTGGAGATTATACCTGAAAAATAATTTTGAAAAGTGGAAAGAACCTTGTAAGGAGGTCCTTCATCCTGATTTATTTGAGAAATGTATTACTCACTTTGATAGCGTATATTCGGCGTTACCTGAATCGGATGGGCCTAGTGTTGTTCATATGGATTTTCGACCAGGCAATATATTAATAAAAGATAATCGAGTCGTTGGTATAATTGATTACGAGAGCGCTCGTGGTGGTTCCACTGGAATTGATTTCACAAAAATAAACCGATACGTCTGGGAAGTGAACCCGCTAACACGGCTCCCTTATGTGCAAGGCTACGAATCGGTTCGTCCTTTACTTGATCTGGAAGCTATAATACCGTTTTATAGTTTTTATGATGCTTTTAGTGCGGTAGTTTGGTGTAAAACCAGAGGGATCGAGAACAATAAGGCCTTTCTTCAGGAAAGTATAGAGGTATTGCAAAGATCTATAGAAGGAATAAATGGATGGGGAAAAATATGAAATTACTTTATTGAATAATACTAACCATAGTTAGGCTAGACTTGGTATGTTCAGAAGTGGTTATGACGAAAGTGTTTAAATTTCAAGGGAAAGAAAAGTAACTAAATAGAAGTGAAATGTTTAATCGTATGGGGGAGTATAAGCTTTGGAAATAAAGAATAAACAAGTCGAACAACGGTATTGCCCTTTATGTAAAGAATTAAATCATTGTGGTGCTAATAGTGGTGAGTGTTGGTGTTTTCACACGGAAATTCCTGCAGAACTACTAGAAAGGGTACCTTTGGAACTGAGTGGTAAAGCCTGTATCTGTCAAAGCTGTGTAGAGGCGTTTAAAAAACATTAGACAGAAATTTAACTAACTCAAGACGAAAACAGTAATTATATTGTGTATACTTAAATAGTAATATAAAAAAACATATGGGGGACACAGATGAGAAAGCCTATAATTGCAGTTGATATGGATGACACGATATGCCATCTAGTCAAACGAGCTATATACCATAACAACAATGATTTCCCCACTCATGTACTGAAGTACGAGGAGATGCTTGATTGGAATACGGATCATTTACGTCATCCAGATTGTACACAAGATGTATTCTATGGGCGGCCTGGTTTATATGAGGAGCTTGAATTATTCGACGAGCATGTTGTAGGTGAAATGGAGAAGCTACACAATGCATATGATGTTATTATTGTTACCGCGGCCCAGCCCAATGCAGTTGTTGAAAAATGGAACTGGCTTCAGAAGCATATGCCGTTTATTCCCATTGAAAATTTCTTCCCTTGCAAACGAAAGAATCTTATTAATTATGATCTTCTGATCGATGACGGGGTTCACAACTTGGTTCCTGCTTTACAGGACGGAAAGAAAGTACTCTGTATTCCGCATCCATGGAATTTGAGAGCCCGTGAACAATATGGATTTCCATTATTGACCTCCTGGGAAGGTGCGAAAGAGAAGATTGATCAGATGTTTGAAAATTCAAGAGACTAACTGATTTGAGGAGAGTTGCTCACATAGAGCAATTCTCTTTTTTTATGCTTTTTAGATTTTTTTACCTATTTTTACGTAACTACTTCATCTGTCGTAGTAATTATGGTATACTGCAACTACTACGACAGATGAAGTAATCATAGGGGGTACCATTTTTGATCAGCAGTGATGTTATACGTGGTTACAACGATACGATGATCCTCTACATGCTGCTCGATGGGGAATCCTACGGGTACGAGATTTCCAAGAATATCAGGCAGCTGACTCAGGAGAAGTATGTCATGAAGGAGACAACGCTGTATTCCGCCTTTACCCGGCTGGAGAAGAACGGATACATTGAATCCTTTTATCTGGATGAGAGTCTTGGCAAGCGGCGCACATATTACCGGATTACCCCGCTGGGTCTCGCCTATTACCGAGAAAAATGTGAGGAATGGAAGATTACGCAGGAAGTTGTAAACCAATTTATCAAGGAGTGGTGATAGTGCATGGAGACGATCATAGTATATCTGGATAATATGTTTGCTAGTCTGCCAAAGACTTCGGAACTGGAGCATTTGAAGCAGGAGCTGCTGTCCGGGATGGAAGATAAGTACCTGGAGCTGAAGCGGGAGGGCAAGTCTGAGAATGAGGCGATCGGTATCGTTATTTCGGAATTCGGAAATATTGAGGAGCTGACTGCTGAGCTAGGCATCCATCCAGCCGGACAGGAAAAGACTGTGCCCATACTTAGTGAAGAAGAGGTTTATGCTTATGCGGCTGCCAAACGTAGCTCTGGATTATGGACCGGTCTCGGTGTTTTTCTCTGCGCATGCGGGGTGGCGCTATTGATTACTCTTAGTACATTGTTTGAAAATAATGCTGATATGGCTGATAAAGGTTCGATGCTGGGGATGGTCGGAATGTTCGTGCTGGTCGCTGTGGCCGTTGGGATGTTCATTCATAGCGGCATGAAACTCGAGCGCTTCGAAAGTCTAGAACAAGGCTTTCAGCTACCTTATGCGCTCAAAACGGCGCTTCAGCGCAGTCAAGCCCTTTATGCTCCGACTTATCGCCTGGCTTTGATTGTGGGTGTCTGTCTTTGTGTGCTGTCACCTACCTTTATCTTCGCAACTTCGTATGTCAACGATGACTATGCTCCATATGGAGTTGCTGCTTTTCTGTTTATTGCGGCTGTGGCGGTGTTTCTGTTCATTTATTACGGGAATATTCAGGGAACTTATACGAAATTGCTGGAGGAGCCGAACATCACTGCAGAGAAGCAGGAAGAGAACCGATTTGTTGGAGTTGTTGGGGCTGTTTTGTGGCCGTTGGCGACGGCAATTTTCCTGTTTACGGGCTTTGTCTATGGGCGCTGGGACGTTAACTGGGCTGTATTCCCAATTGCTGGAATCCTGTCCGGCATGTTCAGCAATGTGTATCATATTCTAAAGCGCAAAAATGTCTCCTGATTATGCTGACTGCACATTAAGGTAACCTCATCCTTTGGAGGTTACCTTTTTTCTTTCGTCCAATTTGCTGGAACATCATTGACATGATGTATTAAATGTATATAATTAGGATAGACCGACGGTCGGTCTATAAAAAGGGGGACTCAGAATAAATGAGAATTTCCAAAGAAGCGGAAGAACGCAGAAATGAAATATTAGATAAGGCAGAAATGCTTTTTTTTACTAAGGGTTATGCGAGAACTACAGTGAACGACATCTTGCAGGAAATCGGGATTGCCAAGGGCACGTTCTACTATTATTTCAAGTCGAAGGAGGAGGTTATGGAAGCAGTAGTCACACGATTCATCGATGCTGGAGTGGACGTTGCGAAGATCATTGCTGCTGATTCAAAGCTCTCCGTACATGAAAAGCTACTACAAATCATAATGGCGCAGAAACCTGATTCGGAGAGAAAGGGTCACATGATTGAACAGTTTCATCAAGCTGAGAATGCACTAATCCATCAGAAAAGCTTGGCTGAAACGATTTTGAAGCTGACCCCTGTGTTGACAGAGGTGATTGAGCAGGGAATCGAAGAGAGCTTGTTCCACTGTCCTTATCCTAAAGAAACGATGGAATTTCTGTTGGTAGCCTCACAATTTTTATTGGATGAAGGGATTTTCAAGTGGCAACCGGAAGAGATTATTCTCAAAATTCAGAGCTTTATTTATATTATGGAGACTATGTTAGGAGCTGAAAAGGGAAGCTTTTCCTACGTAGCGCAAATGTTTGAGTAAGGTCCGAGCAGGGAGGATGAATGAGACGCAGGGGAGAGATTGGCAATGCTGCTACAAATTGTGAAAAAAGATTTTCAAAGAAATAAAATCATAACGATTGTTTTATTTATTTTTATGATGTTATCGGCGTTGCTTGCTGCTTGTGCTTCTCAAGTCATTATGGAATTATACGGTTCTTTAAGTCATCTGCTGGATAAATCAAAAGCTCCCCATTTTGTTCAAATGCATGCTGGTCCAATAGATCACGCAGCTATTCAAAAATTCGCCGCTACAAATCCACTTGTTAAGAATCAACAGACCGTAGAAATGCTAAGGATAGATGGCTCGAAGATTGTCTTGGGGAACAGCAATAAGTCGGAAGAGAACAGCGTAATGGATATAGGTTTTGTTAAGCAGAACCCCTCATTTGATTTGCTGCTGAATTTAGAGAATCAAGTGATTAAGGTATCTGAAGGAGAAATCGCAGTTCCTATTTATTATATGAAGCAGAATGATCTGAACATAGGTGATCAGGTTACCCTTTCTAATGGACAGTTAGATCAAAAATTTATTGTTACGGATTTTGTTCGAGACATCCAAATGAATCCAGCTATTGTTAGCTCTAAGCGCTTTGTCGTAAATGACACGGATTATAATGTACTTAAGAAGAACCATGGAGAAGTTGAGTACCTAATTGAATTTCAAATCACCGATTTAAGTAGACTTAGCGAGTTCCGGAATGCCTATCAATCCTCAGATATGCCCGGTAAAGGACCCATGATAGACTATCCTTTGTTTAAGACGCTGAATGCGCTGACAGATGGGATTATTGCAGTTGTCATTATTTTAGTAAGTATCCTTCTTATGATTATTGCCACCTTATCTTTAAGGTTTACGATGATCGCGACCTTAGAAGAGGATTATAGAAAGATTGGCGTCATGAAAGCCATTGGGATCTCGCAGCGAGATATTAGAAGGATCTATTTGGCAAAATATATGGTGATGGCAGCATGCGCTTCACTGCTAGGATATTTATTATCTTTGGGTGTGGTGCGATTGTTTACAGCGAATATCACATTGTACTTGGGGACTGCTCCGAAAACGATCCTTCAGCCTATTGTTCCAGTCTTAGCGGTCGGTCTAATTTTCTGGATGATTGTGTTCTTTTGCAGCGTTATTCTTAGAAGGTTTAATCGTATAACCGTAGTAGAGGCTTTAAGGTCAGGGACTGTGGGAGAGTTGAAAGGCAATAAAAGAAGAATAGTGCTGAGTAAGCGCAGGCATATAAATGTGAATGTTTTTCTTGGCCTAAAGGATGTTTATGGACGCTTCACCATGTTCGGATTGTTATTCTTCGTATTTGTGATCTGTCTGTTTATCATTCTTGTGCCAGTGAATATATTGAATACCCTTCAGTCCCCTCGGTTTATTTCTTATATGGGTGTAGGTCAGAGTGATATGAGAATAGATCTACAGCAATCTGATCAAATAGACAAGCGATTTAATGAACTGATAACAACGCTAAACAAGGACTCCGATATAGCTAAGTTCTCACCATTAATTACTTCTCGATTTAAAGTGCTAAGCAGCGATGGCGTATGGGAGAATATCAATGTTGAAACAGGAGATTTCTCTATTTTTCCGCTCACCTATGTAAACGGAGGAACCCCTGAAAGTAGGGAAGAGATTGCCCTTTCTGATTTGAATGCCAAGGAATGGAATAAAAGGGTAGGGGATAGCGTTCTTTTGGAGGTTGACGGCACTTCGAAAAAATTGAAGGTTAGCGGGATCTACCAAGATATAACGAATGGAGGCCGAACTGCAAAAGCCCGATTACCTTATGACCCGAAGTCCGTGCTATGGTATATCGTAGCTTTAGATGTGAATCCGAATGTTTCAGTTCAGGAGAAAATGGATCAATATGCAAAGTTATTTTATCCAGCCAAAGTTACTCCTCTAGAAAGCTATTTATCTCAGACGCTCGGGAATACGATTCGCCAATTAAAGCTGGTCACTGGCTTATCCATTGCCATCTCGATATCAATTTCAGTATTGATTACAGCTTTATTTCTAAAAATGCTGCTAGCGAAGGACGTCTCGCAAATTGCAATTTTGAGAAGCATTGGCTTTACGTTAGAAGATATTCGAAAGCAATATCAGGTAAGGCTACTACTGGTTTCGGGCTTCGGAATCATTCTAGGAACCTTTGCAGCTAATACCATCGGTCAAAAATTCACTCAATTACTCGGATCTTTTATGGGAGCATCCAAAATACAGTTTGTAGTTAATCCGGTGGTAGCTTATCTTGTTCTCCCTCTTTTTTTCATGCTCATTGTAGCACTCACAACCGTAGTAAGCACGATATCGATGAAGAAATCCAATTTATCTAAACTGATTGTCGAATGAGGGTGAGGTGGTAGTATGTTCATATTAGAGACGAAGGGGTTAAATAAAACGTTTGTAACCGGGCAAGGAACCCCACAGACGGTATTAAAAGATGTTCATCTACAGGTATCAAAGGGTGAATTCGTAGCTTTAATGGGACCTTCTGGCTCAGGGAAATCAACATTGCTCTATACGATCAGCGGTATGGACCGGATGACTTCAGGAAGTGTTGTTTTTAAAGGGCAGGACATCAGTGGTCTTTCTGAGAGTGAATTAGCTGAACTGCGTCTACATCAAATGGGGTTTATTTTTCAGCAGATGCATCTTTTAAAAAATCTGACGATTCGGGACAATATCATCTTATCCGCTTATCGAGCTAAAATCGTTAGTCGTAGAATCATCAATAACAGAGCCGCTGATCTAATGAAAAAAACCGGAATCTCCGCGCTAGCTGAACGGGATATTACACAAGTGTCGGGTGGACAACTGCAAAGAGCAGCAATCTGCAGGTCTATCATCAATGAGCCTGATATTCTCTTTGGTGATGAGCCAACAGGTGCACTGAACTCTAAAGCTGCTAGTGAAATTATGGAGATCTTAATAGATATTAATCAGGCGGGTACAACGATTGTGCTGGCTACGCATGATGCGAAAGTCGCTGCTCAGGCAGAACGGGTTCTGTATATGCTGGATGGCAGCATAGCTGCTGAGCACTGGCTTGGAAAATTCAATCACATAAATGGGGACTTAAAAGAGCGGGAAGAGAAGTTGTCGACGTGGTTGTTTAAATTGGGATTCTGATTGTATAGGAAAGGGATATTGGTCAGGCTTTGAATCGGGAAGTGTAAGCAAAGATGCTTTTTGTACGCTTATTAAGGCATACCGCGATCATGACGGCGGGGTGTAACTAAGTATATTAAAGGAGAACTTATATATGGTTGTAGTAAACGCTACTATGGAGGATATAAGAGGATGGCTGGACCTGGCGGCAGAGGTGGAGACCCTTTTTGGACCGATGGTAGAAGATCCGGATTTCACTCTAGCGTTAGAAAAAAATATCACTCGACAAAGCGCTTTTTGTGTACGAGAAAACAATGGTTCGCCAGGTTCAAGATTACTAGGAGCTGTGTTACTCTCTTCATCCAAAGCCCCTAATTACAAGATTGGGTGGTTATCTGTTTCAGCCATAGAGAGAAATAAAGGAGTCGCGACAGCCCTTCTTAACTATATTCTCGAAAGTATCGAAACCCCAGCAGAGATATTCGTTACTACATTTGGTGAGGATCATCCAGAGGGTCAACCTGCTAGAAGATTTTATCAGAAGTTTGGTTTTGTTCCTCTGCAGGATAAGGAACCGGAGGGTCCTGAAGGTGGCTCAAGGCAAAATTTTAAGCTGGCGATTACTCCCAAGGGTTCGTTATGAACAAAAAGATTGTTTTATCGACAATTTCATTGTTCTTCTTAGCGATTTCTTTCAGCCCATTGTTCAACTATATCCGTGAGTATATGATTTCAGATCAAATCAATCAGCGTTATGAGATCAACCATGCTGAAAAAGGATATAACACGTTAAACGTTCAAGAACTAACGGTTGATGATAAGCATATTAAGATTGAGGAAGAAAATACAGGCAGGAAAGCAGAATTGACAATTTGGGATGAAGAGGAGAATGTCCCGCCTGGAGATATTGTGAAAGTTCAGTTTTTATTAAATGGTCAAAAAATCTCAACCGCTGATGAAATATGGCTATCTAATCGAGAAAGAGGAAGCAGATATTTTTCATGGATAGATATCCTTACTGTAAAGGATCGAAAGACTGATGAGAAAGAAATAAGTATAGTCCAAAGACTTACAGAGGATAGTCAGCCGATGGAAAAGAGAAAATGGAAAATAATCACGATCTCACATGATGGCAGTATAGAAGAAAAGATGCTGAGTTATGCTCAAAGAAATAACAATCATCTAGGGGTGAAGCTGATCGAGTTCTCGGGTACATCACTTATGGGTATGGGCTACTATTCGGATATTACTAAAAGTTATCCAAGTGTATTTTTCCCTCTAATGTATCCATTTTTAACAGGTGTCGTGGGAATCTTCTTATTGATCATTATAGTTGTTCAATTACTGATCGAGCTTCATAATAGACGCGTTATTAGGGAAAACGGGCGATAACGGTCATAAGATATGTTCTAAAATTACTTATAATTACGAATCACCTTTAACTTGTTCAAGGTTAATAAAGCAAACAGTAGTAACAGGACTCCGATGGAACCCATGACAGGGGCTGGGCTGAAGTGATCGGACAGGAATGAAACAGCTGTAAGACCAAGTGAGGGTGCTACACTCATAATGGAGCCAAGTACACCGAAGACTCTACCTTGTATATCCTCCGAAACTTCCAGTCTGAGGATTGTATTTATCAGCAATGTACAGAATGAGAACATAAAGCCAATTAGAAGAATGATGGGAATGGCTAAGGTAGCAGTAGTGACGAATGATAATAGGAGGTACAGGGGACCCATACACAGCAGTCCAGTCATGATAAAGAAGCCGCGATTCTTTAATTTGGAGCCGAGAAACAAGATCATGCTGGAACCAATCATATAACCTAGAGGAATGCAGGCTTCCATGAGTCCAAACTGAAAGGGACTAGAATTCCATACTTTGACGGCCATCACTTGCGTTAGCATCAGTGAAGGCATAAAGAACAAAGTGAGCGTAGGAAGCATTATGATTATTGCCCGGGCGAAGGGGTATCTCCAAATATAACGAACGCCATCCGCAAGATCCTGTGTAAATTTTCTTTCTTCTTTAGGTCCGGTATTCACTCGGTTTGGGAGTGGAAGGGAGCGGACAGTAAGAACTAGTAGAAAGGAAACGAAAAATGTAGCTCCATCAAATAATATGGCATCTGCCGCTCCAAAACTCGCTACAAAAATACCTCCAGCGGAATACCCAATCGTCCGAAAGACATTCTCTGACAGGTTCAGAATCCCGACTGCTTTTTGTACATGTTCTTTTCCAACTACAGTGGTAATTGAAGCTTGATACGCAGGGGATTGGAATAATGCTGAGACTGTCGTAAGTCCCGTTAATATGGCCACGATAATGAATGATGTAGAAGACATGGAAATGGCCAAAGCAAGCGTAACTGCTAGACCGCAGCTTATCAAATCAGTGATTAACATAATGGTTCTACGATTGATCCGATCTGCGAGTGTGCCTCCTATCGATCCGAGGAAAGAACTGAGCAATAAATTGATTATCGTAATAATGGCAATCATTTTAGCGCTTCCGGTGGTCTGAAGTACCCATAAACTTAAAGCAATGCTGTGAAAGGTATTTCCAAACAAGGAAATGGAATACGAGCTGAGTAGCAGCATAAATCTCCGGTTTCCCCAAAGAGTTGGATAGGATTGAGCAGTGGTGGATGCATGTTTTCCTAATAGAGGATCTGTCATGGTAACTCTCCTCTCAACTTAAACGCTTAAGTGAATATCGAAAAAAAATTAATTAACAAAATAACGATTATTCTCTTGTTTGGAGTAGTCAGGACGATGTAATAACTCCTGCATTAGTTCAAAAGCAGTGGCTGATTTATCCCCAGTGAATATGAATTTCTGAACGTCTTCTCCAAGCATTTCTGGGCAATTACAGGTACATAGAACAGAAAGACGTGTGAATACCCCGGATTTTTCAACACAACTTCCGATAAACTCATTAATAACTATGGCCTCTTTGTAAATCCCCTCCGATAAAATTGTATTCAATTCCTCCATATTTTGAACTTTGAATATTGCTTTCTCAGGTAAAGGAAGACTGTCTTGGATAAAGTGAGTGAGCAGGGTGTTATTGAAGCTCTCCATAATTAAACAAACCTGTGAAAGATCCTCCGGCATTATCTTTTGTAGAGCTGAACGATAATTGTAAAGAACTTGCTTAAACAGCTTATCTTCAATCATGCTGTCGATCAAAATTAAGGGAATCCCTTCTACAAAATGCTTGGAAATCGAATAGAAGGATTCCTCGCGGACATCAATCAGAAAGACGGCTTCGAGTTTTCTTTCGACGATGATATCCAGTGAAGGATGGTCGGTACCAAGAGAGTATAACATCGTATGATATCCGGCATCCGTTAAACGCTGTTCCAAAGTACGGATAAATGTGAACTGGGCATAGAGTTTCCAAGGGGGCATATAAGCAGAATTATTGATAAGTATTCCTATTAATCCCGTTTTTTTATTAGCTAGCGAACGAGCTGCTAGGTTTGGAATGTAATGAAGCTCTTCAGCCAGTAACAGAATTTGATTGCGGGTTTTCTCAGGAATGGTTTGGTTATTGACGCGGTTCAGAACATAGCTCACAGTTGCAACGGAGACATTTGCTCGTAGCGCGATGTCCTTCATTGTAGTCTTTTTCACCAGTAAACTTCTCCCTTGCTGAGATATTTATTTCCAAATATTATCACTAAAACTTGAGAAGAGTCAACGAGTGACTTTATACCAAGAAGAAAATGATTTATGTGTTCATTTTTATAATTTGGGTAAATGGATTTAAGAACCTAAATCAGTCAGCGAGAAGAGGTGTGACTCATGGGAACGAATTTTAAACGGGAAGCGGGAGAGTTGTGAAACCGCTTTAGATACTGACACAAATTTGTGAAATGATTCACTTAATTATTAAGAATTTTAATATATAATTAATTTATAATCAAAATTAGGGGGAAACGAAAATGAGACTATTTAAAATGATTTTAGTGGCTGGGGTTTCGGTAGCAGTATTGGCAGGTTGTGGAGCAAATGAGGATAAAGCAACCAATCCGGCGGCAACTACGGCTCCGGCTGCTGAGCAGACAGATGCTGTCACTACAGCATCGATTGTCAATCAAGCAGATGCATTTACTAAGGCTGTTAGCAAAGATGGAAACTGGATTGTTGCGATTCTAAATGATGTAACGATTCCAGAAGAGGTTGTTGTAGCTGGAGAATTCCATGATAAAGGCGCGGCTGATGGCGACATCTACCGTAAGATTGCCCTTTATTCGCAAGATGCTGATCACAAGATCACTGCTACTTATACACTAACCGTACCAAAGTTTACAGTACAAAGTGAGAATTTGAAAGTTGAAGGCGGAACGATTAAAGGCGATGTTTATGTAGAAGCGAAAGGCTTTACTCTGCCTGAAACCGCAACGATTGATGGTAATCTTTACTTCACAAGTGAGGATCTGAAAGCATCTGCAAAGATTGATGGAAAAGTGACTGGAACAACAGAAGTTAAATAATTTCGTAATTAACTTATACAGTAGAAGCCAATCCATAGACTATGGGTTGGCTTTTTTCTTTTCGTTTATATGAACTTTAGTTGATTTTCTTAATATTGAACTTATAATATTACTACCACTACTAGGAGGAACACATATGTCTAAGGAGTATTCACGCACATATATCGAAAGTGTAAAGCTTGAAATGTTAAATAGATTGGGACTTAAGCAAGTGTTCTTTAAGGAGCAAATAGGTGACGGCCTGATTTTTGAAGCGGTTGGTTTTGATAAAGGGAGCAAGCATCGTTTTTGTGTTAGACCGAAGACGAAAACAATTGACGAATTTATTTCAGGGAAATGGATGAAGGTCCGCAGCTTTACAATCAAAAGTGTGGAAATTTAAAATTGAATTCTAAAAAGGGAACCCCATTTAAATAGGAGTTTCCTTTTTTATTTTTGAGAAGGATTCATTGATAATGTGAAGTATCGCCGTACAGATCGATGGTTGTATTGTTGTCAGTTAAGGTTACTTTACACAATGCTGTAGAGAGAATATCCGGTAGTTCCCCTAATTCCTGCAGTGATTTATTGAGAAAATGAGCCATAATGACTTTCAGGGTCATCCGATGCGTGACAATAAGTACCTCATGTCCTTCATTATCGTTAATGATACGCTCAATAGTCGGCGTTACTCTTTGTTCAAGCTGACTATAGGTCTCCCCTGGGGCTAGTGGAATAAAAAGATCAGGTCTGGTGAAAAAATGGGTATACTGTAATGGATATTCTTGTTCAATCTGATCTGTGTTCATTCCTTCCCAAATGCCCATGTTAATTTCCATTAATGAAGCTTGCTGTTGAATCGATAAACTACGATTTCCTCGCAAAATCTGCGCAGTATGCAACGCCCTTGGACTAGTACTAGAATAAATGGCTCCTAAATTCTCACCTTCCAAACGTTCTCTCAACCATTCCGCTTGCTGTTCACCCAAGGTTGTTAACGCTGAATTTTGATGTCCTTGCATTCTTTTCTGCAAATTCCATTCGGTCTGCCCGTGACGGGTTAGAAATAATACTGTCTTTTTCATTAACGAAACCTCCCTTTTGAATAGTTGTAAGTATAAGATAAATAATTATAAATAAACAATATATAATAGTTAATATCCATAATGTATAGTTATAGTAAGAAGGCCGAACATTCGTTAAATATGATTTTATTTTATATAGTTAGGAAGAAATCAGGATGAACTATCATGTATTAAAATTGTTTTATTATGTTGCGATAACAGGGAGTGTGACCAAAGCCTCCGAACGTTTGCACATAAGTCAACCCGCTATATCCGCGCAGATCCGCAAATTTGAACGGGAGAATAATATCGTATTACTAGAGGTCATAGGAAAGAGAATGGTGTTAACACCGATTGGGGAAAAACTGATCGAACCACTTGAAAAGTTATTTGCTATGGGTGAACAGGTACAGCAGATAATTGAGGATTATCATAAATTTCCTGCAGGCCATATTCGGATTGCAGGTAATTATCTGGCTACAAGTATACTCATCCCCCGGTGGGCATCATTATTCAAGCAATCTTTTCCGGAGGTTAAAATTCAGATTTCTACTGCTAATTCTCATGAAGTCATGGAACAATTAAATAACTTTGAAGCGGACGTGGCGATTTATAGTGATATGGCGTTTCCTTCTCATCATACAGGGGTGTTCGAACATCGGGAGTTGTACAAGGACGAGTATGTGTTCGTAGTTTCTTCAAATCATTCTTTAGCCAAGCAGGAGGTTAGTTTTGAGGAAGTGATGGCTGAGGCATTTATTATGAGGGAGGAAGGTAGTGCAGCCAGAGAGAGAATTGTACAATTATGTGAAGAAAGAAAGGTACAACAACCGAAGATCGAACTTCAATTTAATGGAGTAAATGAGGTTATTCAAGCCGTCATTGCCGGTTATGGGATTAGTTTTGTATCGGCGTTGTTAGCAAAGCCTTATCTTGATCAGGGTATGTTAGCCAAGGTCGAAGTGGAAAATGTAGTCTCTAAGCATTCGATATGGATGAGCCACAGAAAGAAAGAGCTTCAAGAAAGCTATATCCAGTCATTTATTAAGCTCGTCATGAAACGATTAAAAGAAGAGGATAATTTATACTCGATTCCAACGCATACACCTTAATTAAAATAACGTATGAATTACGATGTATGCATTGAACTGAGATCAAAGATTGGAATGTAATTGAAGCAACTCAGGTGCACTAATGTCTTCTGCTTCAGAAGATTTAAATTGAATGTTATATAATTGTGAGTATAGCCCATTCATTTCTAATAAAGACTCATGTGTTCCTTCCTCAACAATCGAACCCTCATTTAACACGATAATTCTAGACGCTTCACGTATGGTGGATAGTCTGTGTGCAATAACTAATGTGGTTCGATTCTTCATTAATAAATCAAGAGATTGCTGAATCATTCGCTCAGATTCGTTATCGAGTGCGGAAGTTGCTTCATCTAGAAGTAGGAGTGGAGCATCCCGAAGAAAAGCCCTGGCAATGGCTATGCGTTGTCTTTGTCCACCAGATAAAGTCGATCCATGTTCACCTAGGATAGTGTCATAACCATCCTGCATCTTCGTAATAAACTCTTCTGCACCTGCGAGCCGAGCGGCTTCTCGAATACCCTCTTCGCTAGCTGTACTAGAACTGAAGGCGATATTATCTCGTATAGTTCCTGAGAACAAATATGGGGTTTGGGGAACATAGGTAATCATTGCTCGTGCTTCTTCAAGCTGATCATGTACAGACTTTCCATAAACTGTGATGCTTCCTGCAGTAGGCTCATAAAGTCCATTACATAATCGAACGAGCGTCGTCTTCCCTGACCCGCTGGGCCCGACAACCGCGATAGTTTCTCCATGTTGTACATGAATATTTAGCCCTGTAAATAGGGAGGCTTCATTATCCGTTGTCCCCGAGTAGTTGTAGTGGACATCCTCTATTTGTAATGCAGCCACCTCTACAGAAGCAAATGTTGATGAGCTGGATTCTGGCAAAGGATGAGTAGCTCCTTCATCAGGTGCATCAAGTATAGCGAATACGCGGTCAGCTGCACCTAAAGCCTCCTGCACACCTCCCCATGTTTGAGACATATGGACAAAAGGCCATTGAACCCTACCCATCAAAATAATAAAAGCGAGTACTTCACCTGCTGATGTTCCGCCACTTAGAGCTGATAACGCAATTAAAGCGGCACATGTCACCATTACGAGATTATTGATAAAGGCGGAAGATTGCCATAAGAGACCATTTAGAAGCGATTTTCGCAGCTGCATTCTTCTTAACTTCTCACGTTCTAGCGCATATTTATTTAAGAGAGTTTCTTCAAGCGAAAAGGCTCTGACGACCTTCATTCCTTGAAGTGTTTCTTGTAAGATACCTCGTAATTCTGCCTCCTTTGCATATATTTGAGTAGATAATTTTCGTAATCTGCGATCAAAGAAACGTCCGGAAAGAAAAACAAGGGGGCCCGATCCAAGAGCTAACAGGGCGATCCAAACATCCATTCTGGCCAAATATAGAAAGGAAATGAAACAGAGAAGTAGATTATAGCCTAGATCGTATACGATGCTGTTTATCATCCCCATGGCCATCCCTGCATCCTTAGTGTTACGCGAAGTCAAATCACCTGAATGCATGGACTGAAGGTAACGGAATGGAATTCGGTGACTTTTGTCAAAGAGCTTCGCACGAATATCCCAAGCCATCCGACTCTGCATAACGAAGCGGAAGTAATGCTGCACCATAAGACAGCAGATAATGATGACACAAGCAATGGCACAGATTACAGTTATACGTGTTAATGCATCCATATTGGCATTGTGGATCGTATCAATAAATACTTGCTGAATGGCTGCAAGTCCTATGTCCATTACGAGTTTAGCAGAGAGCAGGAGTATAGCCACAATAAATCCAATTCGATAAGGGCTTGCGTAAGAGAATAATCTACGTAGAGCATACCCTAGTTTTAGATTCTTGGATTCCAGCTCATTCATACCTCTACCTCCCTGACCAGAGTAGAAATATCAGCCTTCTTCATTGAGGTCTCAACCATATTGTAATACTGTCCTTGTAAAGTCATTAACTCGAGATGAGTCCCAGCTTCAACAATATAACCCGCCTCCATATAATAAATGTGATCCGCATCTCTGATGGTAGATAGTCTATGCGCGATAACAACCGTTGTACGATCATGCATGAGTTCTTGCAGGGCCTGGCCGACAATCTCCTCATTTTGGCTATCAAGTGCAGCTGTGGGTTCATCAAGAAGGAGGAGTTTAGGCGCTCGGACAAAAGCTCTGGCAATGGATAGCCGCTGCCTTTCGCCGCCAGATAAGGTATGGCCCCGTTCCCCAATAGAAGTCTGATATTGAAGTGGGGTTCTCATAATAAATTCATGTATCCCCGCACTTTTTGCTGCTTTAATAATTTCTTCATAGGTCGCGTCAGGTCTTCCCCATGCAATATTTTCATATAAGGTTCCAGTGAACAGATAAGGCTCTTGAGAAACATAAGCCAAATGATTACGCCAAGCTCGAGGGGGGATGCTGCTTAACGGCAACTTACCAGATTGGATGCCCCCTTCAGTAGGTTCATAGGTTGCGAGTATTAATTGAAGGAGGGTGCTTTTTCCACTGCCACTAGGACCGGCAAATGCAGTTACTTTACCTGGTTCTATGGTTAGATTGACGTTAGTTAATACTTGATGATTACCATAATGAAAACCTACATTCTCAAAGGTGATAGGGCATAAACCACGAATTGTTTGGTTGTTATTCATCGGCGTTTTTTGCTGAAAATGTTCCTGATTACATTCACGGTTTTCATCTTCTTCAGGTAAATCAAGGACTTCAAACAATCGCTTACCTTGCGCCAGCGAGGCTTGTAATTCAGTCCATAGATTAGCCAGCTTTGATACAGGGTTTGTAATTTGCTCGAAACAAATAAGAAATGCTGCTACTGCCCCCACATCCAGTCTTCCTTGGATAACTAGATATCCGCCATAGGAGAGAACATATAACAATCCACTAAGAATAACGGCAAAGGGCATATTATAGCCCACAGCTTCTAAGCGTGTGACAGGTAAATGAATGTTGAAATATTGCCTAACACGTTGTGTGAATTGATTATGCAGTTTAGATGCCAGGGAGAAAGCACGCACGACCTCAGCACCCTGTACCGTATCTTGAATAAACATTTGTTGCGCAGTTTCAATTTGCTGTCTTTGCTCGTGCATGGAACGTAGGCGGGAAGTGAAGGGAATCATCACAAGTGGAACAAGCGAGCAAATCAATATAGTTCCGAGCGTTAAGGCATATTGGAGTGAGAGCAGATAAGTTAATAGAAATGTAATTTGCATCAGATTACTGAATAGTTCGATGGTCTTCTGATTGATACCTTGCTGGGCAGCTGGGGCAGAATCATTGATGCGACTAATGAGATCAGCAGAATGATACCGGTCCAAATCTTTCATCTGTACATTTAGTAATCTAGCTAGCAAAGATACCTGAAGCTTGGAGGTCGACTTGAATTCAAGCACACCTGATAAGTAAGTCAATAAGAAGCTGGCTAAAGCATCTATAATAACGATTACTAGAGCAAAGATAGCACCAGACATCAAAAAGGACATGTTCTGATTCGTAGCAGCGTTGATTATACGTCGTAAAGATTCGGCTATCCCAACTGTTGCAAGGGAAACGACGGCTGCTAAGAGACATAATATGAGGTACCAGCCTAAATAGGGTTTTCCAAGTTTCAGTAAACGCATAAAAGTGTTAGAAACTACATTGGATTTTTTGATCGAGTCTGCTTCTATGTTTGTAGATCCATTCACTTTAGACCCTCCCCACTATGGTTTGAATTTGCTGTGGTTCAATTAAAAGATAGGAGGTTCCTCATCGAGCATGACTTTTGTGGTGACGGCAAGTAATTCTCTCAATTTATCCATTCGAAGATGGTAATATAATCGATGATCGGTTCTTTTTAGTTCGATAAGGTCTAAAAAGAATAGGAAGTTGGCATGATAAGTTACTGCCGCGGGCGTTATGCCAAGTGCTGATGCAATTTCTTGTCCATAGTGAGGGCGATTCCTTATGAGCAGCAAGAAGTCTAAACGCCGTTTATCCGAGAATGCTTTTAAAAAAAGTTCAGTTTTCTCTCGATCAGCAGCAGGTCCGAATACATAATCATTAAAAATGCCGAATATAACCCAAGCGATACGAGAACTTCCTGCGTAAAAGAAGAGAACATGATTCCCAACTTGTGAGAAAAAGCTGACATGAAAAGTAGTGGGAACATCATAAACTGCAGGTTCATTTTTGTTGATATCACGAATGAATCTTTCAGGATTTGCTAGGAACAGACCTTCATAACGCTGAGAGGCTTGTTCAGACTCCCTTCTTAACTCCTCTTTCCAAAGTGAAAAGACATCCTTGTAGAACTGGTGTAAGAGCTGCATATAACGTAGCTTGGCTTCTTCGGGATAAGCAAGACACTCTAGTAATGGCCCCTGCGCTTCAATCACATCCAGCTGCGGTTTTGTTCTTGCCACAAGCTCAGCCATTAAGCGGGTATCCTTCTTAACAATCTCCCAATCGTTTCCTTCTAGCAACTCATCTAATTTATCGTAATACACACCATATACCATTTCAGCGACTACCTTTTCTGCAGGACTCTTTTCCAATCGTTTTATCCATGCTTCAGCTGTTTGTGGTTCCGGACAGGTGCAAATGGATTCATAGAAAGCAAAATCGAGAGCTTTATGAAAAAAGTTGTACTGGAAAAAAAACTGAAGCTCTCGGTAGGAGTGAGGGGATAATCGTGCTCGTGCATCTTTATGATAAGACAACGCTTGTGGATCCATTTCAAGTTTGTAATCCTCTGCTGCCTTAAGCAACTGCTCTTCACAAGCAATCATTCCCATAGAAACAATGAATTCCAAAGCTTCGTTGTACGCAAATTTTATGTTCGATAGTAAGGTATCTTTCATGTTATCTTCCATCATAACCTCCGATGTTCTTTGTTACATAATTTAAATGTTTGGATAATTCGACTAATATTTAATAATTACTTAATGTTAAAATAAACCATTCCTTTTCTTTTGTAAAGGGATATTTTACAATTCGTACTAACTGCTGGGATTCGGTTGACGTGCATGGTAAACTATGGATAAAAAACAGGAGGGCTATGATGGACCCAATCGTGTTCAAACAAATTGAATTTGTACGGAGTGTTACCGTTCGTGCAGTTGAAGTACTTTCCGAGGAAATACTAGATATTATTCCACAGGGCTTTAATAACAACATTAGATGGAACTTGGGACATATTTATTTGGTGCAAGAGAAGTTTGCTTTTCATTCCGCTAGGGAGCTTATGCAATTGCCGGAAAGCTTTGAACGGTTATTTGCAAAAGGTACTAAACCTGCAGCGTGGAGCGAGAAACCACCAACACTTAAAGTGTTAATTGAGATGCTTTCGGAGCAACCCAAACGTATTCAGGAAGCTATGCACAATCGCTTAAGTGAGCAAGTAACCCCTCTTACAACGGGCAGTGGATTAACCTTAAATACAATCGGAGAATTCATAAATTTCACACTTTACCATGAAGGGATGCATTTTAATACAATCAAACTATTAAATCGGTTTGCTGATTAGAGTCTATAGAGATCTTTAGAAGACAGAAGTCTAAGGTCAAGGGGGTATCCGATGGAGGTTGGAAGAATTTTAGGTATTGCTTATAATGTGATTCCAGTTAAAGACTTGGAGAAATCTGCAGGTTGGTTTGTGAAACATTTTGGTTTTAATATTAGGGATCGAAGAGAAGGCAACCTAAGCTTATATAGAGAGAATAGACCGATCCTATGTTTAACACAAAGTGATCATGATTCTAGAGCTGTATTCGAGGTAAGAAATAAGAAAAGATGGGTGATCACTTTCTTTACTAATGATGCCGTATCACTTCATAACAATTTGAGTTGTGAAGATGTGAAAGTCGGAAACATTAGTGACGAAGGTGAGTATGGTAAGTTTTTTGTATTTGAAGATCTGGATGGTAATTTATTTGATGTTTGGGAACACCATGATTGTGAACTGGTTTATTAGCCTCACTAAGGATATCGAGTTCAATCGATATCTTTTGTTATATATTGGAACGAAAAAAGATTTGTAATGAAAACGGTTTTATGATAATCTAATTAATGTAATACATGTAACCGGTTACACATTGGGGGATGAATTGAATCATGATGACGATTAAAGATGTTGCAAAAATAGCAGGAGTGTCGGTAGCAACCGTTTCAAGGGTGTTAAATGAATCTGGTTATGTGAATATCGATACTCGAAAAAAAGTTGAGGCAGCTATCAAAGAAATGAATTATACCCCTAATGAGGTTGCAAGGTCATTGTATAAACGAAAATCCAAATTAATTGGACTTCTATTACCTGACATTACGAACCCATTCTTCCCGCAATTAGCACGTGGGATAGAAGATCGGATGCAGGAGCATGGTTATCGGATAATCTTTGGTAATAGTGATGAGAACGAGGAAAAGGAATTGGATT
Source organism: Paenibacillus sp. PastF-3 (assembly GCF_029893135.1). Taxonomy (NCBI): domain Bacteria; kingdom Bacillati; phylum Bacillota; class Bacilli; order Caryophanales; family Paenibacillaceae; genus Paenibacillus; species Paenibacillus sp. PastF-3. The sequence goes on along the minus strand of NZ_JARXWM010000002.1, from coordinate 420,596 downwards.
ATATTCAAACCTTTATCCAAAATAATGTCATTGGCATGATCTCATCCACTAATTTTCCTGAGAAAGATATTTATTCTAATTTGAAAATTCCGGTTGTATTTCTTGACCGTACTTCTAATGACAGTCCCTCCGTATATGCAGATGGCAGAAAAGGCGGACGCCTTGCTGCTCAAGAAATCATTGCACGGGGGAGCACCAAGATTACAGTCATGCAAGGACCGGCACATATTAAACCGGCGCAAGATCGATTTCAAGGTGCAATTGAAGTACTTGATGAAATGGGAATCACTTATCAAGTGATCCAGACGTCATCCTTCTCCCACACAGAAGCGGAACAATGGGCTGTAGAGTTGTTTGATAAATATATAGATACAGATGGTGTAATTGCCAGTAATGATATCGTGGCTACAGCAGTAATTCATGAAGCACATCGCTTAGGTAAAAGAGTGCCACAGGATCTCCAAATCATTGGATTCGATGATATCCCACTCAGCAGCCTGTTGTCGCCTTCGTTATCTACTATCCGTCAGCCTGCACATGACATGGGCCGTGAAGCAGCTGGTTTACTTATTAAGTTAATTGAGCAAGATAAAGTAGAAGATAAAATCATTCAATTACCCGTCAGCTTTGTGGAGCGGGAAACAACAAGAAGAAAAGAATAGATGACAACATAAGAAAGGTTGATGGACATGGCTAAGATTTGTGTAATCGGAAGTTGTTCAATGGATTTGGTAGTGACCTCATCCAAGCGACCTCACGCAGGGGAAACTGTTCTTGGAGAGAGCTTCGCTACGGTTCCAGGAGGCAAGGGAGCGAACCAGGCTGTAGCTGCTTCGCGTTTGGGCGCAGAAGTTACGATGGTTGGTTGTGTGGGTGAAGATTTCTATGGTACGGAGATCATGGAGAATTTCAAGAGAAATCGGGTTCTTATCGCTAATGTGGAACCGGTTACACATATCGAGAGCGGGACTGCTCACATCATTTTAGCAGAAGGTGATAATAGCATTATCGTTGTAAAAGGAGCTAATGATTTAGTCACTCCTGAGTTGGTTGAGCGTGCGCTTGATACTATAAAAGGGTCTGATATGGTGCTAATCCAACAAGAAATACCCGAAGAAACAGTGTCTTATGTAAGTGAGCTTTGCGATAAATTCAAAGTGCCTATGCTGCTTAATCCAGCACCTGCTCGTCCCATCAATAACACGATTATAGAAAATGCCGCCTATCTGACACCCAATGAACATGAATGTACAATTTTATTCCCTGGGATGAGTACTACAGATGCTTTACGGAAGTATCCTAACAAGCTGTTTATAACAGAAGGAAGCAAGGGCGTACGATTTTATGATGGAGAACAAGAAGTTCTGGTTCCTACTTACAAAGTTAACGCTATAGATACGACTGGAGCTGGAGATACTTTTAATGCGGCATTTGCAGTTGCTTTAGCTGAAGGTAGCTCCATTCTGGATAGTGTAAAGTTTGCCAATCGAGCAGCATCTTTATCCGTTACTAAATTTGGTGCTCAAGGTGGTATGCCAACAAGAGCAGAGGTGGAGGCGAATCTGTAATTATGAAGAAACACGGAGTGTTAAATAGTCATATTTCTAAAGTGCTTGCGGACTTAGGTCACACCGACACAATTGTCATTGCCGATGTTGGACTTCCTGTTCCACCGGGTATTCCGAAGATTGATTTGGCGGTTAAACTAGGGGTCCCTAGCTTCCAAGAGATCGTTGATATGATCTCAGAGGATATGGTCATCGAAAAGGTGATCGTTGCAGAGGAATTAGAGACTGACAATAAAGTCACCTCTCAATATTTGAATAATAAATTCAAGGGAATACCGATAGAGGCGTATTCACATGAGCAATTTAAGCAGCTGACCCAGCAGGCTAAGGTTATTATTCGCACGGGTGAAGCTAAACCATATGCAAACTGTATTTTACAAGCTGGGGTCTATTTTGGATGAAAAGGGGGTTCTAAGTGTATGCACATTACGATGAAAGATATTCATAAGTCTTTTGGCGCTAACCGTGTATTGACCGGTGTGGATTTTGAACTTAAGGATGGTGAAGTTCATGCCCTGATGGGTGAGAATGGCGCAGGTAAGTCTACGCTGATGAATATTCTGATCGGTCTGCACCAACGTGACCAAGGCACCATTCGTATAGATGATCAGGAGAAATACTTTACGAATCCCAAAGAAGCAGAACAATATGGAATCGCATTTATCCATCAGGAGCTGAATGTATGGCCAGACATGACGGTGCTGGATAATCTGTTCATTGGCAAGGAACGAACATCCAAATTCGGCCTGTTAAATAGGAAAGAGATGAAAGCGTTAGCAAATGAACAGTTTGCTAAGCTCTCTGTGACTATTCCTTTGAACCAAGAGGCAGGGGAATGTTCAGTAGGTGAGAAACAGATGATTGAGATCGCTAAAGCGCTTATGACTCATGCGAAAGTTATTGTTATGGACGAGCCTACCGCTGCATTAACCGAGAGAGAAATACAGAAACTATTTGAAGTCATTGCTTCGCTAAAGAAAGAAGGCGTCTCTATCGTCTATATTTCGCATCGGATGGAAGAGATTTTTACGATATGTGATCGAATCACCGTTATGCGGGACGGGAAAACCGTGGACACGAAGCCCATTCCTGAAACTAATTTTGACGATGTAGTTCGGAAAATGGTAGGTCGTGAATTAACGGACCGGTTCCCTGAGCGTACTTCTAAACCCGGAGAAGTGGTTCTTGAAGTTAAGAATGCTTCAAAGAAAGGGCAATTTAAAAATGCTAATTTCTCTGTACGAGCTGGTGAAATTATAGGATTCTCTGGATTAATGGGATCTGGACGTACAGAGATGATGAGAACCTTATTCGGATTAGAATCATTAGACCAAGGTGAGATTTGGGTGAAGGGACAGAAGATTACCATTCGGAATCCCAATGACGCTATGCAAGCTGGAATCGGCTTTGTAACAGAAGACCGAAAAGATGAGGGGTTAATCCTGGATTTCTCTATTCGAGATAATATGGTACTTACGAATTTATATGACTTCGCCCCTAAAGGTGTAATCAATGCTAAGAAGGAACAAGAATTCGTGGACATGCTTATTAAACGGCTGCACATTAAGACACAATCATCATCGACTTTGGTCCGGAATTTATCTGGGGGTAATCAACAAAAAGTAGTGATCGCCAAATGGATTGGTATTGGCCTCAGTGTTCTTATCCTTGATGAGCCTACACGCGGCGTCGATGTTGGGGCTAAGAGGGAAATCTATCAACTTATGAACGAATTAACGGAACGTGGCGTCGCCATTATTATGGTATCCTCAGAACTTCCTGAAGTACTAGGGATGAGTGACCGCATCGTAGTTGTTCATGAAGGGGAAATCAGTGGAGAACTTTCACAACAAGAAGCTACGCAAGAAAAAATCATGACGTTAGCTACAGGGGGGCAATAGTAATGACTACTATCAAAGATGAGAGTGTGAAAAAAGGTTTCCAAATCGGGCAAATCACGCAGAAATTAGGGCCATTACTAGGGCTAATCATTCTAATTATTATCGTAACCGTGCTGAACCCAAGCTTTATGGAACCCCTTAATATCCTGAATTTGCTTAGACAAGTCGCAATTAATGCGCTAATCGCTTTTGGGATGACCTTTGTTATTCTAACGGGTGGTATCGATTTATCAGTAGGGTCTATTCTAGCTTTATCCAGTGCCTTCACTGCCAACTTGATGTTGTCAGGCTGGGATCCAATCTTAGCTATTGTTGTGGGTTGTTTAGCGGGTGGACTAATGGGGATGGTCAACGGACTGATGATTACGAAAGGCAGAATGGCGCCTTTTATTGCTACACTCGCGACCATGACTATTTTCCGCGGATTAACGCTTGTATACACGGACGGTAATCCGATCACAGGTCTCGGTGACAGCATGACGTTCCAATTGTTTGGTCGTGGATATTTACTAGGAATACCTGTACCTGCTATCACGATGATTATCGTATTCGCTGTCTTGTGGATTGTACTGCATAAAACACCATTTGGCCGTAAAACGTATGCTATTGGGGGGAATGAGAAAGCTTCCATTATTTCAGGGATCAAAGTAGACCGCATCAAAATAATGATCTATTCCTTAACGGGTATGTTATCAGCATTGGCTGGCGCCATCTTGACCTCTAGATTGAACTCGGCACAACCAACTGCAGGTACATCCTATGAGTTGGATGCGATCGCGGCAGTAGTATTAGGGGGGACGAGCTTAACCGGTGGCCGTGGACGTATCGTAGGCACATTAATTGGTGCTCTTATTATCGGTATTCTGAACAATGGCTTGAACTTGCTCGGCGTATCATCATTTTACCAAATGGTAGTTAAAGGGATCGTTATTGCGATTGCTGTACTCATAGACCGTAAGAAAGCCGTATAAGGGGGATTCCACATGAAAAAGCTCACATTAATTTTTACTTCCTTACTCTTGATTCTTATGACGGGCTGTTCCTTAGAGCCTCCAGAGTGGGCTAAGCCTAACAGCGGCGGGGGTCCAGGGAATATGAAGATTGGATTATCCATATCTACCTTGAACAATCCGTTCTTTGTATCTGTTAAAGATGGAGTTTTGGCAGAAGCTAAAAAGCTTGGTATGGAGGTTCTCGTTATCGATGCGCAGAATGATTCGGCCAAGCAAAGTAATGACGTTGAAGATTTAATGCAAAAAGGTGTAAATGCGCTGTTAATCAATCCGGTAGACTCCTCAGCGATCTCGACGGTTGTTCAGACGGCTAACAGTCTAAATATTCCAGTGGTTACTTTAGACCGCTCTGCAGATAAGGGCGATATTAAAGCCCTTGTTGCCTCTGATAATGTAAAAGGTGGATCAATGGCAGCTGAATATATTATAGAGCAGCTTGGAAAAGGTGCAAAGGTTATAGAACTAGAAGGATCGCCGGGAGCATCAGCTACCCGTGAACGCGGGAAAGGGTTCCATGAAATTGCCGACACGGAGCTTGAGGTAATTGCGAAGCAAACTGCCGATTTTGACCGTACGAAAGGGTTGACCGTTATGGAGAACCTGCTCCAAGGGAATCCAGATGTACAAGCGGTTTTCGCTCATAATGATGAAATGGCTCTTGGTGCTATAGAAGCGATTCAGAGTTCAGGTAAGAATATTCCTGTCATCGGTTTTGATGGAAATGAAGATGCACTTAAATCCATTGAGGCGGGTAAACTCACAGGAACCGTTGCTCAGCAGCCTGCATTAATTGGACAGTTAGCGATTCAAGCAGCGAAAGACGTATTAGATGGCAAGACGGTTGAGAAACTGATTGCCGCACCTCTAAAACTGGTCGTAAAAGAATAAGTAAATGGCTATTGAAAAACACTGCATTCGCCGATTTGGTGAGTGCAGTGTTTTTGGTGTATATAAGCTTATTTTTCCTCAATTACTCTATCTGGTAACTGTGTTACATAGCTATCTGATAGATGGAGAAGCTCTAACGCACGATTGAACTCATCCTCGGTAGTTTGTTGCGCGTGGTCACCATCGCCAGATAAGGTATAATGCTGACCATCCTCGAAGCCACTGCCAGATAGGAAGAGCTCTTCATTATTTACGAAAGAACCTGTTGGCAAATAATAGCGCTGAGGAAGTAGGTTAAAAGTCGATTGATTCAATAAATCTTGTCCGAAATGAATATGATCCGCAAGAGAAACACCCAATAAATTAGATACGGTCGGTAAAATATCCACTTGTCCGCCTAGCTGTTCTTTAACACTTGGGGTTGTAATCCCCGTCGCTGATAAGATCAAAGGAATATTAATCAATTCGCGTTCCGTATATTCATGACCAAGGATTTCCTGCAATAAGACCTGATCATCCTCTTTTAGAGAGAAAATAGGAAGTCCGCGGTGATCTCCGTACAATGCAATCAAGCTGTTATCCCATACCCCATTTTGTTTGAGCTCATCGATAAAAAGACCAAGTGCATAGTCAGCATAGTTCTGAGCACGAATATAGTTTCCGACTAACGTTCCTTCATATCGTTCTGGAAGGGTCATTTTGTATTTATCCTCTGGAATGGTGAATGGATTATGCGCTGACATCGAAATGACGTGAGAGTAGAAAGGTTGATCCTTCTGATCCATTCTTGCTAGCTCCGCGGCTGTTTTCTCATACAATACTTCATCGGATGCTCCGTAAAATACAGTGTCCTCTTCACTAAAGTAAGCCTTATCGTAGTAACGATTAAATCCTAATGCACTATAAAGCTCACCACGGTTCCAAAAGTCGACTTCATTCGTATGGAAGGTTGCCGTATCATAACCCTGCGCTTGAAGTAGCTTAGGTAAGCTTGGAAGCTCTTTAGGCGCATACATTTGAGTGGCTGGGCCATCAGGTGGAACATAGAAAGAAGTATTTACAATAAATTCGGCGTCAGAAGTGTTTCCTTGTCCAACCTGTTGGTAGAAACGTGGAAAATAGTAACTGCTAGCCGCAAGCTTGTTCATATTTGGTGTGACCTCTACTCCATCAATCTTAAGATTGATTAAGAAGTTCTGGAAAGACTCCATTTGAATAATGATGAGGTTCTTTCCTTTGGCCGCTCCAAATAAAACTGGATTAGAGGTAGCTTGAATTCCTTTAGTTTCATTTATCGCTGCTTGTGTAATCTCAGAGACATCAATTTGTTCTTCTTCCTCATTGGCTAGCAGAGAATAAGCTTCATAATTGAGAATGCCCATTTGCTCGGCTTTAACAGTTTCGTTCATACTGGCTCGGTTAGGAAAAATATTCATTGCGCAAATGACGATGGAAATACAGAACAAGATCGCTACCGCTTTCCGGTTACTTTTACGCGACATGGCTTTTTTCCAGTTAAGTGCCTTTTGTTTTCTAAACATGATCAAACCAATGACAATGATATCCACGAAAATAAGCATATATTGCGGACGAAGGACCGAGAAAATACTTTTCTTAACGGCTCCTACTTGTTTGACCTGATCTAATACTTGTGAAGTAGCAATGATGCCAAAATGATTATGATATACAATGAGTGAGAAAAATAGAGTAGTAATCAACACATTGACCAGCATGTAGATGGCCATTTTTCGTTTCGTTGCGAACCATTCAATCAAGCAAAAGACTAAAAGTATAAAAGGGATTTCTTTAAGCCATGTGGTCCAAGTAGGCCCATCTTCAAATAGAAAATACCAAGCAAAATAACTTTTAACTAGCATAATGAGAGAGAAAAATAATAGAGATCTTTTACTGAGTGTACGTGGTTCTTTAAACGGCATCTCTTGTGCCCATCCTTTTCTTTTAGATTAGTTCATTCTATTACATTGAAGTGTTTAAAATCAACTAGATTGGGGTATAGATGAGGCTTATTTTCCTTAATATTACATTTGGGTGAATGAAACCATACATATTATAAAAAAAGCTTTTGAAAAATGAACTTTTTAAGGTATTCCAAACTCTTATAGGGGAGAGAGGTGAAGGTATGGATGTCGCTCGATGGGTGAAAAAAGCTAAGAAGGGAAATAAAGAAGCCTTGCTCCACTTAATTATGTCTGAAAAAGACGTTTATTATAGGCTTGCTTTCAGCTATATGAAGAATCCGCATGATGCCATGGATGCCATGGATGAAATGATCGTCACACTTTATGAAAAGATCGGTCAACTAAAGAAAGAGGAAGCATTTTATAGCTGGAGCAAGACGATCTTAGTGAATGGCTGTAAACGACTACTTCATAAGCGCGGCAAGCTGGTGCTGTTAGAGGATTGGAGTAAGGTTGACAATAGGGAAATAGGCCAAATAGTGAGTAGCAAGGATCCTTATCGCAGAAGTGAACAACAAATGGAGTTGGAGACCTTATTGTTACAAGTAAATGAGCATCAGAGAGAAGCGATTCAATTAAAATATTTTCATGATCTCGATTATCAAACAATAGCTGACATTACAAAGGTTTCGATAGGAACAGTTAAATCAAGAATTTACCATGGTTTACAAACGCTCAAAAATCAGTTCAGAGGTGATGTTGATGAATAATAATGTCGAAGAGCGATTAGCTGATGAGAAGACACGCATAGCGTCCATTACCGCACCTGAAGAATTAGAAATGAGATTAAGAAAGGCTTTGAATTCGGCTCCCGCAAAAAGAACGAAAAGAATAGCACCGATTTGGAAGGTTGCGGCGGTTGTTTTATTGGTGACAGTGATCTCTGGACAAAACTACAATGCTTTTGCTTATTATGGAAAACAGCTTTTTGGCTTTGATGAATTGCTTAATGGCACAACTTTACAACAGCTAAATGTAAAAGGGATGGGACAAAACGTCAACAAGAAGACTACGTTAGTAGATGGGACGGAACTTACCATTAACGGAATTATGGCGGACGCCAATCAATTCATTATGTATTACACGTTAACTAACCCCAATGGACTAGAGGATATGTCTGTAGACGCTTTTAGACCCTCAAAAATAAGTGGTTTTTTAACTGATTCAAACGTAGTAAGTGGGACTTCATTGATCAATGGAGGGCATACGGAGATTAAAGGACAGATGTCATTTGACAGCGTAAATCCATTTTCAAAAAAACTAACGTTACACTTTTGGCAGCAGCTAAAAGAGAACGGCCAGATGAGCGAAGGGACAGTTACGTTCCCTTATAACCCCAATGAGGCCATGGAAACTCAGATTAAACAATCGATCAATAAAAAGATAAAAGTCGACAAAGGTACGATTACCTTTAAATCAATCACAGCTACGCCAACGATGACTGTAATAAAAGGGAAGCTGGATGTCGATAATTTTGATCGAGTGCAGCTTGGATTACATGGGATACAATTAATTGTCGATGGAACACCTGTAGAGATCTTGGGTAGTGGTAATCAAACCTCATTAGGTGGAAGAACATTTGATATTCGCTTCGACACATTGCCTAAGGAGCTACATTCCATACAGCTAGTCGTTAAAGAGTTTCCTGGATATCAAAAGCTGGACGAAAAGTATTCCCTGACTTCTCTTAGTGATAAGCCATTTATGTTGGGTGATAAAGAATTATGGTTAAAGGATATCTCCAAAACTTCTCATGGCATCGAAATAACAATCTCTTCTGATGATGATGTAATGCTGGATGGTGTGTCTATAGAAACGAGCAATGAGAGTACACATTTAAAAACAACGATCAATCAAAAGGAGACAAAGCAAGTGGATGGCAAACTAATGAAAGAACGAACTTTATTATTTGATACACAAACAGTGCCTGAGTCACTACTAATAGAAGGAATGCACTATTTGAAGGCATACAATAAAGTGATTGAGATTCCTGTGAAGTGAATAAAAGTGCGATATCCATTTTTTATAACATATGGTAATCTATATGGACGTGAGAAAAGGAGGGGCACATGGATCATATAGGGGTATACGAGGTGAGTCGTCCTTCTTTAATGTCACTTCTGCTATCAATGATTTTTTCAAGTGGCATACTTTTGACAAGCGTCATAAATAATATGGATGGTAAAGTACTTTCATATATCGGATTTTTTTGGGTAATCTTTTGTCTGATAGTTGTAATCGTATTGCTCTATAGGATCATTACGATTAGAAGGTTCATTGAAATCAAGATTCTTCCGGATTCAATAATAGTTGAAAATAAAGAAATTGAAGCAAACCGAATTGAGAATATTTATGTAAAGGGCTATTTCAAACCGGTAATAGGGATTAAACCTGTAGATCATAAATTTGCTCCCTATAAATTATGTTTTAGTTTTCTTGAACAGGAATACAGGGGAATGAAAGAACTAACCAAATGGGCTGAACGTAATCAAGTTAAACTGTCTCACAAAAGATTTATGAGATGGCTCTAAGGGACTGTGACAATACAAGGGGTGTTCCAAGAGCCTTGAAATGGCTGATGGGGCGCCCCGTCTTTTTGATCTTCCTTCATCTTAGCACCAAGATGTAATATCCATTTTTTATAACATATGGTAATCTATATGGACGTGAGAAAAGGAGGGGCACATGGATCTTATAGGGGTTTATAGAGTAAGGCGTCCGTCGTTAATACCGCTGCTGGTGTATATCAGTCTGCTAATGGGGATTCAAATATTTCAAATTTATAACCTGAACTATCGCTATACCGCTAGCGACGATTTGGTGCTTTCTTGTTTACTTTATGGTCAGGCTATTATTTGTCTGATTGTCGCATTCGTGTTAGTCTACAGGATATTTACCATCAGAAGGGTTGTTGAAATTCAGATTCAACCGGAATCTATATTAATAGAAGATCTAAGAATAGAAGCAGAGCGGATTAATGATATTTATATAAAGGGATATTTTAGTCCTGTAGTTGGGATTAGACCTAAAGTGAATAAATTTGTTCCTTATAAATTATGTTTTAATTTTTTGTCCCAAAAAGATGAAGATGAAGTGATGAAACAGTTAAAAGCTTGGGCCGAACGAAATCAGATCAAAGTAACGCATAAAAATTTTTCAAGATGGCTATAAGCTCCTTTAGACTAATATACGAAATGGAAGACACTGACTCCTTGTTGGTGTCTTTTTTGATTAGCCTACACGTCATATGACATGTAACAAAGCTAAGTGGTGACAGAACGTTTCTAGCTAGAATGACATTCCGTTTGTGATACTCAGAACAGATTCGGAATTCACAAATAACCCTATAGAGGAGAATGGATTATGAAGAAAAAGACACGCAGGCTCAGCGTCATCGCACTATTATTATCAGCAGCTGTATTTACAGCATGTTCAGCACCAGTCTCCAGTAACGCAACAAACACGACTGAAGCTCAAACTACGACGGAGGAAAGGTCAAACAGCGCTAAAGTAGCTTTTAATGGAAAAGAAATCGAGACTTTCGCGGACCCTATATTTGCGCAGAAAATGAAGGAATACAATGTGAACGGATCCAATTTTGTAGTGGTTAAAGACGGAAAGGTGCTTGTGAATAAAGGGTACGGATATGCGGACAAAGAAAAGAAAACCCTTGTCGATAAGAATACCGTCTTTCAGATCGCATCCGTCTCGAAGACATTTACCGCTTTAGCAGCTCTGCAGCTAGTGGAACAAGGAAAGATGGATCTTGATCACGATATCAATACGTATCTTGGAGGAATGAAAGTACCTAATGAAACGGAAACTCCGTTAACCTTAAGAAGTATGTTGTCATACACAACGGGCTTTGATTACCCGGATAAAGCTAACTTTGTTGCACCAGAATATGTAGATCAAGACATCCCCATGAAAAAGTTTATGACGGAGCATATGCCGACGGTCGTTCGGACACCAGGTGAAGCTTACACCTATGATAATTTTGCCTTTTTACTTGCGGGTTACGCGATTGAGAACGTAAGTGGTATCCCGTTTTATAAGTATATGGAGAACCAGGTGTTCAAACCGATAGGGATGGACTCTACCAGTGCACGTTTTACCCCAGAGCTTTTAGATAGAATGGCCACACATTATGGTCCAGATGGTAAACCTCATCCAACCTTTGGGCATGCTCCTACTGATGGGCCACAGGGCAGCATCCTTTCCACAGGAGAAGATATGGCTAAATATTTAACTCTTTTTCAAGAACAGGGTAGCGTGAATGGAAAGCAAATCATTAGTAAAGAAACCACAAAGATGATGCAAACGTACTCCGTTTTTGCGAATGAATTGCTTCCGATGACGACGATTGGAGGATTTGAAGGGTATCGTAATGATCTGATGAACGGCCATCATGTGGTTCTCAAAGGGGGGAATATGCCTGGTCATCAATCCCTGATCGTATTATTGCCCGAGGAGAATACCGCTTTCTATATGTCTTATAACAATGACACAATGATGAGCTTAGATATTTATGAAGCCTTGATGGATCACTATTTCCCTGAAAAGAAAGCGCCAGAGGCGCCAACGTATCTCCCATTGCCTGCATCAGAAGCTGCTAAATATACTGGAACTTATTTGAACACAAGATTCTATTTCTTGAAATCGAACTTCACCTACGCAGATGGCAATCTGATTATGGAAACTGGAGCTAGCGGTACACATACGTTAAGAATGATTAATCCGCTATTGTTCGAAGATGAATCAGGTAATAAATTGGCCTTTAAAAAAGATCATAACGATCAGATCGAATATTTTTATTATACGAATCCTAATAGCCCAGACTTTGTTTCAGATGCTCGTAAGGTGCACACGAAGCCAGCATTCGCTGATGTATCTGAGGAGAGCGCTTATAAATCTTACATCGACAACCTGTATTCGCTTGATGTGATAAGTGCTAAATCTGGCAACAATTTCGAACCACAGGAAACCATGACACAAGGTGAGTTTATGGATGCTCTAATTCTTGCCCATGGATGGTACGGCTTTCCTCATTTAATTGAGGGGAATAAAGAATTAACGAAAAAAGGAATCCCTGGTTTTGATCGTAATGCTGTCATCACAAGACAAGTAGCAGCCGTTATGATTCAAAATTTAAAACAAGCTAAGAAAGCATCGGAAATCACGCTTAAGGGGGATACAGATGTTTGGGCCGCTGATGCGATCACAGCCTTAGTCTCTCAAGGCATCGTCGATCCAGATACAAAAGTGAATGATGACGGGACTGTCGATTTTCGTTCTAAAAAGCCTTTGCTTCGCCAAGAAGCGAGTGCAATACTTGATCTTGCTTTTGGATACTATACGTTGCCAATCAAACACTAAGGAATTGGACGCCTCAGAGGGACTCTTTGGGGTGTTTTTTTATGATAGGTTTAAGAGCTAAATGAAATTATCGGTAGTATAAGGTTATTTTAAATGCTAAAATTACCCAAAAGTATACTCTAAACAGCAAGGGGGTATTTTTTTGGATTACAAAGGGTCATCAGTGTATGACAATGCGGATTTTTTCTATAACTATTTATTAAGAAGGAACAGAGCGGATAGCCCAAATAACATTATTGAAAAGCCGGTTATATATGATTTTATGGGCGATGTACTTGGGAAAAAGGTGCTCGATTTAGGATGCGGGGATGCTAAGTTCGGATATGAGTTGCTTGAGCAGGGATGTATCTTTTACGAAGGTGTGGAAGGTTCAAGTAATATGGTCAAAGCGGCAAAAGAACTGTTAAATACATCTAAAAGTGAGATTCACCATGCTACTATGGAGAGTTGGAATTACCCAAAAGAGAAATATGATTTGGTAATCTCTCGATTAGCTATTCATTATTTACAAGACCTAGAACCAATCTTTGATAGTATCCGTAGTGCGCTTATCCCTAATGGTCAGTTTATTTTTAGTGTACAGCATCCGGTTCTAACATCATCCATGAAAAGTGCAATAACTTCAGAAAGAAAGTCGGACTGGATCGTCGATAACTATTTTGAAATGGGTAAGAGAATGGAGCCTTGGATTGGAGAAAGTGTAGTTAAGTACCACAGAACTTTTGAAGAGTATTTTCAGTCACTGAAACATGTTGGATTTAAAATAGAGGATATTAGAGAATGTAAACCAAATCCTCAGTTTTTTAATAGTGTAGGAGAGTATAAGAGAAGGATGAGAATCCCACTTTTTCTCGTGTTTAAATGTATAAAATAGTTTGTTGAAGTAACGCTAGTCTAATGAGCATATGAATGAAAAGAAATGCAATAAGGAGGACTAAGATGAAACGGATGCAGTTTATACGCCCAACCGAGCATTACGATCAAAGAATTACTGATATCGATGAGCAGATTTGTGAATTGATAAAACAACGTAAGGAAGGCTCGGATAATAATCCAGGATTCCCACCTTTTGAGTATATTTCAGATTGGGCGGCGAAGTTTGAACTCTACGAGGATTTTTTAAAATCGGTATTTGGGACATTATTTAGTGAAGAACATTTTAAGCCGATGGTCGAGCCAACGGGTTTTAGAAAACATATTGCTGTTCTACAATCTATTGAGGCAGATGAGTTCTTCTATACACTGACCTCTATACGACAATACAGTAATGCAAGTGTTATCATGCTTAGTATGGATTGGGATATTACCTCAGAATTATATGCCAATAAACTTCACCATTTTGAGCTGTATATAGGAGAAACGTACGATAGTCGAATGACGAACGGCGGAAGTTCATCAGGCCATGCAGCTTATAACTACGTAGTATCACCGCCGCTTCCTGATGATATCTCCGGTATTAAATTAGAGTTCAGGGAATTTAGTTCACCCTTAAAGAAGGATGGGACAGGTAATGAAATTGTGTTTAAGCTAGAATAACTATACAAAGTATTTTAGCAATAGAATCTAGCAGGAAGAGGTACGTCTCTATGAATCAAATGATATGGCTAACTGGACTATCAGGTTCAGGTAAAACGACGCTTGCAGAGGAACTGAAAAATCACATTGAGAATTGCTACATTCTGGACGGTGATACATTGAGGAGAGGTATTAATCAGGATCTGCAATTTAGCGAAAAGGATCGATTGGAAGTTGGTAGAAGAATTGGTGAGATTGGTAAGATTCTGCTTGATGCGAACCTGAATGTGATCGTTGCCTCGATCTCTCCGTATCGCTCCACACGTGACAAAGTCCGTTCTCTGATAGGAGAATCGTATATGGAAGTTTATGTTCAATGCCCTTTGGATGTTTGTGAGAAGAGAGATCCGAAAGGTCTATATAAACAAGCAAGAGCCGGACAAATCAAGCATTTTACGGGTATTGATTCTCCATATGAAGAGCCTGTTAGCCCGGATGTAATCGTAGAGACAGACAAGTTTTCCATAGATGAATGTGTGTCGAAAATCCTTCAATGCCAATCAGCTATGAAAATTAGAGCGGGTGCCTATCCTCCTAATTAATGAATGGAGGTACTAGAGTTGAACTCATTGAAAAATAAAATAGCAATCGTTACTGGAGCAAGCAGATCCACAGGAATCGGAACAGCCATATGCCGTTCACTTGCAAGCCAGGGGGCAGATATTTTCTTTACGCATTGGCATCCTTTTGATGAAACGGAAGGGAATGGTGGAGAAAAGGAATGGCCGGAGCAACTTTGTGCAGAACTGAAAAGCTTGGGAGTCAGGGCGAGTCACATGGAAGCAGATTTTTCCAATCCTGAAATCTCAATAAAGATTATGGATCAGGTAGAACAAACTTTAGGAAATGCTTCCATTTTAATTAACAATGCAGCTTATTGCGTGCCCACGAATTATCAGAACCTGAGCATCACTTCGTTAGATCAACACTATGTAGTGAACAATCGTGGCACGGTTTTACTCAGTACTGAATTTGCCAGAAGGTTCGAAAAGAATTATACAAAGGGGACTCCAGGTAGAATTATTTTTATGGTTTCTAAAGGGCCTGACCCTGATAACCTGGCTTATATATTGACAAAGGGTGCATTAATTGGATTAATTGAACCTCTTTCTGTTGGTTTAGCTCCGCTTCATATCACAGTCAATGGTTTTGATCCGGGTCCTACGGATTCCGGGTGGATAACGGATGAGATGAAAACTCATTTTTTACCTATGTTTCCAATGGGAAGAATCGGTTTGCCAGAAGATGCAGCTAGAGGCATTAGTTTCTTAGCGAGTGATGATTCGCAGTGGATTACGGGGCAAGTAATAAAGTCTGAAGGTGGATTTCTAGGAAAATAAAAGACATAAGTACTTCATCCTGGCTACCGATTGAACGGTAGCCTTTTTTAGCTAGTGGGCAGACTATCGCCATAAAACATGGAAAATGATGATATAATATCCAAACTCAATAATTTAGATATGAAGGGAGAAGCCCAGCATGATTACGCTCAGAAAGATCACACTAGAAAATCGACGTGCTATTTTCAATTTGGAGGTTTCAGACGATCAACGTCGCTTCGTAGCGTCCAATTTATCAAGTATGGCTTCGTGTTATGTCCTTGTAACCAATGGTGGTCATCCCTTTCCGTTTGCGATTTACGCGGATGAAGAGCCGGTTGGTTTTGTGATGATGACTTATGGTATTACTGGATATGAAGTGCCGTCCTTCGTAAATGATAGCTATTGTATTCTGCGACTAATGATTGATAAACGATACCAGAATCAGGGCTACGGCCGAGATGCCATGACAAGAATTTTAGAATTTATCCGTACTTTACCCGCAGGCCCCGCACAATATTGCTGGATTTCTTATAAGGCTGATAACTTACCCGCTAAAAGGCTCTATGAAAGCTTCGGTTTCCGTGACAGCAGCGAAATTATTGAAGACGAGTTAACAACCGTATTGGGACTTTGATTTGCCTTATACGTTTGAACGGCACGTGGTATAGGGTCCTTTTTTTGATGCAGTATCAAATCACAATTCTAGTATCGGAGATGGAACTGGCTCCCATGTATTGATCGATGTCTGATAGCAATGAGACAAACCGCTACTCGAAAATGCAAGTAACGGTTTTACTAATTATCTATATTCCAACAGTTCAATTACATTACCAAACGGATCTGCAATGGCGCTATAGATGCCTGGAGGACACTCGCGAGTTTCATCGTATAGCACTTCGATACCCAACTGCTTATATTGCTTAATGGAAGTGACTAGGTCCTCGACTTGCAGTCCAATTACAACTTGTGATTCTCTTGGATACTGAACTTGAGTAGAAAGCTCCACTTGACAGAGTACAATCGGAATAGGTTCATGCTTCAAGCTTACCAGGGAATCATCATACTGGGTGGAGATTTCGAATCCTAATTTATTACAATAGAAATCAATAGCTATTGTCATATCTGCTACGTTAATAGAAATGACGGTGATGTTTGGCATACACTCATACCTCCAGATTATTTATTGACAGCACAACATTCCTTGACCAGCCTCTAACTTACTCTTAAGACTTGAAAGCATCTGCTCCCAAGCATGCTCATGCCAGCTTCTGGTTCGGATTCTGTCCATCCCGAATGACATAACGTAACGAGTGTACCAATGGAAACAGCTTTCAACTTTACCTCAACCTGTGTTAGATTTGCGGGATCATTCATGACCTCAGCAAACGGATCAGGGCCTTTCCATTCAAAGATGAGTGAATATGGTGCGTCTATATGAAGTATTTTACAGTCAATGGTACTCATCGATTGCTTATGATTCGGATCGAAATAAAGTTCGTATTTTCCACCTTTCTTCAAGTCGACTAATGCTTCTGGTGCAAACCATTCTGATAGACGATCCGATTCAGTCCATGCCTTCCATACCAACTCTAGATTACTATTCACGACAATTTGAGATACAAGACTCATCTGATCACCTCTTTTCAAGAAGATTACTATCAATTGGATTAAGTATATGGGATTATTTAGCTTGTAAAGTCTTCTAGTTTGCTCTCTTTCGGTTAAATTTCTCAAACAATAGCAGAGGTAAATTAACGACGATTGGTGGATCATAGGGGAGCGGGTCCCTTAAGAGGATCTTTACGTGCAACTTCGTTGTATGATCCACTTCAACAGGCTCATCATTTTTACCTCGCAAACATGCATCCAGCTTAAAATAGTCAACAGGATTACGACTCCAAGGAATACCTGCTGCAAGTATGTAATACGTACCAGGTGTGATATCAGTAAATAGGCATTCGCGATTGCGCATATTGAGTGCAGTGCCGATGATTGGTTTCTGATCAGGAATGGGGCGTGGAAACAGCCCTACAAATAATAGACCGCGAAAATCCGGTGGTGTCTCTAGCTGACAGCGAATGTACATGCGTGGTGAGAATGGCAGTGTGTCAGATGTTAAGGGTGTGTGTTCATACTGATTCATATGGGAGGCTAGTTCAGAAGAGGTGGCTGCAAACTTCTTAGGCGATAGGCCAACGAATTGCTTGAACCGATGATTGAAGGAGCCGGTACTTCGGAAGCCGATCGAGAGGATAATCTTCATTAGCAACGAAGGTTGTTTCAGTAACGCTTGTTTACCTGATTCCATACGCAAGGCGGACAAATATTGGCGTGGTGAAATTCCTGTTACCTGCTTAAATATTCTCGTGAAGTGATAGGCGCTGTAACCAACCAGATGAGCGAGTTGTTCTGAAGTTATTTCTTCATCAAGATGCTCCTTCATGTATTGAATAGCTAGCTCCGTTGCGTGGATATAGCTATGATGTGGTAGATGAGTAGGCTCTATGTTAACCATCTCCTTCCTTATCATAGGGGGTTCATAGTGTGTAATATTAAAAAATCCTATATATATAGTATTTTAGGTTTTATCTGAACGCAGTACAATGCTTACTTTAAAATATGTAATAAGGAAAGCTCGAGGTGTGGTATGGACAGAGTAGCGAATATAAGAACGGAAGAGAAGAGATATCATGACTTGTGTTACGATAGTTATAATTTGTTCGAGCCAGGTTCCTGGCTACATAGACCCGTAAAGACGGTAATTGATCTATTAGAAGAATACAGAGATCAAGAAAACTTAAGTGTATTAGATTTAGGAGCTGGGATTGGTAGGAATAGTATACCCATAGCAGAATTCTTGAAAAACAGAAATGGTAAGGTTGTTTGCGTGGATTTATTAGAGTCGGCCATAGAAAAATTAGAGAGTTATAGTCAGAAATTTGGGGTCGAACCCTTTATTGTGACAAGATTATCAGACATTGAACATTTCGTTATCGATAAGGAGGAGTATGACATTATTTTAGCAGTGTCTTCTTTGGAACATGTAAGTTCGGAGAAGGTACTTCACAGAAAACTTAATGAAATGATTTATGGAACAAAAACAAATGGGACCAATTGCATTATTATCGGATCGAACATACAAGAGGTAAACCTTATAAATGGACAGGAATTAGATCCAATGTTTGAAGTGAATTTATCTACAGAGCAAATGATGAAATTATTAGTTGATCAGTACACTGGATGGGAAGTTCAACAACAATCTGTAAAACAATTAGAATATGAAATTGAAAGAAAAGGACAAGCTGTAAAACTGACAACAGACTCTATTACCTTTGTTGCTAAGAAGTTATAAAAAAACACTAGGAGATGATTATGCCTTTTACCTTTGCTCATCCTATTTTTGCACTTCCGTTTAAATATGTGAAACCAAAATATTTTAGTGCTACCGGCTTGATTCTAGGAAGTATGTCACCTGATTTTGAATATTTTATTATGCTTGAGCCCTATCAAAGTATAGGACATTCTCTAACAGGACTATTTTTGCAGGCGATTCCCCTATGTGTGATCCTTGCCGTGATTTTCCATAGTATCGTTAAGGAGATTTTAGTATTGCATCTTCCTTCAAACTATAATATCGATCAACGAGCATACAATACCTTGAGCAAGTGGAGTTTGAATTCTAAGGGCTGGGTAGTGTTTATCCTATCTGTGATTATTGGTTTCTTAACACATGTGTTCATCGACGGGTTTACGCATTTTAATGGTTACTTTGTTGAGCGATATTCTCCTCTAAGAGAATTAATGATTTATAATTTACCTCTTTATAAAATACTTCAGCATTCTTTTTCGGTATCCGGATTACTCTTGCTAATCTGGATGATAATTAGTTCTTTGTATCGACACCATGAAACGGTAACGATAATGCCAACAGTAACAACAAAACAAAAAGTTATTTTCTGGACATCAGTAGTTGTTGTAGCTGTAGCTGTAACCAGTATGAAGTTACTTTTTAGTTCGAGCAGGAATATAATTGGTATTTTTGTGGTTTCGCCTATTACAGGGGGATATTTAGGAATACTGCTTGTATCGATCATAATAAGAGGTTTACAAAAGACAAAATAATCATAATTCGTTAAATAAATTACGAGTAAGAATATCATCGCATCATTAAAGCATTCATTGGTTGTTTTTTGCAATAATAGAATTTATAAAATTTCAAGACTGCGGAGAAATGTGAAACGAATTCAATGAATGGTCTATATTCAACTGCTGGCTAAGGGGACCTTATATCCTTCGAAATGCATGTTTTAGTCGAGCTTACGGACAAATATATGTGGAAAACCGAATACAATGTCCGCCGGTAACGTAAACGAGCCGAATGTATGCGAAAAATCGAATACAATGTACCGATAGTAACATAAACGAGCCGAATGTATGCGAAAAATCGAATAGGATGAGCTTCCGGTACGTAAACGAGCCGAATGTATGCGAAATATCGAATACAATGTGTCGACGGTAACGTAAATGAGCCGAATGTATGCGAAAAACCGAATACAATGTGCCGCTGGTAACGTAAACGAGCCAAATGTATGCGAAAAACCGAATACAATGTGCCGCCAGTAACGTAAATGAGCCAAATGTATGCGAAAAATCGAATACGATGTACCGATGGTAACGTAAACGAGCCAAATGTATGCGGAAAATCGAATACAATGTACCGCCAGTAACGTAAACGAGCCAAATATATGCGAAAAACCGAATACAATGTGCCACCGGTAACGTAAACGAGCTAAATGTATGTGGAAAACCGAATACAATGTGCCGTTGATAACGTAAACGAGCCGAATGTATGCGAAAAATCGAATACGATGTGCCTCCAGTAACGTAAACGAGCCGAATGTATGCGAAAAATCGAATACGATGTGCTGCCGGTAACGTAAATGAGCCGAATGTATGCGAAAAACCGAATACAATGTGCCGCAAGTAACGTAAACGAGCCAAATGTATGCGAAAAATCGAATACAATATGCCGCTGGTAACGTAAACGAGCCGAATGTATGCGAAAAATCGAATACAATGTACCGATAGTAACATAAACGAGCCAAATGTATGCGAAAAATCGAATACAATGTGCCGCCAGTAACGTAAACGAGCTGAATGTATGTGGAAAACCGAATAATATGCCACCAGTAACGTAACCGAGCCAGCGCTCTGATTCACTCCAAGGACGCCGTCAGGTCCTTTTTTTATTATTTTAAAAATGGTTGAGAAATACATAGTTAATATGGGGAACTTTACTTATAATATTATTTTAGCGTATTTTTCCAGTGCGCTTTCAAAACCTTTATTTTATGCAACACTAGGCTGAAAGGAAGTTATCCCTTGTTTGAGACTTTGCTTTTGAATTTCTTTTTTTTATTGTTTCCAATTGTAATTTTTCTGATTTTCTTTGAGAATCGAGCTTTTGCTTATAATAGTAAGATTCTGGTTCTTCTGTCGGCAGTAACGATGTGTCTCTGTATAGCCAAACCTTTTAAACTCGATATGGGTTTTATTTTTGATTTGAGATATGTCCCGTTTATTATTGTGGCTCTTTTTGGTGGATACAAGAACGTTCTACCGCTGTATATCCTTTTAAATATCTATCGATTTTATGTGGGGGGAGAGGGTACGTTACAATCCTTTCTTTTCGCCACTTCAATCCTAATCCTGGTCCCTCTATATAGTAAAAGGTTCTTAAAACTAGATTCGAAAAGTCGCATCATCGCGGCAACAATAATTTCTTTTCTGACGATGGGATTTTACCTAATTACATTAGGTTTTACACAGGGGAGTTTAAATCGGGAATATTGGTTTCTCACCTTAAATGCCTTTACGACCCATGTCGGGGTGATGTGTATCAATATGATCTTAATAGAAAAGATTATTACTAATATTAAGAATCGCGACCGAATTATGCAATCTGAAAGATTAAATGTTGTGAGCGAGTTAGCGGCAAGTGTATCACATGAAATCAGAAACCCGCTTACAGTGACCAGCGGTTTTTTGCAGCTGTTGAATAAATCGAAGACGATCACAAGGGAGGAGAAACAGTACGTAGAATTATCTTTATTAGAATTACAGAGGGCTGAAAAAATCGTGAGCGACTATCTCTCATTTGCTAAGCCGCAATCCGATAATATGGTCTATTCCAACATGCAGCCGGAGTCAGAATATACTAAGAATATCATCATGCCTTATGCCACTATGCACAAAGTAGAGGTCAAATTTAGTTTTAATAATTCGCTATTTAAAAATTATGATCGCAATCAAATACAGCAATGTCTTATTAATCTTTATAAAAACGGAATCGAAGCCATGAAGGAAAAGGACGGTGGTACGCTGTTCATCGATATTTCGGAAAAAAAACAAAATATTATTATCAGTATTCGCGATACTGGCATTGGAATGACAAAGGAAGAAATATCGCGTCTCGGTAAACCGTATTATTCGACCAAAGCTGAAGGGACGGGACTAGGGATGCTTATGGTCTATAGTACCATTGATAAAGTGAAAGGCATTGTTGAAGTCGATAGTGAAAAAGGGAAAGGCACAACGTTCCTTATCACCATCCCAACATAACGGCAAGTTGCAGAGAGTCTTGTTTGCTGTTTATCCCCCACTAGGAGTGTGTAATACCTTTCATGAATGGATTTCGTGTCATAAGGGCAACGACCCTGTACGAAGTCCCATCTGGAGGTGCACCAATGGATATATTTGTAACTATAGGTGTTAAACTGATCATTAGCTTCTTTGGTTTGTGGATCATTACCTTTATTACTGGCCGCAAGACACTTAGCCAATTGACGCCACTCGATTTCCTGTCATCATTAATTTTAAGTGAGATTGTAGGGAATACGATATACGATGATGAGGTGAAGATCTGGCATCTGCTGTTTGCTCTTTTTATTTGGACTGCTTTATCTTTTCTGTTTGAAAAGGTGACCACTCATTTTGTGGAATTCGGGAATATGGCGGAAGGTCGGACAGTGCTGCTAATCGACGATGGCAAAGTAAATCAGGATTTGATGGAGAAATACGATATTGAGTTTACCCAACTACTGTTCATGCTGCGGCAACAAAATATTTTTTCTCTAAGTGAAGTAAAGTATGCTCTGCTCGAGACGAATGGTTCTCTGTCGGTTATGCGTAAGTCTGAAGATGAGCAGTCCTCTACTTTTTCCGTTACAGTTATTGATAAAGGTAGGGTACTGGAAGAGTCCATGCGGGGCAGGTCGATGAACAAGGAACAGATTCAGAAGCGGGTCATGGAGCAAGGCTATAAATACATTGAGGATGTTGCCTATGCTGAATTTAAAGAAGACGGAACGCTCTATATCATACCTAAAAATAAATTATAAACCTTGTTGATAAATTAACTAGTTGGTAACTTTAGGAGGATAAATTTTATGGGGATTTCTTTATGTAAAGCAGGAGTAGATGATGCAGAATTTATTCATCAGATGCAAGTCAAAGCCTTTATGCCATTACTGGAGAAATATAAGGATTATGAAACCAGCCCTGCCAATGAGTCCGTAGAAAAAATGATTGATCGAATTAATCAGTCTTTTACAGATTATTATATGATTAAGAATTCTGATATTGCTGTGGGCGGTGTCCGAATCGTTAAAAAGGAAAATAATACTTACCGTGTCAGCCCCATATTTATTATGCCAGAATACCAGGGAATGGGGATCGCCCAGCAGGTTTTTGCAATCATTGAACAGAAATACAATGATGCAAAAAAATGGGATCTGGATAGTATTGAACAAGAGCAGAGAAACTGCTATTTATATGAAAAGGTAGGATATAAACGAACAGAAGAAACAAAGCAAATAAACGATAAATTAACTTTTGTATTTTATGAGAAAGATATGGATTGAAATTTTGACAGCGGACAGTTCATGTCCACTGTCTTTTTAGATTAGATTAGATTAAAAGGATTAGATCCGAACACGCTTCACAAATAACGATAAAATCAATCCTATACCAGCAATCACTGCGATAAATATGTATGCATATGTAATTCCTGCGGTTAAAACTTCAGGCTGTGCAGCGGTTGGATGTGTGTTAGCGAATCGATTTTGTCCGCTAGACATTAGTGTAACAGCGAATGTCGTACCAAGAGCACCTGCGATTTGTTGAAGTGTATTCATGACAGCAGCACCGTCCGGATAGTATTTCACGGGTAATTGATTTAAGCCATTGGTTTGAGCGGGCATAAAGACCATTGCTAATCCGATAAACATAGCGCAGTGTATTAAAATAAAGGTCAGGCTACTGGTTTCAGTAGAGTTGCTTGTGAATAGAAAACCTGCAATGGTTACGATGGAGAAACCAAGCGGCAGCAATAGCTTCGGGCCGAATTTATCAAATATTCTCCCAGTCACTGGAGCCATAGCTCCGTTAATCACACTGCCTGGAAGGAGTAAAATTCCTGCAGCTGTGGCGGATAACAATAAACCTCCTTTTAAATATAAGGGTAATAAAATGGCAGAGGACAAAATGATCATCATTCCAAAGAAGACCATAATAAGACCTATTGTAAACATAGGATATTTAAACACTCTTAAATTTAGCATTGGCGTTTCCAATTTAAACTGTCGTAAAACAAACAGGATTAAGCTGATTACACCAACGATAAGAGGAAGATAGACAATGATTTCACTGATAGCATGGTCAGCGATGTTGCTAAATCCAAATACGATGCCACCAAATCCGAAAGTAGAAAGCAGGATGGATAAAATATCTATTTTAGGCTTAGAGATTTGGGCTACATTTTTGATGAATGTTAATCCGAATCCAAATGTAAATAATAATAAAGGTAAGCTGATCCAAAATATAAACTCCCAGCCCAAATGATCCACGATTAAACCAGATAAAGTTGGCCCGATGGCTGGTGCGCACATAATAACAAGTCCCATCATCCCCATGACAGTTCCACGTTTATGTGCAGGGAAAATTATTAGAATAATGTTCGTCATTAGGGGAAGCAATAAACCAGTTCCCAAGGCTTGCACTAAACGCGCAATTAATAAGGAGGTGAAATTGGGGGAGAGGGCAGCAATTAAAGTACCAACGATAGATAATAGCAAGGATGCTGTGAATAATTGTCTTGTGGTAAACCATTGCATTAATAGGGCGGATATCGGAACGAGGATACCTAATACAAGTAAATATCCTGTGGTTAGCCATTGAACCGTTGAGGCGTTGATTGAAAATTCATCCATTAAGTTGGTGAAAGCCATATTTAAGGCAGTTTCACTAAATAGCCCAACGAATGCTCCTAGCATAAGTGAGAAGGCCATTAGGGCGGGACGTTTAACTTGAACAGCTGCTGTTGATTCCATGATAAGGATAAACCTCTTTTCAGAAATAGATTCGAATTATTTTTATGCAAAAGATGATATGTCAACTATTGAGCAAGGAAGATGTATTTATGCCTCTCTTACATTATTCTGCACACGGGTTAACAAAGTTGTTAGCGTGGAGTAATCTGCAGGTGATAATCCTGCCGCTATAATTTCGTTTAATTTGATCGTCACCTCATTGATTGTAGTCTCTAATTTCCTGCCTTCGTCTGTGACAAAAACATTTACCGACCGACGATCTTGCGTCCTTGTTACTTTATGTATATATCCCTTGTTCTCTAAGCTAGCGATCATTCGGGCAACACTGGCTTTATCCTTCCCAAGTTGATTAGCAATCTCATTCTGAGATAGACCTTCTTTCTCAAGCAACAACGCCATTAGTAAATGTTGTTCAGGCGCAAGCCGAACGGGTGCAAGCAATTTTGTTAAATAATTGGCTATTTCTAAGTGTAAATCTCGAATAACTAAACCTAATCGGTCTTTGGAATCCATGTGATCTCTCCTAATTGAAATATAGATGATATATCAACTTTCATGATCTGTTTATATTAACATAAAGTAACTAATGCATGTCAAGTTAAAGAGAAATCAAGTACATAGGGTTAAGAAAATTTAAAGTAGAATTATAGATTTTAGTACAAGCGTGAAGACCTCTTCCACAATATATTGTTTTTAATACATTGTAGGAGGGAAAATCATGAAGCAAAGAATATCTTCAATAAGAAGAGTCAAAAGTTCTTTGAGTAAAGGAATAAAAGCGAAACGTAGTCCCGTTACGAAAAGAGTAGGGCAGCCAAGGATTCATATAAGACAAGCTAACGCATTTGAGTTGCAAGTCTTTCGATTAGTCAACGAGGAACGGACAAGTAGAGGAATTGCTGCTTTAACTCTTAATTCTCGGCTTACTGATCTTGCAGTTTTGAAGTCAAGAGATATGAGGGATAATAATTATTTTAGCCATACCTCTCCAACTTATGGTACCCCCTCTCAAATGTTAGATCGATTTGGTGTAGCTTGGCGTGCTTATGGAGAAAATATTGCGGAAGGCCAAGCCACACCTGAAGCAGTAATGAGATCGTGGATGAATAGCCCTGGCCATAGAGCTAATATTTTGGATCCTCGCTTTACGGATATTGGGGTTGGTTATGTAGGAGGAACATCTGCTAGTCGATATCAACATTATTGGACACAGCTGTTTATACAGAAACCATAAGAGATTTCAGAAAAGCCACTCTATAATGAAATACGCCTCTGATTGTGTGTCTGACCATTGAGGTGAAGTTCATTTACGGAGTGGTTTGTTTTGTATTTTTGACCTGTTTTACAGAAACCTTTCTGGATGAATGTCGTCTAACAAGATATGGAATTTTGAGGAGGGGAACTATGCGTAAAAAATGGATGCTTATAGGCGTCTTTCTGCTTATGGTAATCACTCCATTGATTGATATCACAAAGGTACAAGCTGCAAAAGTATGGTTTGACGGAACTAGTAGCGCGGAGCAACTAAAGGCACTAGCTTCGATTAATAAAATCCGGCAACAAATGGGGTTGGATGAAGTAAAACTTGATCCTGCCCTCGTTAAGGCGGCGATTAATCATGCTCGCTACGCTAATGTTAATTTTACGATAAAGACTGAAGGCGATTTATCTATAGAAGTGAAAGGTCGTGAGTTCTTTACCCAACAAACGCCTAAAAAGAATGAAACGTTCGGATATGACGTAGAATACGATCCGATCGAACGTTCGGCGGACATTTGGACAGGTCTTTTATGAATATAAATAATCTATTTTTCCACATACTATATTGTAATTACAGATACTTTAATGACCCCAAGAGAAATTGGAGTAAGCTCGTTAGAACCCTTCAACATCATGAACTTCTCTTAGTGACTGGAGGGAAGGGCAGCTTTATGATTGAGCGAAAACGGCATTCGTTTAAAGCTGGTATGTTATTCTATATTTCTCCAGATGTTAAGCATTCAATAGAGATAGAGGCTGAAGATCCCTTATGCTTTCTGTCCGTTCATTTTAACTACGCGAAGGTGAGCATGAACGAGGAGAAATGGGGAATTAGTGGTGATGTGGATTCCCTCCATTTGCAAGCTGTATCCGAATTGAAGGATTATTATCAAGTGGAAGATATCTTCAGACAAATGATTCAGAGCTGGAATACGAAGCTGCCAGGATATGAATTTGTAGCGAAGACTTTGTTACAGCAGCTTATTATTGCAATTGCTCAAAATACACAAAAACAAAGTCAAAATTACTCCACTTCATTAAAAGTGGAAAAAATTATTAATTATATGCATCAAAAGATCAATGAGAAAGTTAGCTTGAGCGAATTATCTGAGTTGGTACAGCTTTCACCTGCTTATTTATCACGAGCATTCAAAGAGATTACAGGTTATTCGATCATTGAGTTTTTTAATAAAATGAAAATTGATAAAGCGAAAGAGCTGATTCTTGAAGGAGACATTAAAATCAAAGCGGTTGCGCAAACCCTTGGATTTACGGATGAATTTTATTTCAGCAGAATTTTCAAAAGAATGACAGGCATCAGCCCTTCGGAATTTCAGAGCAAAAATGTCCATGGAGTTTAGAATAATGCATGGTATAGAGCCAATCTGACTGTTAATATGAGGTTGTTATTGTTAGCAGAAAGAAGGCTTTTTTATGTCCATGTGGAAAAGGAATTTGATCGTTTGCTGGTTTGGTATGTTTGTAACGGGTGTAGGTATGAGCCAGATTGCGCCAGTATTGCCACTTTACATTAAGCATCTTGGCGTGGATAATGCCGATTATATTGCTCAGTTTTCTGGTATTGCTTTTGGAATTACCTTTATCGTTTCAGCCATATTTTCACCCATTTGGGGGCTGGCGGCAGACAGGTTCGGACGGAAACCAATGCTTTTGCGGGCCAGTCTGGGGATGGCGATTGTGATCAGCTGTATGGGTTTTGCGCCTAATGTGTATGTATTAATTGCACTAAGATTATTACAGGGCACAATAACGGGTTATAGTACAGCTTGTACTACATTAATAGCAACTCAGACGGATAAGGAACATGCAGGATATGCTTTAGGAACTCTTTCAACAGCCAGTATTGCTGGAGCTTTGCTTGGCCCAACGATTGGTGGTTTCATTGCAGAGAGTCTGGGTTTACAAAGTTCATTTTTTGTTACGGGTGGACTGATGCTGGTTGCCTTCATTACAACGGCTTTGTTCGTGAAGGAATCTTTTCATCGTGAAGATAAAAAGACGCTAAGTATCAAGGAAGTCTGGAGCAGTGTTCCAGAGAAAAGCCTAACACTAACCTTGTTTGTGACCTTCTTTATTCTAACCGTAGCTTTATACTCTGTAGAACCGATCATTACGGTATATGTTACTCAGTTATCCAAGAGTGCTAGTCATGTGGCTCTGCTTGCTGGAATGACATTCTCTGCTTCAGGGTTGGCTAATATCATTGCTGCTCCACGACTTGGAAAGCTGTCTGACCGGATAGGGGCTCAAAAAGTCATATTAGTTGCGCTTATTGCGGCAGGACTTCTATTCATCCCACAAGCGTTTGTTCAGAATCCTTGGCAGTTAATGGGCCTTCGTTTTCTGCTAGGATTAGCTGCAGGAGGATTAATCCCTTCTGTGAATATTCTCGTTAAGAAAATCACACCGGACGCTCTTATAGGCAGAGTATTTGGCTTTAACATGTCGGCAGGTTATCTTGGCACCTTTGCAGGTTCGGTTCTAGGTGGGCAAGTGGCAGCCTGGTTTGGGATCCGGGATGTGTTTTTTGTGACGAGTGTTTTGCTATTGATCAATGCAGGTTGGGTGTATTTTAAAGTGTACAAAAAACTAAACTTAAATGGGGGAGAAGATCATGGAAGACTTGAAGAGATCAGAAACTGAAAGTATCGAAGCAAAGAAAACGGCACTGGTTGTAATCGACTTGCAGAATGGAATTATTCACAGTCCTAATAAGGCTCCGCACACAAGTACGCAGGTGGTTCAAAATGGGAGCAGCTTAGTTCAAGCTTTTACTGAAAAGGGTGCATTTGTAGTTCTTGTACGAGTATCCTCGTTAGATGGTCAAGATATGTTAAGACCTCATACAGATTTGAATATGAATGCAGCGTCCTTTCCAGAAGGCTGGGATACCTTAGTGCCTGAATTAGCTGGCTTCAAAAACGCATATGTGATTACTAAACGTCAATGGGGTGCCTTTTTCGGAACGGATCTTGATTTGCAGTTACGGCGCCGTGGGATAGATACGATTGTATTGTGTGGTGTGTCCACATCCATCGGTGTAGATACGACAGCTAGAGAAGCTTATCAGCTTGGATACAATCAAGTTTTTGTGGAAGATGCAATGACTGCTTCTACGAAAGAAGAGCATGACTATGTGTGTAAAACCATTTTCCCTAGGATCGGCAAGATTCGGTCGAGTGGGGAAGTAATATCCCTGTTAAAATAGGTTGAAAAGCCCTCATGATCTCTGTAATCCCAGAGAGCATGAGGGCTTTTGTTTGAAATCACGTACTTACATGAAGATCAGGAGTAGTATCCCAGCCAAGAAGCAGTAATAAGAGAAGTACTTCAAATTACCTTTAGCCATAATCCCCATAAACCAGCGCATAGAAAAATACGTGACGATTAGTGTAGTGATAAATGCAATGAAGTATGGAATTGCTAGTTGCGCCCGGTTTGGGTCATGGGCAATATCAGATGCACCCATAACAAGTCCGCCCAGACTGATCGGTATATACAGCATAAAAGAAAAGCGTAAAGCAGTTTCTTGCTTCATCCCCATAGCGATGGAAGAGATGACCGTTGCGCCTGAGCGACTTATCCCAGGAATAAGAGCTACAGCTTGGGCAAGTCCGACTATGACTGCATCCTTCGTTTTCAAGTCCCCATCTTGTTTACGGCCGCGAAGATTACGAATTAACCATAAAGCAACCCCAGTTACCAGCAAGGCGATGGACACGGTGTGTACAGACGAGAAAATCTCCTCGATTTGGTCCTTAAAGAACAAGGCTAAGATAACTGCAGGCATGGTGCCAATGATAATGTACAAAGAGAACATAAAATCTGACTTATATTCCTCTTTGCGGGTCAGAATAAATTGAATGAATCCAGTGATCAATCTTCCGATATCTTTGCGGAAAATAAAGCAAATCGCAATTAGAGAAGCCGTATTTGTTAGGATTTCAAATGATAGCCCATTCTGTTTTAAGCCTAGCAATTTCTGCGCGATGATCAAATGACCGCTAGAGGATACGGGGATTGGCTCAGTTGCCCCCTGAACAAATCCTAGTAACAAGTATTTAAGCCACAGTATAATATCTTCCATTTTTCCTCCCAGTATTTTTATAATCTTTTTAATCATAGCGCATTCAATGAAGAAATGACAATAGAACCATCGTGCCATATCGAAGTTCATCCCTTTAAATGAGGGCTTGACTGAACCAGTTATAATATTCTTGAATGGCTTGTTCACTAACCGAGCCTATCGCGAAAGTAAACTAAATGAGGTGGAACTATTTGTAGTTCATTAATTAAAATTCATCGGCAGGACATTCCGAAAGCCGCCAGCGTTCTGGCAGAAGCCTTCGCAAAGGATGATCCACTATATCAGCATATTTTGCCTGATGAAACAACAAGACTCCGCGTATTAAACATTTTTTTTCATCGTTATATTGAGATGTTATATCCTTATTCGGATGTTCTAACGACGTCAACTAATTATGAAGCTGTTGCCTTGGTGTTCCATTCGGAGCGTCAGAGCGGGACATTGATTTCGAACGTCAACTATATGAAACAAATTGGACTTGCGATTCTCAAGTGTTTACCGATTTGCCGAATCATTGGTGTGCGAGGATTTATTCGAGGACTAACTACTTTACGCAGTATGAGTTCCTTATGGTTATCGATGTTTGGTGATCAGAAGTATATGCATTTGGATATGCTTGTTGTGCAAGAACGTTACCGTGGGCAAGGATATGTATCAAAGATTATGATGGCGCTGCTCGCCGAATGCCGTAAGAAGAATGCATTATGTACATTAGAGACACAGACGCCAAGCAATCTTCCCATCTATGAGCATTATCAGTTCTGCACGGTTAAGGTCATCCCCTTGCCCAACAGTACACTAGAGCAATATTGTATGGTATGTACTCCAGATTCTGCGGAGTAGAAATGCGTGGATAGAATCTATGATTTTGTTTAACAAAAAATAGCATAACTTTCGAAGGATTGATATAATAGAAACATATATTCGCGTACTTTAGAACCCTATACGGATGTATACGGGTTTTATTTTTATTTGGTGAGGGTGAGGTTAACAGAAAGATGAATTGGTCGGATTTTGGTGAACGAAACAAACGATTGAATCCCCTATGGAACTTGGGGGCTGGCATGAACCTTGGTGAAATCCAACCGTACAAAGAGATGGTGTCTTTAAGCATCTTGTTACAAGTCTATTATTTGGAGCTAGAATCCAATGAGAGAAGATCCAAGGAAGATATTATAGCCCTGGCTTGGACTGCGTTGCAACGCTTTAATATCGCGAATCTCGGGACTACCGAATCCGTAGAACGTTTAGTGGACGGCCTGCTCTGGAGCGGAAATGGTGGGGATTTCGAATCCTATTATTATGATGATGCGGCTCGGCAAATGGCTGTGCAGAAATATAAGTATTTCATGGTGGATGAGGATGCGACCCGCAGCAGCTGGGAAGAGAGCGGCAGAACAATCTATCGTCTCTCCGAGTATGCCATGGAGCTCATTTTTATGAGTCATGAGATTATTGAAGAGTTCCAGATCAGCATCAAGCTGCTGGAAATTCAGATGCATATTAAGCATGGTCGTGTGATACGGGCGCTACAGGATGTGAATGAACTTATTTCCCGGGTCCGGAAAATGACCCATGAACAGCAGGAATACCGGAATGCATTGCGCCGTAATCCGAAGCATATTTTTAGTGAATTCGGAGTGGCTCGGCATCAGCGACTCGAAGAGATTCATCAGCAGTTCGATGAAGAACGTAAGCATTTTGATAATATTCATCGTTCACTGGCCCGGCTAGCCAATGACGAGAAAGATGTGATCGACTTCAATGAGATTCGTATTCTTTCTGAACGGGTCGAACTTTCTAGGCGTGTGCACGATGAACTGGCTGAGGTAGTTCTGAATATTTTTGAGGTAGAGACCAATTTAAGATTGAACTTCCCTGAATTATTCTGGGGAGCTTCCGGCTTTAACTTCCGTACTCATGTATGGGAGGAATGGGTGAAAGATGAAGGCCTGCCAAGCGGCGATAGTCTTGAATTGCTGCTCAGCGGACTGTTCGCTCCGAATCAGGATTTCGTCTATCCGCTTCCCTGGGCTTGGGAGGAACAAGAGGTTGGTTTTATTCCAGATGTAGTGATGGATGAACTTGAAGATGAGTTGGAGGCTGAGGCAGTTCAATATATTCCTAAAGGGATTCCGTGGACGGAAGTCGTTGCATTGTGGAAGCCTGTGTTCAATGCGCTAGCTCAGCAAGGGAGCTTTACATTCACTGCGGATGCTTTTACCGCAGAGGAATTAACTAGATGGGCACGTACACCAGATGCTGTCGATCTATGGGTGCAGTTTTTTCATTCAGAGATTGTTGTACAGGAACAGGCCCCGGAGAACAGCAATGGATCCGATGAATGCCAGTTACTAATCCGGCATGTACTTGCGGATGATCCTCAACTGGAGGACTTGCGCGGCAAGCTGCTGCGGACGAGCATTGCGCCAGAGCCAACCCCATGGGTACGCTGGTCTGGTCTGGATATGAGTCCTTTTATTATTACGATCGTGGAGAGGTGAGAAGTTACTAGCATGAGTTATACATTAGAACAGGTACAGCAAGCATCACGGCTATTTTTTGAATTACTTCGTAAAAAAGTAATCCCTCTCGATGATCCGGCGGCGGCAGAATGCCTTCAGGATGCAGGAACCTATGATGCACTACAATATGTTGCTAAGGAAGCAGGCTGCCGAGTGATGAATTCCGGGCACCGTCTCCATTTGCTGGTCAATCCACTCGGGTCAGTGTTCGCTACCAACTTCACCCAGTTGAAGAACAAATATTCACGAATTGAGCGCAAAACTCATTTACATATCATTAATATCATTATCCTTGTTTTTCTGGCTGAGATGGACCAGGACGAAACTCACTTTAAGTCTGGGCAAGACAGTATGTCCTACATACAGATATCTGATCAGGTGTCCTCTCTCTTTCAAGCGTGGATGCAGATGGATGCTGAAGGTCGGTTTAGCCAGCAGTGGCAATTGGATATCCAAGCGATGTCTAAAGTGTGGACCAACCTTTATATGCAAACTAAGAGTCAGGAAGAAAGTGATCTTCTGACAAGAGGGGCAGGCTCACGTATTGGGCTGATCCATGAAGGCATGAAACTCCTGGAAGAGGAGAAGCTTGTGTTCATTTCGGAGTCAGAGAAGCGGATATTCCCGCGGGAAGAGCTTTACGAAAGAATGCGGTATTTATATCATGATGTCGACCGGTATCAGGAATTAAAGAAACTCATCGGACGAACTTTAGCTGAGAAAGACGGTGCTACTTATGCCGCGGATTGAACGCATACGGATAACAGGGCTTAAATACGAGAAGATGCTCAAGAAGTATGATGATATGATTCTGGACCTCTGTAACGAAGAGGGACCATCCAACACGCTGATTACTCTTATGAATGGTGGCGGGAAAGGCGTCCTGCTGCAATCCATATTTCAGTTATTAATGCCCAAAACACCATGGGGAAAAGACAGTGAGAACCAGGTGGAAGCATTTTTTCATAACCATAAAAAACAACTTAAACCCTATACCTTTCACGTAGCGATCGAATGGCGTCTCGACAACACTGAGCGTAATGTGTATATGACGACGGGTATAGCTATGACCGCACATAACTCGCTGGATCAGCAGGATATTAAAGTGGATTACCTGCTGTATGCACTTACTGATTACGGCGAAACGTCTGAACTTACCCTTTCGACGCTGCCGCTTTTTGATGAAGAGACTGCTGAACCTACGAGTTTTGAAACGATCCAG
Source organism: Paenibacillus sp. PastF-3 (assembly GCF_029893135.1). Classification (NCBI taxonomy): domain Bacteria; kingdom Bacillati; phylum Bacillota; class Bacilli; order Caryophanales; family Paenibacillaceae; genus Paenibacillus; species Paenibacillus sp. PastF-3. The sequence goes on along the minus strand of NZ_JARXWM010000002.1, from coordinate 386,470 downwards.
CAATTTGTGCGAGATCGACGGGGGGAGATTGTACCTTTCGGTAGCCATAGCTCGGATTTAAAAAGATATTATGATTTCCTGGCTACCCGGGATATCCATATCGCTGAGTGGCGCAATATGCGGCGAATCAATGGGGAAGAGGGCGGTATCAAAGGTTATTTCAAAAAGAATGATGCCTTTACCAACCATAACTTATTCGAAAAGCTAATTATTCCTGAGATCGGCTCCAGTCTGAATGAGTCACCGCGAGAAGAAGACAATACGCTGCAACGGATGTTTATCGATACGGCGACAGTAGCTCAGCGCCTACCGATGCTTGAACAGCGGGAACAAGTCTACACAGAGTTTCTTGGAATGACAGCACCTTTATACGAGCTGGTGAAGCTAGGAGTAGAGGCAGAGAGCACTGTTCAAGAAACGGTACTACGTGGACGTCAGATCTATACGGTTATCCATGAAGAGTTGAGGAATGCGGAGGAAGAGCGAAGTAAGGTTGCTAATGAACTGGCTGGGCGTTATCAGGAATCGAAGCAATTGCGATTTGAGACGGACAATCTCAAGTATTTACGCAGCAAGGAAGAAATGGAACTGAAACAGGAAGAGTTTAACAAGCTCAGTGATCATCAGAGACGGGCACGTGGACGACTGGACGATTCCAAGGTTCAGGAGAAGAAGCTAGAAGTGGCTCATTTCTTGGCCAAACGTATGCTCCATACACGACAAATTGAGCAGTGGCAGAAAGAGATTCAAGCGATTGAAGGTTCTCTGGAGATGAAAGAACGTCAAGAGGTCATTCAGGCTGCCAAGGAAAAGCTTCGGAAACAATGGGATGTGGTATTCATCCTCTGGCAACAAACGATCAGAGGGTTTGGAACCGCGGAGCGAGCTCTGTCGACTGAAGAAAAAGGACTGCGTAAGGAGCGGGAGAGCTTTTTGCTGGAGTTAGCAGGCCTCGATATCCAGATTAATGAATTGACGTTATCTATTCGGCAATATTCAGAAGAGCTCGGAGCATTCGCAGCCCAGCATGGTCAGGAAGCTGCCCATGCTTCGGTAGCGGCGCTTCAACGTACAATTTCAGCTGCCAAAACGATACTTCTGGATATGGAAGCATTAGAGGAACAGCAAAAAGAGGCTGAGAATCAAAAGCTGACATTGCATAAGAATCATGCCGAGCTTAGCGAGAAACATCGTTCTTATGAACGTGAGGCAGACGAGCTTGGGGCACTGCTTGATACACAGACCTATAAAGAATCACAGTTATGGTCACAGATTGTTGTGCTGCTGGAAATGTTTGATGAACATAATCGTTTGGGAGCTACTGGCCTTTTTGAAGAAAAAGATGCTATTCAACTACGATTTATCCGAAAAATGGATGAAGTGGAGCAGCAAACGAAACGTTCCAGACGGGATTACTACAATCAGCTCATGGACGTGGAGCTTCAGAATCAATCCTACTGGCTGCCGAATTCAGATATTCTGGCGGTCAAGGATACACTTGATTCGCTTAAGATTCAATCCACACCGGGCAGTTCCTATTTAAATGATCGCCCATACCTTGAACGTGAGGAAGAGCTGGAGCGCCATCCACTCCTTCCTTATAGCCTCATTGTAACTCGTCGCGAAGCTGATAAAATCAAGCCGGATCTGCTAAAGGATACACTGTTGAAATCAGCGGTGCCGATTTTTATTCGTGAAGAGATGGCAGCTTCAGATCAAGTATCATTTAACCTTTTTGCGAACCAAGGGCCACAAATGGTACTGGAACCAGACCGTTTCTTTAACTTTAAGAGCGGTATTCAAGCGAAGCTTAAGGAGCAAGAACAAGTGCTTCAGGACGCGGAGGCTTATTTATCGAAGCTGAAATCTGTGCGTCAGGAATATGAGCGGTTATATCAAACAGAGAACACTGTGACGATTACAGCCAAACGAAATACCCTTATGAAATTGCAAAGTGAGCTTCAGCAGAGCCTTATCAATCTGGACAATGAGATAGATGAGAACGAGGGTACACTTGCTCGGATCGGTCGGGAACTTATCGAGAATAAAGCGCTTAGTGCAGAGCATGAGCAGAGAGCAGCAGCATTGCAAGGTTGGATTGAACGTTCGAAGAAACATGAACAGGATCAAAAGGAGAAGAAAAAGTATACAGATCGTAAGAGTTTAGTGAGCAAAGAGCTTGCGAGTAAGGACAAGCAACTCGAGCATCTTGAAGCGCAAATGGTAAGCCTTGGCGGAGAACGTGAGAAATGGACGGGAGATGCCAAATATGCTCTATTTCCTAGACTGCAGCATTGGTTTCCTGAGATTGTATTTCCGACATATCACCAGCTTTCAGATGATGTGGAAGTCACATCAATTGATCCCGTAGAACAGAATCTTCTGTTGCAGCAGCTTAGTACTGTTGAAAGCCTGCAGCAATCACTGACGGAGAATGAGCTTGAAATTCGAACAAGAGCCGCCCAGATCAAAGCGGCAAGCGAGAATCTAACCGAGCTTGAAGCCAGCTTGAATCAAGTGTATGAGCATTGGCGGAAGGTGACAGAACCTGCAGAATCTACCGAATCCATTATGGCTGCAAGAAACCGTCAAAAGTCGGAAACTGCTTCACTGGAAGAAGACTATCAGATGATTCACGACTCTTTCATCCGCTGCCAGACCGAATTGGAGAATTTGCAGAAGGAATTGCGTAAGGTAGAGAAAGGAATCAAAGAGAAACATGAGCGTGCCGTGGAAATTTGGAATGAGCTACTCGAGCAAAAAGAGGCGGACATTCAGGAACGTATCCAAGAGAATGAGCTTATGCTTAACCAGTGTAAACGATCTTTGGATCGAATGGATGCGCTCATTCAGACGTTATCCAATCAAATCAAGATCATGAATGCACATATTGAGGATCGGGTTAATCTACGGACTGTGCCAGAAGATTTAATGCTGAGCGTTAGAGAAAGCTGCGAGTCTCTTGTTGCTGACTGGCTTCTTCGCATTAAGGATAGCCGCGTTAGACGGGACGAGGTCTCCAGAAAGGTGAAGGAAGAGAAAAATTCATTAACCGGAAAACTCGCTAAGAATGAACGGAATTCTGAACTGGAGACCAAGATTCTAGATCGTCTAAATACGGTTCATTGGGATAACTTCGCGATTGCTCAGCAAGTCCTAGATTCGATGTTACGTAGTTCACGTGATCAGATTGAGAGCATCCAAAGCGATAAGGAAGAGATGGGTCTTTCCCGCAAAATGTGGGTAGCCCGGGCTTCTTATCGTGTAGTACAAATCATTGATATTATGAAACGAATGGAACGTCGGATGATTATTCATAATGAGAATAATTATGCCTTCCCGCTGGTACGCCTGAATTATAAAAATATCAATGTACCCAGAACAAGCGATGAGGTAGAGCCGATGGTGAGCGACTATTTCAATCGGTGTATCCATGAATTGCTTTCGAAATATCCGAAGATTGAACAAGTGCCAACACTTATAATCAAAGAGGTTATCAATGACGGACGAATCGTCTATGCGGCGCTTCAGAATCGCTTTCCGATTCTTCAGGTATATAAACCGGTAACGGAAAATTACTTCCTCTACGCCGCTCCGGAAGACTACCATTATTCCGACTGGGAAATCATCAATCGGGGTGCGCTGGATGAGGCTGTCGGCAGTGGCGGACAGCGCCAATCGGTACAACTGTTGGTCGCAATGATGATCATGACACATAAACGTGTAAATCGTGAGAACAAAGGGTGGACGGTCTTTTTATATGACAATCCATTTGGAGAAATGGTTTCAAATAACGTGCTTGATCCTGTATTTGAAATTTCTAAGGCGCTCAAATTTCAGTGGTTGATTGTTACGCCACCGGAGCTAGTGAAGAATGACGTCAGCGTTCGCTTTGGTGTGTATTGGCAGCTCTATTTCGGGGGTGTCAAAGGGGACATGTTAGAATCCACCCTAGTCAAGGGAGGAAGAAAGCTCATTCCTGTTTCGCTTTTTTGATCAGCAGCGTTTACCAGCGTTCATATTGAAAGAAGCTCTAGTAGCATAATGCTGCTGGAGCTTCTTTTTCGTTATACATTATCCTTATCTTTCTCGCTTATAACGTTTACCGGTCTCAAAGGACGCCGAAGGCGTATATGCTTACTATAATAGAATTAATAAAATTTCGAGACTGCGGAGAAATGTATACGAAAAATCGAATACAATGTGCCGCCGTAACGTATACGAGCCGAATGTATGCGAAAAATCGAATACAATATGCTGACGGTAACGTAAACGAGCCGAATGTATGCGAAAAATCGAATACAATATGCCGCCGGTAACGTAAACGAGCCGAATGTATGCGAAAAATCGAATACAATATGCCGCCGGTAACGTAAACGAGCCGAATGTATGCGAAAAATCGAATACAATATGCCGACAGAACGTAAACGAGCCGAATGTATGCGAAAAATCGAATACAATGTGCCGCCGGTAACGTATAAGAGCCGAATGTATGCGAAAAATCGAATACAATATGCCGCCGGTAACGTAAACGAGCCGGATGTATGCGAAAAATCGAATACAATGTGCCGCCGTAACGTAAACGAGCAGAATGTATGCGAAAAACCGAATACAATGTGCCGTCGTAACGTAAACGAGCCGAATGTATGCGAAAAACCGAATACAATGTGCCGCCGGTAACGTAAACGAGCCGGATGTATGCGAAAAATCGAATACAATGTGCCGCCGTAACGTAAACGAGCCAAATGTATGCGAAAAACCGAATACAATGTGCCACAGGTAACGTAACGAGCCGATTGTATGCGAAAAACCAAATACAATGTGCCGCCGACGTAAACGAGCAGAATGTATGCGAAAAATTGAATACAATGTGCCGCCGTAACGTAAACGAGCCGAATGTATGCGAAAAATCGAATACAATGTGCCGCCGGTAACGTAAACGAGCCAGCACCGTTATTCTCCCCAAATTACCCGGGAAGGGGCTTGTTATTAGGAATAAGTGCACTATGGTTCGTTAAGCGGAACCTCACTACGAAGGTATGGATACTAGTATGAATAAGGATCATTCATTGCGGAACTTCTTATGTTATATGACAGCTTCCTCTGGCTCTAAAATTTTTGGAATGGTTACCGTAAATGTAGTGCCTTGCTCAGGAAAACTTTCTACAGTGATCGCTCCACCATGATTATGTACAATATTCTGCGTGATCATAAAGCCAAGGCCTGTTCCTGTTTCTTTTGTCGTATAAAATGGCTTACCAAGTGCTTTAATCTGTTCCTCTGTCATCCCGCAACCTTCATCTTGCACACTGATTCGGGCTTCACTTTCATTTGTAAGCACATGAATATATATATTTCCTCCACTATTCATTGCTTCCATCGCATTTTTAAGTAAGTTAATAAATACCTGTTTCAGCTGATAAGCCTCACCATGGATCCATATGGAGTGATCTGTACAGACAGGGAGGATCTTTAGATTTTTCAGTGCAGCTTGTCCATTCATTAGTGTGGTGACTTGTTCTAGTAAAGATAATAAATCCACAGGTTTACTGATATGAGTCGTTTGTGGCTTGGATAAGACCAGCAGCTCGTTGACGATAAATTCGATACGTTTCAATTCTGATTCGATGATGAAAAAATATTTATCGTTCATGCGCTCGGAAGAGCGAAGCAGCTTCATAAAGCCGTTAATGGCGGTAAGGGGATTTCTGATTTCATGCGCGATTCCAGCTGCTAATTGCCCTGCGGTAGATAATTTCTCGGATTGGATTAGCCTTTCTTCTTCCAACATTTGCTGAGAGACATCTTTAAATATTCCGATAAATGCCATGCTTCCATTGAAGATAATCGGTAGTGTGAATCCATCCACAAATTTCTGCTGACCATTTAAGCAATTAATTAAGTAGCAAACAGAGCCAATCGTGTCACCACTGTAATATCTTTCCCTTCGTTCTTGAAGGATTCCATGATTGGTAAGGTCTACAATATTAGTAGTGGATGTACCCACTAATTGATTCAGGCTCTCCGCATGGATTAACTGTAAGCCCGCTGAATTCACATACTGAATAATTCCTTTTACTGTAACAACAACGGTCAGAGGTAATCCCTCCAGGAGTTGCAGGAATGATTTATCTTTTTCTAATAGACTGCACTCCGCTTCTTGCAGCTGAGTTTCTATTTGCCTGATCAAGGTCTTGTTCTCAAATTGAGTGAAATAATATAGGGGTGCACCATTAGCATCCGAAACGATAGATATGGAGATCTCTATGGATAACTGCTGTCCGGTTGGCAAGTAGTAGGCCTGTTGGAATCGATGCGGATGGATGTTCATAGAGGAAAGAGACTTTCCAAGCTCAGCAATGTCATGGATCTGACTTAGAAGAGTTCGGACAGATGGTGAAGGTGTTATTAACTCGTTATGATCGCACCCCAACAGGTTACTTAGGGCTGAATTCCATTTTAGGAACGTTCCATCTAACGAAACTAGAGCCATTCCAATTACAGCATGTGTAAAAGCAAAATCAAAATTTTGGAATTCAATGGGCCGCACTACTGTTCACCTCTCATATTGTTTCCACTATCTGTAATAGTCATAGTATAAAACATATATTCTAGTAAAATATATAAATTTTTATGTAAACAAGAATCGTTTGAAATAGCTATGTGTTGTTAAGAAAATAAGGGTGCAGGAGTCAAACGACTTCAGGTAGAATGTAGGGATATGTTGTATTTTTAGAAAGTGGAGGGGTTGTACCGTGCAATCAATCGTTGGTGAAATCCGAGATATTAATCGTTATCCAGTCAAGTCATTTGCAGGTGAACGATTGGAAACCTGTGTGATAGAACCGTATGGAATGTTAGGGGATCGCTTCTGTGCCTTTTATGATGAGTCAAAAGAGGGCTGGTGGCGGTATTTTACGGCTAGAAATAATCCTAAAATGCTTACCTACCAAGCGCAATTTATCAATGGAGAAATTCATGTAAGGGCTTCGGATGGACGAACCTTTGGGTGGGATGAGCATTTATTGGAAGAAATCCAAAGCCAAACTAAAACGCGAATTTCCATGTCTAGTATAAAAGCTTCACATCCACAGCCAGAGCACCCGCAACTGTTATCGGTGGATGGTGCCAGTATTTTACTCATTACGGATGCTAGTTTGAAGAAGCTAGAGGCTGCGTGGGGACATTCCTTAGATCAGCGCCGGTTTCGTGGGAACTTTGTTATAGCTCTAAGCGATGAATCGCTTTTCGAAGGGGATTGGATCGGCCGTCAGCTCTCCATAGGAGATGTTCAGCTACAGGTAGATAGTTTTTGTGAGCGATGTATGGTTATCACGATGGACCCGGATAGTCAGGAAAGAGACCCTAAATTATTGAAAAAACTAAACCAAGAGTTTGAACTACACTTCGGAGTTTACGCTTCTGTAGTTAAGACAGGGGAAATCAGAATCGGAGACAAAGTAGAATTAATGGAATAGATAATGATATAAACGTTCCTTTACATTCCCATGTGGATAATTTACCCTTTAAAGGAATGGAAAATTCATAGCGGGAGGGAATGTATGAAGAAGAAAATAATATCCCTGTTGATGGTATCTTTACTTTTAGTAGTTTATCTTCCTACGAATGCATTAGCAGCAGATAGTAGCAAAACGCAAACATATGTGAACACTCAGAAGGTCGCGGCAGAGAAGGCAGCATTCTTAACGGAAAAGATAGGGACGACAAGTCTCCAATATGCTCTTATCGATGGCGATAATATCGTTATGAGCGGCACAGCTGGATACAGCCATGTGGAGAGCAAGACAGCACCAAGCACTACAACGATGTATGGAATTGGCTCGACGAGTAAAATGTATACGACCGCTTCTATTATGAAGCTCGTTGATCAAGGAAAGGTAGATTTGGATGCACCTGTCGTATCGTATCTGAATCATTTTACGATGGAAGATTCACGTTATAAGCAAATCACCGTACGAATGCTGCTGAATCATTCATCAGGTCTAGGGGGTTCGAACTTATCAAACTCTTTCTTATTCAATGATTCTGATTCTATCGCCAAAGATAACTTGCTAGCGACTTTGACAACTGAGCGTCTAAAGGCAGATCCAGGAGCCTACTCAGTATATTGTAATGATGGATTTACGCTGGCGGAGTTGATTGTTGAGAAAGTCAGTGGAATGGACTTCACCACATTCATCCATCAGAATTTTACAGGTCCTTTAGGGCTTGGGCATACGAAAACGCCAGTAGATTCTGTGGATTCTAGACAGCTGGCAAGTGTATATAATGCTACCTACCCTGCCGCCTTACCCCAAGAGACGATTAACGTGATTGGAACAGGGGGCATCTATTCTACGGCTGAAGATTTGGTGCGTTTTGCAACTATTTTCACTGGAGGATCGAAGGGGATTCTGTCAGAAAAATCAATAAAAGCGATGGAGCAAGAGGAGTACAAGCGTGGAATGTGGCCGAAAGGAAAAGATAATTCGTTTGCGTACGGATTGGGCTGGGACAGTGTGAATTTATATCCATTCAATCAGTACGAGATCAAAGCTCTGACAAAGGGAGGGGATACAACTCTGTATCATACTTCACTTGTCATATTGCCTGATCAGCAGATGGCAGCAGCTGTGGTATCTTCTGGTGGGGATAGCTCAACTGATCAGATGCTTGCTAACGAAATATTGCTCAGTGCGCTACAAGAAAAGGGTGTTATCAAGGAACTAAAACCTACACCTACATTTAAAGCTTCGAACAAAGAGGCTATGCCGCAGGAATTGCTGGATTATGCTGGTGTCTATGCTGATTCTACACAACTGATGAAGATAGAGATTACAAAAGCTGGGGAACTGAGTATATCTTCGATTATGGCACCTACATTTCCAGCTCAGAAATTTTCGTATAATACAAACGGTGAATTCTTAGATGCAGCGGGTGCTAATAAAGTTAGCTTTGTGAAGGAAAGCAATGGTCGCATCTACCTTTGGATTCAAGGGTACGGGGTCATTCCAGGGCTTGGTGAGACTGCTCTTTCTCAATATGCAGCTGAAAAGCTAGAGGCGAATGCTTTATCCAATGAGGTCTTGTCAGCTTGGCAGCAGCGTCAAGGGAAATTGTATTTTGATGTCAGCGAGAAGTATAGCTCACAATTTTACATGAGTATGCCAGTAGCTGGAATTGCTATGTTCCCTGATGCACCGGGCTATATGGGCTCGAATAAAATAACCGGGCCGAATAAAGCTGAAATGACCGTGCAAATTCCAACTTTAGGTGGGCGCGATCTTGCGGATATTGTTTTTGACAATAAAGAGGGTGTGGAGTATCTCAAGGTTGGAAACCAATTATTTATTACACAGGATGCGATTAAACCTATCTATGCCGGCCCGCAATCATTGGTAACCATTCAAGCAGATGGATATGCAAGATGGTATGAAATACCTGAGACAGCATCAGGCAAGTTGATGACAGTAGGGCTACCACCTAAAGGTTCCTTTGCTGTTTATGATGCGAATGGTGTGTGTGTAGATTTCTCTACTGTCAGTGGTCTTACGCAAGTTAAACTTCCGAGTAACGGGAAAATTGTATTTGTAAGCGATGTGGGTGCGAAGTTTGAATTGACAATCAAGTAGTAATAAACCATTCAATTCTATTTTATAAAAAAATCCTGTTATCCAGATCATTGATCTGGATAACAGGATTTTTATTAGAAAATTCTATATTCCTCTATTTAAAATTCTTAGAAAACTCTTTTATTTTATCTACAAAAATCCCTTTGAGCTGATCAGTACCTTCTTTGGGAGCCTTAGCCCATCTTCTTATTTAGTAGCTCATCTTTATTTTTTTTGATAAAATCACGAATCGCTTTATATATCTTCTCGTCTCTTACTCCAGCACCTAAAATAATGCTATCAAATGCCTCAAGACTTGGCTTCTCTATTTCAATATTACAGATCTTACTCTGAGGGAGCTCGTCGGATAATACCTTTGCGCATTGCTCTGTTGCCCCTGATTTTGTAGCGTATAGAATAAGTACTGCCATTGTGGTCCCTCTTTTCAGTTCAAATTGTTCAGGTTTCAAACCACCCTCGTAAATTTAATATCTTGATAATCAAGATATTATCCATACTATCGAAAATGCAGATCTTTTGTCAAGTTAGCAACAAGTTCTCATGCGTTAATCACACACCCTTATTATGGTATCATAGGAATAATTACGCTATCGCGAACTGCATCTTTTAAGAATCAAACGATAAAGAGGGGAGTGGAGATAAGTTGAGTATCATCGTAATGCTAGTCATCTATTTTTTGCTTGGAGTATTCGTGATTAAATTAGGCATCGATAACTCTAGAAGTACACAAATTTCAAAAGAAATATTAAATGAGTTAAGAGAAATCAAAGAATTAATGATAAGAAATAAATATGAATAACTTCTTAGGATGGGGGCAACAGGAATGATCATTCCATTTTTAATATTAATCCTTGCCTTTTCTGGTTATTTTCTTAGAATATGGATTGTTGGTCCGGATAAAGAAAAACTTTCTGACGACGGCAATGAGCTAAATATAAAAGGCAAATTAATAATCGGACTTATTGGATTAATTTCAGTAATTGTAATAATGATAGCTGATGGTGTACAGGGGACGGGAATGAAGTGGTTTTGGATTGTATTTATAATTATTGCCCTAGGATTTCAGTCATTTATTGATTGGAAATTTTTAAAGCATACGAAACAACATATCGTTTCACTGATCTTGGTAGTCGAAGGTGTGGTGTTAGTTTATTTCCTTTTCTAATCGTTTGAACCATAAAGCCTAACCTCCTGCCAACGTGCACAAGGGATTAGGCTTTTTTGCTTATTGTAGATAAACGATCCTTTTGTTTTATTGATCACTTTTTCACATAAGAGGAGGGTTAAAATCTACCCTAGTTTTAGTTATTATTCGCCTATCCGAATTCATTAATGGAGCTTTATACTTTTAACGCGTGGGTATGGGCTGGTATTTGCGGAGATTCTGCTTGTCTGTGCGGAAGTGCGGGGAATCAGCCCCTCGACTAGCCGAGTGATTATGGGAGATCATTTTGCAACGGATGAATTATTTGGAGCATTTATTACAATTACTTGCATGCTGCTGTTCTGTAGGCTCTTTAAGGTTGATCTGTATCCTAATAGTTAGCCTAACGCTTCCGCTCTGTTAAAAGATAAAAATGCCCCCTATTTCCGTTAAAATACGGACAGTGTAAAAGAATCAGCTTCAGTACAATGCAATTAAGAAAGCGCCAACAAAATGCGACGCGGGGGGATGGCAGTATGAATGAAAATCAAATGCCATGGAGAGAGCGAATTAGTTATGGGCTAGGGGATACTGCGTCAAATCTGATATTCCAGATGACAACACTTTACCTTATGTACTTCTATACGGATGTGTTTGGTCTGAACCCAGGTGCGGTAGCGGTGGTATTTCTTGTTGCACGGGTAATCGACGCGATTGTCGAGCCGTTCATTGGTGTCATGATTGACCGTACGCAAACAAAGTGGGGGAAATGCAGACCCTATTTTCTTTGGCTTGCTGTTCCTTTCAGCTTAACTGCAGTACTTATGTTTTTGACGCCGGATTTTGGTGATACGGGTAAACTTGTATACGCATACATTTCGTATACCGTGCTTGGTATTATGTATTCTGGTATTAATCTACCACTGTCTGCAATCCTGCCAAGTCTGACTAGTAATTCTAATGAACGTACAGTGATCAATACGGTTCGTATGATATTCGCCGTGATTGGAGTTGTTACAGTTAGTGCTGGAACGATGCCGCTTGTGAAAGCTTTTGGTGGCGGCGATCAAGCAAAGGGGTTTCTGGTCACCATGATCCTGTTCTCAAGCATTGCACTGCTGCTGTTTCTAAACATGTTTGCGAACACTAAAGAACGCGTAAAAGCCATTGATGAAAAACCGCTTCCGATGCGAGAAGGTGTTAAAGCGCTCAAAGGCAATGTACCTTGGTTGATCATGCTTCTGATGAGCTTGTTCCTGTGGATCACAACATCGATACAAGGACAGACCAGCATTTATTACATGACCTATTATATGAAAAAGCCTGAACTCATTCCTATCGTGAATTCGATGCAATTGTTGATGATATTTTCAATGGTGATCGCTCCTTTTGTAGTAAAGAAAATTGGGAAAAGGAACACCATTATTATGGGATCAGTGGTTTCTATCCTTGGCTACCTTATTGCAATTACTGGGGGGAACTCCCTTTCTGTTCCGGTGCTGTTGGCAGGGCTTCTTATAAGCGGGCTTGGCATGGGAGTTGGAGCAGGTCTGATTTTTGCAATGATGGCCGACACGGTTGATTATGGGGAGTGGAAATCAGGTGTTCGGGCACAAGGCCTACTTTATTCAGCTGCTAGTTTTGGGGTTAAGGTGGGGATGGGACTCGGTGGAGCACTTGGTGGAGTGATATTATCGATGGGTGGTTATGTAGCTAACTCCACGGCGCAGCCAGAATCAGCATTAGCTGCGATTTCATTTAACTATTTGTGGGCACCGATTATTGGCCAAATTATTATGATTACTTTGCTGTTGTTCTATCGTCTTGACAAGGATCAACCCGTTATGATGCGTGAGCTCGAGGAACGTCGCAATTCTTCTACCGCGAATGGCTGCTTAAACATATGAATTCCAATAAATAAATTGGAGAGAGTGAGGTTGGAGAAATGATTGATTTGAAGGCAAAGCCTTTTCATCTAGATGATGAAGGGATTAAATGGGTAGAACAAACCTTAGCCTCTCTGGATTTGGCAGGCAAGGTCGGGCAGTTATTTTGCCCGATCGGTTTCACCGATGATAAGGCACACCTGGCACTTTTGACACAAGGGATTAAGATTGGAGGGATTATGTTCCGTCCCGGTCCCGGCAAGATGGTGCAAGAAACACATCGCTACTTGCAGGATACATCAGATATTCCTCTTCTAATTGCTGCTAATCTTGAAGCAGGAGGTAATGGTTCTGCGGCAGAGGGTACTTTCTTCGGTAAGCAGCTGCAAGTGGCGGCAACGGATAACACCGAAATGGCTCGTAAACTTGGCATCATTGCCGCGCGGGAGGGTGGTGCTGTAGGCTGTAACTGGGCATTCGCACCCATTCTCGATATCGACTATAATTTTCGTAACCCGATAACCAACGTTAGAACATTTGGTTCTGATCCGCAGAGAGTAGCTCGCATGAGCAAGGCATATACCGAAGCGATTCAAGAACATGGCATGGCGGTATCTATTAAACACTTCCCTGGAGATGGCGTTGACGAAAGGGACCAGCATTTGTTGACCTCTATTAACTCACTTTCAGTGGAAGAGTGGGATGCTACCTTTGGGAAGGTATATACGGATTGTATAGAAGCTGGCGCACATACGGTCATGGTAGGGCACATCGCTCATCCTGCCTATTCCAGAGAATTACGTCCGGGAATTACAGATTTGGAAATTATGCCTGCAACGTTAGCTCCTGAGCTTTTAAATGATTTATTGCGTACCAAGCTCGGCTTTAATGGATTGATTACTACAGATGCTACACCAATGGCAGGATTCACAATGGCCATGAAGCGGGAGCTAGCGGTTCCGACATCCATAGCTGCGGGTTGTGATATGTTCCTCTTTAACAAGAGTTTAGAAGAAGACTTTGCCTATATGATGAAAGGAATTGAGACTGGCATTCTGACAGAGGAGCGCGTGAATGAAGCAGTGACTCGTATTCTTGCAGTGAAAGCTGCGTTGGGACTTCATAAGAAGAAACAACAAGGCACGCTCGTTCCAGGAAAAGAAGCCCTTGCCACCCTTGCTTGCGAAGAGCATGTGCGTTGGGCTCAGGAATGTGCAGATGAGTCAGTTACATTGGTGAAGGATACACAGGAGATGCTCCCAATCCGTCCTGAGAGTCACAAACGTCTACTGGTATTCACACTAGGGGGCGAGGAAGGTTTATTCGGAGGGGCAGATATTGCACCGTACTTCATTTCCAAGCTAAAAGAGGAAGGATTCGAGGTAACGCTCTTTAATAAGAGTGAAGTAGATTTCAGTACCATGTTTGGAGGTGTAAAAGCGTTAACGGATCATTATGATGCTGCGGTCTATATTTCAAATTTGGAAACCCATAGTAATCAAACCGTTGTACGGATTAATTGGGCACCTCCATTTGGGGCAGACATGCCATGGTTTATTCAAGAAATGCCAACAATCTTCATTTCTGTAGCGAATCCCTATCATTTGATCGACGTCCCGCGTATACCAACGTTTATTAATGCCTATTCACCAAGTAATTATGTGGTAGATGCTCTGATTGAGAAGCTTGTGGGGCGTTCCTCCTTTAAAGGAGTTAATCCTGTGGATCCGTTTTGTGGCTATTGGGATACACAACTATAATCAGAATTTATAGAGATCTGTAATAGTATCAAGCGATGGAATAGGATAGTTCTATTCAATCGCTTTTTTTATAATATAATAGGACAAAAGACATCTATTGAGAGAGTGAGAGGAGGGTGCTAGTTGCAAAGCTACACCTACGAAAATATTGAGATGGACGATCATCTTCCGGTCCACATGTTTTTGCACAGTACCCATCAGGTCCCGAATCATTGGCATGATAGCATTGAAATATTATTCGTGCTCAAGGGGAAACTTGAGCTTTTCACAAAAGACAGATTTAGAGAGTTAAATGAAGAAGATTTGTTCTTGATTAATGCTAATGAAATTCATGCGATTAAAGCAGAAGAGAATAATTTGGTGCTAGCGCTGCAAATTCCAGTTTCTTATTTAATTCTGATTGAACCTCAGATCGAAAGAATGTTATTCAATTGTAATTCTGCGGCTTCTAGCTATGAAGAACAATCTAAGTTTGATGAACTTCGTACATTGCTGGCTGAGATGATGCTTCTCCACAATAAGCGCCCACAAGGGTATCATTTACGGATACAGTCCTGTCTTCTTAATTTAACTTATTTACTCATGCAAGGATTTCGTGAACAGGATCAAAGTCCTGAGAAACAGGATGATAAGCATCGAGAACGGCTATTGCGAATTACCTCTTATGTCAAAGAGAACTACAATCGGGCAATTAACATCCAGCAATTGGCCCTTCAGGAGTATTTGACTGTTCCGTATTTGTCGCGTTTTTTCAAAGCGTATATGGGTACTTCCTTTACCAAATATGTGAATGCGGTGCGTTTGGATAAAGCTGTAAAAGATTTGACGCTTACCAATCTATCGATTACACAGATCGCTCATGATCATGGGTTTCCCAATCTGAAATCCTTTAATGCGGTGTTTAAAGAGTTCTATCGACAGACACCTGGAGAATACCGGAGGACTATCTTGGACGGACGCAGTTCATTTCAGAAAAGCAGTGTGGCCCAGTTTAACTACTTTGACATGAATCCCACACAGGCGTTTGAGTCGCTATTCAAATATCTCCCTAACAAAAATTTGTCAGCTGCTTCCAATCTACCAGTGGCCCTTCCTATATATAAGCAGACCCATGAGATTTCGGTAAAGTCTAACCAAAGTAAGGAGCTTGCGCATACTTGGAAGAAGCTCATGACGGTGGGAAAGGCCAAAGAGGTATTGTTTGCAGAGGTACAAAGACATATCAAGCAAATGCAACAGGAAATTGGGTTTCAGTATATACGGTTTCACGGTATTTTTGATGATGAGATGATGATTTATGGCGAGAATGAGCGGGGAGAAGTAAGCCTGAACTTTGCTTATAGCGATTCATTATTTGATTTTTTACTGTGTTCCGGATTGAAACCGTTTTTAGAGCTTTCTTTTTTACCACGCCAGCTTGCGGGAGAGGAAGCTACTTCTGTTTTTTATAAAAAGAGCTTGGTGGGTAGTCCTAAGGACCTCGGTAAGTGGAATCAGATGATCCATCAGTTTATTACGCATTACATCCATAGATATGGCATTCATGAAGTGAGGCAGTGGTATTTCGAGGTGTGGAACGAACCGGAAATCCATATTTTTTGGCCAGATACTTATGAAGCTTACTGTGAGCTGTTCATTTCAACATTTCAAATCATCAAATCCATAGATCCTGAGCTATGGGTAGGGGGGCCAGGTGTTTTATCTTTTACGTTAATGCAGTCAGATTGGCTGACAAGGTTTATGAATGATGTGTGCAGACGAGGCGTAAAGCCTGATTTTATATCCTTTCACAGTTATCCGTATGATGAATCGTTAAGATCAACTCAAGTGATTCAGGTGGATTATGAAGAGAATCCGGATGTGTTGTTTCAGAAAATAGAGCTTTCAGCAGATACAGAATATTTATCGCGAGTCATTATAAAATTGAAGAAAACCGTATCTGAAGCTATGGGAAGGGATGTTCCTGAACTGCATATGACAGAATGGAATGCCACAGGCTCTCACCGCGATTTAGTGAATGATACATGCTTTAAGGCAGCCTATATCGTGAAAAATGTTCTGGAAAATATGGATGGTCTCCATAGTTTTGGTTATTGGACGGCTACGGATTTGCTAGAGGAGTTCAAAATGTCGTCAGAAATGTTTCATGGAGGTCAGGGGCTGATGACGTATAACGGAATACCAAAGCCATCCTTCTATGCGTTTAAACTGCTTGCAAAATTAGGCCGCCAATTCATTCATCAAGGGAAAGGATATTACGTTACTAGCAGTGATATGGGGCTGCAGGTGTTGATGTATGCTTATGCGCATATCGATTCATTGTACCAAAAAGGTGATGCCTCGCTCATTAATCGCACGAATAGATACGATGTGTTCGAAGAAGTTGGAGATATAGAGTTGACGTTGGAGCTTACAGATATTCATCCAGGCTCGTATTCTATCAAAAGACATACAATTAACAGACAAAATGGAAGCGTTTTCGACCTGTGGGTACGAATGGGGGCGCCTCATCCTATTGATGCTGACACCCTTAATTATTTGAAGCAAGCGAGCTGCCCGCAACTGACCTTTGAACAAGTCGAAATAACGAGCACCTATTCATTAATTAGTAAATTGTCTCCACATGAGGTGCAGTTGGTGGAATTGATGCGCTTATGATGGGGGGATTTACAACTGGACAGAATCCAGAGTTTGTTAAACAAAGTTCCTCGGAGTACTGCGGTTGAAGCTTGGAGAGCTCTGTGAAATAGTAGCTGATCATATGATTACTACTTGCCGATCCATTCTGGAATGACAGTGATAAAAAAGTATGGACATGACTGTAATAGTACTTCGTTTCCCGTTTAGGTAGCCTGTATACATGTGGAGGCGCGTAGGTAACAACATCAAAGAGATTGGCATAACGGTAACTCTTGCGGACATATTGTTTAAAAGCATTAACGAAGTTCGGATCGCCTACACGTGGTGAGCCATAGGTGAACAGAATAGGTGAGATGTGCGAGGTGTTGGCCGCAAGATCAATAGCACATAAAGTGGCGAGTGCTCCGCCAAGACTGTGACCAGTAATGTATAAGGTCTTATCGGGAGATAACTTAGCGAGTGTAGAGATAATCCCATCGCGTGCTGATGAGTAGATATTCGTGAAACCGCGGTGGGTAAGGGTATCTTCTTTAATGTAATTGAATCTCTCTTGTGAGGCCATAACGTTTGACATCCAATCGGTTGTGGAGCTGGTTCCGCGGAAGGCAACGATAATCTCTTGTGGAGATTCCAAAATAAATCCAAAGCGTTCCCACACATCGCTGATGGATCTTGCTTCAATCGTATCCACGATCTGATAATCTGATGGAACGACGAACGAACCGTCTTTATTTGAGAACTGCGCATAGGTCTGTCCGCAGATAGCAGCTAGAAAGATAGCCCTTTGCTCTTGATCATTTTTGGTACCCATGTGTATCCCGCCCTTCTTCCTAAACTATATTAGGGGGACGAGGGAGAGATTCCTATATCATGCGAGACCCTGTACTAATGTGAAAGGGCTAAATGGTACACCGTTGAATACTTACCTCAGATGATCTGTTATTAGGAGGTTTTACGATATGAATCTAACTTTAGTGTACGCTAATGATTAAATTACTTCGAAAGTCAAAAGTTCAGCGACGCTTAATGATTTCATTTCTGCTGCTTGCTATTATCCCACTATGTACCTTCGGCTTTCTGGCTTACCATAAATCGAATGAAGCAATCACCTCTAAGACAACTACCTTTGTTAATGATATATTACGCCTCTTAGGAAGCAAGATCGGAACAGAAGTGGCAAAATATGAGACTTTCGCTGATCAAATCATGTTGAATGGAGATATTCAGCAAGCCCTGCTCCGCTACAATAGATTGAGTGATCTTGATATTAGTAACATACATAAGAAGTTTGAAGACACTGTGTTAAGCGATAAATTTTGGTTGTTTGCTACAATCAAAACACTACAGATTCTAACTAATAATGGACAAGTTCTGTACGATTATGGATACGAAGAATTTACTACAGAGGATAAACAGCGAATATTTGCTCTGGCCAAACAGAATAAAAGTGCGGATATCTGGACCACAGCCCATACGACAGCTGGTGATAATATCCTTTCATTGGCTAGGAGGATTCCACTTTCATATGGATCAGGCGAAACTGTGGGGTTCGTCATTATGGGAATTGATGAGGAATTATTCTCACAGATTTTGTTTGGAAGCATTAATATGGGACAGGGTAGTGAACAAATCATTATGAATGATGCAGGAGAAATATTGACGAGCAACAATCACCTGTTTCATTCGGATCAAGATTTGGAAGCTAATCGTACTTTAAATCATTTGATTAATTCCCGTATGGAGACGGGGATAGTAACGCTGCGGGCGGAACCCTACTTTTTCTTAAATACACATAATGAGGTACTTCATTGGAATGTAATTAGTTTAATTCCACAAGCCTATTTGAATATGGGATCTGTGGAGATTAGAAATGAAATGTTCTTCATTGCCGTCATATGTGTAGTTGTTTCATCCTTATTTGCAACCTTCATCTCTATTAGTATCTCCACACCCC
The DNA here is from genome assembly GCF_029893135.1 of Paenibacillus sp. PastF-3. Classification (NCBI taxonomy): domain Bacteria; kingdom Bacillati; phylum Bacillota; class Bacilli; order Caryophanales; family Paenibacillaceae; genus Paenibacillus; species Paenibacillus sp. PastF-3. The sequence goes on along the minus strand of NZ_JARXWM010000002.1, from coordinate 367,454 downwards.
TTAAGAAGTTAGTGAGTGGAATGAACCAGGTCATGCGAGGTGATTTAAAGGTAGAAATAAACGACAAGCATCCAGATGAAATCGGATATCTTTCAGGGAAATTTGAAGCCATGATCGAGGAAATCAAACTATTGATCGAGCGTGTGGAACAAGAACAGGCACAGAAGAGGGGGATTGAGCTGCAAATGTTGCAGGCACAAATTAATCCGCATTTTCTATTTAACACATTGAGTTCGTTAAAATGGACGGCGATGCTAAGTCAAGCGGATAGTGTAAGCAATGGTTTAGGTGCACTGGCTGAATTACTTCGAAGTACAATTGTTCAGAAGAATGAACGGATAACGCTAGGGGAAGAGCTTCGGAACATCAAGAACTATGTCGTTATTCAACAAATTAGATACGGGATGTCTTTACAGGTTGATGTGCAAATTCCTGAACAGTTATTAGATACTCAAGTGTTGAAATTTTTGCTTCAGCCCATTGTAGAGAATTCGATTATTCATGGACTAAGCGGTGAGAATATGGAACCTAGGATTACAATGACTGCTGAATTGAACGGAGTGGTGTTAAAGATTAAGTTAAGCGACAATGGGAAAGGGATGAGTGCTGAAAAGTTACAGGAGATATTACAGCTTAGAGATAATCATTCAGAGAATCGATTAGCAAATATCGGTATTGGAAATGTGCGGGAGAGAATCAAATTACATTATGGAGACCCCTATGGATTAGAGATTTGGAGTAAGCCTGATCAAGGCACGGATGTTATCATCACGATACCTTATATTTCTACACTTCAGGAGGACTCAGCTGATGCGGATACTAATTGTGGATGATGAGAAAATAGTGAGGATTGCACTCAGTACACTAATTAAATGGGATGAATATGGTTTTAAATTAATGGGTGCTGTTGCAGATGGATACAAAGCTCTTGAGGTCATAGAGACAGAACCGATCGATATCGTGATTATGGATCTAGTGATGCCTAACATGGATGGACTTGAATTAATTCGAACGCTCAACGAACGGAAATTCACTGGGAAGTTTGTGGTGCTTAGTAATTATGATGATTATGCTTACGTGAGGGAAGCCATGAAACTTGGAGCAGAAGATTATATGTTGAAGCTGACGCTTAAGCCAGATGAGCTGATTCTTCTGCTGACTAAGATCACGGAGCAGTTATTAACGGAACGAGAGCTTAAAGAACAGGATATTCATATGAAAATTAAGCTTAATGAAACGCAGCTTCAGCAACGGAACAGCATATGGAGAGAGCTTCTTTTAGATCAGGAGCAGGACAAGGTTTATTTGATGCAAGAAACACAGAAGTACGGGATACCCTTCGATAGACTTGCTGGTAATCTTATTATGATAAGAATCGATGATTATGTGGAGGCGCTAAGTAACGGTAAAATTAATAACAAGAGACTACTTAGCTTTTCTATAGCGAATATTGTGAAAGAAACCGTGTCAGATCACTTTGCATTTGATTTCATAGAGATGGAGAGTCATCAGTATATTGTTATAGTTTATGAACAGAGCGGTTATTTTGAAGAACCCAGTTGGTTACTGTTAATGAATAACTTAGTGCAGATGCTTAAGCTTTATTTGAATTTAAGTGTCAGCATTACATTAAGTGATGCATTTGTAGGTTTGAAGCAGTTGAGAGAACGATACACTTTGTGTCTGCGAGCATCAACTTACAACTTTTATACAGGGCCTGCATCTGTCTTAGTTGCTGGGCATTCAAAGTTAACCCAGTCACTACACTCCATTAACTATGTGGAATGGCTGGATCAAGTCAAAGCAGCAGTTGAAGTAGGGAATACAACGCTAGTATTGGAGAACATAAGCATATTATTTAATGAGGCAAAACAAATCAAATGGGACCCGTCAGCCTTAAAATTTCACCTTTTGGGTTTATTATCTGACCTAGACAACATGATCTTAAAATGGAACACACAAGTACTACCGTCCACTGAACAAAATAGGGTAGGGGCAACCACACTCTTAGAGAGTTTTGAGAGTGATATTTCACAATCTGAGTCTATGGAAGGGCTTATTCTAACTATTGAGCAAGCGATGCAGGAAGCCATTAATCTATTGTATCAAGTTAAAAGCAATATTTATCGCAAAGAAGTATTTCGAATCACGGAGATTCTGCAAGAGAATGTTGAGAATAAAATAACGCTTGACCGTCTCGCTCAAGAAGTAAATATGAATGTTAATTATTTATGTCGTGTATTTAAGCAAGATACGGGTAGAAGCATTGTTCAATATATGAATGAACTAAAAATCAATAAAGCGATTGAATTGTTAAAGCTTCCGGATACGAGGATAAAAGAGGTGGCTTCACAGGTGGGGATAGATGATCCGTTTTATTTTAATCGAGTATTTAAGAAGATCGTAGGGCTTAGTCCTTCAGATTTCCGTAAGAAATTACTCGCAACTAAATAAGTCCAAGGAGGAGACACCTGTTATGAAATATGTGGAATCTATTAAAAATAGTTTAATATTCGCAGGTGTGATCCTATTATTATGGGCTAGCGCAGGATGTACTCCTTCGGATTCGAGCCTGAACAAAATGCAATCCTCCCAAGTGAAACATGAGTTTGCGAATAAAATTCTGAACTTAGCTGTATTTGAGGGAGGGCAAGGAAAGGATTATTGGCTCGCGGTGAAACAACAATTTGAATCAGACTATCCAGGGGTAACTGTTAATTTGACTTCAAGCCCTAAGATCATGGAAATACTTAAACCGCAAATCGCCGTTGGCAATCCACCCGATATCATTTATATCTCACAGAGTGAGACGACAGGTATGATTGAAGAAATGTTGAGAGATAAATTATTACTTGATTTGACGGATGTATTTGAAGGGAATGCTCTCGATAATCAAGTACCGCTTAAGAATAAAATGCTGGATGGTATTTTAGATTATGCTAATCCCTTAGGGGATGGGAAAATTTATGCTGCACCGTTCTATACCTCTCCAATGGGGCTAATCTATAACAAGACTCTTTTTGAGAAAAAAGGCTGGAAGCTCCCAGAGACATGGGATGAATTCTTGAAGTTAGGTGAGCTCGCTAAGAAGGATGGAAGATCACTATTCACCTACCAAGGTTTGTTCCCGGGTTATTTAGAGTCTATTTTCTGGCCGTCGGTGGCATCTGTGGGGGGGATGGAAGACGTCTGGAAGGCGGAAAATTATGAGAAGGATGCATTTAGGTCCGATTCCGTCAGGCGAATAGCCGAGGTGTTAAGTGCTATTGCACAAAAAGGTTATGTCATGCCAGGAACCGTTAAATTAAGCCATACGCAAGCACAGGCTGCTTTTCTACAAGGTAAGGCATTGTTCATTCCTTGCGGAATATGGATAGAGAATGAAATGAAAGGCACTCCACGCGAAGAAGGCTTCGAATTTGGTTTTCTCGCACCACCAGTGTTCAATAAGGGGGATCAGAGGTATGTCATGTCCTATTTGGATAGCCTGTTTATTCCCGCCAAGGCGAAGAATATTGAACTTGCCAAGGAGTTCCTGCGTTATCAATACAATGATGATATCGTTCAATTAAATGCGGAGAAATCCAAAGGGATAGTCACGGTTAAAAATGGTCTGGAAATCGTAAAGCCATACACTTCTCCAATATTCTATGATTCCGTTCAAATATCTCAAAAAGATGTAGCGCCGATTGTTTTTCAATGGAAACAAGCATCGCAGCTAGTTATCAAAGACGTAGAGGCAATATGGAACCCCATAACTGGCCTAATGAGCAATACGCTGACTGTTAAACAGTGGCAAGATGAGGTTGAGAAAATAACCAAGAGTGTGCGGGAATTAAGTTCTTCTAAAGAATAAACCTGTTTATTCCGTGTCCTAAATCGTACAGGTTTTGTTCAATTCTGTTAATGGTAGCTTTAGTATTTAGCAGTGTAAAATTGGATTAACTATATGGGATTGGATGTGACGTGAATGAGTGTGGTCATTTCAACATTAACTCTTGAAGGTGCATTATTAGAAGGAGAGAATCCTCTTCCAATGTTCAGAAACAGAGACCATCATACTAAAGTAGGGGATAATGGTACACTTACTCCAGAATTGAGACAGCAGCTGGGTGAACATACAGGTGGGAGATATTTACCTTATCGCATGCAGGATCGGTATACACGTGAAAGAAAACTGCTGGTTATGAAGTCGATTGTATTGGAAAATGACATCTTAAAAGCAGTCTTTTTACCTGAGTATGGAGGTAGACTCTATTCGCTTAAAGATAAACGTACGAACAAAGATATATTGTATACAAACCCTGTCTTTCAACCGGCTAATTTAGCTATTCTTAATGCTTGGTTCTCTGGAGGAATCGAATGGAATGTGGGACAGGTAGGTCACACCTTTACGACCGCCTCTCCCGTACATGCTGCCAAATTGATGGATGATAAGGGCAATGAATTTCTAAGAATTTATGAATATGAGCGTTGTAAAAACATTTTTTGGCAGATTGATTTTCATCTTCCTCAAGGGGCAAAGGAGCTCTCTGTCTATGTAAGAATCATTAATGATAACGAAGCGTCGGTTCCTATGTATTATTGGACAAATATTGCAGCACCGGAAACTTTGCAATCAAGAGTATTCTCATCCACTAGTAAGGTTATCTATATTGATCATCAAGTGAAGGGGTTTGGATTGGGAGATTTGCCAGTGCTTCCTTCAGTTCCAAATGAAGACTCGTCATATCCAATGAGAATTCCCTTCTCTAACGAGTATTTTTTTCAGACAGAGGCAGATTATAAATCCCCGTGGGAAGCGATTGCCTATGAGGATGGTAGTTTATTCTACGAACGTTCGACTAGCCTCTTAAGATATCGTAAGTTATTTTGCTGGGGCAACCATGCAGGTGGTAGAAGATGGTGCGATTTCTTAGCGAAGCCAGGCGAAGGTAATTATGTTGAGATACAAGCTGGGCTTGCTCCAACACAGATGCATGGACTAGACATGCCTGCAAATTCAATATGGGATTTCACTCAAATATTCGGTGTTACTCAGGTGGATGCGCATAAGGCAAATCAAAGCGACTGGTCTGAGGCTCGGGATTTTATTGAAACGCAAGTCAATGAACAATTGCAAGAAGATGAGGTGTATATTCTTCATGAGAAGTTGCAAGCTTATGCTAATTTAACACCATCAGAACTATTGCACTCAGGCTCAGGCTGGGGAGCACTCGAGGACATTCGCAGAAAGGCCCATGCTGAAAGGTCTATTCCGGATGGATTTCTATTCTTGAAATCCAGTATTGCAGCACCGCAGCTTCCATGGTTAGCCCTGTTACAAGAGGGAGGCTTGCCAGAGGGAGATGTACAAAATATTCCGGCCTCTTGGATGGTCCAAGAAGAATGGATGGAATTGCTTCGTACCAGTCTAGGGGATGCAGATAATCAAACGTGGACTTCCTACTTGCATTACGGCATTATGCTCTATGAGTATGGAATGGAAGACCAAGCTATAACTGCATGGCATCAATCGCTTGAATTGCAGCCGTCTGCTTGGGTTTATCGTAATCTGGCGATTACCTCTGAACAGAGAGGAGAGGCAGATCAGGCTCTGGTCTATTATGAACTGGCGTATTCTTTGTACAATGGCTTTCCAGACAGTGCATTTGCAGATGAGTATATTAGCATGTTAATTAGAAATAAACAATTTGCTAAGGCATGGAGTGTGTACGAATCACTTCCTGAAGAGTTCAGGCAAAGTGATCGTCTCCAAATTATTATTGGAGCTGCTGCTCAGGCGTTGGATCATAATGAATTCCTATTAAACTTATTCCAGAAAGAATTTGCTGTGATTCGTGAGGGCGAAGTTACGATTGTGGAGCTGTGGTATGAATTTCAAGCCAAAAAGCTAGCGGAGAGCCGAAATACTGTATTATCTGAAGAATTAATGAAGGAAGCCATCACCCTATATCCACCGCCTAATAACATTGATTTTAGAATAATTGGCGCTTAAACGAAGAGAGAGTTTCGATGATTTTAATCGAAGCTCTCTTTTTTAGGATGCTGAAGGTGATTAAAATTTAGATAAAATTGTGCATGCTTTGTTCAATATCGTCGATGTTAGACCTGACTTGCTTCGTTATATACTTACTTGTGAAAGCACTTTCATATTAGAGGGGGATGCTACACACGTGAAAAAAAGACAAAAGAAGCTCACCGGTTTGTTGCTTGCTATGTCGATGGTACTAACGTTATTGGCTGGTTGTGGATCAAGCAATACAACGAACAATGCTGCCCCGCCTGAAGCAACTAAGGAGAACACACCTACTGCTACAACTGAGGCTACCACCGAAGTTAAAGCTTCTGGACTAGAAGGTAAGGTAGTATTCTGGTCGATGTGGAGCAGCACAGAACCACAAGCGAAGGTTATTGAGTCAGCCGTTGCTGAATTCAAGGCAGCTAATCCAGAAGTTGAAGTGGATCTGAAGTTTACCGGTCGTGATATCTTAAAATTGATCAAGCCTGCTTTGGATGGAGGAGAGCAAATTGATATCTGGGAAGCCGATCCAGGTAGCCCAGCTGGTATTCAAGGCATGAAAGATTACGTTATGAAGCTTGATGATTTGCTTGCGGAGCCGTCCATCGGAATGGAAGGCAAGTCAGTAAAGGATTCAATAATTCCAAGCTTATTAAGCTGGATACAATCGCTATCCACAAAGTACGGTTTAGAAGAAGGTATTTATTCGATTCCGCAGCAACCGTATGCAGTACTCTTTTTCTATAACAAGGAAGTGTATGAGAAGGCTGGGATAACAAAAGCACCTGCCTCTTGGGAAGAGTTTCTTGCAGATGCTGAAAAAATCAAAGCAGCAGGTTCAGCACCGCTTACCTTTGATGACGCATATCGGGACTTATTTATTGGATCTTATCTGGCAAATGCGATGGGGGCAGATTGGGTAAGCCAGCTTGTGCAAGATAAGACCGGTGAGATGTGGAATGATCCAATCATTCTTCAATTCGCTAAAGATATGGCTAATTTAAACGCTAAAGGTTTTTTCTCTAATAAAATTGCTGGAAGTAAATATCCTGCGGCTCAGCAGGATCTCGTGCTTGGTGGGTCTGCCGCTTATCTAAATGGAACATGGCTTCCGAATGAAGTGCTTGCCACCTCAGGACCAGATTTCAAATGGGGCACGTTTCAATTCCCGGATGTTCCAAATGGAAACGGTAAAGGTGGAAAACAAGGGCTGATCTTTGGATCTCAAGGGATGTTCATTAATAAATCAAGCAAGAATGCAAAAGCTGCTTTTGAACTTATCAAACATATCGTTAGTAAGCAGATACAAGAAAAAATGGCGAAGGATGCACTTGCGATCCCAGCAACCATTGATTCTGAATGGCCTGCGATGCTTGCAGAAGCAGAGGCTGCTTTTCTAAATGCAAAAGAAAATATGCCTTGGGGTGGAGGTATTGGTGATGGAGGCGACTTTACGCTTGCTACCATTGTACCTACCTTCATGGAACTTATCACTGGCAAACTGAAGCCAGAAGAATTTGGGCCGAAGCTAAGTGCGGAAGCTAAGAAATTCTACGCCGGTAAATAAAACTGTAGTCTATATGTGGCGGTCAATAGCGGCAGCTGCATATAGATTATTTAGAGTATAAGAAAGAATAAATTGCAATTTACGCGTTCTATTTATTCTGGTACTTGAAAAAGGATTCTAACTAAAAATTAGAGGTTGACATGGCGTGTGGACAGAGCGGAGGGTCGGAAGAACCCTCCGAACCCGTAGCGGCTGGTTCATAAACGGTCAACATGCTAATTTTGGTTTTGAGCCTTATAATTTCCTTGAAAATGATGCGGGGGATACAAAGATGAGAATTAGTAAACCGATTATCATGCTATTCCTTCTGCCTGCTATCCTGGTTTATATGTCGATCTTTTTTTATCCAACCTTGCGGGCAGTGTTTATGAGCTTTTACGAGATATCTAATATAAATAGTAGTATCAGTGAATGGAAATTTATTGGTCTAGACAATTACTGGGGGTTATTTCATAATTCCTATTTTTTAAATTCTTCATTAAATGTGCTTAAGATTTGGATTATTGGTGGACTCATTGTTTTCGTTATGGCTTTTTTCTTCTCAGTGCTTATTTCCTCTGGCGTTCGTTTCAAAGGCTTCTGGAGAGCCTTGATTTACCTGCCTAATACTGTATCTGTTGTTGTCATGTCAGTAATATGGCTTCAGTATGTGTATAATCCGACCTTTGGATTGTTGACACATGTATTTCGCCTTCTTGGACTTGAACAGTTAGCCAATATTCAATGGACGGATGACCAGCATTTATTTTTATCCATGCTGATCGCTTTTTGTTTTGGATCCATTGGTTATTTCTTATTAATTCTAGGCGCGGCCATGGATCGGATTCCTAATGATTACTACGAAGCAGCATTATTGGAAGGAGCAAACACGTTATATCAGTTCTTCCATATTACTCTTCCGTTACTCCGTGATGTGTTTAAGACCACACTGGTGTTATGGACGGTTACAGCCATTAACTTCTTTGTATGGTCTTCCATCTTCGGGAGAAATGATCCACATACGATGACTCCTGGCTATTATATGTACTTGAAGGTATTTGGTGGGGAGAGAATTTCTGATACGCAAGCTTTCAATGTTGGAGCAGGGGCTGCGATTGGTGTATTGATTACTGTTGCAATTATTGGCTTTTCCTTCTTGATTGGTCTGTTGTTTAGGAAGGATCGTTTAGAATACTAGGAAGGAGGAGACAATATGCGTCTTCACTCAATCACTCGAATCATTCGATATATTCCATTAGTAGTCTGGCTTATCTTTACAGTAATTATTTTTGGATACGCATTCCTTGCTTCACTCAGCACGACAAGAGAGATATTTACGAACAAACTACTGGCGAGCGGATTTCATTTTTCTAACTATACCCGATTATTCGAAGAAACGAAGATCGGATTGTACTTTTTGAACAGTCTAGTTTACACGGTAACCTCTTGCGTAGGTATTATTGTTGTTGCAGCTCCGGCTGCTTATATATTGGGACGAATTCAGTTTAGGGGAAAACGGTTAGTTGATTTAATGTTTATCTCGGCATTATCGGTTCCGGGGCTACTGATTTCTATTCCATTATTTTCGTTATTTTATTCATTGAATTTAACAGGCTCAACATTTACGTTAATCTTTGTATACATTTTTACGAATGTCCCTTTTGCTGTATTTTTGCTTACAGGGTTCTTTGCATCCATTCCGAAAGAACTGGAGGAATCAGCAGCGATCGATGGATGTGGGCCGATTAAAGCTTTTATCAAAATCATCTTACCTATGGCACAGGCCGGTATTTTGACGTTAACGATTTTTAATGTGATGGGGATTTGGAATGAATATTTTTATGCTCTGATCTTTGCAAATAATCCGGATCGACATCCAATAGCATTAGCGCTTCAATCCATCGTAGTAGGATATACGAATACTGGTAATTATTCGGGTATTTTTGCTGCATCACTTCTGGTATTTTTGCCCACGTTTATACTTTATCTTCTTGTGTCCAGAAAGATCGTTGCAGGAATTACAATCGGTTCTGTAAAAGGTTGAGGTAATAACCACCTAGTAATATAGGTGGTTATTTGCGCACCCATAAGGATTTCTTCAGAATCTCAACTTGCGACAAGGAAACCCATACAGTACACTTTCTTTAACTAGTACAAACCTAAGATAGCTTGGGAGAGAACTTTGAAAAAGGAAGTGTTAAATAGTGGATCTAGAGATGGTCATGCAGGAGCTGGAAGCGCTTGGCAAGGAACGAACTAAGAAAATATATATATCTAATGGAGCAAAGGAACCGCTATTTGGCGTGGCTACCGGAGCAATGAAGCCAATCTTCAAGAAAACAAAAATAAATCAGCCATTGGCTGAGGAACTTTACGCGACAGGGAACTATGATGCCATGTATTTTGCCGGCATCATTGCTGATCCCAATGCAATGACGGAAGCGGATTATGACCGATGGATGGATGCGGCTTATTTTTATATGCTGTCCGACTTTGTAGTGGCAGTAACCTTGGCAGAAGCAGATATTGCACAACAAGTTGCCGATAAATGGATTGCGAGTGGTGAAGAGCTGAGAATGTCAGCGGGCTGGAGCTGTTACTGCTGGCTGCTTGGCAGTCGGCCGGATGTTGAGTTTTCCGAAAGCAAGCTTGCCGGTATGCTTGAGATGGTGGAAAATACGATTCATGATTCTCCAGAACGTACCCAATACGCAATGAACAACTTCATGTACACAGTGGCCATATCTTATTCGCCACTTCATGATAAGGCCAGTGAAACCGCAAGAACTGTAGGGCCTATTGAAGTTGATAAGGATAAGGCAAAAAGTAAATTGATTCACGCGTACGCAAATATTCAAAAAGCAGTCGACAAAGCTCAGCTTGGTTTTAAACGTAAGCATGTAAGATGTTGATCTAGCAGAAGCTTCTAGAGAAGAAAAAGGAAAAAGGATTCCCTGAAACTTCACTCTGCGTTACTATATAGAAATGACTCCAAGTGGGAGAGAGAAGGGGGAAAAGCATACATGGGCAACTTATTGGAAATTTTGCACAAGGAAGTCGTACCGGCAGAAGGCTGCACAGAGCCGATCGCAGTTGCGTATGCCGTCTCCTTGGCGGCAGAGCTTCTCGAGGAAGAAATAACGGGGATTCAGCTGCATCTCAGCGGTAATATTATTAAAAATGCAATGGGAGTGGGCATCCCTGGGACAGGCCAGACAGGTCTTCCTATCGCAGCAGCCCTCGGTGCGGTGGTCGGACGTTCGCACAAGGAGCTGGAAATTCTATCAGGCCTGACTCAGGATGAGCTAAAGCTGGCCAATGACCTGCTTGATCGAAAGCTGCTAAAAGTGGAGATAATGGACACTCCTGAGAAGTTATATATTGAAGCACAGGTGAAGACAGAGAATCATACAGCGACTGCCATCCTTGCTAAAGAACACACTAATATAGAATATCTGGCTCTGGACGGGAAAAAAGTGACACCTAAGAAGTCTAAAGCAGATTGTGGCAAGCCTGGACTTTCTGATACTGAAGCCTATGAAGGCTCTGTAGATCGGATATTCGAGTTTATAACTACGGCTCCATTTTCAGACCTTAGCTTCCTCTTGGAAGGCGCCCGGATGAACAAAGCGATTTCCGAAGAGGGACTCCGGGGCGATTATGGGTTGCAAGTAGGGAAGAAGATGAATCAGCAATCAGCTGTGAATTTGTTCGGCAATGATGTAGCGAACAAAATAATAGCGGCCACTGCTGCGGCTTCAGATGCTCGTATGGATGGCAGCGCAATGCCTGTGATGACAACAGCGGGCAGCGGTAATCAAGGCATTGCCTGTACGCTTCCCGTTATTTCTTTGGCGGAATTACTTGGTAAGGATGAAGAGACGCTGGCTCGGGCGCTTGCACTAAGTAATCTGGTCACTGTGCATATCAAGCATTATATCGGGCGGTTGTCGCCTTTATGTGGTTCAGGAATTGCAGGTGGAGTTGGAGCGAATAGCGGGATCATTTATCTCATGGACGGCACTCTTGAGCAGATCAAGCATGGGATACAGAATACGATAGCCTCTTTATCAGGCATGATTTGCGACGGTGCAAATTCAACCTGTGCGCTGAAGATATCTACCTCCACTAATACGGCGATTCAGGCAGCCACACTGGCGATGAACAATATTGCTCCTACGACCAAGGATGGAGTTATTTTCGAAGAGGTGGAAGATACTATCCGCAACATGGAGCGACTGGTTCAGGAAGGTCTGGCGGATACTGACAAGACCATTCTAAATATCATGCTCTCCAAAGGCGGAGCGAATTAGCTTCCTTTAAGGTAATAACAGGTTAGAACATCATAATATAAGACCGTCCGGTTCCCTACATGAATGGCAGGAGACTGGACGGTCTTTTTATCTATTCAGTAAGGGTATTTGTCATTGCGAAGATTTGCATTAAATTTTAACATAACTTATTCTGAGATCATAAAGGCATAAACTGATGGTATAAAAAGGAGATATTATGACGGAGAAGATAGATATAGGATGGAACTTTGAGAACAGTTATGCTCATCTGCCGGAATCCATGTTTACAAGGATTAAACCAACTCCTGTACGTAAGCCGGAGTTAGTTATTTTAAATGAACCATTGGCTGCTACCTTAGGGCTGAATAGTACAGCACTACATAGTAAGGATGGTGTTCAGTATCTTGCAGGGAATGAAGTCCCTGAAGGTACTGTGTCGCTTGCTCAAGCGTATGCTGGACATCAATTCGGACATTTTACCATGTTAGGTGACGGCCGAGCTACGCTTATTGGTGAGCAGATCACACCCCAAGGTGACCGCGTAGACATTCAGCTTAAGGGTGCGGGAAGAACACCCTATTCTCGTGGTGGCGATGGCCGAGCCGGACTCGGACCGATGCTGCGTGAATATATCATTAGCGAAGCCATGCATAGCTTGGGTATTCCCACCACTCGCAGCTTGGCAGTGGTAACTACTGGAGAAACGATCATTCGAGAAACAGAGCAGCCTGGTGCTATTCTGACCCGGGTTGCTGCAAGTCATCTACGGGTGGGTACCTTCCAATATGTTGTAGCGTGGGGTACTGTTGAGGATCTCCGTACTCTGGCAGATTATACATTACAAAGACATTATCCGGAAGTTGATTCTAAGGAGAATCGTTATCTTTTCCTGCTTCGGGAAGTGATTGGACGTCAGGCTGAATTGATTGCCAAGTGGCAGCTGGTAGGATTTATTCACGGAGTGATGAACACCGACAACATGGCGCTTAGCGGAGAAACGATTGATTATGGTCCTTGCGCCTTCATGGATGTGTATCATCCAGAAACGGTATTCAGTTCCATTGACCAGCAGGGTCGTTATGCCTATGGCAATCAACCGGGCATTGCCTCTTGGAATCTCGCGAGATTCGCGGAGACTCTCCTGCCATTGCTGGCTGATGATCAGGAACAGGCGATTCGGCTCGCTGAAGAGGAAATTGCAGATTTTAAAGAGCGGTCTTACCATCATTGGCTCACAGGTATGAGGGCGAAGCTCGGAATCTTCAACGAAGAGGTAGAGGATGTAGCGCTAATTGAAGTTTTGCTAGATTTGATGCAGAAGTATCGGGCGGACTATACCAATACCTTCCGTGCCCTAACATTAGAAAAGCTGGAAGAAACCGCTCTGTTTGGTGCAGCGGAATTTACGAAGTGGCAGGAGTTATGGCAGGCTAGACTTAGCAGACAGCAGCAATCGAAAGAGGTTTCGCTGCAGCTAATGCGCAATAGTAATCCTGCGATCATTCCGCGGAACCACAGGGTAGAAGAAGCACTCCAAGCGGCAGTGCAACAGGAAGATTACAGTGTGATGGAGCGATTGCTTAAAGCTCTTTCCAATCCTTACGCTTATTCCCCTGAACAGGATGAATACTCGGCACTACCTAAGGAATCAGCACGTCCATATCGAACCTTCTGCGGTACCTGATTTGCTGATAATGATCTAAATAATGAGGTGAAGTAAGAATGTTTCATGCATATGATGTTCTGGCTAACCAGTTGCTAGCTAATGCGAATGATCCAAGTTGGTATGTGCCCTTTGAGGTAGCCATAAATGACTTAAGCGAAGAAGAAGCTTTTTGGAAAGTAACGGAAGAAAGCAACAGTATTACTGAGATAGTGCAGCATCTGCTCTACTGGAATGAAACTTGGCAAACAAGATATAAAGAAAAGAGTATCCATGCGGTTCCTTCAGTGGATAACAATAATACCTTTGTCATTGCAAAAGGAGTAACGTTCCAAGAGCTTCAGCAACAACTATTAGAAGTTCTTTTACGTTGGCAGGAACTGATTACAAAGGAACAATTGGATGCCGATGTTCAAGAATTCCAAGGCAGTCAGTGGTGGGAAGTAATGGGCAATGTGACAACACATAACGCGTATCACGTGGGGCAAATCGTTTTTATTCGAAAGATTCAAAAGAGTTGGAATCGCACTATGAAATGAATTGAAGGACGTTAACAGATGTACATTCATCTGGCTAACGTCTTTTTTTGCGAATATCAATGAAAATAAGTTGTGTGAAAATACTTATAAATACTTATAGTCACATATATAATACTTGTAAATACTTAATTAATAACTTATGATGACTTTAGGAGGTGCATACATGATGTTTCAAGAGGAGAGATTGTTAAAAATACTCGAATATTTGAAACAACACCAATCGATGAGTGTTCAAGAGATCTGTACGCAATTTGATGTATCCAGAGATACCGCACGTAGGGATATTGTTAGATTAGTACAAGAAGGTGTTGTGATCCGAACGCATGGAGGGGTATCGTTACCTGAGTTACAAAAAGAATTGTTATCTTATCAGGATCGTTTGATCGATGAATCTGAGAGTAAACAGAGGATAGGAAAGGCTGCGGCGCAGCTTATCCAAGATCATGAGACTGTGATTTTAGATGTATCTACCACCGTGCAGTTTGTAGCAGAACAGATCAGCGCGAAGGATATTACGGTGGTCACGCACTCGATTGATAATGTAGGGATCTTGTCAAAGCGGGAGGATCTGCAAATTTATGTTCTTGGTGGTTACTTGAATGTGAAAAATCGCTTGTTATATGGCCCTTCTATTATCGATAAACTTAGTGAAATCCGTGCTGATAAAGCCTTTATTGGAGCATCCGCGATCTGTGCTGATGGGCTCTACTATCCATATGAAGAAGATGTACGGGTGAAGAGAGAAATGGCCCGAAGATCAGAACAAGTCATCTTAGTGGCTGATCACACCAAATTTATTGGCAAATCATTTTTCCGTCTAGACTTTGAGTTCGTTGACATTCTAATTACCGATCGGGAACTCCCAAGTGAGATCAGAGAAATTCTAGATCAGATGAACATCACAGTGATTGAATGTCCAGAAGAAACTGAAGAGGCTCGAGAGCAAGACTGATAACGAAACAGAGGAGGATATTTATGTCTTATATTCTGCAAAATGTACAAGTGGCGCTTCAGAATTGTATTATCCCAGCGGCTAATGTGTGGATTTCTGAAGGGAAAATCATAAAGATAGATACAGAGGATCTTTCGATTCCAGAGGGACAACATGAACGGATCGATGGTGGTGGACATTTGTTAGTACCCGGGATGATAGATGTTCATATTCATGGCGCCAATGGCTTCGATATGATGGACGGTACGGAAAAGAGTATTCAAGAGGTCTCAAGTGCTTGTGCTTCATCTGGCTGTACCTCATTTTTGGCTACATCAGTGAGTTCTACGCTAGAAGATCTTTTAGAAATGATTCGTAGTGTCAAGCGTGTGATTGGACATGAAGTGGGCGCAAAGATCGCAGGTATTCATTTAGAAGGACCTTACTTGAATCCGAAGCGAAAAGGAATGCAGAACGAAAAATATCTACGCCACCCCAACTTAGAGGAAATGAACCTGATTTTTGAAGAAGCGGGTTCACTCATTAAGATGGTTACAATTGCTCCGGAGCTGCCGGGAGGGATGGAGCTCATTTCCTTTTTGAAAGAAAAGGGTGTAGTTATAGCCATCGCTCATTCGGATGCCACATATGAAGAAGCTAAACAAGCCTTTGCGTCGGGGGCAAGTCATGTTACGCATTGTTTTAATGGCATGCGGCCTATCCATCATCGGGATCCAGGGGTAATTGTGGCTGCTTTTGAAGAGAAGCATGTAAGTCTTCAGGCGATTGTGGACAACGTCCATCTGCACCCTGCAATTATTCGATTAATGCATACCTTGAAAGGACCAGAAGGAATGGTCTTGATTACAGATGCACTGCAAGCTATGGGATTAGGTGATGGGGATTATATGTTCGGAGGCCATCATGTTACAGTATCCGAGGGGGTAGCGAGACTGAAGGATGGAACGCTAGCTTCAAGCACAGTGACTATGAATGAAGCTTTACGTTATACTGTCGAAACTGGGATTCCATTGTTAGACGCCGTAAAGATGGCTTCAACTACGCCGGCCAATATTCTTGGACTTCAACAAAAGGGGACAATAACATCTGGTTTTGATGCTGATCTGGTCCTCTTGGATGATGAATTTAAAGTGTGCTGGACAATGGTAGATGGTCAAATTTTATAAATCATGATGAATACAGGTTACTTCTGCTCAATGCAGCTGTAACCTGTATTCATGTGCGGTTATGCCAAACACGCTTTTAAAATGCCGGTTCAAATGAGTTAAATCCACAAATCCACACTCTACTACAGCGGCATAAATATCCTTAGTTTTCTCAATGGACTGCTTGGCATGCTCTACCTTGCAATTTAAGAAAAATTGATAAGGTGATATTCCAGTATGTGTCTTAAACTCTCGGATAAATTGATATTTGGAAAGTCCAAACTCTTTACAGAGATCATCTAGTTTCAATACATGTTCTAAACTGCAGTACATCATTTCCTTTGCTTTTTTGACAAATTTATTATTAATCCTGTGCTCTGTAACTAGTTCAGTATTAGATACAACATGAACCAGGTTTAACAACAGCTCACTGCATAAGGACTCCTCTTTACCATTCTGGATGGCATGACTTAGCGCTAATATGCACTGTGCCAATTTGTCATCATATAGGATGGGAGAGGAGAAGCGGAGTTCTTTTTTTCCTAGGATCTCTTGTATCAAGGTTGGCTTGATATATAGCATGACATAATCAATACCTGCTTTATCATATGAATTGCCGTCATGCGTTTGCTCTCGATTAAATAGCATTACGCCATTTTTATGAGAGGATTGCAAGCTACCCTCAAGGTTATATTGCTGAATGCCACGTAAGGTGACACCAATTGCGTATTCTTCATGGCAATGTTTTTTATAAGTGAAATCACTCATGCTAGCTGACAATGTTAGGATATCTGCCGACTTTTTATAGTTGAAACTCTCCACGCTCTTAACCTCCAAGACTTATAGGATTCCCGATATCATAATGGCAGAGTATACTAAAAATAATGCCATCAGAGTATTTAGAATTTTTTGATGATTTTGCAGAAATGCTCTGAAGATTGCCCCGAATACAACCCATGTCGTAAAAGCAAAAAATCCGATCACAGTTATAATTATAACAAACATAAATAAGGTAAGAGAAGAAGTATAGAATGGCATTACATAGCTGGGAATGACTGTTAAAGTAAATAAGAGCACTTTAGGATTCACAAGCTGCATAAGTAAACCCGAGCGAAAATTGGCATTTGGATTAGGCTTGTCTTCCATTGATCCCATCTTATAGATTTTGTAAGCTAGGTAGAGCATATATATACTCCCAATGACTTGCATAATGATCAGAATATTTGGGATGATCTCTACCAGAACACGATTCATTAAGGTAGAAAGGATAAGCAATAGCCCAAAAGCCATCGTAGCCCCGTATACATACCGCATGGTTTTCTTAGCCCCTGAATGTTGCACGGAAGAAAGAATAACAATATTGGCAGGACCAGGTGAACATGTAACTACAATGCAATAGAGAAGAAAGGAAATTATATTCATGATGACCTCCAGTAAAAGTTGTCTTATGAATATAAACCTCCTACCTTGATTGTTTATAGTACATTATTGCAGAGGAGATCAACATAATGAATAAGACGAAGCATCTAACTATTAGTACACTCACTGAGGGTGATTATGTATCTACATGCCGGGTTTTTGAAGAATCAATATCAGATGCCTTTAACAAAGAGGGATTAGGTCACTTACAAGAGGACATACAAAGTGAAACCGATCATAAAAAGCAAAAGGCGCTATCTTCACTGAAACAGGCAAACACGGATACTTATTTTTTTATCGCTAAAATCAATGGGAAGGTTGTGGGTACAATTTCCTATGGTCCATGTGGTGAGACTATTCAAATCTGTGCAGAACATCAGTTGGATCATTTGGGAGAATTGGGTAGTTTATACGTGTTGCCAAGCTATCAGGGAAAAGGGATTGGTTCGGCATTAATTAAGCAAATGATGATATTTCTACACGAACATGGGATCGAGCAATTTTGTTTGGACAGTGGCTATAAACGCGCACAAATCAAGTGGCAGCGTAAATTTGGGGAGCCTTATAAGGTTATAAAAGATTATTGGGGACCCGACTCCGATCATATGGTTTGGTTGTGTAATGTAAGGTAGCCTCAAAATGGAAAATGTATATCATATCGAATGATCGTGTCGTAATATTATATATTAAATGTCGCATTTCCCTACTAATAAAGGGCTTTGTTATGTGATATTTTATTAGTAGATGTCAGAATAACATATATACAGGAGGCACAAGCAAATGACGATAAGAATTGGTAAGATTAGCTATTGGCATGTACATGCTTGGGACTATACGAAGCAAGCTCAAGAACATGAGGATACTGTATTGGCTGCGGTTTGGGATGAAGATGCAGAGCGGGGGAAAAAAGCTGCCGAAAGCTTAAATGTTCCTTTTTTCGATTCACTGGAGGACCTGCTTGCGCAAGAGGATATAGATGCTGTCATAGTGGATGCGCCTACCAATGTGCATAGAGATATAATTGTTGCTGCGGCTAAAGCGGGCAAGCATATTTTTACGGAAAAAGTAATTGCCCCTACACATAAAGAAGTTGAAGAGATCATAAGCGCAGTGGAAGAGAACGAGGTGAAGCTGACCGTATCCTTGCCACGTCTAAATGATGGATACGCGTTAACGATTCAAGAAGTTCTAAGTCAAGAACTGCTCGGAGAGATCACCTACGTTAGAGTACGCTTATCCCATAATGGGGCTACAGAAAACTGGCTTCCCGATCATTTCTATAGCTTGGAACAATGTGGTGGCGGAGCTTTGATTGATCTGGGCTGTCATCCTATGTATTTGACGAAGCTTTTCTTAGGTCAAGAGGTGACCGGTGTAAGTGCTAATTTTGGTTATGTCACGGGCAAGGAAGTAGAAGATAATGCAGTGGTAACATTATTTACGAATTCAGGAGCAATTGGTGTGGTCGAGGCTGGTTTCGTGAATAGTCATTCGCCGTTTACCATCGAGGTACATGGAACCGAAGGAACTCTTCTTTACGGAACACCAGAGGATAAGCTTCTCCTTAGAAGTAACAAATCCGCTGACAAAGAGGAAGGATGGAAAGAAGTAGCGCTACATGCTAATCGTGAAAGCGCATTCCATCAGTGGGTTAATCATATCCAAAAGGATACTTTCGCCACCGAGAATGTTCAAATTGCTGTGGACCTTACGAGATTAATGGAAGCGGCGAATCGTTCTGCTAAAGAAGCTCGTATGGTTCGGTTAGCAGATCTAGACGCTTAACCGGTCTCCACCTGTCAGGAGGATGTTATATTGAGTAACTTTCCCTATGAGATGATGTTTGAGAAACATGATATGCTCGAGAGATTGGATATTTCAATCCAATGGGGACATTACGAGATTACAGTTCTTAGATTTCATTTGATCTCTTTTCCGCCGGGAAGAGTCATAGATTTCCATAATCATTCTGAGTTCGAGTTTCATTTTATTCCACGAGGAAAGGGAGAAGTTATTCTTGGCGATCTGCAATATCCTTTGTCGGAGGGAATGCTCTATTTAACCGGACCGGGTGTCATGCATCGCCAAGAGGCGGATCCAGAAGAATCCATGGAAGAACTGTGTCTACATGTGGACATCAAAGAGAAGATCAGAGAGGACGTAGATCCTTGGGAGGTTGCGGAGGCTGAGACCTGTGTTCAGAAGCTAAAGCAGTTACCGCTAGTTCCAGCACAAGATTATCACAGCGCTATGAAATGTTTTCTTGAAGCCTATGAAGCTTGTGAAGGTAAATTAACGGGATATTATACTTCCATTAAACATCTCGTAATTAGCATTTTATTAAAGGCAGTAAGAGCGTATGATGCTGGTGGAATTCGAACAGAAGCGCCTGTTAGAGATATGTCAACTTATCGGTACCAATATGCCATTCAATATATGGAAGCTAATTATTCAGGAGCCGTTACCTTGGAGAATGTTGCTGAAAAGCTGAATATTAGTTCAAGGCAGCTGCAGCGAGTGTTTAAACAAGTTAACGCCGAACAATCTTTCAGTAGGGCGCTTGAGGATATCCGGTTGAAAGCGGTCTGCCGTAAGCTTGAAGAAAGCAATTATCCGATCGAACAAATCGCTCAATCCGAAGGATTTACGAATGCAACGTATTTGCATATCGTATTTCGCAAGCGTTTAGGCATGACGCCAGCAACTTATCGAAATACAAAACAAACTAATTAGAAGTGAGGGTGAATGAAATGAGTAAAGTTTTTCGCGTAGGAATTATTGGGTGTGGTGGAATTGCGAACGGGAAGCATCTACCAAGTTTGAGCAGACAAAGTAAGGTTGAGATCGTTGCCTTCTGTGACATTATTAAAGAACGTGCGGAAGAAGCGGCGGAGAAATACGGAAGTTCTGAAGCTGTAGTCTATACAGAATATACTGAATTGTTGAAAGATCATTCTATTGATATTATTCACGTGCTAACGCCGAATGACGCTCATGCAGAGATCTCAATTGCAGCCCTTGAAGCAGGAAAACATGTCATGTGCGAAAAACCAATGGCTAAAACGGCAGCAGATGCCAAACGAATGGTGGAAGCGGCGAAACGTACAGGCAAGAAGTTAACCATTGGATATGACAACCGCTACAGAGAAGACAGCTTATATTTGAAAAAAGCATGTGAGTCCGGGGAGCTTGGTCATATCTATTTTGCAAAAGCACATGCCATCAGACGGAGAGCGGTACCGACATGGGGCGTATTTCTCGATGAAGAGAAGCAAGGTGGAGGGCCACTGATCGATATCGGAACCCATGCGCTGGATCTAACGCTGTGGATGATGGATAACTATAAACCGAAAGTCGTGCTGGGCACCAAATATCATGAACTCTCGCAAAAAGAAGAGGCCGCCAACGCTTGGGGACCTTGGGACCCTAAAAAGTTCACCGTGGAGGACTCAGCGTTTGGGATGGTCGTAATGGAGAATGGCGCCACAATTATGCTGGAAGCGAGCTGGGCACTCAATTCATTGGACGTACATGAAGCGAAGTGCAGCTTAAGCGGAACTGAAGCAGGCGCTGATATGAAGGACGGACTTAGAATTAATGGAGAGAAATTCAGCAAGCTGTACACCAATAAAATTGAGCTTGGGGCAGGCGGCGTTGCTTACTATGAAGGAAAAGCAGAGAGTGCACCTGACATCGAATTAAGAAAGTGGATCGAAGCTATTGAACAGGATAAAGACCCGGTTGTAACACCTGAACAGGCATATGTTGTTTCGCAAATATTAGAAGCGATTTATGAATCTGCACAAACGGGTAAGGCTGTGTATTTGGATTAGATTTTTGACAAGCATAGCGATATAGAGTAATATCCACTTGTGATTTAATTACAGGGATCTGAGACAAGACTCTCTCTTTACCGGGAGAGTTTTTTTGTTTTTTTTGCTTGTTTGAATACTGGTTTATAGGGGTGAAGAGCATGAATACGGTAGAGCGAAATCAAGTTCTTATTGTGGAAGATGACGATAATATTAGACGGTTTATAGCTATAAATTTAACGAATAATGGGTTTATGGTTAGTGAAGCTGCTTGTGGAGAAGAAGCATTGCAGAGCTTTGAGGCGAACCGGTCAGACGTTATTGTTCTGGACATCATGCTGCCGGATTTGAATGGGTTTGAGATTTGCCGGAAGGTAAGAGAGCAGGACCCTGGGGTCATCATCATTTTTTTAACAGCACGAGGACAAGATCTGGATAAAATCAATGGCCTTGAAATGGGTGCCGACGATTACATTGTGAAACCTTTTAATCCATTAGAACTGGTGGCACGGATTAAAGCGATATTGCGCCGTACAGAAACAGCTCTAAAACCGCAAAGAACTATCCTTCAAGCCGGACCGATTCGCCTGGATATGAACTCGAACAAGATGTTTAAACACGATGACATTATTGAATTAACCCCGAAGGAATTCCAGTTGCTGAAGACCTTTCTAGAGCATCCGGATACAGCACTATCTAGGAATGAATTAATGAACCTGGTCTGGGGTGAGGATTATATTGGCGATCCAAAGACAGTAGATGTTCACGTGCGTAAGCTAAGAGAGAAGATTGAAGAGGACGCCTCTAACCCGCATTGGATTGAGACTGTATGGGGGCTCGGATACCGCTTTAGAAAGGATGGTTGAAGAATGGGTATTCAGAAAAGATTAGTAGGAAGCTATTTTGTAGTGATCTGTCTTACGGTGCTCATTCTTGAGATTATCCTTAATTTATCTGTACGTTATTATTATTTTCATAATATAGAGCAAACCCTGATGAATCAGGCGGAACTGTCGGCTTCTTTTTATCAGCAATATTTTAGCGACGAGGATTTAGAGGCACAATCGGATCGGTTGTTAAAGGGCTTTGCCAGTCATTCCGATGCACAGGTACAGATTATTAATGCTGAAGGTCGGCTTTTGCAGGATTCGAACGGAATCCAAGGCGATTTTGCGATGACAGATAACATGGATGTACAAGCAGCCATAAAAGGGCAGCCTAACAGTTGGAAGGGTGAGGACCCCGTAACCGAGGAAGCTATTTTTACGGTGTCTTATCCTTTACAAGCCAAAGATAACATCATTGGGGAAGTTAGGTTTATTACCTCTTTAACGGAAACGATACATACAGTTAATCAAATTGCGGTTTTGCTGATCGGGGTAGGTATGCTCGTGATTGGTATCGTCACCTTGCTTGGATTATTACTATCTTGGACCATAACCAGATCCATTAAAGATCTGAAACAGGCGGCAGACCAAATGTCCGAAGGAGATTTCAGCATAAGAGTACAAAAGCGCTATCAAGACGAGCTTGGATCCTTGGCGGATACATTAAATATGATGGCCAGTCGAATCTCGAACAGTGAACAGCTTAAGAATGATTTTATCGCATCCGTATCCCATGAACTGCGTACGCCATTGACCTCGATCAAAGGCTGGGTAATCACCTTGAAGGCGGGTGGGGAGAGTAATCAGGCTCTATTTCATGATGGGCTAGATATCATTGAATCTGAAAGTGACAGGTTAACTCATATGGTAGATGAACTGCTCGATTTCTCCAAATTGGATAACGGAAGAATCGCAATTCACCTTACAACTGTGGATCTAACAGGGCTGTTGCAGCATATTGGCAGACAACTCACCCCTAGAGCAACCCGACAAGGCATCTTGCTCGAAGTGAAAATAGAAGAGAATTTGCCTGTCATTCAAGCTGACGAGAATCGTGTGAAGCAAGTCATGATTAATCTCATTGATAATTCGCTCAAATTCACTAGTTCCTCAGGTCGAATTCTTATTACTGCCCATACGGTTTCAGGGAAAGTTGTAATTACAGTTGAGGATACTGGGTCAGGCATCGCAGAAGCGGATTTAGAGAATGTGCGGCGAAAATTCTACAAAGTGGACCAACAGGCGTCAGGCAGCGGTTTGGGTCTGTCTATCTCGGAACAGATCATTACATTGCATCATGGGGAACTGCGAATAAGCAGTACTTTAGGCAAGGGGACGATTGTCCAATTTGACTTGCCGATATAAATAGAGCTCAAATTTAACTATTTCATAACCACTTTCATCTCTTTCACAGATAAAATACTATATATGCGGACAAGCGAGGAGTCGATGATCCAAATGCCGAGCAAATTCATAAAAATAGGTGCTATGTTAACAACGTTAATTTTGCTCGGAGGATGCGGAGTGCCGGCAACACCAGGAGAGCTGATTAAGCCTCCATCATCAGAAGCAAGCCTGCAGCGAGACAAAACGAGTCAGGAATTTATCAAATGGCTTCCCGACAAAGCTCAATTGATAACTCCGTTGGAAGGACAAGAGGATCATGCTATCTCCTTTGGGGATATGGATGGAGACGGTATTGATGAAGCTGTAGTTGTATATGAGTACAGCAAAAACAAAGGTTCTTCTATAAAAGCGATGCTGCTTAGGCAGGAAAATGAAGCGTGGCAAAAGATTTCGGAGGTTGAGGGGTTTGGGTATGGCCTGGATTATGCCGGATTCTATGATGTCGATGATGATGGCCATAACGAACTCGCACTGGGCTGGTCATTGGGCGAGGCAGGGAACGGACTGGATATTTACACGCTGAGTGAAGATAAATTAAAGCTGTTATCGAAGAAGGCGTATCAGGACAAATTTGATCTGAGATAATCATTCCACTTTATAATCCGCTGCACTTCAGCTTCATCTTGAAGCAAGATGTATTTGTGCACAGGCGGATTATTTATGATGCTCATTTTACAACAAGAAAAATACAGAAATTAAATAGAGGTTGTTTCATGTTTATCTCCACCAAAATTGCAAAGCTGGACAGATCCGTACTTTTTCTCGTAACAGGCCTAGTTGGTATTGGTACTGTTGCTATTTATGGAGCGACTACGGATACACGGTTAGACGGACTTTACATCAGTTCATTGTTTTTATTTGCTTTATTTTGCATACCCATGTTATTCATCGCATTGGTAGATTATAAGATTCTATTAGGCTGGTTAGCGTATCTCTTTTATAGCGTGGGTATTGGTCTACTTGTGCTAGTTAAGCTGGTTGGGGAAAACCTCAATGGTGCCGTGCGTTGGTTAAGTATTGGGAGCTTTCAGCTCCAGCCCTCCGAGCTGGCTAAAATATGTACGGTATTGCTCATTGCTCATCTATTGGGTAAACGAGAAGGACAGCAGCTTCGATTTTTTCAAGATTTAGTGCCGGTTTGTTTCGTTTTTTTAATTCCTTTCATTTTGATCATGGATCAACCCGATTTGGGTACAGCGCTCGTTTTTGCTGGCATATTGCTTAGTATGCTTTGGATTGGTAACATCCGTGCTCTATATATGATTTTGATCCTCGGTGTGGTGATTATTTCGATCGGCACGATACTATGGCTCTACTATGCCAATTTCGACTTGTTATCCAAGATTGTCGAGCCCCATCAATTGTCACGAATTCAGGCTTTTTTAGACCCGCAGAGTGATCCGGATAAATCTTGGCATGTCAAAAACGCAATGATTGCCATTGGCTCCGGTGGATTATCGGGTAGTGAAGGTATTTTTTTGCGAAAAGGATATATTCCTTACGCGTATTCCGATTCGATCTATGTGGTCATCGGTGCAAAATACGGTTTTATAGGTTCATCTGTGTTGCTGATGCTTTATTTATTGCTCGTCTATCGAATGATCTTTATCGCACTAGAAAGCAGGGATCGTGGAGGAGCATATGTTGTCACCGGATTTATCGCCATGATTATCTTTCAAGTTTCTGTTAACCTTGGAATGCATCTTGGATTGCTGCCCCTAACGGGGATATCCTTGCCGTTTATTAGTTATGGAGGTAGCTCGTTACTTACTAATATGATTGCGATTGGCATAGTGCTAAGTGTGAAAGTCCATAAGGATGAAAGCACGGTTTGAAAAAGCTACTGGAACTGAGTGGAGGGAATTATGACTAACAAACGCAAATGGACAACAACTCGTAAAATTCTGACGAGCATTGGACTTGTCTTAGGCGCAACGATTATCGGAATTGGAGTATATGCAGGGTATTTATACAAAAAAACGGATAACGCGATAGAGCGCATGGCTGCTCCAATCAACGTCCAGCCAACCGCTGCCCTAGAGGAAAAAAAGGAGACGGTATCGGTTGAACCTATGATTTTTCTGCTTGCCGGGGTAGATAGTCGGGACGGTGGTGGTGGGGTAATGAATACCGATGTGTTAATGCTTGTCAGCTTCAATCCTGACACGAAGTCGACGAGTTTCTTATCTATACCGAGGGATTTGTTACTAAAACCTAAATCGTTGCCCTCTCGAAAAGCTAATTATTATTATGCATACCATTACATAAAAGATAAAACTGAAGCTATCCCTAATACAAAAGAGTTTTTCAGCAATTTACTAGGTCTGCCAATTGATCACATGGTCGTAGTGAATTTTGATGTGCTGAAGGAGACGGTGGACTTGCTTGGCGGGCTAACCATTGATGTCGATATGGATATGAAATATATCGATTCGGCAGATGGAACGAACATCGACTTAAAGAAGGGCTTGCAGAAGCTGGATGGCAAACATGTGCTTGATTTTGTGCGATACCGCAAATCGAATCAAGGAACGGCTGAATCCTCCGATTTTCAGCGCAATGATCGACAGCAGCAAGTAATTAAGCAGATTCTGGATAAGCTAGGGAATTTCCAAGGCGTGTCCCAATGGGGGAATGTATTGGACATCATCGGTGAAAATGTGAAGACAGATATTCCACAAGCAGATCTCCAGCAATGGTTGTTGAACTTCCCTAAACTCAAACCAGATCATATCAATTCCTTACATGTGGAATCTCTTTGGAAGAGTCCATACGTGTATGTGAATAAAGAGGATCTTAAACAAGCACTTACTACTCTGAGTACGGAAGCGGGCGTTAGCTCCGAAAGTTCATTGCACTTGGAGAATATTGGGACGGTAGATTGAAAGGTTATCACTTAAACTGCTCTTAGGAGCAGTTTTTTTGTGTTCTACTAATAATCCCGATAACCAGTAAAGTAATCCGCCATCGGGTAGAGGCCTGACTTCCAGGCATAGTACGATGAACACAGCGATTATGAATCGTATATTGTTTTGGTTTACTTGAGAGGAGAAGGGGATTTCATGAAATACAGACTGAGTATTATGTTTCTTATCGTACTTACAGGGATGATATCGATAGCCGCATTTAATCCGATTATTGGCCCGCTTGCCCGAAATTTGGGACTTAGTGATTTTCAATCAGGATGTTTGGTATCGGTAGCGGGACTTTGCTGGCTGATCGGAGGATATTTCTGGGAAAAACAAACATTCATGAGCCGAAAATGGCTGCTCGCTTCGATTATGTTCGTCTATATGGCAACACTAGTCATTTTTGCATTGCTGGCTGATTATGCAGTACATGCTGAGAGCAAAACCAGCCTATTTTGGAGTTTCTTTATCCTTCGTGCAATCGCCGGCTTTTTCTTTGGAGGTATTCCGGCATTAGCACAGGCTTATGTTATGGGCTGGAGTACAAAAGAGACCCGTACTCAGGGAATGGCATTATTCGGTGCAGCCAATGGACTTGGCTTCGTAGTAGGACCTGCAATGAGCGGAGGAATGGCTTCGCTGGGACTCACCTCGCCAATGTACGCCGCAGCGATATTATTATTCACCTTAGCTATTTTGTTTCTAGTGTTTATTCCTAAAGAAAAGAATATCGAGATTGAACGGCAGGCGATTTCACTTTCACCCAACGACAGACGGATACGCCTCTATTTATGGATTGGACTTTTGCTATCGTTTGCGCTGAATATCGTGCAGGTTACTATCGGATTTTTTGTGCAAGACAGCCTTGGATATAGCACCCAGCAAGCCACTCAGTTAATTGGAACGGGTCTGGCTATCTCTGGAGTAATGGTGGTGCTCTCGCAAATTGTGATCAGCAAATATCTCAAATGGCATCCTAAAAAGGTGCTGCTCGTAGGGCTATTATTTGTGGCTTTGGGTCTGCTAGGTTTGTTATTGTTTATCAGATTTGCTTATGTGGACTTTACATTCTTGGGAATCGGCATCGGCTTTACATTGCTTGGCTACAGTGCCGGTGCTTCAATGGCGGTTCAAGACCATGAGCAAAGAAGCGTTGCTTCCTTTATTGCGGCCCTACAAGGTGGCGGATCATTCATAGGTCCAGTTATAGGCACAGCTTTATACACCGCTAATATGGCACTTCCTTATTCTTTCTGCGTGCTGTTGATTGGCATTGTAGGTATCGCGAATTTGAAAAATAGATCAGCAGATCGTGTGGAGAGTTGTTAAATAGAATGGCTGCTCCTAGAGTAGATTCGAAGCTGTCGAGGGAGACTCGACAGCTTTTTATTCTGCAGCTTTCTGCTGGCAGCGGCTTATGTAGAAAATAAGGAGAAAGAGTTTTTTACCTCGTAACTGCCTTCCAATTAATAGTATAATAAGAACTCGTAGGAGTTATTTGAATAAAGTTGTAGAGATGTTATCTAGAATAACTTTATGCGAATACATACTCATATTTGAGGAATAAGGAGATGAGAGCATGACTGTAAAGACTACAGCGGAACAAATCCGCATTATCGAATATGATCCTTCTTACGCTAAGGCGGTCGCAGAAATGTGGAACCGTAGCAACGAAAGCTGGGGAGGAGGCACCAATCAGAGAACAGAGGATACCGTGCGCCGCGAGATGGAAATCTCGTCCAATCTGAATGTGTTTCTCGCCGTTGATGGTGAGGAAGTGGTCGGCTTCTGCAGTTTTGCTCATTACCGTCAAGACGAAGGAGCTTTGTATGTTCCGCTGTTGAATGTGCGACCTGATTATCACGGATACAAGGTAGGTCGTAACCTGATTTTGAACGCTGTTCGCCGAACAGTTGAAGCGGGCTGGCCGCGACTTGATCTGTTTACTTGGGCAGGTAATACGAAGGCCGTACCGATGTATAAGAAATGTGGATTCTTTTGGGAAAAAAATGAGGATTACGTCCATCTGATGAACTTCATTCCGACGGTTCTGCAAACGGAAGCACTCGCTCCTTATTTTGAGCAGCTGGATTGGTATGCAGATAGCACCCGTGAACTGCCCATTCAGCCGGATGGTCGCCGGGAGCGTGGTTTTGATTTCTTCGATTACACTTGGCAAAAGGGAGAACTTTCCTTACGTACAGAATTCGAGAAGACCGGTCGCGGCTTGACGGCTCTTGATACACCTGACTATGAAATCTCCACGGAGATTGACGATCACGATCTTGTATTCGGTTCCACCTACAAGATTCGCTATCACATCAAGAATCGTTCGGCGTCTGATCTGGCTATTGAGATCAAAGGCCAAAATGACAAAAATATTCGTTTTGCCTTGTCTGCTGCACCAACACTGGCGCCAGGAGAAACAGTTATTGTAGAAGGTGAGTTCGAGCTTGATCCGATTCGTGAAGAGCAAAACGACAAGAAGACTCACCCCGTGGTTATGAGCAAATGGATCATCGGTGGCAAGCGCGTTGAGTTCCGTATAGGTGTTACTCCTAAATTCCCGCTGAAAATGCTGATGGAGTTGCCAACACGTGAGCTGTATCCGGGTCTTCCCGCTGAGATATATTTGAATGTTGAGAATAATTTTGCAGCGGAAGCGGAATTTTCTTTTGATTTGCCAGAGGAAGAATTTTTGACGTGGGCGGATCGGGCAGTGAGCTTCTCGGTTCCAGCTAAAGGTAAGGCTTCCATCCGGGTGCCCTTTACCCTAAATTCATATGGCCTTTATTCACGGGATATTGAGGTAACGGCCGTTCCGGCTGGAGAGAAGGCAGTGTCCTTCATCAGCCAATTATCTGTGCTAATGAAAGGAACACATGGCCGCTTTGGTGGGGAAAACGGGGATCAGTGGGTGGCTGTAAACGGCGCCTACTCCGTACATCTTAATAATAACGATAATGGGATGTGGATTGAATATCCCGGCTCGAGCCATAATTTCTGGCTGACCCATCCGAAGTTAGGTAAACCATTCGCCGAAGAATTCTCGAAGAAACAGGCTAAAGAAGTGAAGATCTATTCCGAAGGAGAGGGCCAAGTTTTAGAGACCCTTTATGAATCGGATGAATTCCCGGGTCTGGAGATAAAAAGAGTGGCTAAGCTCTTTGCAAACGGAATCGCTGAGTTTTATAGCGAGGTATGCAATACTAGTAACCAAACGTTGGAAGAGGATATGTATCTGCTAACCAATTTCGGATTTTTTGGCAAACGGCTCATCCTGCCTTATCAGGGTCATTACGTAGACATGGGCGATTCTTATTCGGGTGATCCGGGTAATTGGGACAGCGCTCAAATTACGGAAAATTGGTTGTTTAGCAAGGAAGAAAATGTCACATGCGGCGTTTGCTGGGATCCTTCGCTGAAGCTGCTTCGTCCGGAGTATCCACTTGGTCTGGAGCATAAACTTGGTCAAATCTCTGCTGGAGATGTCGTACGAACAAAGACACTGGTGTTCGCTTTAAACACCTTCCTGAAGTGGTCGGATTTCCGCACCTTTGCACGGAAGCAGGTGGATCCGATCACACCAGTGTTGGATGATCATCTTGAACTAACACTCGGTGGTGGAAATCCGTTTGCGGCGGATGCGCTTCATGCGGAGTTAATCGAACGAAAGATGACTTCGCTTAATGGAAGCCTCGAACTGTATGTCCAAACGGATAGAGGAGAGGAGCAGAAAGTCGCTGAGATGGAGCTGCAAAGAGAGCAGAATCTGCACTCCGCGGGCTTTGAGATCTCACCTGAGGAAGTGGAATCTTCTTTAGAACACAGCCAATCAGGACAGAAGGTTCGAGTCGTCTATCGTGGAGAGGATCGTATTCAAGAGCGAGCAGGCCTCTGGTTCCCACAAACGGAAACAGCAGCCGTTATCTATGGCACAGAAGAGGGACCGGCGGGGCCTATTTACACTGTGAGCAACGGAGTTCTTTCTATTGCAGCTGCTCCTGATTTCGCCAGTGTTGTGCATTCCCTGAAGCACCATGGAGAAGAATGGCTGGATAGCTCCTATCCGGAAGCAGCACCACGTTCCTGGTGGAATCCTTGGCACGGTGGACTCGGTGTGGGGATTTCAGGTATAGGTGGATTTAGTCGGTTGGAGGAGCCAAGAAGCGCAGCTTGGACCGAGAAAATGGATATTCAGGGCAATGTATGGAAAGGATTACGTATCACTACTTCGATCGAGAAGCAGGAAAAGAACCGAGGAATTGTTGTTAATCAGCATTACCTTATGCTCCCAGGTGTCCCTGTGCTCTGTGTGTTGCATTCGGTGACCAATAACAGCGGAATGACCCTGCCGAATTATTCGTTGTCGGAGGAAAATTATATCAAACCTTCACCAGTTTATGCCGAAGGATGGATGGAATTCTCCAAGGAGGGCAAGTTCTTATTAGGCACGGTTGAAACCTATCTTGAGGCCAAGGGACTCTTGCGAATTGGTGCAACTTCGCGTAAGGATATGCTGCATATGGTGAGCAGTCATCCGAATCAGAGTGCCTCGGCGTATGTGAACAATAAAGTATTTAATCACGGGGTGCATCATCATCTTCTGCTTCTAAATGGAGAAACCGTTTGGACACAGCCGTCCTTCCTGATCATGGGAGAACTCGCTCTGAATTCAGAGGATGTCCGCAGTCTTTTGAAGCTGACCTTTGCTAGACCTATTGACGAAAAGGAGATCTTAAATGCCGATCATTGATATTCACATTCATCTGTCGGACATCGACAGCTTTCATCAAACAGCACAGGATCTCTCCAAAGTCGATTACACTGCTGCTGGTCTCAAAGCGGAGTTTGATAAGAACGACGTTGTTCTCGGTATTGGAATGGGGGTCACGGAGCAGACGAAGGGAGCTTTCCCTGACTCTACTTCCCCTAATCCGATGAGCCTTGACTTGGAGGATACTGTGCCGCCTTTCTTAATGGAATGCGTGGGGATCAATCCGAACATGCTCGGAGGAAAGGATGCACTAGAGGAGCTGGATCGAATTGAGGCACGGCTGCAAGCTCCCGAGGTAGCTGGTATTAAGCTCTACGCCGGGTACTATCATCATTACGTTTATGACAAAATCTATTCGCCGATCTATGAGCTGGCAGCAAAGTATGGTACGCCTGTGGTCATTCATACTGGTGATACGTACTCGATGAACGGATTGCTAAAGTATGCACATCCACTTACCGTGGACGAATTAGCGTTTCAACGACGTGATGTGAATTTTATGATCTGCCATCTTGGCGATCCGTGGGTGATGGATGCCGCCGAAGTGGTGGCCAAAAATCCAAACGTCTATGCCGATTTGTCCGGTCTTGTGGTCGGTGATCGGCCTCATTTTGAACGGTTCATGAATGAACCTCTGTTCATGGATCATTTTCGCCGGGCGCTGGTGTATTCCGACCACTATGAGAAAATGTTGTTCGGCACGGATTGGCCACTCGCTCCTATTGACCTGTATGCGGAATTTGTCCGCCGACTTGTCCCTGAGCAGCACCACGAAAAAGTATTTTACGAGAATGCCTTCGCCTTATTTCCACGCATCCAGCAGCGGATTGCGGCGCTCTAAGTATTACGAACAAGAGGCTGACCCAAAAGCCATGAAATGGCTGCTTGGGTCAGCCTTTTTTTACGTAGGATATACTTAGGCTTTTTGAGTGGAAGCTCCGCGAGCGGACCGTTGTTCCAATCGCTGTGCTCTCCAGATTTTTTCATTCCTCTTAGTGGCGAAAATCTGGAGACCAAGGGGACCGCTGTCGCTTTTCCACAATCAGTCCGTTCTCTCCGCTGTTTAAGCGGAAAATTTTTTACAATTTCAATTGAAATATAACCGGAACTTCCGGCGATTTCTGCTTCGCGACAAAGAAAAAGTGACGCTAGAGGTCGGTTGGCTTTCGCCTTGCCTACAATCAACTTAAGCAGGCCGCCATCGACCGGAAATATAACAGAGCACGTCTCCAATAACCCGGTGACGTGCTCTGTTGTTGTATTATTTTTTATAGCTTTGAAGTCAGGAAGGGCTGTCTTTTGAATAAAGAGACCTACTTATGGGACAGCCTTTTGTTTTTTTGTAAAAGGATATTAACTCATCTAGCAACTCTTTAGTACATATAAGCGTCTATGATGTATACATTAACGCTGAAACAATGGGCTTGCTTTTTTATTATACAATTGTATAATGGTTTTATTACACAATTGTATAACGAGGTGAAATAGTGATGAATAACAAAATCAAACGGCTCCCCGATGCTGAATTGGAAATTATGCTGGTGATTTGGAGGGCGGAAGATTGGGTTAACTCCTCCTACATTTTGAATCAGCTGGGGGATAAGCGTAAGTGGGCACTTGCAACTTTATTGACTGTGTTGTCACGTCTAGTTGAAAAGGGCTTTTTGTTTTGTGAAAAAGAGGGACGTAGCAATCGTTATCTTGCCGCAATTTCGGAAACGAAATATAAAGAGAGCGAAGGGAAGTCCACGCTTGAGAAGCTGTTCGGCAACTCTGTGCAAGATATGGTGATGTCTTTATACAACGGAAAGGCAATCGATAAAGGTGATCTTGCAGAGCTGAGGGAAATGCTGGATAGAGTAGAAAAGGAGGAAACCTGATGATAACAAGTCTTTTTTTAGATTTTCTGGTTATTTCATTAACTACAAGTCTAGTTATTATCGGTTTGATCTTGTTAAGGCCTATGTTAAGGAGACATTATTCAGCGAAATGGAGTTATTGGATATGGTTGATTTTAACCCTGCGATTATTGCTGCCGTTCAACTTTTCCTTTACTAATCCTCCTGTAGCCATTCAAATACCAGAAGGTAAGGGGATGGCCGCAGTCTTTCAGGGTACACCTTCTCAGAATTTACAGGCTGATCCATCTGTAATCACTCAAACAGCTCAGGCAGGGAATGTAAGCCATATCCCATCAATTCTGGACATTTTAGCATTCATCTGGCTTGCTGGAGCTGTGTTATTTTTAGCGTATCATTTGCTGAGCTATTTCTTTTTCAGAAAACAGGCACTGCGTTGGAGCAATCCTTTTCTTGGGGAGAATATAGTCACCAAGCTCAAACAAGTTTCTAAAGAAATGAACGTAACAGCCTCCATTCCAGTTTTGATAAGCAGTAAAGTTCCCAATCCGATGTTAATGGGCTTTTACAAGCCAGCTTTGTTTTTGCCTCATGAACAATATAGTGATGAAGAACTGGAGTTTATCTTAAAACATGAGTTGGTTCATTACAAAAGGCTTGACATCGTTTATAAGCTGTTGTTGCAGATAGTGCAGGCACTACATTGGTTTAACCCGTTTGTTTGGTTAATGACGCGCGAAGCTGCCCACGAGATTGAGATTTACTGTGATGATACGGTTGTACGTGAGCGAGGCGCGGCCTATCGGAAGAAATACTGTGAAGCGATTTTATCGGTCATGCAAAGCAGTGCCACTCGGCATGTAGCTTTGTCAACGAATTTTGCAGGAGGAAAACACTCGATGAAGCAGCGATTCGGTAGTGTTTTAAATATGAAAGAAAAACGAAATGGAGTAGGGGCTTTTTTTACAGTCATAATGTTGGTTGGAGTGACAGCAATATTAGCTGCATGTACGAATCTAAATGGTCAATCTACAGATAAGACGCTCAAACCAGGTACGATTTATTCCTATAGCTCCAGCGGTGAACAAGTTGTTGTGCATAATGCTGGAAATGAATATTCCGTTGACGAGAACGGTAATGTCTCTGTCTCCTATCGGGAGGGGGCGATCCAAGCGCCAACGCCTTTAAAACTTGATACAACTGGAACAGAAATGGGGATGGGGAGAGGAGAGACTGGCTTTTTTATTTCCGAGGATAAAACCGCTATTGTCTATGGATTTGCAGATGGAAAAGAATCTCCACTTCAGGTATTAATCAGTGATAACATGGGAGAAACGTGGAATACCTACAACATTGAAGGTGCAAAAGGTTATGACACGAAGTTCATCGGATTTACAGACAAACAAAACGGCTGGATTGTCTCCGGAGGTTCTGCGGGTGTGGGACGTTCGTTGAATTATGTATATCTGACCTCTGATGGTGGGAAGACATGGACGGAGATTGGTAATCCTAACGATTTGTACGCGGAAAGTTTAACAGGAGCTGGCTTCTCTAGCAAGGATATCGGCTTCTTGGGGTTCAGATACTATGAAGATAATGGGCCAGTTATTTATTGGACCAAGGATAAGGGGCAGTCATGGGAAAAGCTCGCGGTGACTCTTCCGGATGTCTTCAATGATTATCAAAAAACGCCGCTTTCACCTATTTTCAATGGAAAAGAAGGGTTGTTTCCTATTCTGCTTACTAAAGAGGGAAATACAATCGGTACCATCTACCTGTCGAGTAAGGGCTACGGCTTAGAGTGGACATATGATTCAGCATATGATCAGCTTGAGGATTCTAAATAGTAACAAAAGGCTTTTAATTGTATTGAATACAGTTAAAGTGAGAATTCAGCCCTTTGTAGACGAAATAAGTGTACAGAATGCAGTTATCTCGTTAAAAAATATACGGAGAGGGGATAGCGGAACGTCGATCGACTTCCACCTCTACGCATGCAACCAGCGGCATACCCAAAACACAAGGCAGCGATTCTCCAATAAGGAGAACCACTGCCTTGTTGGTTTTACAGGTACCCCTTGCTCTGGCGTGCAATGAATGAGCTTACTTTTTCCAGCCACCGCCGCCATTCGATGAGGATTCTACATAATCTACGTTGATTTTGCCAGTGCTAGATCCGAGCTCAGTGTTGAAATTATATTGTCTGAGATTCCAATCATCGAAGGTTCCCAACCAGCTATTATCTACGATGAAGGTGTAGCGTGTTGTAGCAGAATAAGTGCCACGGATATAAGAACAGACCGCTCTTGATCCATATACACCCATTTTATAGCCCTTGGGATTTTTGGTACTGCTGTCTAATACGGATTTTATGCCTTGAAAATAAGGCACAACATTGTTTGTGATTTCTGATGAGGTCATATCACGGTCTATGGCAAAATAAATAGGAGTGCTGCTGGTTTGTCCCATATCGCTTGCTAATCCTACAGCAGTTTCAGCATCTGCAACACCGTTGGCATTCGTAAAGTGATCGAGCGATTTACTGATTTGGTAAAGGGATACGATATATAATCCTCCGTCTGATATTCGTGTCACCTCGGCTGATGTGAGACCATCCTGATAACCTTCTACACGATTCAAATATCGGCCAACAAATGTGAAGCTATTGTTTTTAAGTGTAGTTAATCTTGCCGCTGTTACATTAGTAGCAGTATCACAACCTAGAGCCATTTTATCTGCCTTCTTTCTATTTGTTTGTTCAAGGTTTGGCGCCAACCTCTTCAACAATATATGAAAAAAATTTCACAGATTCTTGGGGGAACAAGCAAATGAGGGGAAAAAGGCAGAAGGAGAGGGTCGGTTCGTTGGGGGAAAACTGATATTAAATTTACTAATATTGAAAATTTATAGGAACGTTTGGAAAAAAACTGAATCAATACAATATGAAGAGTTTATAGTTCGCTAACATGGAGGCTGGTCAATGTATGGATAAAAGATGGTTGCTAGCTCCAATATTTGTTGTATCATTGCTTACTGCTCCAGTAGCGAATGCGGCATTGCCCGCTTATTTCACTTACATTATGGATGGAGGCGGGAAAGTAACGAGTTCAGCACTAGTAAAGGATGGAATGACTTATGTTTCAGCTAGTCACTGGGAAGCGGCAGGACTTAAGGTAGTATGGGATAAATCCCATCAAAGAGCAGAGTTTACTGGATGGGGGAAAAAGATAGCCGTTCGAATTGGAAGTAAACAGGGAGTCCTCGATGGTAAGCTTGTAAACGCGGAGGGTGTTCCATTTGAGCTTAATGGCCAGCTCTATGTACCTGCACGCTTTCTTGTAAATTCATTAGGAGGAACAACGGTTAGCTGGGATGCGACGAAGAGGATATATACAGCAACTGGACTATTGAGCTTTGCAAGTGCCAGTGCACAATTCGGTGGATCTACTTATACAGTAGATAAGAAAACTGGGAGTTTATATTTAACAGATTCCGCAGGACATACTCGCTTACTAGCGAACCTCGGATCGCAGCTGTTCGATGCTGTTCAGTTCAACTTTCAGAAGACGCCAAAAGGTCTACTCTATCTAACCTTAACAGATGTTTACGGAGAACCACATATCAATAATAAATGGTATACGATTAATTGAAGATGGAACGGGTAACGTAACGGAGAAGATTGATCTGACCACACTAGGGGATATTTCGGATAATTATTTAGTGGAGGGAATGGACGAGGATTATCTGATGATACGGTCCAATCAACAAGGTTTCCTCATGATGATAGATCGTAAAACAGGGACCAAGACATTGTTGTACAAGGAACTCCTTGACGTAGAACAGCAAAAATATGCTGAAACAAACGACCTCCCTTATTATGGGGACAACCTGAAGTTCCTGAAAAGAGAAGGTGATGCCCTACTTTTTAATAATGATTATGTACAGGACGGTAAGATTTACAAATTTATGTTGGGCGGCTCATAACTTGCAGGAGGATGTTATGAAAATTTTAAACAAAAGACTTAGCTTTTGCCAATTGATTCTCTATGGCATTCATTTTGGGACGGCCATCTTGGTTGGTTTGGTGGCAGATTTGCTATTATCCCGATATAGGAGGAAGATATAAGCAAACGGAACTTCAAATATCCGCAGGTTATCATTGAAAGACGGGATCCCAAGGCTCAAGTGCCTTGGTTTTTTTTTGCTAAGAGGGGTAGTATAAAATCATGCTTAAACGGGTTATTGTTGGTCCTGGATTATGATATACATGCGGCTTGTCTGCCTTGAAGGTGATAGAATCACCAGATTTTAAGAGGTATTCGTTGTTATTGACAAGTAAAGACAATTCACCGTCAAACACGGTGATTAATTCTTCGGTACCTTCCATATGAGAATTGGCATCAAGGTACCCACCCTTGTCTATCTCCACGGTATAACCTTCAAACCGTTTACTTTCTTCAAATGGAAAAGATAGATACACTCGATATTTTCCGTTATCTTCAAGCAGTGGCTGAATGTCACTTCTTAAGATTATTCTTGTGTCAGGTTTTGGATAATCTATCAGGGCAGAAAATGAAATTTTTAAGCCATTGGCGATTTTCCAAAGAGTTGTAATGGTTGGTGTCGATTCGCCTCTTTCGATTTGACCAATCATTGTTTTGCTGACTCCAGTTAATTCCGCAACCTTTTCCAGGCTTAAATCTTTATTTTTTCTTATCTTTTTTATATTTTCCGCAATAACCAAATTTATTTCTTCCACTGTAATTTTCCTCTCTCCATTTACTTTATAACGATCGTGATATACAA
Source organism: Paenibacillus sp. PastF-3 (assembly GCF_029893135.1). Lineage (NCBI taxonomy): Bacteria > Bacillati > Bacillota > Bacilli > Caryophanales > Paenibacillaceae > Paenibacillus > Paenibacillus sp. PastF-3. Next base: position 329,419 of record NZ_JARXWM010000002.1, on the reverse strand, counting down.
TAAAACGCACGTATGTACGTTATAACGTCTTATAAATGCATTATAACATACAAGTTGGAAGGGAGATATAATTTAGTGTTTGTTTCTTTGTTTTTATATGCATTTGTTGCAAGTTTTACTCCGGGACCCAATAACATTATGGCAATGACTTTTGCAAACCAAGTTGGGCTGAAAAAAACAATGAAATTTTGTTTAGGAGTGGGCACAGGGTTTTTTATAATTATATTGTTATGTTCCTACTTTAATCTACTTTTGAATAATCTTCTTCCACAAATTAAATCTATTATGGCTCTATTAGGCGGAGTCTACATGCTGTATTTAGCAGTTAAAATGATTACAAGTAAACAACCAGAAAGTGATGAAGATGGAGATAAACACAATAGCTTTATTGCGGGAATGCTTTTACAATTTATTAATCCGAAAGGGATTTTATATGGGATCACAGTTACATCTACATTTATCCTTACCTATCATTCTTCCTCCTTTACATTATTGAGTTATTCTTTAATTCTTGCATTCATCGGTTATATGGGCACTTTTTGTTGGTGTTTGTGTGGTTCTCTTTTCAAAAAAATGATATCTAAATATAGAAGTCAATTTAATGTACTGATGGGACTGTTGTTAGTGTATTGTGCAGTTTCGATAGTGTTGGGTTGAAGGATTATTAAGGGGAAATCATCTAGTTATTTTTTCACTTCTAAAGCTTGTGATAATGAGGTATTGTGGATAGATACGGGGACAAAGGAGATGCAATATGCTACCATCGCTTACATTTCTTAAACTTCAATTGGAAGGAGTTCTGCGTAATAAATTCGAGCAGGGGCATCAAACCTCCGGTTATTTAGCCAAGTTGGAAAAGCTTCCTGCAAGCTATGATGCCTATCTAGAATTCGCCCATAGCTTGGCTGTCATTCCAATGAGGGACAACTGGCCTTACTATGAGCCGAACGCTTTAGATGAGATATGGCGGGAATGTGAACCGGCACGGCCACTAGGTCAGGTCGGGATTTTGAATCTGAAGGATAGCTCCAAGCGTGTAGAGGCAGGTTTCCTTGCTTCAGTCTGTGGCTCAATGCTGGGCAAACCGATAGAGGTTAACCCCAGCTTGTCAGAATTACGTCAAGCGTTAACTTCTGTAGGGGAATGGCCACTGAATGATTACATTTCTGAAGAAATTCTCCATGCGCTGGATCGTCGTCATTGGTCTTGGTTTGAGACAACACGGGGGCGAATTCGTTATGTGGCACCTGATGATGATATCAATTACACATTAATGGGAATGATGGTGCTAGAACAATTCGGTGATCGTTTTACGAAAAGAAACTTAAGAGATTTATGGTTAAATCATCTTCCGTTAAGTACAACTTGGGGTCCGGAAAGGGCAATTTTGATGCGATCAGGCATTAGTTATTTGGAACATGATAAGGAACTATTCAATCATTCTGAAATAGAGGCTTGGCCTGATTTTATGGTGCAGGGTACGGAACTGTGCGGTGCGGCGATTCGTGCAGATGCTTATGGATATGCCTGTCCTGGTCAACCTGCTCTGGCTGCTGAGCTAGCTTGGCGGGATGCGAGTTTTACTCATCGCCGGACCGGCATTTACGCCACGATGTTTATTGCTGCTGCGATTGCTGCTGCTCACGTGCTGCGCGATCCCATTGAAATAATCAATACGGCTCTGCAGTTCGTTCCTAAAAGAAGCCGATTTTACGAGATTACTAATGATTGCCTTGAGATGGTAGCGAATGCAGATGACTGGCTGGAAGCGTATCAGAGTATTAACCAGAAGTATGCAAATTATTGTCACTGTGAGGTTTATCAGGAAATAGGAACCTTAATTAATACCCTGCGCTTTGCAGATAATGTTGGCGATGGAATATGCAAGCAGGTGATGCAAGGCAACGATACGGATAGTTTCGGGGCAACGGCTGGCTCTCTGCTTGGGGTTTATTTCGGTCCTGATCATTTAGAATCAAGATGGCTTAAGCCTTTTCAAGATCGGATTCATACGGGGCTTTCTAATTTTCATGAGCAAAGTCTTTCTTGTTTGGCGGAGCGCATGGGGCGTTTACCAGAGCTGCTGCATTCCGGTCGATATCAAGTTCAACCTAGTGAGCTCTATGTGAACAAGAATACGGATCTCGATACATAATAAGCTTACAAAAAAATCCACAGCAATGTATGTTGCTGTGGATTTTTTTGCTTTTTATTTTTTGAATTAGAGATGAATAATTCAATCGTGCTTTACAAAAACTTTATTCGATTAAGTCACAACTTTGCCAAATCAGGAGGGGTCGTTATCAAACCATTTATCGTAATAGTAGCGCTATTACTTGTTACAGCTTGTTCGGGTAATCAATCAGCCAACAACCAAATGACTACTCAACAAACGAAGGTTGGACATCATGCTGGCAAAACAGCTACAACGTCAAACTTGACTCAAGCGTCTTCTATTTCCACAGAGAATGCAGGCAATTCAACGATTAAGACTAAACAAGTACCCGGTGATGTATCGAAATGGCTGGATGGATTTATCCGTACTACTCCACCTACAGGTGGTACAACAGCGGATCAAACTACTTATCCGCAAACTTCCGCTAAGCCACAATATTCTGCTAATCCGCAACAATCGGCCAATCCACAATATTCTGCTAATCCGCAAACCTCCACCAGTTCATCGGCATCTGTGCAGAAGGTGTTGGAATTGGTGAACAAAGAAAGAACAAACGCAGGCTTGAAACCCCTTAGTTTGAATAGTGAGCTGTCGAAAATGGCTTTGGCCAAAGCGCAGGATATGTCCGACAACAATTATTTTGACCATCAGTCACCAACTTATGGATCTCCGTTCGATATGATGAAGGCATTTGGGATCTCCTATAATACAGCAGGGGAAAATATCGCCAAAGGCCAGTCGAGCCCGGAAGAAGTAATGAATCAGTGGATGAACAGCCCTGGTCACCGTGCCAACATCCTGAATAGCTCCTTTACTGAAATTGGAATAGGATACTACAACAGCGAGTGGGTTCAAGAATTTATTGGTTAGTATGATCAGCAATATAAACAACATATGTTGTACAGTTAATTTTAAAAGCCCATGTCCAAAGACATGGGCTTTATTTATGATTCACTATTTCGTCTGGTTTCTGCCGACATGCTCGGATGGTTGACCTTGCGATGATGGAGGTTGCTGTGGCAACCATCTTTGAATCACTGGCCATATTAAATAAGTTATTGTGCCTACAATCAAGAAATTAAAGATGAGGCGTTCGGAAGGGCTCATTACACGAAACGAGGCCGTTATATTACGATAAGATTCTTGTAAGCTAAAGATTGAAATGATGTCAAGCAGAAAGATAAGTCCTAATCCTAAGAAAAGTAACAGTACAGTTATGAAGAATATTTTCATACCACTTCCCCCTGCCTTCATTGTTATCTTCCAATAATATTTGCTGCTAATGGGCAGAATAATCACGCAAAGCGCAGCAAATAATGGAGAGAAAGGTGAAGGGGCATGGCAATGGATGGAAATGCAAGTAGTAAAAGTACTGGAAGCAATCCGCAATGGACTGTCCCTTCAATACCGATTGATTCAACAGAATTAAGAGTCAATGTAGAGCAGATTCGCCAAAAGACAGGGAATAGTGGAGATATAATTATTCGTGAATTTACGATAGGGGGCTCGGAGGAGGAGCTTCAAGCTGCAATTATTTATGTGGATGGCATTGTTAACAATACAACCATAAATCAATTTGTAATGGAAGTCTTGCTAAACGTCATGCTGAGTAGTGAACAAAGGTCATTAAATGATCTGGTCCAAGTCATCACAGATAAAATTGTTCCTATCGGTGGTCTGAAGACGCTTGTTCAATGGGATGAACTTTATGATGCTCTGCTGTGGGGGCAGACCATTTTATTAATTGATGGATCGAATGAAGCCCTAGCAATTGCTACATCGGGCGGTGAATTTCGCGCCATCGATGAGCCTGGTACGGATACCTCAATTCGAGGATCTCGTGAAGGGTTTGTTGAAAGCTTAACAACCAATATTTCGATGGTTCGGCGGCGCATAAGAAATCCTAATTTATGGCTGGAATCGATGACGTTAGGACAAGTTACACATACCAGGATAGCAATCATGTACATAAATGGGATCGCGGATGATGCCATTGTTGAAGAGGCGAAGCGACGTCTACGCAAGATCAAATTGGATAGCATTCTGGAATCGGGATATATTGAGAAAATGATAGAAGATCAGAGGTTCACTCCGTTTCCGACGATCCTACCTACTGAACGCCCAGATACCGTTGCTGCTAATCTTTTAGAAGGTAAAATTGCAATTTTGGTGGATGGAACCCCCTTTATGCTAATCATCCCAGCCGTTTTTAATCAATTCTTTCAAATTACAGAGGATTCTTATCATCGGTATGACATTAGTGCGGCGTTGCGGCTGTTACGAATCGTTATGTATATCATTTCGTTGATTGGACCTTCTTTCTATATCGCAGCAACAACCTTTCATCAAGAAATGATACCGACACAGTTAGTGATATCGCTTGTTTCACAGCTAGAAGCAACGCCATTTACTGCTTTTGTAGAAGCGCTATTAATGGAAATTATTTTTGAGATTCTACGTGAAGCAGGTGTTCGCATGCCAAAAGCGATTGGATCAGCAGTATCCATCGTTGGAGCACTTGTCATTGGGCAGGCAGCTGTACAAGCAGGTTTAGTGTCAACGGCAATGGTTATTGTTGTTTCACTTACAGCTATCTCAAGTTTAGCGACACCTGTTTTCTCCATTGCTGTATCCGCGAGATTGTTACGTTTTCTCCTCATGATCAGCGCAGCAACGTTCGGTTTCTTTGGAATGATTCTTACCTTGATTATGATCATTGCACATATGTGTAGTTTACGTTCATTTGGTGTTCCTTATATGGCTCCTTATAGTCCGTCGATGCATGCAAAGAATGATCAGGTTCATGCGGCTTTACCGATTTGGATGAGACATTTGGTTCCTAAATTAATGAAGAGGCCTACAACAGAGCAAGTGGGTGATCCAGATGAAGCGTAAATTAGCAGGATTTTGGTTGTCGATGGTTATGATTGTTCTGCTTACGGGATGTTGGGATAGTCGAGAGCTAACGGATATTGGTTTTGTGGTTGCGATGGCGATTGATAAAGGTGAGAAGAAAAACATTCGGGTTACGGTTCAAATTGTTAATCCCACAAATGCTTCAAGTACACAAGGTGGGAGCAGTCCAGTACCCTTACCTCCAACCACATATTCAGCAGAAGGAAATAATGTATTTGATGCCACTCGTGTTCTTTCGAAAAACCTTTCTAGGCAATTACATTATGGTCATTCGTTAGTTCTCTTGGTAGGTGAAGAATTGGCTGAAACACAGGGGATTAAGAAACTTTTTGACGGTATTGAGCGGGATAGTGAGTTTCGTCCTTCCGCTACAATGGTTATCGCGAGGGGAACGACGGGAGAAGAGATCATTAAACAACCAACAAGTCTCGATAATTCACCTGCTATTAAGATTAAGAAAATGGTAGCTGATACCGAGAAAGCATTTGGCGAAACTATTGATGAAAAAATATACCAAGTCATTCAAGCCATCGTTTCATCGGGTAAAGAACCGACCATTACTGGCGTTCAACTCGATCTTACAAATAAAGAAGATAAGATTATGACTAATGGGATTGCTACTTTTAAAGACGGGAAATTAATGAGGTGGCTAGACGGGAGTGAAAGTCGTGGATTCTTATGGGTGTTAGGCAGAGTTCGTTCGACATTGTTAACCATGGCTTGGAATGGGCAGCCACATACAATCGGGATCGAGAATATACGGTCCAAATCATCATTTCATTCAAGCTTTGATAAATTCGGTAAACCAATAATTGAGGTGAAGATTGGCGCGGATGCAAATATTGGTGAGGTTGATGTCCCCATTGATATCACTAACCCTAAATTGTTCTTGCAAATTGAGCGTCTGTACACACAAGCCGTTCATGATGAGGCGCTAGCCACGATTAAATTAATGCAACAGCAAAAGTCGGACATTTTTGGATTCGGTGAAGTGCTGCATCGTGATTATCCTAAGCAATGGAGAACGTTGAAGCGGGATTGGAATGATGTGACCTTCCCAACAATTGAAGTACAAGTGAAAGTGGAGGCTTATTTGCGTAATACTGGATTACGGAATAGAACCATATTGGAAAGTATCGATATTAGTAGTTGAATCCATTTTTTATAGAGAGGAGGGAGGATATTGGAAAAAGCAAAGATCAGTCCCCGTCAACTGCTTATCCTTGTATTAATTTTTGAAATCGTGAGTGCGATTATCTCCGGATTTGGTGTGGAAGCCAAACAAGATGCATGGATTACCGCAATCCTAGGGATGCTCGGGGGCATTTGTTTATTTCTGATCTATCATCGATTGTCACTATTTTATCCGGATCTTCCGCTCACGGAGTATGCAAAAAAGATATTAGGACCTGTAGTGGGACGTCTCGTCGCCTTGTTATATGTCGTTTATTTTTTGTTTAATGGGAGCTTTGTAGTCCGTGATTTTGCTTCAATGGCTGTATCCTTTGTGTTTATGCAGACACCCTTTCTCGTAATTATTGCTTTGATGCTGTTCACGGTTATGTATGTCGTTGGAAAAGGGATAGAGGTATTGTCGAGGACTGCGGAGCTTTTTTTTGCGGTGTTATTTCTCGTTTCTATTACCGTTTTAACTTTGATTCTTACGTCAGGGAATGTAAATCTTCAAAATGTAAGACCTGTGCTTGAAGAGGGGTGGTTAACCGTGCTGAAGCAATCGATTCCCGGCACCGTTGCATTTCCTTTTGGTGAGATTATTGTGTTCTTGATGTTGTTTCCCTATGTAAATAAGCCACGCAAAATAAAGAAAACAGTGATCACAGGCTTATTGATCAGCGGATGTTTTATTGCGTTTGTTACCCTTTTAAATGTGTCTGTCCTCGGGGCAGATCTATTTACAAGAACACAATATCCATTGCTGACTACCTCGCAGTTAATTGAAGGTCGTGCTTTTCTGGAACGCCTTGATGCATTGTTTCTCGTCACGGCCATTGTGGGAGGTTTTTTTCGGCTCGGCATTTTCTTATATGTGACGCTATTAGGTACGGCAACCTTGTTCGGAATTCCATCCTATCGTAAATTAATTATCCCTGTAAGTATGGTGATGTTCATTTGCTCCCTTGCGATAGCTGGCAATAATGTAGAATTTATCTATATAGATATGCGTATCACTCAGTACTATCTCCAGATTCCGATGTTGTTTATCATTCCACTCATACTTCTAGTGATGGGCTGGTTTCAAGAGAAGAGGAACCTAAAATCTGCGAAATAAAGAGCTATATTATGCTGAAAGATTCTATAAAGATCAAACGAATATTGCGCGTATGCTCTTCAAGCTTGAAAAGAAAGGCTCCAAGTTCAATTTCAGTGTAATCGATGACCTTGATTAAAAATTGGATCAAAACTGTTGATTTTTATGCTTCTTCATGTGGAATCGAATAAATGTGACCAACAGAATCAGAAGGAACGGCAGGATGTAAGCCAAATTAGTGATCAAGGGCCAAGTAGTGTTCACGATTTCTGTAAGCTCAGATTCTTGTGTGTAAGTTGTCACAGACAGCAGAAGGCAAATAAAAGCAAGCGGGAAGACAATCAGTTTTTCATTTTCTAATCTCAGAAGCTCCTTCATGACTTTAATTAGAATAAGCAGCAGGATTGAAGCCTTGAAATAGAAGCCAATAATCAAGGAAAAACCGATCACGGACTCGACCCGCTCTATCGTTTCCTGAAAATAAATTAACCTCGCCAACTGGTACAATGAATATTTTAAGCTGCCGGACAGGGGTCCCAGTACCATAATACTGCTAATGACAGAAGTAATTAACGTCAGGGCATTTATGATGAGTGCCAGATACATTTGTTTTCCTAGCTTTGATTTATCTTCTTTATGCACAAAAGGTAAAATTATGGAAAAAACGATTAGCTCGGAATAGGGAAAGCCATAGACTACATATGCAGCACTTAGGATAGGTCTAACTCCATCAGGCATGATGGGCAGCAGGTATTCGGGATGATACAAACCTGCTACGAGAATCCAGACCAAGATAATAAATCCGAACATTAGAGACATTAAGACCGCGGCCATACGGGCAATTACTTCGATGCCAGCGAGTGCCGTCATGGCAATCGTTATAAAAAACATCGTATTTACCGCATAAGTAGGCGTTTCTTTTAACATCGTACTTTTGAAAAAGGTACCAATCTCAATGACAATTCCTGCGACATTCCAAAACAAAACACATGTGAAAGGAAGTAATAGAACGAGAGTCAGTCCGTTTCCAAGCACAGCGCGGCTTTGTTCCACAAGTGATAGCTCCGGCGCTCGTCTATTTAAATAGAGAATACCGGTTAGCAGAAGCATTCCTATGGCCGAGGCAATGATGAGAGAAATCCAGGCTCCATTGCCAGCAAAATTAGTTAGTGAAGCAGGGACGATGACGATTGAAGAACCTGTCATAAAGAAGAGAAACAGCATGGACATTTGGATAGAGCTAACACGTTCTTGCTTATTCATACGTTCCTCCTCTTTCTATACGCTTATGAAATAGCCGGATTGATCCAATGGACGATGTGTTCAGCTGGACCCGTAAGTAGATTGAAGAGCGAGTCCAAATTAGGCCACGGTTTTGCTGCTATGAAGATAAACCCGAGATAAAGAACCGGCAGCAGAAGGACTCCATAGACCACTCGATCACGAACGGAGGCCTGTCTAAACTTTGGGATGTCATGGGCTAGCATAGCGGAAGCTAATATCAGTACACAGATAATTTGTCCCAGCATAGCCACTACTCCTTTGTCCCGAATATTGTACCTGAATTCATACCAGTGCTTAGCACTTTGACTTCAACATTGATATCGAATTCAGTCTGAGCAAGCTTTTCCTTCCATACAGGCCCCAATTGTTTCCATTGCTGCGGATTTCTTCGATAGATCTGATTACCAATTCCAAGTGCATCTACTTTTTTTGTTTTAAAAAAATCAGTAGTATGTTTTACCTGCTGTTCAACCTGAGCTACAATTCGCTGTTCAAATTGCTTCATGTCTTTAACAGTTTTTAAGTGTGAACAGCGTAACTCTCCGATTGTACCTTCAATAGCAATTTTTACACCGACGGAAACAGAACCATTGCTTACGGTTGGAGTAAGCTTACTGTTGAAGGTGAGCACTTCAAGAGATTCCTTTTTTCGTAGCGCATTTTCGGTCTCATTCGTGCAAGGAAATTCTAAGACTCCATAAATATATCTGTCCATTAGCATCATGAACGCCTCAGTATCTTTCTCCTTCAGAAGTTCTACCATTTTCCCGTCTTGTATTAACGCTAGTCCTGATATTATTGCTTTATTATCTACACGGGTCTTATGCAGGTATGGTAGAACAGAAGTGTTGGAGGGACTGCACATTTGAATAGCCAGCTCATAAAGAGGGATTTTGGAAGTTTTTGCGGCATATAGGGCACCACTTGTTTCCATTCTCTTATACTGTTGACCAATGGTTTGTTCAATAAACGGACTTACATCTAAAAAAGGCGCCGCGGCTTGTTCAGCAATGAGGGGAAGAACGGTACCACGTGGCTCTTGATCCCTAGAGAAAAAATCAAGCACTTCCCTTATGTTCAGGTTTCTAGCTAATTGTTCACCGATTAAAATGACACGCATATGATCCCATTTGGCTTTTCGGCCGAATTTTGCAGGGATCTCTCGTATGGCTTCAAAAAAGGTTTCTCCACTCGTTGAAATATTAATCCCCTTGGACGCTGGATTCCCTGACTGCCCCATTTCAATTTTGGTGGAAGGATTATAGAAATGAGTCGTTATCACAAAGCGATCATCTTCCCCTTGGTCAATGGCTACTGCTTGTACATACCCATACTCGTCAAGTTCTTTATTATCCCAGCATCCGCTAGTTAGGCTGAGAACAAGAAGGCAGATTAGCAAGGTAGTAAGTCGTTTCACTATATCTACTTCCTTCCTGAAGTCTTTTTATATAAATGACGACTACGAGGTGAATGAAGCAGTAGCTTTCTCGGAAGTACGAAAATTGAAAAACGTACTTTTTTAAGGTCAAGTGGCGCCAACGAGTCTAAATACGGCTCACCTAAAGAGCGTAAGGTAGTCAGATGGAGATAAATCAGTATAAAACCAACCATGATCCCAAGCCCTCCGAACGTTGCCGCAAGAATCATTAATGGAAACCGCAAGATCCGCAGTGCAATGGCCATATTGTATTGAGGGAGCGCAAAAGAGGCAATACCTGTTAAGGCGACCACAATGACCATAACCGGAGAGGCAATTTGCGATTGTATAGCTGCTTGTCCTATGACCAATGCACCAACGATGCTGACGGCTGACCCGATCGGCCTAGGTAAGCGTATGCCCGCTTCTCTTAATAGCTCAAAGAAAAATTCCATGATTAATGCCTCAATCAAGGCAGGAAAGGGGATGCCTTCGCGCGTGTTAAGAATGGCAAGTAGCAAAACAGTGGGAATTAGTTCGGAATGGAAGTTAGATAACGCGATATAGGTGCTAGGCAACAACAGCGCGATGATGAAGGCAGCCACTCTAATCAACCGTATTAAAGATGAAAAAATGGTTCGGTAGTAATAATCCTCGCTATTCGTAAAAAATTCCATGAAATTTCCAGGACAGATCAATATGGAAGGACTTCCGTTTACCATAGCAATAATTTTCCCGTCGAGTAGAGCGGTTATAGCTGTATCTGGTCGTTCTGTGTAGCGGACTTGTGGGAAGGGAGAGTAGAGAGAATCCCCGATCCACTCTTCGAGATAGGATACGTCAATAATCTCTTCCTTTTCGATATCAGCTATACGTTGCTTGAATTGTTGTAACGTTTCTGGTTTCACTACTCCATCCAGGTAACCAAAGGACAACGTTCTTTGAACCTGCTTACCGGAAGTGAAGAACTCAAACTTAAGATTAGTAGTCTTTAGTAAGCTACGAATAACACCGATATTACGCTCCAAGCTTTCTATAAAGCTGATGTGTGGACCCTGTACGGTTGGCTCAGTAATAGGCTCCGAGGTTTGACGCTGCTCAACATCAAGGGCATAATATGCGACTGCTTTCTGCCAGCCATCAAAGAGAATGACAACCTTTCCGTCAAGAATTCCCTTAACGACCTGATTGATATTGTCCATCAATTCAAGGAGTGGGGAGGTAACCCCATTTTGTTCAAAGAAAGAGATGACATCGTGAACATTTACATCTGAGGCGGGACCTAGCTCATGCGGAACTAGATTTTGCAAAGTATCTTTAAAATGATTTGTAGGGTCAGACTTGGTAAGTGTATTAAAGTAGATTGCCAAGGCTTGATACCTAAGATCAGGGCCATAATTCCAAGGGATAATCTTTAGATCTGAACAATTGGCAAAACAATTGCTAATAATCTGCAAATTGTCCTCGAGATATTCAGATATGGCAGGGGATATAGGATCCTTGTTTGAACACTCATTTTTGGTTTCTGTTTGTGGATGCAGCTTTGGATTTGCCGGAGGAATCTTGGGGCTGAAAAATTTCCGCATGCAGTTCTCCTTAATAAATTAGATGTTAAGTGATTTTTATTTTCTCCCTGATTTAGGAATTTATTCAGTGGGGATTCAGTGACTGAATCTATGAAATTTGAAGCAGAGGATAAATATAGAAGCGGACTGTAAATATATGATAAGATAGGGATATCTTATGAATGAGGTGGATAATATGATACACGAAATCAGCGGCGGTACATCATCTCTTGAACTATACGAGGATTACCTAGTAATTAAGCCTAGTAATGTTCAGAAATTGGGAGGACAAACTCAAACGATTCCCTTGGATTCCGTTATTACGATCAGTATAGTTAAGCCCTTTTTAAAAGTCCCTTATTTACAAGTAATTACATCCAGCCTTCAAACATCCAAAAAGGATAATTTGAAAGGAGCGAGTGCTAACGTTGTTCTTATTCAACCGGGAAAAATGAAAATCGCCGAAAAAATCCGTGATTACATAGCAGTATATAAATCAGAAAAACACAATCGCCCTAATCCTCCAGCTCCTGTTGGGTCGATCGATGATTTGAGACAGTTAGCAGAACTTAAGGATTCCGGTATCATAACTCCAGAAGAATTTGAAGCCAAGAAAAAGCAAATCCTTGGATTATAAAATAGACTTTTTTCGTCCACAGACTACGTTTGATTAAATAACTTCCATAGATGATGTAGCCTTCACGACACAAAATACGAAGCAGCTTGTTCTCCAATTACGGAGAATAAGCTGCTTCGCTGTCTTTTTAGGACTTAAAAGACAGCCCTCTCTTTATCCCATCTTTATGGGATTGGTCCTGGCAATGGATCTACTTATAATTGTTAGTATTCTTAGACAAATATGAGTGGGGACGGGATCAGCATGAATGTTGCAAAAAATAAAGAGCTAACGGACACCCGCAGGCGGCGATTGGGTATGATGGCGGCTATTTGTATGGGAGCTTTTATTTCCCATTTTACAGCCGGAATTATGAATGTATCGCTTCCTTTTTTTATTAATCATTTTCAGACAGAGCTTGCGAAGGGGTTGTGGATCACAACAGGGTACCTACTAGTGATTACTGTGCTTCTCCCTGTGATGGGGAAATTGGGTGATCGTTATGGGTTTCGCCGCATTCATAATCTCGGATTTGTGATTTTTACAGTTGGTTCGATCTTGGTCGCTTTTTCACCTAATCTGCCAATATTACTTACGCTTAGAGTTGTGCAGGGCATAGGTGCTGCGATGTTCCAAGCAACGAATATTGCGCTCATCAGCATCCATATGCCGAAAGAGAAGAGAGGACATGCACTCGGAATTCTGAGTACGGCTGTCGCACTGGGCGGGATGACTGGCCCTATTGCGGGAGGGTTGATTGCGGAGTGGCTCAGCTGGCAGTGGCTATTTTTGATCCATGTTCCTGTGGCGATTGTGGCTACAATTATGGCTTACCGGTACATTCCGGGCCGCGTGCAAGATCGTAAGTCGGGAACTGTCAGCATCGTGGGGGCGGGCTTGTTCATGGCATGGATCACCTTGCTTATTCTCGTAATTACAAATGGGAGCAAGTGGGGATGGGTGTCTGCGCAGACGATGGCGAGTTTGATGGGGTTTATCCTGCTGTTGGTCACGTTTCTATTATGGGAACGGAGGCAAAAGACACCTTTTCTACCTCTTCGGGCGCTAAGAATTCCTGCTGTATCGGTTGGGTTGATCGTGAGCAATGCCTCTTTTATTCTTTCTAATACGTTACTTGTCCTTATTCCATTCTTTTTGATGGGAGCAACGGTTCAGTTTTCGTCCTCTACTACCGGTTACATGATGGCTGCTTATCCCATTGCATTAGCCTTTGCAGGTCCTCTTGCTGGTTACTGGTCCGATCGTTATGGCTCTCATCGATTGATGCTAATGGGGCTAAGCTGCATGGGAAGCGGGTTCGTACTGTTGCTATTATTTTTAGAGAATATCCCGGTCTATGGAATCGCTGCAATTCTATGTCTTATTGGACTTGGGATGGGACTTATTGCTTCTCCGAATAATAGCTATATTATGCAGCAGACGCCTAAGGAACATGTAGGTTCCATTGGAGGAATCATTGCCTTAACACGAAATGCGGGTATGGTGTTTGGCTCTGCGCTTGGACTTGGGATGGTGAGTGGACAGATCGGGCAAGAGAGTCAACTTCAGGCGATCAAAATGGTCTTTAGCATTAATATTTTCATTTGTATAAGCGTTATTATAATGATGGTTGTGATCCATAGACGGACAATTCAATCTTCTTGATGTGAAAAATGTGTGTGTAATCACAACTCAAGGTAGGGTGTTCTGTTACGTTGAGAGTATCGAAAGACTATCTGAAATATGGAGGATAACGATATGTTTTGTTACCAATGTGAACAGACACCGACTGGCGGCTGCACCGTTGTTGGAGTATGCGGCAAAAATGAAACCATTGCTAGTTTGCAGGATACGATGATTTTTGCCTTAAAAGGAATTGCAGCCTATGCGACTCATGCTCGGCAGCTAGGATATAGTGACCCCGAGGTCGATCGTATTACCCACGAAGCGTTGTATATGACCTTGACCAATTCCAATTTTAATACGCAGGAGCATTTGGAGATGGCAATGAAGGTCGGTGATGCGGCGGTTCGGATCATGGATGTACTGGATCGCGCACATACGGATCGCTTTGGCATTCCGCAGCCAATTACAGTCAGTCAGAACAAAATAGAAGGTCAATGTATTGTAGTGACAGGGCATAATTTGTATGCGCTGGAGGAATTATTGCGGCAGACGGAAGGAAAGGGCATCAACATCTATACTCACTCGGAAATGCTACCTGCTCATGGCTATCCTGCGCTAAAGAAGTATAAACATCTGAGAGGAAACATCGGCAAAGCTTGGTACGATCAACGCAGACTTTTCGAACAGTTTCCAGGTGCGATTCTTGCAACTACAAACTGTGTGATGCCGATTAAGGGTACGTATGCAGACCGCTTTTTCTCCTATGAAGTCGCAGGGCTGGAAGGGGTAGCGAAAATTACAAATGACGACTTCTCCCCATTAATTAACCGGGCGTTGTCATTACCTGCGGCAGATGTAGATTCAGATCTTGTACTCACGACAGGATACCATCATGAAACGGTAATCGGGCTGGCACCTGAGATTATTCAAGCTGTCAAAGACGGGCATATCCGCCGGTTCTTCGTTATTGCAGGCTGTGATGCACCAGGTAAAGATGGGAATTACTATCGCGAGTTGGCAACTTCCTTACCGAACGATACTGTTATTTTAACCACTTCATGCGGGAAGTTCCGTTTTAATGATGTCGATTATGGCACTGTTGGAGACACTGGCATTCCGCGGTATATAGATCTTGGGCAATGTAATAATTCCGGCTCTACGGTGAAAATTGCGTTGGCTTTGGCTGAAGCATTTGACTGCTCGGTGAATGAGCTACCTGTGAGTATTGTACTGTCTTGGTTTGAGCAAAAAGCAGTAGCTATTCTGTTGGGCTTGTTCAGCCTTGGCATTCAGGACATTCGTATTGGGCCGAAGCCGCCGGAGTTTATCTCGCCTGGTGTGCTGGATGTGTTGGTAGAGCTTTTCGGATTAAAGCTGATTACTACCGCTGAGGAAGATATGAACGCGATGTTGGCGTTGTCGTAGGTTAATCATGTTAGAGACATTGGCCGCAGGCGCTTGTAATCAAGATAAGTGATACAACACTAACGCAAATAAAACTATATTTTTGATAACTTGCCGTTTCAGATAACGCAGTGAATCGTACCCTATGTGACGGCGTGAAATAATTCAACAGAGGGTGTCCCAAAAGCCATAAAATGATGGAGGGACACCCTCTTTTTTTAAAATGAGGGAGTGAAGATCATCTGATTGGCGAGCCTATAACAGAGGAGATGGCTCAACGCTGGTTCGATGCATCGCGTGATTACTGAATGAATTGAAAGAGTGCACTTCATTATACTGGCAGGGTTTTATTATATGATCATCCCCATTTCACGGAGTCTATCTTTAATTTTCTTTAAACGAGCTTCTTTTTCGGTAGCTTCACTTAATACCTCCACAGATGATTCGTTATACTTCTTTATAATCCTCTTTAAAGTTAATTCTTTTATTTCCTTTTTACTCTGCATTGTAACACGAGGGACAAAGGTATGGTTTTCTATGGTCTTGGGATCTGCAGAAATTCGTTCTAGTAAACGAAGCAGAAGCATCAGTCTTTTGTGTCCCAACCTCGGAACTTGGTATAGTTTATTCCATGTGGAATTTAGTAGATGATCAAGGTTTGTATATCCCTTGGAGTATAGAGCATTTATAAGGCCCGTTAAATTTGGTCCCTGCTCTTCTGCATAAGCAACAGTTACAATACAAGCAATATCCTTACCATAAAGATGCGCTGGAAGTGGAAAAAATTGTATTAATTCCTCATTTGCATCGATGATGTCATACATGATGATTTACCTCCATTTAAATATTTGGTCATTATTATTCACGTATAGAATTCTGTTTAAGGCTGTGCAAAATTTTATTACACTCTGCATTATTAAAACCCAAGGTACTGATCATTTTCTGAACATCAGTAAAAACCATTGTATGAGCTTGTAGAATATTCAGAAGATTTTACTATTTAATAAGTAACAATCGACTCCAATATTCGCAGCTGCGTTTCATAATCAACGCTAAGTAATGGTATGATGTAGGCATCAATTTTATGGGGTGCACTATGATGGATATTCGAATCAAAGAACTGCTTGATGCCACACAGCAAAAATATGGATTGGACAACTACTACTTACACTCTCATGAAATTTATCGCGACGTTATGATGCTGGGAGAAACCAACTATTTTCTTAGTATGGAATGGTTTCCTGCTCATATTAAGGAATGGAAGGGCGATTACAATCCGGAAGGAACTGCCGTCATCACGATTGACCTACAATCCCGCAACTATAAAAGTGTGATTTTTGTTGGCGGGAAATCTTATGCTAAGGGGACACCATTCCAAAATATAGACTTTAACGGAGTCATCCGGTGGATTGAAGCTGAGGCAAGGGTGGTATACGGTAAACACTTCCACTTAGAGAAGAAGCAGATTGGAGAATATCATTTTATTGAAAAAATAGGTAGCATACCAGTCACTCCTGGTGGACGGATCGAGCTTCGCTTCGATGCGGAAGGCAGGCTTGTTTTTTACAGTGTATATGGCCAGTTTCCTTCCAGTTCCTTTGTGCACAAAGAGAATTATATTCTCACACTTCAAACGATAGAGCCCCGGGCGAGGAAACAACTACAACTTATAGAATATCCGGTGTACGAGACGAAGCAACTCCTGCTGATCTATGGGATAGAAGAGATCTACATTACAAATGACGGAACAACCACCATCCCATTTGAGTTTATATCAGGTACGAGAGCACGATTCAATATAGATCAGGTAATGCATTGGGAGCAACAGAATACGGAGCTGGAGCCTTTCGAAAGGGCGGAGAAACGTCTACCTGAGGTAGTTACCATTGAGCAGGCAATAGCTCGCGAACCGCATCCGGACTCACTTCCTATCACAGACGCAGAACAAGCCGTATGTATAGCCGCAGTCGAAGCTGGTTTAAGCCAGCTCTATCCGGATGAATCCGGAGAATGGATATTGAAGACTTTACAACGGGAAAGAGGACATATTCAGGCAACACTGAGGATGAAGGCGCCAAGTAATCGTATATTCCAGCGTAAGATCCTCCTGTTCATCAATGTGCAGAATTATAAGGTTATAAATTATATGGATAACAAACCAATGCTCGATATGTTTGATGAGTTCAAGAGCGAAGAGGAAATTGCTGTAAGTCATGACGAAGCTTATGACAAGCTCAAGGGATGGCTCGAATTAACGCCAGTCTATGTGTATGATCCTGGGCAGAAGAAGTATGTGCTGTGCGGGAAGTTAGATTGTAATTATGCTGTGAAGGCCACTAGTGGAGATGTGGTGGAGATGAGTAGTTTGGAATGATAGTGCCAGCTTCCTTATACTGAGTAGGACGAATAAAGGTAATGAAGTATAGTAAGGTGATGCAAACTAATAAAATGATTACAACTTACTAATTTTGTGAGTTACTTTGGGAGTTGAAAATATGTCGACAACTACAGGAACCAAGGAAAATCCTTGGAAATTAAAGACACCACCGCAAACATCCGAGTATGAAATGTACAAGGTCGAAAAAGACGGTAAAGAAATTATAGTTTGCATTGTAGGGAAAACGGTTTTGCATTATGACTACCGCTGTATTGAAGATCTGCACGCCATGCTTATACAAAATGGTGATTGGATGGAGTTAGGAAGTGCTGATGAGCAAAAACCAGCAAAAGAAGGTACCGTTGAAGCATGGGGGCGTTCACCTGAAAACCCTGTTGGCGGTTGGTATGGATTAAAGAAGGGACTTCGGGGGCGATTTGGAATGTATATCCCACCATTGCTCGAAGAATTGGGTCTTGCGGAAGTAGAACATAATCCAAGAAACAATCGGATGAAAGCGATCTTGTAAACGAAGGAGAGCCTAAAGGCTCTTCTTTTTTTGAGCCATGCCCTAACCGGTGGTCTTTCATACACATTGCAGTGATTACTTTAGTTACAAAACGTTTTTTTTAGTTACATAAACTTTCAAGGGCAGGGTCTTTGCCGTTAAGCTGATTGTAAAAATTATTCACAAGGTGGCAAAGCTATAACATGAATAAAAAAGTAACCACTGCTCTTATTCTCGTTCTCTCAGTTATGCTTGTTATCACAGGATGTGGCAACAGCAACAGCAACAGCAACAGCAGCAACGGAAACGGGAACAAGAACACCAGCAAGAACACCAGCAAGATCAACGAGACAAAGGAAACTGAAGCCGTTTCGGGAGCATCCAAAGCTAGCTATACACCGTACGATCAACTAAAAGATAAATATGACATCATCATTATCGGTGCAGGCGGTGCCGGAATGTCTGCTGCACTTGAGGCGAGAGCAAAAGGGATGAACCCGGTTATTTTTGAAAAAATGCCGGTTGCCGGCGGGAATACAACAAAATCATCTTCGGGAATGAACGCTTCTGAAACGAAATTCCAAAAAGAGCAAGGCATTGAAGACAGCAATGATCTGTTTTATGAAGAGTCCTTAAAAGGTGGCCACGATACGAACGATAAAGAGATGCTTCATTTCTTCGTAGACCATTCCGCAAGTGCGATTAATTGGCTGGATTCTAAAAAGAATGGCTGCTGATCCGATTGTATTTGCCATGGCCAATCCTACTCCGGAGATTGATCCTGAAATTGCGGGGCCTTACGTCAAGGTTATGGCGACAGGGCGCTCCGATTTTCCTAACCAGATCAATAATGTTCTCTGTTTTCCCGGTATTTTTCGTGGAGCCCTTGACTGTGGCGCCACTGAAATCAATGAAGATATGAAACTGGCTGCTGCTGAGGCGATTTCTTCGGTGATTGACGTCAGCGATCTTCATGAAACTTATATTATGCCGAATGCGTTTGATCCACGAGTAGTGGAGCGTATCCGGGAAGCGGTTATTCGTGCGGTGCTCAAGAGTGGTGTGGCAAGAATAGGCGCGTTAATGGAAAACAATTAAAGCTGGACATCCATTCAAATAGAGACAATACGTCCGGTTCGGACTGATGTCTGCGATGGATTAGTGGTTATGGATATTGATCGTTTAGGCCGGGGAGAAAGAATAGCCATAAGCGCTCTGAGTTAATGCCTCTTATTATTAAACTAAGTGAAGAAGTGATTCAAACCCTTAGCTGTCATATAAGGGTTTTTTCTTTTTTTTGAAGGGAATGAAAAACTCGATACACAACAAAAAGTTCTAAAAGACAAGAAGGTGATGCCCCATGACAATAAACAACATACCCAATAGATTAGCCAAGTCATTCCATAGTATAATAGAAAATCAATCAAAAAATCAGTGGTGAGTTTACAACAGCAAGCTATACTGTAGATATTCAAAAAAAAGCACATCAAGTGTGATTTTTATAGCAGGATTAGGTGATTGCAGTGAGACACGGAACAAAGTCCAAGAACGCATAATGCAGGAAACGTCAACATTTTCTTACGATAGAACAAATATCGGTAAAAGCCAAGCAACGTCTGTCCACCGAACATGACTTGACTGGGTAGAGGAGTTGTCTGATTGGTAGCAAGATTATTCGCAAGTCTTTATCCACAGCTTGTTTCTTGTATGATCCTCGTTGACGCCTTATAAGGAATTGGCATACGCAGAAGTTTTGCTTGAAAAGCTTGCTGCGAAGAATCAGGAATATTTTGAAAATCCGATGTTGAACAGAGGAGAATAGGGGGAGAGAATTTGAAAGCACAACCAAATGATCTTGGATGGATCGCTCAATGGGAGTCCACTCAACCGATACCAGCTAAATGGATCACTGTGGAAGCCATTCATTATTTTACTTCAAATACATTAATCATTATTACGGATGGTCAAGCGATTTGGAATATGAATGGGCATCGTGTTCAAGTCTCTTTCGGCAATTTAATTGCTATTGAACCAAACTCATTTATTGAAGTTTTAGAAGGAGGAAATCTGGATTTAGCAGGTTGGCAAATTCAATTTGATACCTATTCCCCGTTCATTGCAGAAGGTAAGGTGTCTAAATTCAATTGGCATGTCCCCGTTGGAAATACCTATCAAATTATACAGTTGACGGGCGGTTTTTTGACGAGTATTAGTGATAGTTTGAATGAGAATTTGGCTAGTAGTGTCAGCGAATCGATGGTCAGAAACCAGCATCTATTATATGGATTGTTGAAACACTTATATCAAAAACAATCGGGTGATGAAGAGACGACAGAAAAAGGAATTCTTCGTTCTATTGACTATATCCAGGAACATTATAGTGAGATGATAACACGCGAGCAATTAGCGCAAATTGCAGGAATAAGTCAGTGGCATTATTCTCGGAAATTCAGCGAACGATGTGGCAAACCTCCGTTAGACTATCTAGCTAATTATAGGATCTATCGTGCAAAAGAAGAAATAATATTAACTTTAGCGAAATCACAAGAGATAGCTAAAAAGGTAGGTTTTGAAGATGTCCATTATTTTAGTCGTCGCTTCAAACACTTTGCGGGTGTGTCACCCAGAAATTATGCTCAACAATTGCATCAACGATATATTTTATCGATTTCACCACTCTGTGCTGAAGTTCTAATCGAATTAGGGATAATACCGCATGCTGTAATGGTAACACCGTTATTATTACCTCAACATCAACGAGATCTATTTAAAAAGCATCAAATTAAACTGTTGGAAGTGTCGCAATATGTTACGAATACAGAGTTAATTCAACAAGAGCAGCCTGAATTAATTATTGGACATTTTTTAACGGAAGAAGTTAAGAAAAAAATGCGCACAATCGCTCCAATAATAACGGGTCTTACCATGGATATAGACATCCTCCTTAGTCAATTGGCCGCTTTATTTCATAAGAACGAAGAAGCAAAAAAACTTCAAATTCAAATGGGAAATGAAATAAATGCTGCAAGGCAACAATTACAACCCATTATCCAATCCGGTGCTACAGTAATGGTGTTGCGAGTAGAAGCTTTCGGATATCGATATTTAGGAGGGAACTCAAGCGGAGTCTCTCAATTACTCTATAGTAAGTTGCAACTATCACTTCCAGAGCCTTTAAAGTCAGGTGAGGCATGGTTTAATCCTTGTTCAATGGAGCAATTGTATATGGCTAATCCTGAGTATCTTTTCGTGGAGAAACGTGTGATGGAGAATTTTAGTGCTGAAGAAAATATGGATAAACTTATGGAAAGCGAACCGTGGAAAAATTTAAAAGCGGTCAAAAATAATCACGTTTCCTATATTGATACAAGTCTTTGGGTAGATGGTTGTGGAGTCAATGGGCAGAAAATTATAATTGATCAAATTGTTAGTAACTTAATAAGCCGTTAATAGAGTAGAGCACAAAAATCCAACTAAATCCGCACCATTTCCTATGGAATGATATCTTCTTATTTGATAATCTTTGATAATGATAATTATTATCAATACAAGGGGAGAGAATAGATGATGTCAAAACGTATATTTACGTTGATAGGAATAACGCTATTAGTGTTTGTCTTAGCGGCATGTTCCAAATCAGCAAATAAGCCAGAAGAAGCTTCCACGGATCAAAAAGTAAGTAATAATCAAACAAACGTAAGTGATGATAAAGAAACAAGAGTGGTAAGTGATATATTTGGAGATGTTACTATTCCGGCTAATCCTAAAAACATTCTTGTCACGAGTTCGAGTTATGCAGAGGATTTAATCGAGATGGGCATTATCCCTCAGGCGAGTGTGGTCGTTCCTGAGATTGAACCTGATTATCGAACACCCTATTTGGAACAACACGGAGTTGAACTGATCTCACAAACACAATATGAATATAATCTGGAGCAACTACTCAGCTTATCACCGGATATGATTATTACGCCAGGTGAAGGCTTGGATACCAAGGTGTATGATGAGTTGTCAAAAATTGCGCCGACAGTCGCTCTAAAGGCAGGTGTGGGGGTACATGATGCGGTGAAAGAGCTGGCAGTACTTTTTAATAAAGAAACCGAAGCGGACAAGCTGTTAACTGCTCTTGATCAGAAGGCGAGTGAGGCCAAAGATAAAATTCATCAGGCAATTGGCGATAAAACCGTACTCGTGCTTCGAGTAGAACCTAGCCGGTACCGCTATTTAGGACCAAAAGCAGATGACGATGTTAGTGAATTCTTTTATAAAACGCTCGGGCTGAATAGTCCTGAAGTTACTAAAGATTCCGATGTGTGGTTCACACAGTTTTCATTAGAGATTTTACCGGACATCAAACCGGATTATATTTTCCTGGAAACAAGAAGTATGGTGGATCTTGATAGCTCAGAATCATTAGCAGAATTAGAAAAAAATCCGCTGTGGAAAAGCCTGAAAGCCGTCAAAAATAATGATGTCTTCCCAATACGTACCAATGATTATATTCAAGCCAAAGGTCCAATTGGAACAAGTAAGCTTATTGACTATATCGTAGAAAAGTTGGTGCCTTAAGTGAACGCAAAACAACTCGATATCTATGATATTACGATCATTGGTGGTGGCCCCGCAGGCATGTATGCAGCTTTTTATAGTGGTATGAGAGCCATGCGTACAAAACTAATTGATGCCAAAGAGGAATTAGGTGGATTCATGCGCACCTATCCTGAAAAGTTAGTGTGGGATGTTGGCGGCGTTGATCCAATACGCTGTGAACGCTTAATAGATTCTTTAGAGAAGCAGGCTAGAACTTTTGATCCAACCCTTGTACTAGGACAGGAAATTGCTCATATGGAGCGGCAGGATGATATATTTATTCTGACATCCAAAACAGGCGGACTTCATTATACACGTACTATATTACTATGTGCTGGTCGCGGAATGACGCAAGTTCAAAAGCTGGATATTGAAGGTGCAAACCGTTATGAATTGAATAATCTCCACTACACCGTTACAGATTTATCGAGATTTAAAGATCAACGTGTTCTTATTTCTGGCGGAGGAGATTCCGCAGTGGATTGGGCAAATGAAATTGTGAGTTTGGCGAAGCAAGTCATTGTGGTACATAGACGAAATGAGTTTACTGCACATGAGCTGCCTGTAGCCCAAATGAAAACATCCGCTACGGTCATGACACCGTATAGTATCTCTCGCTTATATGGCGTAGGTGAACGCATTGGAACTGTAGCTCTAGAACACGCTGAGACTGGTGAAATAGAACAAATTGAAGTCGATGAAGTGATCGTGAGTCATGGATTTGATCGTGATTTTGGGGATTTACTGAACTGGGGCTTAGACAAAGAAGATTATGGTGTGTCTGTTGATCAGCGGATGCGAACCAGTATCCCCGGGATTTTCGGAGCAGGTGATTTTATTACTTATGGCAGTAAGGTTCGTTTAATTGCTGGTGCCTTTAATGATGCTGTGTTAGCAGTTAATAGTGCCAAACTTTATCTAGATCCGTCAGCTTCAGATATGGCTGGTGTTTCTTCTCATAACGCTCGTTTTTTTGAGAAAAACAAAGCCATTGGAAACGAGGCTTGTGGAAACCTCAATGTCATACAGTCCTAATAGGAGTTGAAAATGAATACATCCCAAAAGACGACGTTCGAGTCGTCTTTTTTTACGTCTATCCTGCAGGAGTTGGTCATGAGGGTTTTGGAAGCCGAAAGCCAGTTTACGAATGGATAGCTGATTTTTGTGTGGTGTTACTTCTTTTAACTTTCCATAAGCAGCTCTGAATTCGCCTCAAAAGTCGCCAACTTATTTCTGCCTCTCGATATTCTCTCAGTTTCTCAATCAGATATGGATGTTCCAACATATGTTCTCCCCCGCTTCCTTATTTCTGTAAGACTTATTATGCGCTGTTCAAAAGGGGATAAAAAGCGTATACTTTCCACACATGATTTCCTCTTTTGAGGAATATAACCGACAGGAGGCAGAAAAAGGTGATCATGACTGAACGGTATTTTACGCTTTACGACCGCTTCGGTGGGGGGATTAGTGAGGGAATGCCCGTAGAAGCAACCTTGGAGGAGCTGGCGGAAGCGTTGTTCTGCACCACTCGGAACGCGAAGCTTATCCTGCGCAGGCTGGAGGAAGAAGGTCTGATTGATTGGATTCCGGGGCGCGGACGTGGGAATCGCTCGCGGATCGCTTTCAAGACGGACAAGGAAATTTTCCTGCTAAGCTTGATCCAGAGCTGGGCAGAAAAAGGGGATTATAAGCAAGCTTTTGAATGGCTACAATTGTTCGGTGAGGGAACGCTTGCCAAGCCCAAATTCCTTGAATGGCTAAACGGTCAATTTGGCTACCGAAAAGAGGAAGCACGTGATGGTATCTCTACGAGTGACATACTGCGCTTCCCGATTTACAGTCCCATCACGACCTTTGACCCTGCTCAAGTAAGATTTTGCGCTGACGCACATCTGTTGCGGCAAATTTACGACCGCCTCCTCCGGTTTGATGAAGCTGCGGGCAAAATTGTTCCGAGTATCGCTCATCATTGGACGTCCAATGCAGAAGCGAGTGAGTGGACCTTCTATCTACGCAAGGGGGTGCACTTCCATAATGGGCACGAACTGACCGCAAGAGATGTAGCCTTTACGCTGGAGCGTTTGCGCGGAGACACCAATAACCGCTGGCTGCTGCGGGGAGTAGAACGGATCGAAGCGCTAGGCCCGCGTGTAATACAATTGCATTTGAAGCAGCCAAACCGAATCTTCGACAGGTACATGTGCTCCAGCGCAGCATCCATCCTGCCTGCCAACTTGGGTGGTATGGAAGAGACGGACTTCTGGCGGCTGCCGATCGGCACCGGCCCTTTTCGGATCGTCTCGCAGTCATCGCACTGCATCGAGTTGGCTGCCCACACTGCCTATCATGAAGGAAGGCCCTATTTGGATGGTGTGGATATGATTACCATGCCGGAGGAATGTCTTCAGTCAGCAATTAATATTCCCGAGGTGCTGCATCACGAGTTCGTCGAGAATCATCCGCTGGGAAACCATAACGGAGACTGGCAGACGCTAAAGCAATTATCCAATGGCTGTACGATGCTAACCTGGAATCTTCGACGGCCGGGTGCACAGCAGTCGGAGGCGTTCCGCCGGGCGGTACGCATGATTCTGAATACTGGCGACCTGGTCTCGGAACTGGGGGGTGATCGCGTGCTATCTGCCTTCGGTTTCCACCCGGAAGCGAGCCAATCCCGCTCTGTTGAACCGTTCCGTCTAGATCGTGTAAAAACTGTTCTGCGTGAATCGAATTATGACGGTTCAGTCATCCGCTTCACTGCCCATGAGAAGTTTGAGGAAGATGCTCGATGGATTGTGGAAAGACTTGAGCAGTGGAGTATTAAGGTAGATCTAAAGATCATTTCATGGGAAGATAAACCTGGTTGTGGCAGTCCACATCGCGACGAAGATTTGATGATCGTAGGATTCGTCTTGGCTGAAGACGAGGTATGTGAGATTGAAGTTTATGAGCATGGGGACAGTCCTTTCCGGGCGTATTTGGACGATGAGCTTCTGAACTGGATTAACGGAAGAATTGACGATGCCTTAAGCGCCGATACGGAAACTGGCAGACGCCAGCATTTGAAGGGGATTGAGGAACATTTAAGCGACGAAGCTTCGGTCATTTTTCTCCATCATAAAGAGTTTCGAACATACTTACATCCTTCAATCCGTGGCGTCCATTTGAATACACTTGGGTGGGTCGATTTTAAAGATATCTGGCTGGAAAAGCTGAGCTAAGCAAGTATCCTTGAACACGTTAGACAAAATTCAGAGAATTGACAACATGAAGAAGCGGCTTTCCTTGAACAGAGATTTCTGCAAAGGGGAAAGCCGCCTTTTTAGTATTTTACCAGTTAGGTCAGGTGAAGAGGAGGCATTATGTTGCGAAAATTACTCATTATTTTGATATTAAATGTGATTAGTATTTTTGCTGTAGAAGGGATGACTTTTAAATATAGTCCTGGTGGAAGTATTTCAGGGAATGGTAACCCAGGTATCATAGCTTTGGTTGTAGGATTATTGTTGTTCACCATTTTATTATTTAATGTAGGTGCTTTAATTAGGGGGTTCAAAAGTAAGAATAAAAGTAAACTTGTCCATGTTACACTCCCTTTAACCTCCATACTTATTATAGGAATAATGATTTGGGGAGAAACATCTAAAATTCGTTCATTATCTAACAATCTCAATGGATTTACTAACCATAAAGACTCCGTGGTGTATCGTTTCGGTTGGATTAACCAATACACAAATAACCTGTTTTTTAATGGGTACATTTTTTTCGGTGGTGTGGCACTAACGGCTTTCATCGTTTGGGTAGTGACTTCCCCACGACAACTCAAAAAATACTAGAAAGAGTAGCTAATGAAAAAAGTTATACGAAAATTTAATATAATCGCAGAGAAATTCCACTGTATGGCGTCCAATAGATGTAGACGTTAAGAAAGTTTTAATGAGGTTCATTATGTTCCTTTGTTGCAGCCGATCCGTTATGCACAATGTATGAAATGAGAGACTATAACCGTTTTAAGGAGGGTGGATGAGTTGGGTTTCAAAATACGTAAAACCACGGTGCAGTCCGTCTGGATGATGTGGGAAAAAGCTTTTGCGTTGCTTTCACATTTTCGTGGAGCGCATAAGTCGCACTTTGGTATATGTACCGTGATGTTAAAAAAGCACCGGGGACAGCCTATTATATGCCAAGACGCCACGGTCATCAACCAAGGCGAGTGGGTGGGAGAGCTCCACCTCGATAATGGAAGTATCCTGAAGTTGATCCAGTCCGAAGGATCGGATCGTGCTGCACTCCAAACGGCTCGCATGCTGCGTAAATCAATGCAGCAAATCAATGAAGCCTTCGAATCGCAGTCCGAGTTCAGGCAGGTCAAGGCTTTATTAGGTATTACACTGCTCCATCGGGGATTAACACATGGTCTTGGTTTTGAACAACAAAATATAAAGTCCGGTTTTTTTGAACGCATCACCACCATTTATCTTCGATTGCTGCTGTCTGCCATGCATCCGGAAGGCAGACAAAGAATCAGTCGGCGAACCGAACAACTGGTCCCGATGTTACTGATTCATTCACGGGCCTCACTGAAGAATCGGTTCTCACCCGGACAGAACTATTCTGGATAAGTCTTAAGCTTGTTATATGGAGGTGTAATTATTCTTACATATCTTATAGGAGGAATACTATGTACTGCCACCCTTTACATGTTTATTCCGAGTTTGATTACGCGAGTGAGCGGCTTTGGTGTCTTTCGCAAAGGAACGGTAAAGAAACAGGTGGCATTCACTTTTGACGATGGACCACATCCGGAATATACGCCGGAATTACTGGATTTATTGAAGTTACATCAAGTGAAAGCCACTTTTTTCGTGCTTGGATCGCGAGCGGAGCAGTATCCAGACCTGATCAGAAGAATGGATCGGGAAGGCCATCAGATTGGCATCCATAATTATTGTCATACCTCTAACTGGCTGATGCTGCCCCGTACGATTAGGCGAGAACATCTGGACCGCTCCGCTGATATTATAGAGTCTATTGTCGGAACCAGGCCCACTCATTACCGTCCACCTTGGGGATTAATCAATCTATTTGATTTCTTTCGATACAAGCAGTATCGAATTGTTCTATGGTCGCTGAAGGCAGGCGACTGGAACACCCGGGTCTGTCAAACCCGGATGCAGGCTATTCTGTTAAGTGGAATCACTGATGGCTCTGTTGTCTTACTTCACGACAGCGGTGAGACTGTGGGCGCGGACCGGCATGCTCCTTATTTTATGCTGCAAGCTTTAGAGGAAGTGCTAAATCAACTGCAGGCAACAAGAAACCTGCAATTTGTTCGTCTTGACGAAATGTCTTGACGCATTCCAGTATTTTTACTGTTATGACTTAAATTGTTTGCGGAAGCAGAGCGGCGAGATACCCATCATTAATTTGAAGGTCCGTCCAAAATGGGAGATGTTATCAAACCCAACCATACCTGCAATTTCAGTAACATTAAAAGAAGAACCAACGAGCAAATCACGCGCTTCTTTAATGCGGATGTTATTGATATATTCAATAAAACTGAAGCCGGTGGCCTCTTTAAAAGTTCGGCATAGGTAGGAAGAGCTTATGTCGAACTGCCGTGAAATCTCACAGAGCTTAAGCGGTTCCATATAATGTTGATTTACATAATTAACGATGTCCAGGACTTTCTTGTGTGTGCGATTGGATTCCAACATTGGAGCTACACGGCTGTCAAATAGTTTACGATTAAGATAGAGAAGCAACTCCACCAATATTATTTGTTGGTACTGTTCATATCCACGATCTTGCTTCTTTCCCTCCTGGATCATCTTCTGAAAAAGCTGTTCGATGAAATACTGATCCTTCCCGGTCATCTTCAAAGCGCGGTAATCACTTTTGAACAATTCGAGCAGTTCCTCACATTGACCGCCAGTGCAGAAATGCTGCAGGAATTCTTTTTTAAACAGCAGTGTAACCCGTTCATACATATTGCATCCAGAATTGACCAGTTTGTGCATTTCATGAATATCCATAAATAGCAACGTACCGCCCGCAACCTGGTAGGTTCTGTCCCCTATAAAATAATAAAAATCCCCGGATATTAAATACAGAATCTCATAGGCATCATGATAGTGTCTTGAAGGCATGCTGGTGTATACCTGTTTCTTGCGGCTGATCTCAAAAAGAGTAGACTCATAAAATACCGGCTTCATTCAGCACCTCCTAAGAGGATTGTAGACTTAATCTAGGGTTTGTAGCAACATATGTATAAAATTTAATAATTACAAGAAAATACGTGCTGTTTAGTCAAACTTTATGAGATAAGCTTGAATTGAATTACCAAGTGTTGGAAAAAGGAGGGCTGTCATGCTCAGATAGGTTGGGGATAAGGTTCGCTGCCACTCAAAGTTAAAGCGCTTAAACTATTTAATTAAAGGAGAGATTGCGGTGCTTAATTCAACGAATAGTAAGGTTTCCAAGAAGATGAAATTTTCATTGTTGATTCTGCTCAGTTTTTCAATGATTTTTTCTTATGGCTATCTGTCCAATGCATCTCAACAGAAAAGTTATGCGGCAGGGAACCCGGATTCTAATTTCTCACCGGCAACACTTCAATTCTTGCGCGACAACACAGGTCTGGATGGTGAGCAGTGGAACAATATTATGATGCTTGTCAATAAACCGGAGCAGGACGATCTGAACTGGATCAATTTTTACGGATATTGTGAAGATATTGATGATGACCGCGGATATACGATTGGAATATTCGGTGCGACTACAGGCGGCTCAAATGATACCGGTCCCGACGGCCCGGATCTGTTCAAGGCATATGATGCTGCCAAAGGCGCGAGTAATCCTTCGGTTAAAGGCGCATTGGCCCGGATCGGTGTTAAGGGTTCGATGAAAGGGAAAATCCTCGAAATTAACGAAAGCGAAGAGAGCTTCTGCAGAAAAATCGGTAATTTGCAAAATGATCCCGAGTGGAGAGAGGCTATGTGGAAAACATTCTACAATATCTACATTAAATACAGTGTGGAGCAGGCCCGCAATCGCGGCTTTAACTCGGCATTAACGATTGGTTCCTTCGTGGATGCTGCGCTGAACCATGGAGCTACCGGTGGCTCCGAGACTCTTCAAGGGCTTTTGAGTAAATCAGGAAGCAGCACAGATGAGAAGACTTTCATGATCAAATTCTATAAAGAACGGACCAAGATTGTGGATACTAATGAGTACAACACTCCGCCTAACGGCAAGAACCGTGTGAAGCAGTGGAGCAATTTGCTCAACATGGGAGAGACAGACCTGAAGGGTGCAGATTCGGCAGTCCTTCAAGTCACCGATTGGGAACTTCAATAACAGGAATGCAAGAGTAGACAGAACCGCCGTTCTTCTTGGTGACGGCGGTTCGATGATAAGTAAGATTAATTTAGAGGGAGATGGGCTGAATGGATAACAACCAATCTTATCTCAAAAATAGATTTTACAAGGTAATCAGTCTAATGGTTATAGGTTTGCTGCTTGCCATGGAGTTGACCGGTATTGTCTCAGCAGGAAGGGAGGAAATTGAGGAAGACCTTACAAGTGAAGCAGCGGCAGTTCAGGAAACGATTGCCCAGTGGATTTTTAAAGACAAAGGCGAAAATGGTGTATTTCCGGCTACAGACGGGGTATATCAATCGTCTTCATCCATTCGTGATGTAGGAACTAATACGGATGCATACACCTATGATTCAGGTGAGAACAGCGTACGCAACCAGGGCTGGCATGAAGGAACGGGTCTAAAATACTGGCTTGCCACGCTTTCTACCCAAGGCTTCGAAGGTATCTTCCTCTCATCACAGCAAACCTCTTCAAGTACAGGACCCAGGGATTTTAAGGTGCAATACAGTATAGATCAACAGGAATGGACAGATGTTACGGGCGGCAACCTTGTTCTAGCCCAGAACAATTTTAATTGTTCCAATAATTCCTGCAAATTAACGAACCTCGCTTTGCCTGCCGGAACAAACAATCAAGATATACTCTATATCCGCTGGGTGGTAAACTCTGCGAAAAGCGTAAGCGGGGGAACGGTGTCCAGCTCAGGCTCAAGCAGAATTAAAGATGTGGTAATTAAAGGAACACGCAGCAGCAGCGAACCTGGGGACACTCCCACACTTGAGGTAAGCAAAACTCCCGCTTCAGGGGCTGCAGATGTTCCCCTTAACGCAGAGATCACAGTGAAGTTTAACAAAGCCATCAGCCTCGACAGTAGTTATCAGGTTGTAATCACAGAAAACAATGTTCCTCTTAACAACATCTCTGCTTTGCTCCTCGGTCAAGATACAGTCAAAGTCAGCCACCCTAATTTCACTGCCGGCAAAACTTACAACGTGACCATCCCAAAAGAGCTTGTTAAGGGGACTACGGATGGCCGGACACCGGAGAACGATATTACCTGGAGCTTTAAGACGAAGTCTCCGGATACCGGCATCAAAACACCAACACTGCTGAACATGACTTTTAATGGGGACCCAAAGACAAGTATTGCCTTTGACTGGTATACAGCCGAAACCGTCAGAGGTACAGTAGTGCAAGTAGTGGAAGCTTCCAATGCGGGAGGAAGCGAGTTCCCGGAACAACTGGCAGCTTCTTATGAGGGCAGCGCAACAGTTATTGAAACCTTAATGACATCAGGAGACAGAAGCTCCAAGAAGTATAAAAAGTTCGCTAGCCACAAGGTTATTGCAAGCGGTCTTAAGCCTGGAACCAAGTATATCTACCGGGCCGGTAACGGTGATGCGGACGGCTGGAGCGAGGTGGGTTCTTTTACCACGGACAAGGCGGATAATCAGGACTTCCATTTCCTCTATGTAACCGACACCCAAGGCTCAAGTAAATCGAATTTCGATCTGTGGCAGGATACTTTTAAGCGAGCTATTGAGAAAACGGTAGATCCCAAGTTTGTTCTTCTTACAGGGGATCTAACGGATGATGGTGATCTGGAGCAGCTGTGGCAGTGGTTCTTGGGTGTGCCGAAAAAAGAATTTGCCAATGTGCCATTTGCACCGATTATCGGCAACCATGAGATAGAGGATTATCCGAATAATAACTTTTATAACCATTTTAATCTTCCAAAAGATGTCGGGACGGGTGCTCATGACGGTTCTGTATATGCTTTCGAATACGGCGATGCCCTGTTTATGCAGATCAATTCCCAGTACGAAGGAGAGGTCAAGCCGTACAAAGCAGATATTCAGTTCACGAAGCAATTGGAATGGATGCGGAATCAGGTGGCAAAGACCGATAAGAAGTGGAAATTCGTCTCTATGCATAAAGGAGCTTATTCCTCAGGGGATAATGCTTCGGCAGAAAGCGACCGGGTAGAATTTTACCGGAAATATCTGATTCCTGTATTTGATGAGTTGGGTGTGGATATGGTGTTTGAGGGACATGACCATATGTATATGAGGTCTTTTCAAATGCTGAACAACGTTCCGATTAAGAATGTCATTACCGATGAGCAAGGAAATGTGCTGAATCCCAAAGGGACCGTGTATCTAATGGGCAACTCAGCCGCTTCGAAATTCTATGCTATTAATCCAGATGCAGACAGTTTTTTTGCAGCAAAAAACGATCAGCCCAACAAGAAAATGTTCGTGGATGTATCCATTACAAGCGACGTGCTGAAATTCACATCCTACACAGCAGTTAAAGATAAACCCATTGCCGTCTATGACGCTTACAGTATTAAAAGGACTGACGTTAAACCCGGCATAGTCCAAAATCCAAGTGCAGTAAGACAGTCCGGGAACCGTGCAGTTCTTTCGTGGAAAGCGCCAGTAAATAGCTCTGAGCCAGTGCGAGGTTACCGGATTTACGAGAAAAATGATAAAGTCAGCACGAACTGGAGCGTGTATGTGCCGGCGGTAAACAGTCAGACAAGTTACAGCTATACATTAAACGGCATAGATTCTGCTAAATCCTACAATTTCGTTATTAAAGCAGTGGGGACAAGAAGTAATTCGCTTCCAGCAGAAGCAGGAATGCAATGAATCCTCAATTGTATTAAAAAGCAAAAAACCACGAAGTACAGTTTCACTGTATCTCGTGGTTTTACCCAATTTAGGGATTTGATTTTTTCACATCATTATTTCAATAACCATAGCGCCGGGGAATTGGCAGGCTCCCAACTGGTTATCGATGTATGGGCTTGACGACATTCATACACAGAACCATTATAGGTTACCAACGCACCGACTGTGTAAGAGGTATTAGGTGCCCAAGCTGGGGTTGTAGACGCTGTCGCGGTTGTTCCATTGATGGTGCTGGCCGCTGATTGATTGTCTGCGGCGTCGAAGGCATATACACTGAACGTATATGTTGTTCCTGCACTAAGACCTGTTACTGTATAATCCGTTGTGGCTCCAGGTACAGTGGTGATTAATGTCGTTCCTCTATAAATACGGTAGCCTGTAACACCAACATTATCCGTTGACGGATTCCACATTAACTGAATGCTGGAGGATGTTGGGGTCCCCATAACATGTAAGCCGCCGGGGGCTGTTGGTGCTTCCGTATCATTACCGACGGGTGCATTGGTAGTAACACTGACGGAATTGCTTCCATTTGAGACATTGCCAGCAGCGTCTCTTGCCTTGACACTAAAGGTATAGGCAGTATTCGCGGTTAATCCAGATACGGTGTAATTTAATGTTGTGCCGGATACGGTAGCAACCAAAGAAGATCCGTTAAATACTTGGTACCCTGTTACACCGGTATTATCCGTGGATGCGTTCCAGGCCAAGGAAACGCTGGTGGATGTTTTTGCAGTTGCCGTCAAAGCTGTTGGCGCGGAAGGCGCTTGGGTATCGACAGGGTTGCTTCCGCTAAAGTTGACATCAATGACATTATAGAAGGCGTTCGGAGTATCTGCGACTTCCCACACAGCCAAGATGACGTGGTATCCACTACGTTCCGGAACGTTAAACGTGTCTGAGTAAGAGAAGGGTGGCTGTACACCTCCATAGTTCACCGAATAGAAAGGAGTCAGGTCGAATGAGTCTCGAGTAAGAGCGGCATTAGGATTCCAGTTAGGCTTTGTAATATAGTATTTCCAGCTTGCTGTCGAATGAGCGGCAGTCAGTTTCCAAGTGAAAGTATTTTGTCCAGCAGATATGTTGACTTTAGACCAGCGTGTAGCCGATTGTTCATCAAGCTTGGGAAAAGCTCCGTTAGCGCTTGCAATCTTCCCGTCTGCTGGCCCTGCAGCAGGGAACCCCTTAGGTGCCTCTAGACTTTGGGGCTCATAAACAATCGGGCCACAATCTGTATTTTGTCCGGATTTACAGAGTGCTGCCCTACTAGCAGGTCCTTCAACATAGCCGTGAGAAAAGGACCTTTCCGGAAATAGCATTACAACCAATGAAATAATCAACATGATACTCCCATAAGCTAGCAGCTTTACCCAAGGTGAATG
Source organism: Paenibacillus sp. PastF-3 (assembly GCF_029893135.1). Lineage (NCBI taxonomy): Bacteria > Bacillati > Bacillota > Bacilli > Caryophanales > Paenibacillaceae > Paenibacillus > Paenibacillus sp. PastF-3. The sequence continues at coordinate 295,210 of NZ_JARXWM010000002.1, read as the reverse complement.
AGAAATGCGAAAAGATGACATTTTATTCCTCCTCTTTTAATGAAATATGCACTGCGAATGAATGATGCATTCATACCCGAACGTCTTATCTCAATTACAACTCCTTTCTTTGTTGAACGTATTTATATAAACTCATAAGAGCTCATATATCGACATGAAAGGTAGAGAAAAAGGTGTGTAGGGCTAAATTCATTGAATGATAACAATTGCTGTAACTTCATAGTGATTATATGAAAATAAATGGAATTTGTCTACCATAAATAGAAGAAATATGCTATTTTCTAGTATGAAACGACTTCCTCAGAACCCGATTTACATTTCTCCTATCTTCCTCTTTAATACTTGGAATTTGAAAGTTTCTTCTTTCTTCTTTTTTTGTGAAATGAAAATTAATGTATGTAAAATAAAGAGGAAAACTATATATTATTCAGAAAATTACAATAACAACGCTTTCAAAGGTTGCTATTTTTGGTTTTATTTACTATTATTAGTTGGAATTACTAACAAAGGATGTAAGTGATTGAAATTAGTGTGGGATTAACTGTCTGGAGAACAGTTCAATTCATAGAATTATAAGCTTTAGATAGATAAAAAGGAGTGAGGAGATGCAATACTTTTTTTATTTGTTAACCTTCATTTTTATTGGGTTTCAAACTCTTTACACAGTCATCCCTTTATTTTTCAGTAAAGTTAAGAAATTGAATAACGAATGTGATGAAAAATCGATTTCCGTTTTAGTTCCTGCTTATAACGAGGAGCTCACCATTAAGAACTGCATAGATGCAATGGAGGGCCTAAATTACTGTAATTATGAAGTCATCATTATTAATGATGGTTCAAAGGATCAGACGTTTCAAAAATTACATGAGCTTTTGGACTTATCGATAAGTGATAGAGAAGCAGAGGGGAAGCTTTCATACGCTGCTATTAAAGGGATTTATTTTTCGGAGAAATATGAAAAAATATTTGTAATTGATAAAGTCAATGGCGGAAAGGCAGATTCACTTAACGCCGGTATCGATTGTGCGAATACTGATATTGTGATCACGTTGGATGCAGATAGCATGCTGGAAATTAACTCGCTTAAATATGTAAATCAATATTTTCAAGATGATAAGATCATCGCCTTAGGGGGTACGGTAAAGATCGTACAGGGCGCTGAGAAAAGGAACGGCGTTATCCAAGATAAATTTACTGGTAAAGGTATTATAAAAAGCCAAGTTATCAGTTACATCCATGGATTTTATGTTAGAAAACTAACACAATCCGTTTTTAATTCAATTGTCGTTATTTCAGGCGCATTTGGTGCTTTTTATAAGAGTATATTGGTGGACGTTAACGGGTTTAGAAGTACTGTAGGCGAAGATATTGATATTACTTTAAAAATTCACGAGTTCATTAAAGCGAATAACTTGAATAAGAAGCTCGTCTACGCGCCAGAAGCCGTATGCTACACGGAATGCCCAGAAAACTTAAGTAACTTTTATAAACAAAGAATACGCTGGCAAAAAGCCTTTGTAGATTGCATTTTAATCTATTGGTCCAAATTATCACGAAAGTTTAGCATTGGTGTCAGTCTCTTTTTTGCTATCGATGGTTTTGTTCTAGGTACATTAACAGCATTTACAAGCATTTTTTATCTTATACAATCACTCTTTTTAGGTACCAATTTATTTAAGGCTTTTATTCTCATGTTGTCTGTAATTGTCATTAATGCGCTGCAAATCGGAATTTCTCTCTATTTATGCAAAAAATATGGCAGCAATTATTCAGTTAAAGATTATTTAAGAATGTTTTTATTTAGCCAAGTTGAATTACTAACCTATCGAAATCTGCTGCTTTATATGAATATCGTAGGCACGTTTAAATACTTTGATAATGACGAGGGCTGGGGATTCGTTGAGAGAAAAGGTGTTTCAAGTATCAGCTAGTCTGCTACTGTAACTATCAGCAAACTACTCATTAGGAGGTACTTATGAATCATATATTGAAAGATAAACGAATTATATTTATAGATGTGTTAAGAATAATATCCATCATAGCTGTTATCATTTTGCACTACACTGCAGACTTGCTTACAAGGACAAATGATTTCAATACAACCTCTTGGTGGATTAGCAACATTTTTAATTCGATATCTAGATTTGCTGTGCCAATATTTTTTATGATAAGTGGTGCGATGATCCTTCGAGTGGAAGTGAAATCATATCGGAAATTTTATATTAAAAAAGTACTTCCTTTAATCATTTCCTTAGTTAGCTGGTCACTTATTTATGCCGTTTACACCCAATATATCATTCAAAAAAGCAGCATGGGCGTTTATGATTTTTTCATTCATTTTTCGTACGGTTTAATTTTTGATAAGAATTATATACATTTATGGTTTCTGTATGCGATTATTGCGATCTATATAACAGTTCCATTAATTAGTAAGCTGGTAAAAGTGTGCAGTGAAAAGGATTTAAAATATTATCTGTTGATATGGTTTTTGGTTAGTGTGGTTTATAAATTCATCTCCGACCTCGTATACAGATTGACCTCTGAATATATTAATATTCCCATAACTAACATCCCCTTGTTCATGGGTTATCTAGGATATTTTATCCTGGGATATTATCTCTTCAACTATACGATATCCATCAAAGCTAAAAATATTTTCTTTAACTTAGGCATTATATCCTTTTTTGTAACGCCATTAGCGACCTATTTTTCTTCCTTATCTAGTGGTGTGTTAGATGAAATGTTCTATGGCAACTATTCACTCTCAACATTTTTTATGGCTATTGGAACGTTTATCTATTTTAAAGAAAAAGAAACCGTGATTAGCGAGAAGTTGAATTACAAAGTCAAAAAAATAATCAGCTCCATTTCCAAGGCTAGCTTTAGTATCTACTTAATTCATTTGTTAGTTGAAATATTGGTATCCAGAAGAGCAGAAATACAAGCTACTCTACTCCAATCCATAGTTAACCTTACTTTTAATGTCATTATTGTATTCTTATTTAGCTATATCACGGTTAAAGTCTTAAATCTAAATAAATATATTACACATGTATTATTTGGGGGAAGAAGTTAACATGATGAAAATAAGTATATATACAAAAATCTTCATCGCTATATTAGCTATAGGCATGGGAATTTACTATTACAATCTCAATGATTCAGACAAAAAAATAACCTCCGTGTACATACCGTTATGGAAAGACTTTAAAGATCTTAATCTAAAAGACAAAAACATTGATATTGCTATTCTCGCCTTTGCTAAAATTGATAAAACCAATGTATATTTTGATCTGGACCCTGCTAAAAATGAGATCATTAAAGAAAATATAAAAAAGCTGCAATCAAATAATAAAAAAACGAGTTTCATCCTTGGTGTTGGCGGATATAAAGCGGACGGATTCTCCGATGCTTCTATGGATGGAAACCGGTACTCTTTTACTGAGAGTATGATCGCAATGGTTAAGGAGTTAGATTTAGATGGGATCGATATAGACTGGGAATATCCAGCCTTTGATTCTTGGAACACAACTAAAGCCAGACCAGAAGATACCAAGAACTTTACTAGTCTTATGAAGGAACTTAATGAAAAACTGGATAGACTGCCGCGTAAAAATAAAAATTACTATTTAACCTTTGCTGCTGGAAATGAAGATTGGTTCTTCAAAAACGTTGAGGTTAAAAAAGTAGAAAAGTACGTGGATTTCATTAATGTGATGAGCTATGACTTGACTGGAGCTTGGTCAGAAACAACAGGGTATAATTCAAATTTATTTATAGATAAGAATAGTAAGAGCAAAACCAGCGTGGATCGTATTATTCGTTTATATTTAGATCGTGATGTTGATCCGAGTAAGCTTCTACTAGGTGTTCCAGCTTATTCCTATGGATGGGAGAATGTTAAAAGTGATGAGAATAAGGACGCCTCATTTTTACTGGGTAAACCCATCAATATCGACAAAGTAGATTTAAGCTACAAGACAATAAAAGAAAAATATATGAGTCAAGATCGATTTAAACGATACTTTGACGATACAGCTAAGACGGCCTATTTGTATGATGGTGATACTTTTATTACGTATGAAGATAAAGAAGCCTTGCAGGCAAAAGTTAAATATATCAAAGATAAAAAATTGGCTGGTGTCATGGTGTGGGAGTATTCTCAAGACTCCGAAGAAGGCATAGTAAAGTATTTATCTGATAATCTGAACAAGTAGTTATTGCTAAATGGTCAAGTCAAAATATGCATAGAATTTAATATATAAAAAGAGAATAGGTGCTGCTCCCGCAAACAATCCTCCTTTAAACTAGAAACGTACTTAATAAAATCTGCTAGAGGAGGATTCAAATGCGCAAAAAAGTTATCGGAAGAATTTGCAGTACAATTATGGTTTGCAGTCTGCTTGCAGCAGGGAACGGAACGGCCTATGCCAGTGGCGCCAATAACTCTGATGCGCCTACAAACAAAACGGTCAAGAACGTGATCCTGTTTATTACGGATGGGATGAGCTTGTCTCATGTGAACTTGGCCAGATGGTATCAGGGAGGGCAGGCGCTTACGATGGACAAGTATTTCAGCGGGCTGGTGAGAACCTACTCTACGGATTCACTTACCACAGATTCCGCTGCGGGAGCTACGGCTTATGCCACAGGCCATAAGGTCAAGAGTGAGACGGTATCCATACTGCCCGACCGAATCACGATGCCGTTCGTGGATGCAGTTAAGCCAGAGGACGTGAACAAACCTCTGCTTACAATTATGGATGCAGCGAGAATGGCAGGGAAAAGTACAGGAACGGTATTTACTTGTGAATTAACGGATGCGACACCGGCTACATTTTTAAGTCATGCATATACGCGTGACAATGCACAGTCAATTGCAGAACAGATGGTCTACAGTGGTGTAGATGTTCTTCTTGGGGGTGGGTCCGGGTATTTGGTACCCGGCAAAGAAGATATTAACCGCAAGGATGGAGAAGATTTAACCAAAGTCTTGAAATCAAATGGGTATGAATACGTAACGGATAAAGCAGGTTTAATGAATTCTAAAACGAATAAAATCTGGGGTCTGTTCAACCCCGAAGCACTGGATGCTGATTTTGACCTGAACCCGCAAAAGCAACCGAGCCTTGCTGAAATGACTAAAGTTGCTGTAGAGAAGTTGTCACAGAACGAGAAAGGTTTCATTCTGATGGTCGAAGCAAGTCAGATTGACTGGTATGGTCATGATAACGATCCGGTGGGGATTATGAGTGAGACATTAGCGTTTGATAAAGCCTTCAAAGCCGCTGTTGACTTTGCAGAAAAAGACGGAAATACAGCAGTCTTGTCCGTTTCAGATCATGCTACTGGCGGGCTCAATATGACGAACTATGATTCTACTAAAGACCTAGTCTCCGTGATGAAGAAAGCAAAGCATACCAGTTATTACATTGAAGACAGTATTAATGAGAACAATTTCAAAAAGGTCCTTGCGGATAATTATGGACTTAGTGATTTAACCAAAGAAGAAGCGGATCAAGTCAGATTAGGTATGAAGGATAACCTTTCGCCGGTCCTCGGTAAAATCTTGGGAAATAAGATAGGCGTAACCTTCTCTACGGATGATCACACATCGGAAGAAGTGGGTTTGTTCGCCTACCATCCGGCTAATTATAAACCGACCGATTTCGTGAACAGCGGTGTAATCCAGAATACGGATGTGAATAAGTATATTCAAGAAGTAACCGGACTAAATCTGGCTGAGCTTCAGGATACGCTGTACGTATCCAGTGATAAATTCATGTCCAAAGGAGCTACGATCACCCTAGACAAGACCGATAAGACGAATCCGGTGGTTGTAGTGAAAAAAGCAGGTCAGGTTCTCAAGCTGCCTATTGATAAAAACATCGCCATTCTGGATGGCAAAACAACGAAACTCAATGTGCTGACGGTAATGATTAAGGATAAAGTGTGGGTTTCGCAGGATGCCGTAGACTTGATTCTCTGATTATTAAAGTTTAGGGTATGATTCTTCGCCGAAAAGTTAAAGCGCTTAAACCCAAAAACCCCTTATAAAAAAGGGGTTTTTGGGTTGGGAAAAGAAATTTCGACTTGAATTGGAATCAGGAAAGTGAGTGATCGTGAAAATCTCCCCGCGGGAGGCTTTTGAATACATACCAAGGAAGTACATCTGAAGGTTTTTAGATTGAGCCCAACAATAGGAAGTTAATTTTTTCGTTAATAAGAATTGACTTTCACACTACCTGTAACTACAATAGTTACAGGTAGTAGTAACAGTCCCTGTTACAGATAAAAAAGCACTTCATACTCAAGCACCTGGTGCTTTCTACTCTGAAGGTCCAGCTGAAGAACTAGAGAGGGGGAATCTCCATTTTTAGGTAATAATGAATTTTTTTGGCGTCCCTTCTTTTGAAGCAATAGATGTTGAAGGGCATAATAAGGCGCTGAAAAAGCACAATAGATTAAAGAAGATGCAATTCTACGCGCTAAAAAGTTAGCAGAGAATTTCTAAGTAACAGCGAGACTGCTTAATAATAAAAAATAAAGGTAGGCGTTTTTAATGGAGATAAAACAAGACACCCTTATATATATATGGGATGCATATTGTGGATGGTGCTATGGATTTTCAGAAAGTATTAAAGGTTTTCACAAAAATCACCCTGAAATTCCGTTAACTGTTTTATCCGGAGGATTATTTTTAGATAATCTGCCAATAAAAAAATTCTCATATATATCAGAAGGTAATAAAAGAATTAATGAACTTACTGGTGCGGAATTTGGTCCTTCATATCAGGCGTTGTTGTCAGAAGGTACTTTTACAATGAATTCAAAGGATGCTGCAATTGGCTTTTCAGCTTTACGTTCATTAGCACCGAACCGTTTATTAGAATTTACTTCTGCCATGCAAAAAGCGTTTTATTATAATGGAAAAAGTCTGAGTGACCCTGAAACATATCGTAAGATAGCTATTGATCATCATTTGGATCCTGAACAAGTACTAGAGCGACTAAAATCTCAAGAAACTATAATAGATGTTCAAAATGATTTCAACACGGTTCAACAACTTGGTATAAATAGCTACCCCTCTTTACTTCTACACAAGGATAACCAATTAATTACTATTGGTGGCGGAGTAATGACGTCGGATAAAATTGAAGCACGTTTTAAAGATTGTTATTAAGGATTTTAATTTAAGGTATAAAACATTTATCATTCCACAGAATATATCGGCTGAGAGGAAGAATAAAGCTCCTGAAAAAGCGTTAGAAATTAAAGATGGTTCAATAAAAAGGAGATAAAATTCTATGTTTAAAACAATCGAAATAAATCAAAATGATGTGAAATTGACGATATTTAGTTCTGAAGAAAAAAGTTTTATGGTGACTGCAACCTTAGTTGAAAAAGCAGGACATGCATTCTTAATAAATGCGAAATTTACTCAATCCGATTCGAAAGAAATTGTTGATTTCCTAAATGAAAATAACTTGTCTTTAGATAAAATTTTTATTATTCATGGAGATCCGGACTACTATTTTGGGTTAGAAAGTATTAAAGCAGCGTATCCAGAAGCCATTGCGTATGCCACAGAATCTACTGTTGAACATATTGTTCATTCTGTTTTAGGTAAATTAAAAGTTTGGAAAGATGCACTTGGAGAAAACGCGCCAAGTAATGTTGTATTGCCTCAAGTATTTGCAGAAAAAACTATTGACTTTCAAGGTTTAACATTTGAACTTGTAGGTTTAGATAATTACAGAACTAGCTTATTTAACAGAGAATTGAAATTATTGATTGGTGGCATTGAAATATTCAACGAAATACATGTTTTCTTAGCAGATACTAGCTCAAAAGAAGCAATGGAAGCTTGGATTGAGAACTTGAAAGTGTTGCAAGGATTAAATGCTAATATAATCGTACCAAGCCATGGTTCAATAGAAAAATCCTTAGATAATCAAGCCCTTATTGCAACTAGCAATTATCTGAAAACTGCAATTAAAGCTTCTGAAGAAAGTAAAACTTCTACGGATTTTGTTGCAAAACTTGAAGCAGCATATCCAGGCTATGCAAATAAAGGCGTATTAGAATTAAGTGCAAAAGTTGTAACGAAAGAAATTCCTTGGGGGTAATGTTATGAATATTTATCAAAAATTATTACATGAAACGTATGTATTAACCGGTGAAGGAAAATTGGATGCCTTCAAAATGTATTTAAGTGATAATGTATCTTGGACAGAAGCTGCTGGATTTCCTTATGCGGGTACTTATGTAGGTCCAGATGAAGTAGTGAAAAACGTACATGAACGCCTTGGAACCGAATGGGATGGCTATTCTGCAAAAGATGAAATCTATGCGTTTAATAATAACACTGTTATCGTCTACGGAAAATATAGTGGGACGTATAAAGCAACAGGAAAATCATTTATAGCAGACTTTTGCCATCTATATGAATTTGATGAGAATGATAAGGTTAATAAATTTATTCAAATCGTGGACAGCGCAACTGTCAATAATGCATTAAGTTCAAATTAGTTGTTTGTAACTTAATTTGTATACGGGGTAGCGGCAGGATAACTGCATTTTCCTGACGCTACCCCATCGCTATCAAGCTAAGGTTTTACACTACCTATAAAGCAAAAAGACGTTATCCTCTCTATAGAATTTTTGGAAAGGATGGCGTTTCTTTATGAATTTTTCGATTCTTGACGAACTTCCGGTAAAGATGCACGCTGCAACTGAGGATAAAGATATCACGATGAGACAAATTCATCGAACATGCGGTTCAACCGTTGGTGTGAACAGAGCGATAAGATTGACCACTAAGCTGTTAAAAGTGGATGAAAACGATGCTTAATTGGAAAAATGAGAACATCAACTACCACCGCTGCCCAAGTTAGCGAGAGTTTTTATCGTTTTGTAGTTTGTTTTGTTCCATAGGTCATCAAGCGCCAACCCTTTTCTAAGGGTCCCATAGAAAAGAACTTGAACCAGATGGTACTAAAAATGATTTGAATCAAATAAATCAGAACAGCGATGTAGAGAATATCTTTTGGTGAGACGACTTCGAGACCTATAATTGAAATGATTGCTGTCCCTATAATGCTTTGAGCTACATAATTTGTAAATGCCATTTGACCAACTCGTGCTATGGGCCTCAAAATTTTCACGATATGTTTATTCTCTAATAGTAGAAATAATGTGGTTAAGTAAAACAAAGTGGTTGGAAGTGACCCTATGGCTGTAACTGAATCTACATAGCTGTTCCCGCTTTGAGAAGCGTTCCAAATCCATAATGAGAAACCAACGAACAAAAGAAAAGATACAATCTGAATCCATCTAATCGGTTTGTACAATTGTTGTATGCGTGTCAGCCAACCTGATTTTGCGGTTAAAAAGCCAGTTAAAAACATGATGAAGATTTGTATAGCGTCATTAGAAAACAGATCTAACACAGTTGATAACACCCCAAGCGAGGGTGAAAATATTTTTGACATCAGGCAAAGGATATAAATTAATGTCATGCCAACAAGCCATTTTTTAAGGGTAGGAATCTTCGCGTAATAAAAAGGGATCAACAACAATCCGATAATGGCGTAAGCGGGGAGAATCGATCCCCAAAAGATAAATATATGAATGATTCCCATCAGCAAGAGGATTAGTAAACGTCTAGCCATACGCTTTCTTGGTTGATCTCCCCGGCTTTCAGCTCTTGAGGCGAAAATGTACAGGCCTACTCCAAAAAGGAATGAAAAAATAGAAAAGAATTTTTTTTGTACGAAGATGGTGATTAAAGTACTGATGATTCCATTAATGCCACTATAGTCTGGCAAGGGATCTCCTTCCATAATAAGTTTAAAGCCCCCAACATTTATAAGCAGTATGCCAAAAAGAGCAAGTCCGCGTATGATGTCGAGTGAAATAATTCTTTCTTTTTGTGAGATGGAGGGGTTCATTATAGTTCTCCTTTGAAAATAATTTTATTTGCCTAGAAGTCACTATAAGTTGCGAACCTTACATTAAATGAATGTCAACATTACAGAATCCTTAAATCTGATAAAATGTTCCAACTCCAGTTGAATTAGAATCCGTTTTATGGTTAATATGAATACTAAATAATTATGGGGTGTGAACTAGAAATGTCAGCATATACGCAACCAATCTTTGTGGCAGCGATCTTTTTTGTTGTTTTAGCATTCGCCTTATTTATCCCATGGCTCGTGTATACCTATAGAAAGTTTAATTATCTGCCTTTTTCAACTACATTAATTTCGTTTTCATTTATCTTTTACTTTCTAGCAGCGTTATTTTTAGTTTTGTTGCCGTTGCCAGAAACACGCAATACTTGTTCGCTACAAAAACCGGGTACACAACACTATTCCCTTATACCTTTTCAATTTATTGTGAGTACCTTTGATAATAGTGGTGTAGTTCTGTCACAGCCTGCAACGTATAGACTGTTATTTAGCCAACCATCGTTCTATCAAGCCTTTTTTAATTTTTTGCTGTTATTACCTTTTGGTGTTTATTTGCGATACTTTTTTCAAGACAAGAAACACTGGAAGAAAGCGCTAGGGATCACCTTCTCACTAACATTATTTTATGAGGTCACACAGGTAACCGGCATTTACGGAATTTATAATTGCCCTTATCGTATTTTTGATGTGGATGATTTATTGTTGAATACTACTGGCGGGGTACTGGGATTCTTTATTGCTCCAGCCGTGTTGGCGTTATTCCCCTCCAAAAAGAAAATTAATGAGAAATCAGAAACATTATTGGCTCTTGATGAAGTGAAAGGGATGTCTGTGTTGCTGGCAGTTATGATTGATATATTTATCAGCAACATAGTGGTTAAAGTGGTGTTGAGTATGACCAACGTGAATATCGTTAGTGAATTTATTGCGACGACAGTGACGCTTTTTGTAACACTTTTTATAATTCCGTGGATTTGGAACGGAGCGACCATCGGTACGAAAATTATGCGCTATCGCTATGACAGTAAAGTAAGCCAAAAGGAAACAAACAAGCGATTATTTAAACGCTTTGGTGCGATTTACGCGATATACTTCATAACAGTCATTGCGAATACGTTAAATAACGTGGAGCTATCAATGGATTCTCCATTTTATAAGGCATCCATATTCTTAACGCTGGGTGCTGGATTGACCTTGTTCATATTATCGATCGTGTTGTTCATCCATGCGATATTAGTCGTGTTTGGCAAACAGAAACGCCGCTTCTATTTTGATGATGCATCTGATTTATATACAACCAGGAAAAAATAAAGCTGAGGCGCTTACTCAAATCCTATTCAATAGCAAAGGGGTACTCCGTAGTCTTAAATGGCTACTGGGTATCCCTTTTTTTGGATTTAAGCTTATTGTAAGGTTGGCATGAATTTGCTGTAAGGTTCAGAGCCTATAGTATAAGTATCAGCAAATTATGAGGTGAAATGAATGGAACCATTATTAAAAGTTGAAAAAATAAAAAAAGTATACGGGAAGTTAAACGCTGCTTATACAGCGTTAGAAGATGTGTCTTTTGACATTCATGCAGGTGAGTTTGTAGGGATTATGGGCCCTTCCGGAGCGGGGAAATCAACCTTGTTAAATTTGTTAGCTACTATAGATTCTCCAACTGAAGGCAAGATTTATATGAAGAACAAGAGTATTCATGATATGAAGGAAGCCGCTTTAGCAGACTTCCGACGTGATCATCTCGGCTTCATCTTCCAAGACTACAATTTACTCGATTCCTTGACTGTAAAGGAAAATATATTGCTTCCCTTGGCGATTGCTAAAGTTCCAGCAAAGGAAATTAATCATCTCGTGACTCAGATCTCCAAAGTATTTGGGATTGAAGATTTACTGGCAAAATATCCTTATCAAATTTCTGGGGGGCAAAAACAAAGAACCGCTGCGGCTAGAGCGCTTGTGACAGAACCTGAGCTAATTTTGGCTGATGAGCCAACAGGTGCGCTTGACTCCAAATCAGCAACCGGTTTATTGGAAAGCTTAAGTACGCTAAATGAAAATAACCATTCGACCATTATGATGGTGACCCATGATGCATTTGCCGCAAGCTTCTGCCGCCGGATTATTTTCATCAAGGATGGTTCCTTTTCAACAGAAATATATCGTCAGGATCAAACACGCAAAGCCTTCTTCCAACAGATTTTAGATGTTCATGCAGCCATTGGGGGTGAGGTAGATGACGTTATTTAGTCTAGCCAGAAGAAATATAGCACGAAACTTATCTCAATATTTTTTATACATTGCTTCGATGGTGTTTAGTATCATCATTTACTTTACATTTGTGACCTTGAAATATAGTGACACGATAGCAGAACAGACGGCTTCATCCCAAAAACTAGGTTCACTAATGAGTGGAGCCGCAGTCATTCTCTTCTTTTTCGTGGTCATATTTATAGTGTATTCCAATTCATTTTTTATGAAAAAACGTAAAAAAGAAGTGGCATTGTATGCGCTGCTTGGTGTTCGTAATCGTCAGATAGGCTTTATGCTCTTTTTTGAAAATCTATTATTAGGATTATTCTCTTTAGTAGTAGGGATTGTACTGGGGTTCCTTTGTTCAAAAGGGTTTATGACGATTTTGATTCATTTAATGGGATATAACGTTATAGCACCCTTTACATTTTCAGCGGCGGCAGCAATGAACACTGCTATCGTATTTCTGATTATTTTCTTAGTCACATCCTTTCAAGGCTATCGCTTGATTTATCAATTTAAACTGATTGATTTATTTCATGCTTCAAAAAAGGGAGAAGTGGCGCCCAAATCATCGATGATCGTTGCTGTACTTGGAATATTGCTAATTGTCTTAGGGTATTGGCTCGCGATGCAGGATTTATTCACTTCTAACGTATGGGCTCAAATTGGTTTTCTTATGACGGTATTCATTATTTTAACAACGGTTATTATGGGTACTTTTTTATTGTTCCACAGTGTGACTGGATTTGTGTTAGCGATGATTAAGAAAAATGAAAAGTGGCTGTGGAAAGGCCTTCATGTAATGACTATTTCACAGCTGCTCTACCGTATCCGTGGGAATGCCCGAACATTAACTGTGATTGCGGTGTTAAGTGCTACGACAGTAACTGCCGGTGGAGCGGTATATAGTCTTTATTACAATACGAATGACTCGGCGAAAACGATTAATCCGAATACCTTTATGTATCAATCAACAGATTCAGAATTGGATAGGCAAGTGAGTGCTGTGCTATCAGATACAAAATACGATAAAAAGTTTGAAGCACTATCCATTACGTTTCATACGAAAGAGTTAAACTCACCATCCACATTCGATAGCTCTGATAAAAGAGAATATACAGTTATCGATGAAAAAACCTACAACCAATTAGCGAGTGTACAACATAAAGAAAAATTAAATGTAAATGATGGCTACGCGGTTATTTTAGATATCGGATATGACAAAAGGTTCTCACCTATATATACAGGAAAAACTATAACAACAGGCAGCGGCCATCCACTCACATTCCAAAGCTTTAACACGCAAACCGTATTGAATGTAGGTACAGCAGGTATAACCGTAGTAGTCTCAGATGATCAGTATGAAATATTGCAAAATGATGGGAAAGTGCAGCACTATCGTGTCCTCGGGGTAGATCATGCCTCAGTAGATTTATCTCAAAAAATTGCAAATCAATTACCAGAAGAAGCGCTATTTTCAAGTGGTCCGCAAGATTACCAAACAAGCTTGGAAGGTGTCGGCTCTCTACTGTTTATCGGAAGTTTTCTGGGTCTCGTATTTCTGGCTGCAACAGGCAGTATCATTTACTTTAAGGTATTAACTGAGGCAGAAGAAGATAAATCTCAGTACAATATGCTGCATAAAATGGGTGTCAATGCAAAAGAAATGCGAAAATCTATTGCGTCACAGGTATTCATTATCTTTGTAGTACCGCTCACAGTTGGGTTATTGCACAGTGTAGTAGCTTTAAAAGCCTTCTCTAGTCTAATGATGATGGACTTAGCAAAACCTGTGTTGCTCTGGATGATTGCTTATACCGTAATTTACGGATTGTATTATTTGTTAACCGTAGCTTCTTACAATCGTATTATCACACTAAATAATAGAACAGAAGGATGATTGAGATGAAAAAATTTCTAATTACTATTGGTATTTTGTTTGTTATAGGAGCTGCAGGTGTCTTTGCTCTAGCTAAATTTGACTTCAATCGCTTTAATGCGGATAATTACTATTTACAAATAACAAAGGATGGGGAAGCCCATGAATATAAACTGAACGATGGTACAGTGATGACTTCCTATTCGTATACACTGGAAGCTACAAATGCCAAAGGTGAAACCATTCCACTCCAATTTAATGCACAAAAAAATCTTCGCAAAGGAGCGTACTTGAAAATGTATGTAAAAAAAGGTGATCAAGTATCCTCATTCGATGAAGTGAAATTAGAGGATATTCCGCTAAAGGCACTAAAAAACTAATAGATTGAAGAAGGGCTGTCTCCAATAAAGTAAGTGGAGTACAGCCCTTTTTTCTGCCTAATGAGTAAATAAGGCAATTGTATTATAAAAGTATAGTAATGGTGGTTCCGGTATTTTCAACGCTCGTCAAATCGAGTTTCCCCTCATGAGCCCAAATAATGTCTCTTGCGATGGCCATTCCGAGTCCAGTTCCATGTGTGCTTGTAGTATTTGTACCCCGATAGTAGCGCTCAAATACCTGTTCCAGATCTTTAGCCGGAATACCCTGGCCATTATCAGAAATTGTAATTTGGGTATGCGGATGAATGGTTTCCACTCGAATCTTCACCACGACATTTTCATCGTTATGCACCAGCGCGTTGTAGATAAAGTTAAGGATCGCTCGTTTTAGTAACTTTTTATCTACATTATATACGGCTGTAACCTCATTTGCCTCAAACTCTATTTGCCGTTCACCAAAGGTCGGGTCATTTAAAAGTTCAATCGTCATTTCTCGTAGAAACTGAACGAGATTTACTTCTTCAAATTGCAGGGATAGCTGGTGATTACGCAAATGCGTCGTTAAATTGAGGTCATCTAACAAATCTTTCATATACATCGATTTACTCTTGATAATTGCTGTGTAGTCCTGTAATTCTTGTGCTGTTAAATCTGTGGCACTGTCGTTTATAAATTCTGCATACCCTTGAATAGAAGCGAGTGGTGTTTTCATGTCATGTGAAACATTACTAATCCATTCCTCACGCATTTGGTCGAGATGCTTACGTTCCTCTTCATGTCGATCGAGCTTTTCAGATAGCTCATTCATATTACGAAACACATCTTCATACACACCTTTGGGAGTAGGCATTTTCTTAAAACGTCGTTCCCTGAGCTGTTGAATACCTTCTATCAATGTATGAAGTGGTGCAGTTAACTTTTTCCCAAATAAAAATCCAATGATAATTACAATAAGAACATCAACGATAAGAAAAATGGAGAGAAAAATATTAACATCTTTGAAAATTTTAGCGTAGTCATAGGTCATTACATAGCGGCCTATTTTCGGATTTTGAATCCCTAAAAAGTAGCTGAAATTTTGGGCTGTGCTGACAAAAACAGTCGTGCTTGCATCTAATTCTTTATACTTATACATTTGTACGATTTCAATAGGAGAATACGCTGTTTGCAATTCTTCAGGGGCATAAAAGGCTGCTACTTGCTCACCTTGGTCATTCAAAAATTGTACCCAGGCGCTCATTTCCTGTAGTTTTTTGAGGCCATCTTCGTTGACAACGGGTCTGCCGGATTGTAGTTCTACATATTGTGAAAAGGTCCGGCTAAAGGTTTCTGCAGATGCTTCTTCAGTGCCGAAATTATTGTTTTTTAGCTGTAAAAAGAATATAAAAAGGAATAAAATCGCATTTACTATACCAACGATCACAACAATAGTCATGACCGATCTTAAAAAACGGAGTGTCAATTTCCATTTCAACTTATCTCACCCCTTGGTATGTAATTTATAACCTAACCCTTTAACCGTTAATATAAAGGCGGGCTTTGAAGGGTCTGCCTCAATTTTTTCGCGTAAGCGGCGAATATGTACCATCACTGTATTATCGGAACCAAAAAAATCTTCACCCCATACCTGTTCAAACAAGGTTTCTTTGCTTATGATCTGATTCGGATGATGCATGAAACAGCTCATTAAACCGACTTCTTTGGCGGTAAGCACAAGGGGTTCGCCATTCTTTTTTAATTCTGTCTCATTGGCACTAAGCTCAAAGGGGCCTACTTGCAAACTTTTCGGAGCCTTTTTTTCCTCTGTAAAGCCAGCTCTTCTCAGCTGTGCTTTTACCCGATAAGCGACTTCTTTTGGACTAAACGGTTTAGTGATATAATCATCGCCACCTATTGCCAGTCCTAACAGCTTATTAATTTCCTCATCCTTTGCAGACATAAATAAGATCGGTACATTTGATGTTTCCCGAATTTTTCTGCATAAGTCATATCCTTCTCCATCTGGCAGCATAATATCAAGCAAGATAAGTTCAGGATTATACTCCTGAAACTTGTCCCATCCCTCTGCAACTGTCCCGGCCGTTACAACGTCTGCAATACCTTCTTTATGTAAAACTGCCTTCATCAGACGAGCTAAATCATCTTCATCGTCTATGATTAATACCCATTTATGACTTGCCATTTGTTTCCCTCCAAATCCGTCTTTATGTACATTATTACATTATAAAGGACTCTTTATTTCTTGCGCAAAAAAATCGCAAAAGAAAGGCTTGCATGAAGATGGATATTACTTAGACGAACATAGCAAAGCAATAATCGGTGATTTATTAAAATTCATTCTAGATATACCCAAATCAGGTAAGGAGGAGAAATTGTTTCGCCCCCTGCCTTCCATGGCATTGATCTGCACTGTATATGGCCCTTTGAAGATGTTCGCTAAAATGATGCAAGAAAGTGAGTTACTGTATTGGCTTGAGCTCGAAGAAGAACTTACAGATAGCTTTTGGAATGCCATTAGATTGCAGGGAGTCTGCTGATTTTCAGACTAAGGAGCATTAGGTTCCTTTGTCACTACTTGATAACGATGCCGAATATGGAAAAGCTGGTGCAGGAGAAAGGGCAAATAAAGATACCTGATACTGCACAAAGCGCTCTGGCAAATATGATGTTAAAAACCATGAATGAGAGTAACAAAGAAACATTTGATATCATTGCGGTATTTAACAGCGGCAGCAATGAGGCCCTAACCGATACAAAAAAGTATTCTATTGCCTCAGTCATCAAGGCATTGCAGGATAAGAAATCCTAGCTTGGAATCACCGAAATGACTACACACCTAGATGGCAAGGAGTTGGAGAAGCAGTTAGTGAATAATTTGGTACAAAGCAAACCAGAGCTGGCAAACGACCCTAATGTTCAGCAAACTTTGGCAATAGCGGAAAAAACCGCTGTGCTGCAATCAGGCGTGACTCAAATTAATGATGGACAAAAGCAATTGCTGGGTGTTCTGAATGACCTGCAAAACCAGATGGGGAAGCTGGAATCTAGTCTATCTACTAGTAGTGAAGGTCTTGATAAAGTAAGCGGTGGTTTGAAAGATGCGCAAAAATTCTTAAGCGATTTTAGCAAATCCAAGACAACGGA
The DNA here is from genome assembly GCF_029893135.1 of Paenibacillus sp. PastF-3. Classification (NCBI taxonomy): domain Bacteria; kingdom Bacillati; phylum Bacillota; class Bacilli; order Caryophanales; family Paenibacillaceae; genus Paenibacillus; species Paenibacillus sp. PastF-3. The sequence continues at coordinate 277,577 of NZ_JARXWM010000002.1, read as the reverse complement.
AAGATTCTACATTCCGCAAAAAATTCCTGATGATGCGGTATAACGAGCTTGAAGGGGATGTTGGATCAAGAATTGAGTGGCATCACGTTATATGGTTGGTGTAGTATTGTCTGCTGCCTTTATTCTAGGAGGCACCTGCGCCGCGTTGATTCCTTCGGGCGTAATGACACTTATACAGGTAGCATTCGTATTAATCATTGCACTATTATTACTAAGTGTAGCGGCCATGCCGGTGTTCTTGACTGCATTAAAGCAGCTTGCTAGCAAATTAAATGGTTCAAGCAACGGTGCTACACCAAAGAATGCAGTTGACAAATCGAGTCATATTTAGACGGCAGTAAAATTTAAAAATACATGCGTTATACGTATGCTGAGAACAATAGAAAGAATCTTCGGGGACCTTTGTGGTCCCTTGTTTCACCATATCAGAAAGTATATAATTATCGACTATACCTTACAACTTTATTACGCTATAATCAACGTAAAGTCACCAGATGACCTAAGAGTAGGATAATTTTAATAGATTAATTAATATTTAGCTTTTGATATGCCAAAGCGTATTTTGTTATTGAAATAGGTTGTTTATATTGTTTATGATATTATTTAAGGTGTTAATTAAATCTAGAGTAGGTAGATTATGAGTCTAAATGACAACGTATTAATTAAAATTCGTGAGATGCGAGAGAGTTTTACACCAGTTGAACGATTGGTCGGAGATTACATTTTAGAAAATACGGAAGAGATCCCTCATTTGTCGATTAAGGAATTGGCTCAATCGAGTAAGACAAGCGATGCATCTGTCCTTCGTTTCTGTAAGACGATGGGTTACAGCGGATACCGCAATTTTATTGTGAGTATATCGGCATCTTTGGGTTCTCGTGATGAGGATTCAAAGGCTCAATATACAGATATTCAGCCAGGTGATGATCTCTCGACAATTATATCAAATATTTCATTGAATAATTGCAAGTCCATTGAGGATACACTTAGTGTTATTGATCGAAAAGAAATTACAAGAGCTGTAGAATTACTATGTCATAGTAAGCGAATTGTTTTCTTTGGAATAGGTGCTTCGGGACTCGTTTGTATGGACGGGGAACAGAAGTTCTCGCGAATTAATAAGATGTGTCATGCCTATACAGATGGTCATAGTCAGCTCACGGCAGCAACTTTACTTGAGAAAGAGGATGTTGCCATTTTTATTTCTAACTCTGGAGCAACTAGTGATATTATTGATGCACTGGAAATTGCCCAAAAGAATAGAGCGAAATGTATTGCGATTACGAAGTACAATAAAAGTGAGCTTGCGGAGCGGGCGGATATTGTACTGAGCATATCCACACCTGAAATAACAATCCGCAGTGGGGCTATGGGCTCGCGTATTGCGATGCTTACGATCATCGACATATTATTTGCTGGTGTCGCAAGTGCAGAATATGAAGAAGTAAAAACCTACTTAACAAAAACGCATAATATATTAAAGAAAAAACTTAGAAATTAGGTTCTGATAGAATGAATGTGGAGGAAAGCATTGATCATGGATCAATGCTTTCTTTTTTTTGTATTTCATTCACTTATTCGTGTACTAAAATGTACTACTTATCAATCCATGTCAGATTATCTACATGATGAATACGTTGATCTAATGAATATAATAATTAGTTTAATTCAATAATTAATAGCTTGGCACACAATTATGAGGAAGAAAATGAATGGAATCGAAGACGAAACATCATCCGGTTGAACACGGATGATGTAACTTTATGTTTCGTTTGGAACGATAATCAGCAAATAATACATTTTTTAAATCGCTTTAACCTTAGAGCCATAGCGATCAAAGCCATTGGTAAGAATTTAAATTGCATCTTGTAAGCGCTTTATAAATGTGGTATAACATAGTATGTAAGGAATGAAATAAAACATCAGAATTTAATTTCTTTATGAAATTATATTTCAAAATCTATTGACGAAGCGATGGTGTTGTATTAGTATAAGAGCATAATAATTGTAAGTTAATCTAACGCGTTTTGTTAATTCAATGACAGATTAAGGCTGGGAAGAAGGAGGATGGCTATGAATGACTACCTTGCGGGATTGACAACAGAGGCTGTGAATCCAGACACATTAATGATTGATGAATGTACTACGGAAGAAATGATCCAGTTAATGAATCAACAAGATGCACTGGTCCCCAGAGCTATAGCTGAGGAGATTCCGCAGATTGCAAAGGCGGTAGATATTCTACATCATAGGTTGTCTAATGGTGGAAGAATGTTTTACATAGGAGCTGGCTCATCAGGAAGATTAGGTGTTCTGGATGCTTCCGAATGTCCTCCTACCTTTGGTACAGATCCTTCCTTGGTGCAGGGCTATATTGCTGGTGGTGATATTGCTTTGCGTACTGCGGTTGAAGGCTGTGAAGACGATATGGATGAAGGGATCGCATTAATCGAAAGCATTGGTGTAACAAACAAAGATGTACTTATTGGGATTTCGGCAAGCGGTAGTGCAAACTACGTTATTGCAGCTTTAGCGAAAGCAAAGGAACTTGGAGCAGCCACTATCGGTGTTTGTAACAACAGAGGCTCAAAGTTCGAACCCATTGTAGATGTTTGTATAACACCTGTTGTAGGACCGGAGGTCATTAGCGGTTCGACTCGATTAAAGGCAGGAACTGCTCAGAAGTTGGTGCTTAATATGCTGACAACATGCACAATGGTCAAGTTAGGAAAAACGTACAACAACTTGATGGTTGATCTGAAGGCTAGTAATTTTAAGCTCGTAGATCGCTCGATTCGTATCATCATGAACACGACAGGTGTAGATACATCAACCGCCGCAGAAACACTTGAAAAAGCATCTATGAACTGTAAGTTGGCAATTATGATGATTAAATCGGGGTTAGATGCAAAAGAAGCAGAACAAGTACTTAATGCAAACGGAGGACGCTTGAAACAGGCAATCTCATCATTGGCTTAGGTGTGAAAAGTGGAATAACAGGATGGATGCTATTAATAATTGAGGAGGCTGTTTTCGATGAAAAAAAGATCACGTGGATTAACTCTGTTTTTGTCAGGAATCATGATGGTATCACTATTATCGGCTTGCGGAGGAAACGGAAATAACGCTCCAGCTTCTACAGATTCCGGTAACACAGGAACTAGTAACGGTGGTTCTGAGCCTAAAAAGGATACGATTACAGCACTTTTACCTCCGATATCAGCGAACTATCAAACACGTTTTGCTGATATGGAAAAAGAATTTAATACACTACATCCTAACTTGACTTTGAAAATCGAGCCAGCGAGCTGGGAAGATATGACGCAAAAACTTGATACTCAAGTAAATGCAGGTTCTCCTCCAGATATTGCTTTTATCGGTGCTTCAGGAATTTCGAAATATGCAGCACTTAATGTACTAATCGACCTTAACGGTGCCCTTTCTGATGAAGCCAAGGCAGATTATGACGAAGTTCCATTGAAATATTTCCAACTAGGTGACGCTCAATACGGCCTACCAGCGTATATGGAAATCCACACTATCGGTGGTAACAAACAATTCCTTGAAGAAGCCGGAATTGATTGGAAAAGCATTCAACAAAACGGTTGGACTTATGAAGAGTTCCGTAATGCAATTTCTAAAGGCGTAGTGAAAAATGATAAAGGTGAAACTACTCGTTATGGTTTCGTGTTCGCAACATCTGGTGTAGCATCTAAAGACTATCTGGCTATTCTTGCTAAAACTGCAGGTCTACCAGATTACTTCGATAAGGACCTTAAATACACGTATACAAGCAAAAACTTCTTGGGGCTACTTACATCTATTCGCGAAATGATCAACGATGGTTCTATGCCTAAAGAGCTAAGCTCTATCGATGCTGGTAAACGGTGGAACATGTTCCTAACGGGTCAAACGATGATCACAGGTAAGGGTTTATCTGCATTTGAAAACTCTGCTCGTCTAAACAATGAGAAGATTAAAGCGAACGATGGTTCAGCTGTTGCAGATTCTATTGAAGTTGATTATATTTCACTGCCAGTCCCAACATTCAACGGTGCCGATTATGTCCCTACTTCAATCGTTGATGGTTATATCGCACTTCGTGGTAAAAAAGCTCCATCTGAAGAGCACATCAAAAATATTGCCCTAGCAACGAATTTCTTGTCTTCTGGTTCAATTGCTGCTAACTACAGTAATGAGCTGTTCTTATCACCAATTACTGAATCTGCACGTAATGCAGAAGTACTTGAAAAATTCCCCCGTAACGAAGATAACGTTGCTGCAGGTAAAGCTATGATGGCAAAAGCGCTTCCGGCTCGTACAGATATTCCTACTGATCTGGCTGCTGAAGCATTAAAAATTGAAACAGAAGTTATTATTCCTAAACTACAAGGCTTACTTGCAAATGAGATTACTCCACAAGAAATGTATGATGCAGTTAAAGCAGCTGCAATTAAATCTTTCGGTAAAGATGGTATTGTAGTTGACTAGTCTGTCGTAGGCTGACATGTGAAAGCTGTGCGTAGCTAGAACGTACAGCTTTCCTTCTAAATTAGCTAGAGCTTGTACTGTTTTTAGAAGAGAGGTGCGACCCAATGAATCAAACGTTGACTAAAAGAAAAAAATTGAAACTCGAAAGTGACTCAGGTTGGGGATACGCGTTTATCGCAGTAGCACTTATTGCGTTTTCTTTATTTACCGCATATCCAGTCATCAATGCTTTTATTATCAGCTTACAAAAATATGGTCCATTAGGATCCACTTTTGTCGGCATGGATAACTTCGTTAACTCGTTTTCAGATGAACTTTTCTGGAAAGCGCTGAAAAACACGTTAGTATATACGTTATTAACTGTTCCGTTTAATATTCTTCTATCATTTTTAATTTCAATTTTGATTATTCCTTTCAAGAAAAAAACACAAACGATCTTTAAAGCACTATATTACTTGCCAGCCGTAGCATCTGGTGTAGCGCTTTCTGTTGTGTGGCTGTGGATCTTCGATCCGTTAAAATCAGGTATTGCCAATAAGCTCGTGAGTTTTTTAGGTATTGAAAATCAAAACTGGCTTGGTTCCAGTGCAACTGCAATGTTCTCACTTGTGTTAATGTCATGGTTATCAAGTCATGGTACGGCAATTATTATTTATATAGCCGCATTACTCGCTATTGATAACAGCTATTATGAAGCAGCTGAAATTGATGGCGCGTCTTTCCTGCAAAAGCTTTGGTTTATCGTTGTCCCTTTCCTTAAGCCAACAACGCTATTCCTACTTGTTACTGGTGTTATCGGTTCCTTCCAAGTATTCCAAAACGCTTATCTTATGACAGGCGGTGGACCAGACCATGCAACAACAATGGTAGGTTTGTTAATCTTTAACAATGCGTTCACATATTTTGAGTTTGGTGAGGCAGCGGCACAATCATTAGTTCTAGCAGCGATTATCGGATTTATATCATTCCTTCAATTCAAGTTTATAGGTAAAGATGTAGAATACTAGGAAAAGGAGCAGAATACTATGGGTTTGTACAACAACAGCTTAAGAAGCAAAGGGTATCTGTTTATACGTAATGGTGCAAACATTACGTTCCTTATCCTATTTGCCGCAGCTACCATATTCCCGATATACTTTATGGTCATCTCCTCGTTCGGTGATCCGGTAGAAGCTGGTGCAATGAGCTATTCTATCCTACCATCGAAGATTTCATTTGAATCTTATAAATTCTTCTTTAACTTCAGCCCACATACATGGGACTGGTTATTGAACTCCTTTATAGTGGCAGCGTGTATCACGGTATCTAACGTATTTTTTGCTACACTTGCTGGATATGCTTTTGCAAAAATGAAATTTAAAGGGAAAAACATTTTGTTCGCTATTTTGCTGGGATCTATGATGATTCCTGTTCAAGTCACTCAGGTTCCACTATATATTTTGATCGTAAATATTTTTGAATTACAAAATACGTACACGGCGTTGATTATGCCGAGCATAGTAACGGTATACAACATCTTCTTGGTTAAGCAGTTCATGTCCTCCATTCCAGTTGAAATTATTGAATCTGCTAAAATCGAAGGTTGTTCCCAGCCTAAAATCTTCTGGTATATCATTATGCCTCTATCTAAAACAATTATGGCAGTACTAGCAATCCTAACGTTCATGGCGGCATGGAATGACTTTTTCTGGCCGTTCCTAGTAACGAATACGATGGATATGCAAACCATTCAGGTCGGCTTGAAAAACTTTCGCTTTGCGAATACAACTTACTTTGCACCGATGATGGCAGGGGCAACCATTTCAGCAGTTCCAATGTTTATTTTGTTCTTCAGTTTACAAAAATACTTCCTTGAAGGGGTAACAGTTGGAGCGGTGAAAGGTTAATGGACAAACAATCAAAAGTTGATGCAACATACTTAGTTGGCTTGATGTCCGGTACATCAGTAGATGGTATTGATGCAGCAGTAGTTAAGCTTTTCCCATCAGCCGAAAAAGAGCATGGAGTAGAGATTGAATTACTGGCTTTTGAAAACACACCTTTTGAGGTGCAAGTTAGAAACTCCATATTTGAGCTTTTTGATCCCGCTAGCGCTACGATTGATAAGGTTGGCGCAATGAATATGTGGCTTGGCGAATTATACGCCCAAGCCACATTATCCGTTATAGGGAAATGCGGCCTTTCGCCTTCGCAAATATTCGCAGTAGGATCGCATGGTCAAACAATCTATCATGCTCCGGATGAGAATGTTATGGGCGGCTATAATCTGCATTGTACCGTTCAGATTGGGGATGGTGCGGTTATTGCCAATCGCACAGGAATTCCTTGCGTATCAGACTTTCGAGTTGCTGACATGGCAATGGGTGGACAAGGAGCTCCGTTAGTACCATTTACCGAATACTTATTGTTTAACAATCCAAAGAAAACACTTCTGATGCAAAATATTGGCGGAATAGGCAATGTGACTGTTTTGCCTGTAAATGCCTCACCAGATGAGGTATTTGCTTTTGATACGGGTCCTGGAAATATGATTATCGATGGCCTTGTATCGCAATTATTTGCACCAATGACAATGGATGTTAATGGCGAAATTGGTGAGGGCGGTCAAGTGATTGATGAGCTATTGAAATGGATGCAGCAGGATAAATATTATAGGATGCCGTTACCAAAATCGACAGGCAGAGAACGGTTTGGCCAACAATACGTGGCACAAATTATTGAAATGATGAAGGTTAATCACTGGAAAGCAGAAGATGTTGTTGCAACAGCTACGTACTTAACTGCCTGGAGCATCGTCGATAGCTATGAACGGTATATTGCACCGCAGCACCAGGCTGAGCAATTGTTAATTGGCGGCGGTGGAAGCTATAACAAGACGCTTTTGCGTAATTTACAGCACTTATTTGCACCGCATAACGTGCAGGTGCTGACGCAGGAGGATATCGGTGGTAATAGTGATGCTAAGGAAGCAATTGCTTTTGCACTGCTTGCGTATTACACGATGGAGCGCTTACCAAACAATATCCCGCTAGTAACTGGAGCTTCACAGCCAGTAGTAATGGGCAAAATTTCCTGGCCCTATATTGGACGTTCGCAGGAGGCTTAAATGATGCAAATCAGACCCTTTTCAATTGAAGATCACTCTGCAGTTGTAGAGCTTTGGAATCGTGAGGCTACAAAATATGATTATAAGCCATTTACAGAGCGAGAGTTTCAAGATACATTCATCGACCATCCTTATTTTGACGCTGACTGTATATGGGTAGGTTGTGACGAAAAAGAGATTGTTGGTTTTGCAGCTGGCTGCTGCGGTGACGATCTCCCTCTTGGAGATGTGGCCGGTTATATTACGAGTGTTATTATAGATACCCATGTGGCTTCTCTGGAGCTTTACGATGCTTTTCTATTGCGTTTAGAAAAAAGATTCCAAGAACTTGGGAAAAGGCAAGCGGATGTATTGTTTTTCAACCCTGTTAAGCTGAAGTGGAGTATACCAAGTGCACCTCAGCATGAGCATAATAATGCCCCGGGCATCAGTAAGGACCAGCCATTATATGAAGCTTTAATGGCTAGAGGCTACGAAGATCGAGCGACGCAATGCGGCATGTATTTAAAACTCGGAAGCTTTATAGTTCCCGAAGATATTTTAGATAAGGAAACCCATGCAAATAGCAAGGACTATTACATTACGTCCTATGTCCCTGATTTACATACAGGGCTTGAAGCAACGCTTGCTGCCCTGCAAAATCCGCAGTGGAAGAAGGATGTTGTTACTTATGTGAAGGTTGGCGCACCACTTGTAATAGCTGTGTACGGCAACGAGGTTGTGGGCTTTGCAGGTCCAATTATTTCGCAGCCTGATGGAAGAGCATTTTTTTGCGGTATCGGAGTGCACCCAGAGCATGAGGGTCATGGCCTTGGCAGTGTATTATTTTTCAGAATGGTTGAAGCTTTTCAAAATGTGGGCTGTCAGTATATCTCTCTATTCACTGGAAATAATAATCCGGCTCTTCGAATCTATCAAAAAGCGGGCTTTACTATTGAAAAACAATTTTCTATATTGCGGAGGGAACTTTAAAGATGAGCGAAAAATTCACAGTATTAGCAATTGGAGCGCATGTTGGTGATGTGGAGCTAGCTTCTGGTGGTGTGCTCGCTAGTCATAGTTTAAAGGGAGATCGCATTGTGACATTAGCGTTAACTGCGGGTGAACGAGGGGTCCCGGCAGGACAGGATATGAAGGAATATCGTCAGCAAAAAGTGAAAGAGGCACAGGTTTTTGCGGATATGCTAGGCGGTGAAGCCATTGTATTCGATGATTATTGTGACGGAGAGTTGCCTGACAATCAAGAAATTCGTATGGAGGTTTGTGATGTAATTCGTCGCGTGAAGCCTAACATTATTATTACACACTGGAAAAACAGTATGCATAAGGACCATGCGCTAACGCATCATATCGTAAATGATGCCCGTTTCTTCGCAAGTCTATCATCCTTTGAACGAGCGCTCCCCGCGCACTTTGCAGCAAGATTATATTACTCCGAAAACTGGGAGGATGCGGTTGATTATGTCCCTTACGTATATGTGGATTTCGATCAAGCGGCATTTGATCTATGGATAGATGCTTTAAGCAAGCATTGGTTTGTGACGAATAGCAAATCTTTCAAATACATGGATTACTACAAAGCACTAGCAGTTGTTCGCGGCTGTGAAGCAAGAAAGACATATGCAGAAGCATTTATGGTGCCTGCTGAAACGGTGAAGGTTAGGCAGTCTAGTCTTTGGTAACTATTCAACTAGCTAAGAGGGAGTGTTTCTATGTATAGCAGGAAACATTCCCTTGTTCTATTCATTTATGCTAAAAAGCAGCTAGGAGGCAGCTTCATATGGTGTTAAATGGGATTGATTCTATAACGAATTATCGTTATTTGTTCGAAGGTAAGCGCGTAGGATTGATTACAGCGCCGACAGGTCTTACGAAGGATTTTGCATCAACGATTACTATATTACATGAAAATTTTAATCTTGCTGCGATGTTTTCACCTGAGCATGGCGTTCGCGGAGATTTGGATGCAGGGGCAGTAGTAGACACTTACATGGATCCTTTTACGAATGTTCCAGTCTATAGCTTGTACCGTAAAGACTCCAAGCGTTTAACAAAAGAAATGCTGAATGAAGTAGACATCATTGTATACGATATTCAAGATGTTGGTGTACGCTATTACACATTTATTTATACGATGCTGTATGCACTTGAAGATTGTGCAAATGCAGGTGTAGAATTTGTTGTTCTTGATCGTGTTAATCCGCTTAACGGGGTAACGGTAGAAGGGAATGTCTTGAAGCCCGGCTTCAAATCATTTGTTGGAAATTACGAGCTAGCCGTGCGATACGGCTTAACAGCAGGTGAGGTAGCAACGATGGCAAATGATCAAATGAATTGGAATGCATCGCTGCATGTCGTTCGTTTGGAAGGCTGGGAACGGAACATGTCCTTTCCGGATACAGGATTAACCTGGGTTCATCCTTCACTTGGAATACCACGATATGAAACGGCGTTATTATATACAGGAACATGTTTATTTGAAGGCACAAACTGCTCCGAAGGACGTGGAACAACGTTCCCGTTTGAAATGATTGGTGCTCCGTTCATTCAAGCGCAGCAATTGGCAGATGAGATGAATGCAAAAGGTATCCCGGGTGTGCTTTTTCGTCCAGTTCATTTCAAGCCAACGTCATCTAAACATTGTGGCGAGCTATGCGGCGGGGTACAAATTTACATTACAGATCTCCAAGTGCTGAGGCCTTTAGAAGTTGGGGTAACCTTATTATTTACGATAAGAGATTTGTATGAGCAATTTTCATTCCTGCCTCCTGTGAAGGAGGGTTCTCGTCCATTTATCGATTTGCTGGGGGGAGACAACATGTATCGTAAGGAAAATATGCAAGCCAAGCAGCTGCTTGAACAGTTTGCAGCGGAAAGCAAGCAATTTGCAGAAATAACACAGCAGTATCATTTATATCGCTAGAGGAAGGTGAGTAATTGATGAGAACAATAGAACATATGAGCTTGCGCGAAAAGATCGGACAAATGTTCGTAACAGGCTTCCCCTCAACCGAGATCACTCCTGAGCTGAAGGAAGTTATTGAGCATTATAAAGTCGGCAATATTATTTTATTCTCACATAATATCGACAATAAATATCAATTAGGCGAGCTTGTTACTGAACTGCAGCAATGGTACACGACACATACTGGTATCCCGGGTTTTATTACGATCGACCAAGAAGGCGGTCGAGTCACTCGTATGCCTAAAGACGCGACCAATGTTGCTGGAGCCATGGCAATTGCTTCTTCAGGACGACCTGAAAATGCGTATGCAGCAGGCAGAATGACTGCCAGAGAATTGAAAGCATTAGGTATTAATTTTAATCTAGCTCCAGTTATGGACGTTAACAATAATGCATTGAATCCAGTCATAAATGTTCGTTCATATGGTGATTCTGTTGCAACAGTATCCCAGTATGGAATTCAAATGATGAAGGGATTGCTAGATGGAGGCGTCATGTCCTCACTTAAGCATTTTCCAGGTCATGGTGATACAAATGTCGATTCACATATTGGCTTGCCTACCATTGAAAAAACACTTGAGGAATTAGAACAGCTTGAGCTGCTGCCGTTTAAGGCCGCAATTGAGCAAGGCGCTCAAGCGATTATGAGTGCACATATTTTATTTCCGAAAATTGAAAAATCCGGTGTGCCCGGAACTATGTCTCATACCATTATTACAGAGATATTAAAAGGAAAATTAGGATATAAAGGGTTAGTTGTATCGGATTGTTTAGAAATGGACGCGATCAAACGATACTATGGTACGGCAAAAGGAGCGTTAGGAGCTGTTAAAGCAGGTATTGATTTGGTATTCATTAGTCATACTCCTGAGACAGTGAAGGAAGCGATTCATTTGATCGAAGAAGCTGTAGCCACCGGTGATTTGGATGAAGCGCTAATTGATGCAGCTGTTACAAAAATTTTAGCTTATAAAGCAAAATATGCGACGATTGAGGAGCTAGATTATGAACTAGTTGGCTGCGATGTACATCGCCGAGCAAATGAGCTAATGCGTACGGAAACGATCTGCCTCATTAAAGGTGAGCTCCAGCCCATTCATACCGGTGATGAGCAAGTGTTATTTATGGGTTCCTATTCCTACCGCACCGATCTTGCGTCCAGCAGCTTGAATCAAGCTCTTAGCTTTCCGCAATATATGGGGGAGCATTTTAATACAGCTTATGAGATTATCGACATTGACCCGAGCGAGGAGCAAATCAACGCTGCGCTGCCAAAGGTACAAGGCTACAAGCATATTGTTATCGGCTTGTTCAATGCGCGTGAAAACAAAGGTCAGCTTGCGCTTGTGCAGAAGCTGCTGGCTGCAGGCTGCAAAGTAACGGCCATTACATTAGGTCGCCCGTATGATTTACCGTTAATCGAAGGCGAGTTCTGCGGAATTGCGGCATTTGAGTATACACTTGATGCATTCAAATCACTCCTTCCAATCCTAAATGGTGAGGTTGTACCCACCGCCAAGATTACGATACAGATGTAGACAAGCATAAAAGCCTTCGGCGTCCTTTAAAGGAAGGCAAGCGTTTCTGCGAGAAAAATAAGGATAATATATCGCGTGAAACATATAAATTCTTATCTTTGAAAAAAGTACAACAAGGGGACATAGGTATGGCATTTATCGTTGGAGTTGATGGGGGTGGCACGAAAACAGCTGTCACCATTACGCATGACCAGGATGACTCTTTATTCACCTTTACTGTAGGGCCTATTAATTATAACGGTGGTGATGCTGATGCGATTGCCGCCTCCTTTGAAGAAATTTTTAGTCAAACGAAGCTCTACTGCGGTAATTTACAAGAAGTTGCTCATATATGTATAGGTGCGGCAGGAATAAGTAATCCGCTGGTCATCCATTTGTTGAAGCAGCATGTGAGAAATAACGGTTATATCGGGCCATTAACGATTACAGGCGATCAAGAAACCGCATTATACGGGGCACAAAATGCGATGCAAGGCATCATTCTCATTGCCGGTACAGGATCGATTTGCTTTGGGGTCAATGAAAAAGGAGAGCAGCATCGCACAGGAGGCTTTGGTCATCTGATTGATGACGAAGGAAGCGGTTATAGCATTGGACGCGATCTATTATCCGTATTAGTTCAAGTGGAGGACGGAAGAATAACCGATACGATCATCCCAGTGATGGTATATGAGCAGCTTGGATTAAGCACTGTGAAAGAGATTATTGGCTTTGTTTATGATAAAAATACGACGAAAAAAGATATTGCGCAGCTCGCACCGATTATGACGACCGCATGCAAGAAGGGCGATGCACATGCAATAGCGTTAGCGGAGAAATGTGCAGCCAATTTATATGAGCTTGTTGTGCCTGTTATTGAACGGCTTAAGCTATATGAAAGTCCGATTGCGATTGCAGGAAGTGTGCTGCAAAAGTCTCGCTTTGTGAAAGAAGCCTTGGAGCGAAAGCTCGCACAGAGCTACCCGCAAACAAAGCTGATTTTGCCGATTAAGGATGCAGCCTATGGTGCTGTCCTGTTAGGAAGATCAAAAATGAACAACAACTAGTTTTTGTTGCTATGGAAAAATAAGGGTGTGTCATAAGTCCGAGCAGTTGGACTTGCGACACACCCTTATTTTAAAATGGTAGGAATCAAAAATGGCTTAAAATTTATCGGTCAAATAAAACACGGCTTGTTGTTTCGGAAATAGAGCTTGAAGGATGTTAGCGTGCTCAGTACTGTCCTTTGCTGCGCCTGCTTCATTATAGCCGAACATGATATAAGTCATTAGCTCGCGTTCATCTACTTCTATTGAAGTATAGGGATTGGTATGATTACTAGCATCGGAAACAGAAAGCTGCTTTTGCTTATAATCCAAGTAGATACAGTCCTCATTGCTGCGAAGTGCAATATGCAGCTCCTGGTCTGCAATTATGTTGCTACGGTTTAGGCGATCTTCTAATTCAGGCTGAAGCTTATGGAAAGTTGAACTGAGATTGATCATTTTCCACATCGCCATATTGATTTGAATTGAATTTGCTTGATGCTGTTGGTAATAGGAATATAGCTTATGGTCCTCTGGGAGCATCGCTAATATTTGCTTTGCATTTTGGCGCAGCTGACATAAGGCATGAAACAAAGCTTCAACGCCGTTTTCGGCTTCGTTCAAATACAATAATTCATTAATAAATACTTGTTCAGTATCTTTCTTTTCAATGATGCCATAAGCGACGATTTTTCCATTTCTGCGAAGGAGCAAGCAGTCAACGTTCTTCCATTCCGGCCAGGTCAATAAATCATTCCAATACGTTCTACTTCGGATCACGGTATAGGTACGATTCTTATTGAATTGTTCATAGATGAAACGGATATCATCGAGATAACAGGCTTCAAAAGGAATGATTTCATCACTGCTTTGCTGCTGCTCCAAGCTTGCTGGTTTTTCAATTGCGAAAGCAGTCTCGGGAATAAGTCTCCAGCCAGCCTTTTCATAAAACGCATGCTTGCTAGCCAAAAGCAAGCTTATATCATAATCGGTTTCTTTCATATAATTGGTCTGCGCATGAAGAATTTTGTGTGCAAGCCCCAGCCCGCGGTAATTCAGATCTGTACCGACACTCCCCATTGCACCTGTTTTCAAGATCGCTTGACCGACTCTAATATAAAACGGAAAAATTTGTACATTAGATGCAATCTTATCGTCAACCATCGCAAACCATGTTGTATCTGGATCATATGTGGTGTCTAGGTCTAATCTTTCTTGGAAAAAAGCTCGGCCTACAGAAAAGCATTCATCTAAAATATCGTAAATCTTTTCAAGCTGCTCTCTAGTTGGATGGTTCATTACGATGATGTTTGGTGTCGTCGTCATCTTTCATTTCCTCCTGCGCCGTAATGTTGGGATAAATTTAATAAATGAAAAAAAAGGTTTTTTGGAATTTAATTTCTTATTTATAGTTTAATGTTGAAAGAAAAATTCGTCAATAAATGGAACGTGTGGAATCATAGAAGTGATACAATATTTAGATTGCTCAATATAGTCTAAATGAGTATTAGGAAAATAGCGACTTCGGCTGAGCAATTACAAGCACAAAGCGCACAAATGAAGGCGCAGCTTAAAAAGAAGAATGATAAACCGTTCAAGAACTTTTTGCCGGCCTTGAAGTAACATGCTGTCTCAGCTCGCTGATGTATCTTTATTCACATCCCGTGAGCCGGAAGCTAAGCTTCGTAGTTCGGCAACAAGCTCCAGATTTGCTCAATTGTTTGTGCTCGATATTGTTTTTAACGCTTATGCTTCTGCTCAGCATGATTTTACTGTGGAGCAGCTAGGAAAGACAAGAAAAATGATTGAAGTCTTGTATGATTAATGTTGTGATAAGCCTACTCATTGAATGGAGGAGATTTTCTGGAAGCTAAAGTAATAACATTACCTCCTTTTCATGTTGTAGGCTACAAAATTGAAGCAGATATTAAAGAATTTGAGTCTGGTCTTGGTAAGAGTATTTATCATTCGTTATTTGAAAGAAAAGACGAAATTCAATGCAAGAAAAATGAGAATGTGATTTTAATGCAGATTTATCCTATGAATCCCGATTTTAATCCTCAGCTGGATAGGTTTACACATATTCTTTGTTATGAAGTAAGTAAACAAGGTGATGTTCCGTTAGATATTTTAGGTCATGCTGTCGGTGAGAGTAAGTATGTTACTTACACACACCAGGGACTTGAATCGGAACTTAGTCGTTCATATGACTATGTATATGGACAATGGATTAGAGAAACTGGAAATGAACCAAAGGATTATGATTTTGAAATTTGGGATGAAAGATATAAACCAGAAAGTCTAGAGAATGAGATTGATTTGTTTGTTGCATTGAAGTAATTATTTATGCTTTAGCCTAGACGTGAACAAGCTCCTGTGAATATCACAGAAGCTTGTTTGTGCTGCGGATTATTAATTTTTGCTGGGATAGCGCTTAGGGTTATCTGTCTGACCCAAAATATAGTCGATGCTTACTTTATGGAAATTAGCTAGCGTAATTAAAACGGCGCTCGGAACATCCAAATTTCCATTCTCGTAACGGGAGTAGGTAGCTTGTGTAATATGTAAAAGCTCAGCCATTTGTTGCTGTGTAAGATCTTTATCTTCGCGTAAGTCGCGGATTCTTGTGTACAATGCTCATCACCCAAGCCAAGTTTACTTTATGCGAAAATTGCATATTGTTATTTATGCGATTTTCGCATAAAATTTATACGTGTTAGGAGTATTAGTTGCGAAAGGAGGCATGATGGTGATCATTTTGGAGGATTTTTATTATGGAAGATTGAGTCCGAATGAGTTAATTAAGCCAAGTGATCCTGAACTGCAGAAGATTAATCAGAAAATCACTGATTTTTTACAATTGCTCAAAGAGAGGTTATCCGAGGAAGATTTTGACCAAGTCGAAATGCTATTCGATTTACAGAGTGACTCAAGCTCTTTGCACTCTGCATTATCTTTTATCCAAGGCTATAAAATAGGGGCATTAATGATGATTGATGTATTTAGATAGGGCAAGAATTAACTCAATGTATCCTTTGACTTCATGTCCATTTTTGCCAGAATAGAATACAAACGACTAAGCGAAGAATGAAGCAGGACAAAGAGGCTGGAGCGAAAAAAGGCATTTGGACAAACGGAAAGCAACTGTTTCTATACTATTATGATAAGAACAAAAGGTCGGTACTGGAATGAGCTAGGTGATGCTGCTCTGACAAAACGGCAACAAGTGATTCATTGACTAGGGGACGATGATCGATATGTTTGCCGGGCTCTGTATAACGTACAAATCCAATGTGAATCGTTCCTTCATGTAAAGCCTGCCACTGCTGAGCAGACGTTATTTCATGTAATGTGAGTTGTGCTTGTGGATAACGATCCCGAAACATTTTTAACATATTAACCAATACTCCACCAGCTGCTTTGCTGGCTTAAGGGAGGCTGTATCATAATTAGCTTCTCTGCTGCACGGTTAAAATGCAGTTCTTCTGCTACTGCAATAAAGTATTGTAGTTTTTTTATGTCCATACTTTTCATTCTCCCTTGAAATGTTTCTCCAAGCAAGTATAAGGATCTTTGAACGAAAATGAAAGGAATGGCATGTCGTTCCCCCATAAGCATCCCACCACATCTTAATTTTTGACAAAAAAAGATTTATTGCAATTGGATCGTAGAATGTGTTAAAGGTGACTAGAGATGGTTTTATTCGAGTGCATGATGCGCTAGACTAGAAATGACGAACTATTAGATTGGTCATGAAGGAGGATAATGACGATGATAAGAGGATTAACAACAGCAGGCTTGGGTGAACTCAGTTCTATAGAAGAATATATCAGACTTGCGAGCCAATTCGGCTTCCAGTCGATAGACGCAAATCCATTGGAGTTCGTACAGCAGTATGGCAAGGATGGGGCTGTTCAATTGCTGGAAAGTCATGGCATCGTGTTAGGATCATTTGGTTTAGTGGTAGATTGGCGCACGACAGAGGAAAGCTTTAGGGAAGGGTTGAAATCGCTTACCGAAATGGCTGAGGCCGCTGCTGCATTAAATTGTACGACATGTTGTACATATATTTTACCTTCGACAGATCTACCGGCCGCACCGTTTATGATTGCAGCCACAAGACGTTTAAGACTATGCGCTGAAATATTAGGCGCTTATGGAATTACATTAGCTTTAGAGTTCGTAGGCCCTCATCACTTACGTACACAATGGGCAAATCCAACGATCTGGACGATGGAAGATACGTTGAGTTGGATGGAGACGATTCAAGTAAAAAATATCGGAATGTTACTGGATTCCTACCATTGGCATACGAATGGCTTAACAAGCGAGGATCTATTGAAATTACAACCGCATCAAATCGCGTATGTCCATATCAATGATGCTAAATCTCTTCCGAGAGTGGAATTGCTAGATTTCGATCGATTGTATCCAGGGGAAGGATCTATTGATCTTACAGGATTCATGGGAAGCCTGAAAAAGATCGGATATACCGGCGTGATCGCCCAAGAAGTTCTGGCGCCAGCTTCCGGGCAAAGTACATCTGAATTATTTTCTCGTTCCAAAGCAGGTTTCGATAAAGTATTCGCATCACTGGAAAACGCATCTATCATAAATGATCTCGCGTAAATTAAGTTCTATAAAAACTTCTGCCGAAGTGTTGGTAGAAGTTTTTTTCTGTTAGCAAACGCTCTCCCCATGTGATAGTATTTCACTAAAATACGGAGATGATTATTTAGCGGCTCCATTGTTAGTGAGAGGGGAGAAGTCGTGTCAATTCGGATAAAATTACTGTTATCTTATACGGGAATGCTAGTCGTTAGTTTACTTATAATCGTAATGACGGCAGCTTTATTTACAATTGCTTCTACAGGAGATGTTCACAGTCTTCGGGATTTTTATAAAGTGCACTATCAATTAAATCCGTTGTCAGAGCAAGAAGAATCGATTTTTTTAGAATTAAAGTATTTAGCCAAGCATGACCCCGATGAATTGCAGAACAAGGATTTGTTACTGGAGTATGATTTTAAGCTAAAGACAGAGAAAGCAGGACTATTTGTAAGGCGAGTGAATGACCCCGTTTTTGAATCATACACCTTTAATCAACCTGAGTTAAAGGATGCTTTACCTCCTTACGATCTGAATAACTATCAGATTCGTAACACATTTAATATTAAAGAAAGATTTTATGGTTATGCCAAATTTGACTTTAAATATTCGGATGGGGCAAAAGGCAGTGTTTTCGTCATCAAAGAGCATAGTCCATTTGCGGAACTCACACGGAGGCTGCTACCAATCTTTTCATTGATATTAATTGGCGTTCTTGTAGTTGCGAATCTGCTTTTATATCGCTGGATTACACGAAGTGTTATTAAGCCACTGAACAAGTTAAGGGATTCCGCAGAACGAATTCAAGAGGGTGACCTTCAATTTGAGCTTAACCTGCAATCCAAAGATGAGATAGGGGAGTTAAATAAAGCATTCGAAATGATGAGACAGAGGTTACAAGAGTCAGTGAACCTTCGTCTGCAATATGAGGAGAATCGAAAAGAGTTAATCTCAAATATTTCACATGATTTGCGGACTCCGATTACAAATATTAAAGGCTTTATTGAGGGTATAAGAGATGGCGTCGCCAATACACCTGAGAAGATGGACATGTACGTCGACATTATTTATAACAAAACTATTGGAATGGATAAATTGGTCGATGAATTGTTCTTATATTCCAAACTGGATTTGAATCAGGTTCCATTTTCGTTCGAAGCTGTTGATATTATTGCATTCCTTGAGGACTGTATCGAAGAGATGCGCTACAATAACGAAAATAAAGGAGTTTCATTTCAGCTAGATAACCACACCTCCGAACGTATTGAGGTTCTTGCAGATTTGGATAAATTAAAACGGGTATTACTGAACGTAATAGGAAATGCGCTAAAGTATATGGACAAACCTCAGCCTTTAATCCGTTTTTCTCTGCAAGTTGATAGTGAATGGGTGACGGTTGAAGTGAAGGATAATGGAATGGGCATTGATGCTGAAGCTCTTCCACATATCTTTGAACGGTTTTATCGTGCGGAGCCTTCTCGAAGCTTATCGACAGGCGGGAGTGGACTTGGTCTTGCGATCGCTCGTCAGATTATTGAAGGACATGGTGGAGCGATATGGATGGAAAGTGAACCAGGTGTGGGATCAAGCCTGTTCTTTACTTTAAAGCGAACGACCGACGAAGGAGGATTTCAGTCGCATGACACGGATTCTGATTATTGAAGATGAGGCAACGATAGCGCAATTAGAAAAAGATTATTTTGAGCTGAACGGTTTTGCCGTTGATATATGTCATACAGGTTCTGAAGGGCTTGGGCAGGCTCTGGAAGGGGATTACAATCTTATTATCGTAGATTTGCAGTTACCTGGCATCGATGGTTTTGAATTATGCCGCCGTATCAGGGAGGCGAAGGAAGTACCGATATTTATCGTATCTGCGAAAAAAGAAGAAATCGATAAGCTTCGAGCGTTTAATCTCGGAGCGGATGATTATATAACGAAGCCCTTTAGTCCAAGTGAATTAGTAGCAAGAGCGAAGGCGCACTTAACAAGATATGAACGCATGCTTAGTAAGCTGGAACCTATGGAGAAGCATGAGATTCAAATTCGCGGAGTCCATATCGATAAAAATTCCCGCAGGGTGTTTGTGCGTAATCAAGAGGTTTTGTTTACAGTGCGGGAGTTCGATGTACTGGTCTTTTTAGCGAGTCATCCGAATCGGGTGTTTAGCAAAGATGATCTATTCGAACGGATTTGGGGGATGGATTCCAGCGGGGATATCGCAACTGTTACGGTTCATATTCGCAAAATACGGGAGAAACTGGAACCGGACCCCTCGAATCCACAATATATTGAAACGGTATGGGGTGCGGGATACCGGTTTACGGTGTAATAGTTTTTTGAAGATTTTCGATAATTTTAAGCTCTTGTTAATACTTTATTAATAAATCGTTTCTGGGGAGTTTATTTCTTTCCATTATCATTTAGTTATAGACATGAACAACAAATAACTTAATGATCTTAGGGGGAAATATAGTGAAAATCGTAGCTAAAAAAGCAGCAGCATTAATGGTCGCAGCAACTCTAGGTGCAACCTCTTTACCCTTTGCCGTGTTAAATGTACAAGCAGCACCTGCATCAAGCAATACCGGGATATCCGCAGTAGCATCGAAGGTATCAGACAAAGAAATTCAAGAAGCCGTTGAAGCACTTGTAGGACTGGGTGTGTTGCAGGGGTATGCAGATCAATCGATGGGTGTACACAATCCAATCACTCGTGCAGAATTAGCGAAAATGGTAGTATTAACCTTTAACTTACAAGGTGCTGCTGAGAACATTGCTCCATTCACTGATGTGAATTCGAACGTATGGTATTACAAATATGCGTCACTACTTGTTGGTTTAGGGATCATGGAAACGGTAGATGGTAAATTTAACCCTAACGAAAAGGTAATGGATGAAGAGCTTGTGCAAGTAGTATCGAAGGCGCTAAAGCGTGATGTCTTATCGGTTAACTACTGGGTTAATCAATTGAATTCTACAACTGAACCCGCAACACGTGGAGCAGTAGCGGCCTTACTGAATATAGCACGTAAAGCAGTGCCTTCTGATAAAGCTCAAATTACAAGTGTGAAATCGATCAATGAAATTACTTTAATCGTGACATTGGATGCGCCTTTGACAGCTGAGAATGAAGTGTTTGCTAAAGCGAAAGAAGATTTTGTATTCAATGATGGTCTAACCTTGACGAATATGCCTCGTCTGAAAACGGGCTCCATTGCGACGTACATCGTTCCTACATCGGTACAAAGAGCTGGAACAAACTATAATTTAACGTACAAAGGTATGAATGCAGGATCATTTGTAGGAAATTCAGCGAAGGTGGGTATGACAACAACCACTCAGGTAACCAACGATACCTTCGAGATTGAAGCACTGAAAACAAATGGCGTTATTGATTATGGATATGTCATCTCTGCATACAGTGGTGGTCGTGGTGCTAACGCGTTTGTTTTGGATGAGAATAATAAAGCAAATGACATCACGTATCAAATCATTTCTTCCATGCAAGGCAGACAAGTAACGATAACTCCGGAAGGTGGGGAATCTATCGTTGCCAAGTATGTCCCATTCACACAATCAACAGATGGTAAGATTGAGCCGAAATTCCGGCTTCCTGAAGGACAAGTCTTGAAACCAGGTGTGAAATATACCGTAACATCCGACTGGGCTAGTATAGCAGATCCTTCATTCGAAGCAAAAGTAATAACTCCTCTGCAAATCTCTGGTGCGGAAGCTGTCAGCGAAACATCCATTAATGTAACTTTGGCTCAAGATCCTGGGGATGAATTGTTTTCGGGTCGTAGTGTACAACTAACCGCTCCAAACGGAGAGAAATTGGTTGCAACCTATAAATTCTCCAGTCGTAAAGGTGCCGTAGGTGTATTCGATATTACGAATAGCGGTAAATTGGCTGCAGGGACAGCGTATACTTTAACACCAGTGGGCACATGGGCAACTGCTCAAGCTACATTAACAACGAAATAAAACGACTCTACATGGAAGGTGTTGAATGTCATGCGCGCTCTCGTGTTAACATTCTTCCTCTTTATATCAGGATGTCAGACAGATGATTTCAAAGTGTTAAACAAACAAGGGCAGCAATCAACTCAGGAGGTGAATACTGAAATGGATAAGATGAACCAAACACTGTTAGCTGCGGTTAAGCAAGGCGACAAGGATCTTATTTCTAAGCTATTAGCTGATGGTGCAGATATTGATACTACAGACATTGATGGTAGAACCTCCGCATTAATCGCTGTACACACGAATCAACTGGATATTTTCAAATTATTGCTTGAACAAGGTGCCAACATCAATATCCGCGACAATCGCTCGGATAATCCACTTCTCTATGCAGGGGCTGAAGGGATGCTTGATTTTGTGAAGGTGTCTATTGCTGCAGGTGCTGATACATCCATTCTGAACAGGTTTGGGGGAACTGCCCTCATTCCTGCTGCTGACCGCGGTCATGTGGACATTGTGGAAGAGCTTCTTACAAGTTCTGATGTCAATATTGATCATGTCAATAATCTGGGTTGGACGGCATTACTTGAAGCTATCATACTGGGCGATGGCGGGAAGGCACATCAGATAATACTTGAATTGTTAATTCAGCATGGTGCTGACATTCAACTTGCGGATTCTAATGGAATTAGCCCCTTACAGCATGCACAAAATAGGGGTTACCAAGAAATGGTTGATCTGCTGATGAATAAACGTAGTGAGTCGTTATAATTTTAAAAAAAGGAAACTCCGACTATTTGGAGTTTCCTTTTTTTGTCCTTTAAATACAAGATTACTTACGTCCACTGATCTCGTAATATAGTATAATCAGACTATAATGTTCAATAGTGGAAGATGGGAATATAGCACTATTAAATTTATCGAAGAATGAGGCGTGCATGAGAACTTCGGAGAATAAGATTAAGTTAAGTCATTTATTATACATAGTAGTGTTTATCGGTCTGTTGATTGTGGTGCGCTGGGGCTGGCATAATCATTTTTCGTTGTCCAATCCACCTGCTGTGAAGCAAGGTGTGTTAGATTTACGTGGGGTGGATATTGAATCACTAAGCTCCTTTCCGCTGGATGGTAAATGGGAATTCTATCCTGAACAATGGGTGAATACTAGCAATATTGACAATGCGACGAAGGGGCAGATGCTTCAGGTGCCGGGGAACTGGACTTCTAAATTCAATCCAGCAGATCAAGAGAAAGCATATGGATACGGAACTTATCATTTGCGTATTCTACTGGATCAACCCTTGTCTGAGCCACTTAGCTTTTGGTTTCAATCGGTCTATACGGCTTCTGAAGTGGAGATTAATGGAACAATTCTCTCGCGATTCGGTAAGTTATCTGAAGAGAAAGAAGGCCATGTTTCTGTCACAAAGTCATTCTTGATCAGTTATGTACCGACAGATCAGAACCAAATGGATCTATTTGTTCGAGCGTCAAATTATGGGTCTCCGTTAAAAGGAGGCATTGTTAGGTCTGTAGAGTTTGGCATTCAACATGAGATAGATACAGTCTACTGGAATTCAATTGGCTTGCAGCTAGTTGTAGGGGTATTGCTCTTGATCCACGGGCTCTATTTACTGATTATTTATTTGATGGATGTGCGAAAAACAGAGTTGATTATTTTCTTTTCGATGATGGTCGCAGCAGCTGTATCTATTGGGGTTGAACATAATGGACTATTGTTCCGGTTTCTACAAGTTGATTTTGCCTGGACATTGAAGCTAAAGGTTCTTTCTTACACAGGCTTTTGCTTGTTTCTGTTCCTGATGGGAAGAGAGCTCTTTGGGAACCTGCGGAAAGGTAAGGCTTTTTATAGTTATATCCTCTCACTCCTCGGTTTTACTCTATTTATAATCTTTGGTCCAGAAGAGACCGTGCTGTTTTCGATCGAAAAAGGGGTCTATATGATCCTGTATTACATTCCAGTATTTTGGACGGCTTATTATTTTATGAAAATGGTATTTATTCAAGCTGAGGGAGCTCTATTTTTATTATGTTCAGTACTAGCTGTGATTAATAATATAATGTGGGCATCTGTCTATTACGCAGGAACCTCACAATTTATGTTTTATCCAGTAGATTTAATTGCTGCACTTGCTGCCTTTTCTACCTATTGGTTTAGGAGATATTTTCATCAATCCCATCAAAATGTGCTACTGAATGCTCAATTGGCTGAATCCAACAAATTAAAGGATCGTTTTCTGGCCAATACATCTCATGAACTACGGACTCCTTTGCATGGGATTATGAATATTGCTCAGAGTGTGCTTATAAGAAAGAAACATGAACTGGATGAAGAGAGTCAACGCGACATGGAACTGCTAATAATGGTCAGTCGGCGGATGTCGCTCATGCTGAACGATTTGCTAGATGTAGTGAGATTGCAGGATAAACGGATTGTGATGAACATCAAGGTGGTGCAAGTAAGGTCCTTGGCTGAGGGTGTACTGGATATGTTACGCTTCCTGACCGGTGGGACTAAGGTGGAGCTTCGCATGGACATTAATGAGAATTTGCCGTGTGTATATGCTGATGAGGAGCGATTGGTACAGATTCTGATTAATCTAGTTCATAATGCGCTTAAGTTCACCGAACAGGGAAGTGTTGTACTGTCAGCAGAACTAGTGGATGGGCAGGTATGGATCCATGTCACGGATACAGGAATTGGTATGGATGAGGCATTGAGAAAGCGTGTATTTATGCGTTATGAACAAGGAGCTTACGGTGAAGGTGGTATCGGTCTGGGTCTTAGTATTTGTAAAGAGTTGGTTGAGCTGCACGGTAGTGAATTATTATTGCAATCGCAGCCGGGCAAGGGAAGTAAGTTCAGCTTCAAATTACCTGTAGTTAATGAGAGTGTACAGTCTTCCATTTCTGATGTCCATATAGAAAAAGATGCGGACTCACTGTCACCTTTCAGTGAATGGATCACTGCTGAAGCTTCTACTATGGTGGCCGCCACCTATTCCACGAAGGAAGTAGAGCCACTCTCGAAGCTTGATACAGACGCTGATATTATTCGTGTTCTGGCGGTTGACGATGATTCGGTCAATTTAAAAGTTTTGCAAAATATTTTGTCAGATGGAACCTATCAGATAGTTACTACGACTTCTGCACGTGAAGCGCTGGATAAGTTAAACAATGAACGATTCGATCTGATCATCGCTGATGTGATGATGCCGGGTATGTCTGGTTATGAAATGACAAGATTAGTCCGCGAGCGGTTTACAATGTATGAATTGCCAATTATTCTACTGACTGCACGCAGTGAACGGGAAGATGTCTATGCAGGCTTCTTGGCTGGAGCAAACGACTATGTTACCAAGCCGGTAGATGCAATGGAGTTGAAGTATCGTGCCTTATCTCTTTCATCTATGAAGCGGGCGGTCAATGACCGGTTGAGGATGGAGGGTGCTTATTTACAAGCGCAGATCCATCCACACTTTCTCTTCAATACACTGAATTCGATCATGTCCTTAAGTGACTTTGATACTGCCAAAATGAGAGAGCTATCAGATGCGTTCACAACTTATCTGCGCATAAGTTTTGACTTCTTAAATGCAGGGAAGCTCGTTACGCTGTCACAGGAGCTTGAACTGGTGGAGAATTATATATATATCCAGCAGCAGCGTTTTGAGGAGAGACTCCATGTGAAATGGGAAGTAGATGCGAATCTTGAAATGTTGATGCCTCCGCTTACGATTCAACCTCTGGTTGAGAATGCTGTTCGACATGGCGTTTTAAGTCGGGCTAAAGGTGGAACACTGCGTATTCACATTGAGACACGTGCGGATGCTGTCCATTTTAACATTGTAGACACAGGGTTGGGAATGGACGAAGCTCAAGTCAGCAGGCTGTTAGATCCAAAAGGCTATAAGAATCAAGGTATTGGACTCCTTAATACGGATAGAAGATTGACACAACTATATGGACGTGGCTTGCAAATTCAAAGTGTCCCTGGTTTGGGAACGACGGTGTCATTTATCATTCCTGATAAAGATTGATTGTGATCAAGGGGTAACTCCTTGGAGTTATCCCTTTTTGGTGGTTTGTTTAGGAAATTATGTGATTATTTCAATATTGTTGCATCATTGATTGTAAAAATAAAAGCTACCTGCCATTATTACAGAGAAAGGAAAATTTGTAATCGAAAATCATTCATGATAGGAGAATTAGAATGACTAATAACTTATTTGTAAACGAAACAAGAGAACAACTGATCTGGATGAATCGTCCCGAAACCTGGAAATTTACAGATTTAGATGAACTGACATTAATAGCACCTCCCAAATCAGACTTTTTCCAAGACCCGGCAGGTAAACATTTCGCAAGCTCAGCGCCATTTTTATCTACCCCTGTGGGTACTTCCTTTGAAATGACGACCAGAATTAGTGTCAATATGCGGCATAAATATGATTCAGGATGCCTCATGTTTATGATGGACCATTATAACTGGGCCAAGATTTGCTTTGAGTTTGACGGACAGTATCCCATAATCGTGTCTGTGGTAACCAGAGAAGGAATGTCAGATGATTGTAACTCCGTACAAGTTGGTGTAGATAATCCATATTTGCGTATCACCAAGCAAAATCATTGTGTTACTTTCTCCTATTCAGAGGACGGAGCGAACTGGTCACTGATCCGATATTTTGGAATGAATGAAGGTGCTGAATGCGTAGCTGGTGTTGTCGCACAATCTCCCCAAGGTGAAGGCTGTTCAGTGAAATTCGACTATTTGAGTTTGTCGGAATCGAAGGCTGAAAGCCGCTTCTAAATGATTTTGGTAATTTTCGTCGAAGGATGAGTTGCTAGATTTGCAATAGTACAGTGAACATATTTGTATGTGGCCGCGTAATCGCGGCTTTTTGCATGATAAAAACCATGATTGAATAAATAAGGAGACAGCTATCCGTATTTAATTAAAGTACAGAGTCAATTTAATAAAACAAATCGAGAAGCCGATAAATAATAGGATGCTTTCAATAAATAACAGGGAGAATTATTATAAGATGTTAAAAGAGAGAAAAAAAGGTTATTTCGTATTTGGTCTTCTGATTACGGCATTTATTATGGCTTATGGAAGCTTAGCTCCACAAGTAGCGGCAGCTCAGACAAGCATTCCAACTACAGCAGCAGGTTATGATGTTGTTGTCATTGGCAGTGAGATTCAAGGTGTTTTACTGGCCAGAGAGGCCAAGAACTTGGGCTTAAAAGTGATGATCTTAGATCCTCGAAGTAAGCCAGGCGGTGAATTGATTCAAGGGCAGATGTTTTTCCTGGATGATGTGAACGACAATAAGAAGCGGAGTCTCGTGCAAGGGGAAATGAAAGATCTGTTCACAGCTTATAAGGCTGGATCTATACGTAAAAAGGAAGATTTCGAGAAATATTTCAACAAAGTAATTAAAGGGATTCCTTTAAAAAGTGGAATTGTCATTGATGCCGTTGCTACTGTTCCATCAAGTAAAGATAAGGCACTAAAGACTCTTACATATCATTCTAAGGATGGCACTCAAACTACTATACAGTCTAAATACTGGGTTGAAAATACAGATTTTAATGCGCTAAGCAGTCACTTGCAGGTTAAACGAATTCCAGGTATGGAAAGTATTTATAAGGGGAAACAAGCGGATTATATGGCGGCCACTTATATGTTGAATTTCAAAAATGTAGACTGGAACCGACTGCATCAAGCCATTCTGGAAGATTATCCATTAACGAATGTTCGTAACAAATATGGCCCTAACACCTACGTCGATTGGAATTTCGCCACAGGGTTCAGCAATATTACCAATAAGTTCAAAGCGGATAACAGTGATCTTAAGCTTCGTGGACTGAATGCAACGAACCAGAAGAATGGACAGGTTATTATAAACGGCCTTCTTATTTATAACGTGAATCCTGCTGATCCGAAGTCTGTTCAATCTGCGATTACAAAGGCTAGAGCCGCAGCCCCTAGTATATTAGCTTTTTTACGCAGTAATATACCTGGATTCTCCAAAGCAGAGCTTAATGGATTTCCTGAGTATCTTTATATTCGCGATTACAACCGTCATGAGACTAATTATGTGCTTGAGTATTCTGATCTAATGAATGGGACGATGTTCTGGGATAATGTCAGCATTGGCGGTTATTCCATCGATCTTCAAGGAACTAAAACGATTCCTACCGGAATTGGCTTTGGTAAACCGGACCGTTATGGTTTACCTTTACGCTCTTTTGAATTGAAATCTTATGACAATGTGCTAGTAGTGGGGAAAAATGTAGGAGCTAATATTAAGGCTTACGGCAGCGCCCGCATCATGCCAACGACCGCTCTGGCGGCACAGACCATCGGGATTATCCTTGGCAAGGAGAGTAAGCGTTTAGCGGATCTAACGCCTGCTGATTTTGAGCGAATTCATAAATATTTGGAAAAGGATTATAAGATTACACTGAAGAAATAGAACTGTAGATTAGAGATTGAAAGTTAATACGGTTTATACAAAAACAAGCCGGAGCGAATGCACGCTCCGGCTTGTTCCTATGGTTGTTAAAGTTTATTTTGTGGTTACTGGCGCGGATACAGACTTGAACCATTCGTTAACTTCTTTGGTGATTTGGTCACCGCCATTGGATTTCCAATTGGCAACGAATTGGTCAAAGGAGTCTACTGGCAGTTTGCCATAAATAATTTTGTTGAAAGTTTCCATTTCAGACTGACGAAGCAGGTTCCATTTGGAAACCATCGTTGGTGTAGCAGCACCAGTAAAGTAGTTTTGTTTACGAACGTCTAGTTGTGACATAACCACTTTTCCTGCCGCCCAGTTTTCTGGTTTACGGAACTCTGCCATTTGTTTCTCATAAGGTGTTACAGGTGTCTCGCCGTCAGCAAGTTTAACCAAAGTCTTCATAAACAGATCAGGAATACGGGCCGGACCTGTTAAGAATGGGAACTCATTGGAGAAGTCTTTAATCTTGTCTTTATCACTTGTTGGTTGTCCATCAATCATATCCCAGTCATAACCTTTAGCAAAGCCATATTCATATTGACTGCCTGCAGCAGGGTTAGCTAAATTATCAAGCAAGTAGTTATAGTACAAGAAAATTGCTTCTGGATGCTTAGCATCTTTGTTAATCATGATACTAGCATTTACACCGGAATTCTGCCATTTGGTTCCAATCAAACCATCGGGTCCTGCTGGAACCGGATAACCTTTAATCTTCGCTCCAGGTACATTCTTCATAAGATCGGGAGCAGGCCAGTCTGGAACCCAGTTGGCGCCTGGCAGAATACCAGCTGCACCTTTCGTGAAGCTCTCAGCGGATTTACCTTCATCCCAAAGGGCGGAGTCCGTGTGAATATATCCTTTATCCATCCATTCGCTAAGCTTTGCGAGTGCTTGCTTAGCACCTGGGTTAATGGAACCATATTCAAGATTGCCATCTTTATCTTTGTTCCATTGTTCCTCAATTGTACCGTATGCCCCGAATAACCAGTCTAGTTGGCCCATCCAGGTATTTGTGTTGTTTTTCAAAGAAATTGCAAGCGGGTACACATCTTTAGGCGCTAAGCCATCAGGGTTTTCGTTCTTAAATTTGTCCATGATGTTCTCAAGATCGGCGATGGTCTTAGGCGCTTCCAGCTTCAGCTTTTCCATCCAATCTTCACGTAACCACAAGAGCGTATCATCATTGTCGGTATATTCAAGGATCGGCAGATTATATTTCTTACCGTCTTTAGTGAATGGGTACCAAAGTTCTGGATGTGCTGCAACGTGATCTTTCAGAATTTTGTTTGCATACTTATCAAACAACTCATCGATAGCGATGAACTGACCGGAATCAATAAGCTGATTGGTCAATACTGCGTTAGTTGGTGCAAAAACGAAATCAGGAAGCTTTTCGCCGGAAGCAATGGCAAGTTGAAGCTTTTGTCTGTATTGATCGTCATTTGCAGGATACCAAGTATCTTTATGCTTCATACCCAATGTTTCAAGCATCCAGCGATCGTGAACGTTGTTTTCTTTGGTATCACCTTGAACATACTTCTTAGGCATCAATACGGCACTGAACTCGATCGGTGGATCGTATTTGCCTTTTGCGAAAGCAGCATCTGCTTCGGATTGGGTATTATTGGTAGCGTTACCATTTTTGGCGTTCTCATTAGATGTGCCGCTACTGCCACATGCTGTGAGAGTGATAAGTGCTGTGACCGTGAGAAGCGACCACATTTTCTTGAACTTGATCATTCTTCAATTCCCCCTACTGTGTATGATCTTTACAAGTGTAACTTTAACAACTTGTCGGGGATGTCATCTATATGAGATTTTTAGTTTCGATAGGACTCTATCATGTTATTTGTTAGTATCTCTATATTCCTGCGGCGTTACCCCAAACTGCCGTTTGAATACTTTGATAAAATAAGCAGGGTCCATATATCCAATCTCCATGCTGATTTCATAGACTTTTTTATTGGTGGTCTTCAGTTTATGACAGGCACGATCCATCCGCAAGCGCGAGATATAATCGCTAATGCCTTCACCTGTTTCTATCTTATAAATTTTTGATAAATGGGTCGGATGGAGATTTACATGGTCAGCCAGAACACGTAATGATACATCATCATGCAAGTTCTTATCCGTATAATCTTGAATTTTCTTCACATACTCGGAACGGATATCTTTGATTTCGTTGGATGTGCCTTCTTTTAGATTAGCTAGAATACTTAGCGACCATTTTCTCAGTTTACTAATACTGGTAAAAGCATCCCCGCTCTGCAACGCTTCTATGTCGGTCCCCATTAAGTTTGCCAGTGTATGACCATTGCGATGTGCAAGATTCGTGAAAGAAGCTGTAATTAAAAAACCAGCCTCCATGCAATGCTCCCAGGATTCAGACCATTTCTCATCCAGCTCGGCACAGACGGCAAGTAATTTCTCTTCGGCCGCATCCCAATGTCCACTCTCCAATAGATGAATCAAAGAGGGAGGGGTATAAAGAGCGTCTAAAGGCCCGTGTGCTGAGGGAAGCTCTAAGTCACTAACCCGCATAATGAATTCTCGCTCATCTCCGACAATTTGGCGGAAAGAAGAGGAGGCCTGATGGAAACGATTCGATAGCTGCTCAGGAAACTTGAACCACTCCGTGATTACAATGGATAGTGAGCCTTTCAGAAATTGCTTAACCTTATATTGAAGTTGTAGAGAAAGCTTCTCTAATATGGATTCTTTTCCAAGGTCAGTTCCTTGTTCTTTAAGCTGGAGCAGAAACACGAGATATCCATGTTCCTCTTTAACGCCCCAGACTTCCATAAATTCTCCCATAATCTCTTCAGCCATATTAATAATCGCATATTCAATTAAGGTTTGATCGGTATTATCAAATTCTCTGAATTCTTCTTCCATTCGTACCAGCATCAATGCGGATTCTCCGGATTGGAAGGGCAGATCGTAACTCACGAGCTTCCGTTCCCATTCACCGGCTTGAAAACGATGACCTTGTAAGGCATCCAGTAGCAATCGCCCCCGTAAAACAGGAAGGTTCTCCCGGAGGGTAAACTGGGTTCGTTTAAGAGAACTTATAAGCTCCCATTCAGCATTCAATTGATTGATCGCATTTTTGACGGCTCCGAGCAATTCATCATCAGTGGGCGGTTTAAGCAAGTAATCCACGGTCTTGTTCTGAAGTGCTTTTTTGGCATAATCGAATTCTGAATGGCCGGATAATATAATACATTTAATTTTTTTGTTATGTTTTCTTATCCGCTCTATCAATTCAATTCCCGTCATTTCTGGCATTTGAATATCTGAGATTACTATATCAATGGGATGCGTATCGATAATTTGTAGCGCCTCACGTGCGGAATAAGCTTTATGCACATGTTCAATTCCCAGCGTATGCCAGGGTTTAGTCATGGAAAGATTATCTACCCAGTGTGCTTCGTCGTCTACTATGATCATCTGCATGTTGTTAGTCTCCTTGATGTTCCTTTAATTTATAACTATCATCCTCAGTTGGGATTTCCCAGATAATTTCTGTTCGGAATCCACCGAGAGGGGATGGCTTGAAGGTAAGACTTGAATGATTGCCGAACAGGTGAATGATCCGCTGATTTGTATTCCAAAGACCACAACCCATTTCCTCCTGCAAAGGCTCCTGCATTTTACGGTTTAATGCTTCTAGCTGATCCGGATTCAAGCCGGGACCATCGTCATCGATATAAATTCTACAGAAGCCGTTGGACTTCTCACCACTAATCTTAATTTCGCCTGAGGAATAGGACTTCGCTACGCCATGAATCACAGAATTCTCCACCATAGGTTGAAGCATTAGGCGAGGTACAGATTGGCTAAGCATATCCTCAGGAATATCAATATGATAATCAATTCTGCCATTACGCAGTTTCTGTATATCTAAATAGTTGACTAAGAGCTTGATTTCTTCCTCCAAAGAAGCTGTCTCCCGTTCCATCCGGGTGGTATAACGATAGTAAGCACTTAGATTATAAGCCATGGAGACGACAGCGTCCTCATCTTTCATCTGGGCCATATTGATAATATAACCAAGACAGTTATAGAGAAAATGTGGATTAATTTGCGCTTGAAGCTGCTTCAGGGTAGCTTCTCGAGCACGGATCTTTTCATTAAATACATTTTCTATCAGGTCTTGAATTTGATGGGACATATCGTTAAAACGACGGAACAGAAACGAAAACTCATTTTGCTCATTGCTATGAAGCCGTACGGAGTAATCTCCTTGTTGTACGCGTTGTAAACCACTGACTAGTTTTTTAATCGGATATTGAACGTTTCTATATAGCAGAATGGAGGAGGATACTCCCACAACAAACAGCAGGATCATTGTGATATAGAATAAATCCCGACTAAGAGAAATTGGTTTGAGAATTTGATAAAGGGGGACAACATCTACTAAATGCCAATCCAAAGAGGCTGATTTCACAGAACTGACCAAATAGTTCTTCCCATTTAGCTTCACTACATCCTGAGTTGTATTCTCCGGAGAGTGATTATCCAGGTAATTAACTAGTTCGTCGGATAGCTGCTTGTCCGCGCTGCGGTTGAGGATCGGTTTTTCCCCTTTGTGATAAAAGAACGGATCGCCCTGCCCACCTGCTTTGTACGAATCAAGCATGTTCTGAATGTTCGTATAACTGAAGCTGGCTTCAATCACTAGGCTACTTCCTGTTAACGTCCCCGGTTGTGCTAAAGAATCCGTTAAGAACCAGTAAAAGGATTTTAGATCGCCTTGAGATTCCACACCATGATCACCATACGTCCATCTTCCGCTCATATTTGCTTTTAAATAATCCTCATCATACCCGATGGTTCTGTCGTAATTGGCGATGACATCTTTATTCTGCTGTGAATGAACGGCGTATCTGGTCGGCCAAATATCTGTAACCCCAGCTTGAAGCACCATCTTTTCCTGAAGAATATATCTGGTCTGCATCTGATCATATCGATCTTCCCATACATTTAGTCCATTGAATGCCCTGACGTTGGGATCTCTTGAAAGAATAAGGGTGAAGTCCATCATCTGATTAATTCGCGAATCGATCTGATTGGATAAAAAAGTGAGTTGTTTCGTATTGGACGTCTGCAATTCTTTGCCTACTACCTCGAAGGTGACATTATTTGAAAAGGTATACATGATAATGATGGGAATGAAAAGAAGTATGATCAAGCTGTTTATTTTGGCAAACAGACTAAATCGAGATTGTAAGTTTCCTCTAAGTATTGTAAAGCGCTTCCATAAATTCATAAATGCCCCTCCAGATGTTGTCCTAATAAAACCCTATCAAGCCTAACAATGTTATATAGTCAAACCTGAGAAACGCCTGATACTATTTATAGCAGAGATCCCCATCACACACAAAATATTTTTTTTGGGAACAGGAGAGAGCTATGGAGGCTAATATGGAGGTTAACTCGATACCACAGGCGAGCCTAGAAAGTCAGCCGAGTAAAAAAAGAAAAAAACGCTTTAATCAACCATGGATTCTCCATTTTATGGTGTTGCCAGCGGCAATCATGGTTTTTATTTTTTCTTATATTCCGATGTCCGGAATTCTTATGGCATTTCAAGACTATAAACCTGCACTAGGTTTTTTTGATTCCGAGTGGGTCGGACTTAAGCATTTCAGGTACATGTGGGAGAATGATTATTTCCTGTCCATTACGTGGAATACGTTATTTTTTGCTTGCTCCAAAATTGTTTTGAACTTGATTATTCCGTTTATCTTCGCCTTATTGCTTAATGAGGTAAGAAGAATGGGCCTTAAAAGAACGATTCAAACACTCGTTTATCTTCCGCACTTTCTGTCTTGGGTTACACTTTCAGGGATTCTTATTGATATCCTTGCTCAGACAGGTATTGTCAATCAATTCCTCACATCTGTATTCGGCATCAAGCCGATTTTCTTCCTAGGAGACGGCAACTGGTTCAGGTTCACTATCATTGCTAGTGATGTTTGGAAAGAGTTTGGTTTCAATACGATTATCTTTTTAGCGGCACTTTCAGGTATCAATCCATCACTTTATGAAGCTGCTGAAGTGGATGGGGCGGGGCGTTGGAAACAAACGATGTATATCACAATTCCTGCGTTAATCCCAATCGCTATCGTAATCGCCACCTTGGCACTGGGTAATGTGCTCAACGCAAACTTTGACCAGATCTTTAACTTGTACAGTCCATTGATCTATCAGCAGGGAGATATCATTGATACTTTCGTGTATAGAGAAGGTCTACTAAGCGGACAGTTCAGTTTCGCAACCGCAGTTAATCTATTCAAATCGTTAATTAGCTTAGTCTTAATCGTAGTCTCTTACCGACTTGCTTATAGATTTGCAGGGTACAGAATTTTCTAGAAAGGATGACAACTGATGTACCATAAAACAATTCCATATCGAATATTCAGTATTATCAATAATGTATGCTTGACTATCCTTTCCGTGCTCTGCCTGCTACCTTTGTACCACTTACTCATGGTATCTCTTAGTGCATCCGCACCTGCTAATGCTGGATTAGTCACATTCTGGCCGATTGGCTTTACCTTTGAAGCCTATGCAAAGACGTTTAATAATGTCAATTTCCTTAACTCCTTGTGGGTGTCTGTGGAACGGACAGTACTCGGAACAGGACTTGCGCTGGTGGTAAATACGGTTGCAGCTTATGCGCTGTCTAAGGAAACAAGAGTCTTTCGGGCAAGAAACGTTTATCTTTGGTATTTTGTTGTCACCATGCTGTTCAGCGGTGGTCTGATACCGGGTTACATTCTAATTCTGAAGCTTGGTCTTATGAATTCATTGATGGCACTTATTCTTCCTGGATTAGTTGCTGTATTTAACATCATTTTGCTTCTGAATTTCTTCCGTACCGTACCTAAAGATCTTGAGGAAGCAGCTTTTATTGATGGGGCAGGACACTTTCAGACCTTTGTGAAAATATATTTACCGGTCTCCTTACCTGTTATTGCAACCGTCTCTCTATTCCTTATGGTAGGACACTGGAACGCATACTTTGACGGTATTATTTATATCAGAGATGCAGACAAGCTTCCGTTAGCAACGTTTATGCAGACGATTATCGTTCAGGCAGATATGTCTAAGCTTGATCCGGCAGCCGTTGCTAATTTATCACAACGAACCATCCGGGCCTCGCAGATTTTCATAAGTGCTTTGCCAATTCTATTGGTTTATCCTTTCCTGCAACGTTTCTTTGTAACTGGGATTGTGGTTGGTGCTGTAAAAGAATAATCGCTTTGTAGAAAAAGAATTTGAAGAAGGAGCTACATGTTCTAGTCCATGACTAGAACATGTAGCTCTTTTTTTATTGCGATGAATTTCATGACTGAATTGGATAATTATTGAAAATACTAAAAACATTCAGAAAATTTTCATATGACGATCATGCTAACATAGGCTATAATGAGGTCTAAAAAAGAAAAAAAAGAAAACGGGGCATAAGAATGAATCAATTTAAAGGTGAAAAAAATCTTCTCTCAGAGAAGAAGGAGCGTTTCTCTTCCGCCGGCTTTATTTTCGCAGCCATCGGGAGCTCAGTAGGACTGGGGAACATGTGGAAATTTCCGTATATTACTGGTGAAAATGGGGGAGCGGCTTTCTTCCTACTCTTCATTGTATGTTTGGTGTTGATCGGTTTACCTGTATTGTTGGCAGAGTTGGCGATCGGTCGTAGCGGACGTGGAAGCGCGGCTACTGCATTTGTACGAGCCGGAGGCGGGAAGAACTGGATGGCAGTCGGCTTTCTGCAAGTCCTTGCACCATTTTTAATTCTTTCCTTTTATATCATTGTTGCAGGATGGACGTTGAACTACGCAATGATTGCCTTCAATGGACAATTGTTCAGTTCCAGTAATTATGCAGGTGAATTCAACTCCTTTATATCTGGACCTATGCCAATGGTTTGGCAGGGGATAGCAATCCTTATAACGGCGGGTGTTGTTATTCTTGGAGTATCAGGCGGGATTGAGAAATTTAATAAGGTATTGATTCCTGGTCTGGTCGTTCTCCTAATTGTATTAATGATTCGCGCAGTAACCTTACCAGGTGCAAATGAAGGAGTAGCCTTTTTCCTAAAACCAGACTTTTCGGTACTGAATGCAGAATCTGCGCTAGTCGCATTGGGACATGCCTTCTTTTCACTTTCGCTTGGGATGGGGATTCTCTTGACTTACGGCTCTTATGTGGATAAAAAACAGTCGCTAGGAACTGCTGCACTCGCAGTCGGAGCGGGAGATTTGTTATATGCGTTTATCGCAGGGTTAATTATTTTTCCGACGACATTCTCATTCGGCATTGCTCCTGATCAAGGTCCTTCGCTAATTTTCATTGCTTTGCCAGCAGCTTTCTCAGCAATGCCTTTTGGTGCATTCTTTGGTGGTTTGTTCTTTATCTTGCTGGCGATTGCCGCTTTAACATCTGCCGTATCTCTGCTTGAGGTGCCTGTATCTTTCGCGATGGAGCGCTGGAATTGGAGCCGAAAACGTTCAGTTTGGATTTTGTCATTAGTATGTTTCCTCCTCAGTATTCCTTCGGCGATGTCACTGGGAATGGTTCCTGAGTTATCGTTTGGCGGCAAAGCTTTGTTTGATTGGGTGGATTTTGTCACTTCTAACATTATGTTGCCACTAGGCGGTCTGCTTGTTACCATCTTTGCCGGTTATTTCTGGAAAGGGGCAGCAGAAGCGGCTGGACTTAAAGCAGGTTGGTTCCGCGTTTGGTTGTTTATGCTCCGGTATGTTGCGCCGATTCTGGTGTTCTTGGTGTTGCTTCATACTTCGGGGATTCTTTCTTTCTAAATTAACACTGTCAGTCTAGCTAGTGAACGGTAAAAAAGCTCTACGGTCCTTTCGGTCGCAGGGCTTTTTTTGATTCCCGGTAATGATCGTAATAAGTCTTGGCATTTGAAAAATGCAATGATTGCGATAGAGGTAAATAAGGTATCGGTAGAGCCTATGATGTTACTTGCGGGTTTAGATCGTCGGGAGGGTAGCGACGGGGTGATAAATACCGATGCGCTTAAGCTTGCCAGCTTCAAATCTGCTAACCTGTTCAACCAGTCTTTTATCTCTGCCCCGGGATTTTTGGTTAAAGCTAAATCATTGCTTTCCCGCAAAGCCAATTATTATTATGTTTATCACTACATAAAGAACAAGTCAGAGGTGCTTTCCAAGGCGCTTCTCAATGGGGAACTGCCAGCAGTTTTTTTGAATTGACAATTCCTAAATGTCGTAATAACTATCCGCTATGCTTACTTTGATAACTCTACAAAACCTTCTCCAAACACATCTCTAACATCATGAATGGTGAGGAAGGCGTCCTTATCCGCATTTTCAACGATTTTCTTAAGGGTGGACACTTCCTGTTTGCTAATGACAATGTAGAGCACTTCTTTGGGCTTTTGGCTGTAGTAACCTTTTCCTTGCAGAACGGTCACACCTCTGTCCATGATCAAGTTGACCTGTTCGGCGATTTTGTCCTGCTGCATGGAAATAATAGTGACTGCTTTTTTAGGGTTCAGTCCTTCAATAATAAAGTCCATCACTTTAGTACCGACATAGAGCATAATGATGGTTAACATAAGCTTCTCAGTCCCGATAATGAAGAACGAAGAGAATACAACAATCAAATCAAAAAATAGGAGCGCGTAGCTGATATTCCAATGGAGATATTTATTGGCTATCTTGGCGAGAATGGTTGTACCTGCGGTACTGCCGCCAACCCGGATGATCAGCCCAATGCCTGTTCCGACAAGTATGCCTCCGAATATGGCATTTACAATCATTTCATCAGATTGAATATTCCAATTGTGGGTAAGGTGTAAAAATACGGAATTAAGCAATACGGCAATAATTGTATAAATAATCATCTTCTTATCCAGGAATCGATATCCAAAAATCAGCAATAAAGCATTCACTATTAAGTTGACTAGACTGGGAGACCATTGAAATAAATAATAAAAAATAATGGAAACCCCTGTAACTCCACCCTCACCAAGTTCATTAGGAATTACAAATACGTTGACTGCTAAGGCAAACAGGAATGCTCCAAGCACTAAGTAAAATAAATCATGAGTTAGTTTCTTTACCATCGTTACCATCCTTACATTATGCAATAATCAAAACACTATATCTCATATGGGTGAGCTTAGGCAATCTCTTTTTTTCGAAGACTATGAACGCATAGAAGTTTAAAGAACTCTGGTAGATTATGAATATGCAAGGTTTTGTATAATGGATAAGCCGCTTATGTTTGACAATGATAATCATTATCTATTAAAATTTTCACTATACTATAATGCTTTTTCATATAGAAGCCAAAAGCCAGGGAGATGCAAAATGGACCAATTTTCAGACAACATTGGCAGGCTGGAAGAAGATAATCCGCTAGGACGTGTATGGTTCCGTATCCGGGACTGCTTCCGGGATACAGAAGGCAGCAGCTACAATCGTCTGTTGTATACGACGGCTCCTGCCCATGCGCTCATTGCCACTGCCGGTCCGTCAGGTCATATTGTCATTGACGGCCATCTGTATCCATTTGATTTTCAGACGGTCTATTTCATTCTTCCCGGTCAGCGTGTTGAGGTGTCGTTCGATTCGTTTGGCGACCGGCTGTTATACAATATTCAATTTGACCTCTTCGGCACTGATGCAGATTGTACGCTGACCGAGCGATGGATAGCCAATCGAAGAAGCTTGAAAGCTGTGGCTGACACTGTTGTGGAGACGCTGTGTGAGAAGATTGTTATTCACTGGAATACAGGTGATCCAGCAGATCGGTTAGCCAGCCAGTCTGGTTTCCAAGAGCTTTTGCACCTACTGCTTAAAAGGCGCAGTTCTAATGAAGGCGCACTAGAGAGAACAAGATTACATATGGATCAACATTACCGCGATACAGTTACTATCGAAAGCTTGGCCGAGATGGTCGGGATGAGCCGATATTATTTTATGAGGATGTTTAAGGAAAGGTTTGGTCAAAGCGCGATAGACTACTTGACAGAGCTTCGTACAAACGAGGCTAAAAGATTGCTGGAAGCGGGTTGCCCGTTAGCCACTGTGGCTGAGGCGGTCGGCTATAAGGACCCGATGTATTTCAGCAGCCAGTTCAAGAAACAGGTCGGCATTCCTCCGCGAATCTATATTAAGAACCGCAAAACTAAGATCGCTGCTTACAGTTGGCCCAATATTGGGCATTTACTAACGCTGCGGATGATACCATACGCCGCTCCAATAGATCAGAATTGGACAGATGATTACAGGCGGAAATACCGCTACGATATAAAAGTACCACTGAGCCACGACTACGACTTCAATCGGCTGGCGCTTCAGCAGGCTCGCCCGGATAAGATTATCGCGTTGGATGAAATGATTCCGGAAGAAGAGAAGGAGAGGTTGCGGAAGATTGCCCCTTCGTTGTTCTTAGGGTGGCACCGAGAAGATTGGCGAAGTCATTTGCAAAGCGTTGCTGGTTTCCTTGACCGGGAGAAGGAGGGGGAAAGCTGGCTTTCCCGTTATGATGAGCAGGTGGAAGCCGTTCGCAGAAATGTCTCCGGCTGTTTCCGGAAAGGCAAGATGTTAATCTTCAATATTTCGCACCGCGGAATTCAGCTCTGGGGGAGACGAGCCGGTACGGTGCTGTATGATGATCTGCAATTTCAATACGCGCAAGGCGTTGAGCATATTGAATTCACAGAATATGTGGAGGCTGAGCGTCTGATGACATTTGATGCAGATATCATCTTGATTAGCGTTACGAAAGACCACCAGTCCCAAACAGAATGGGAGCGGCTGCAACGAACGGAGCCATGGATTAAACTGAAGGCTGTTCAGAACGGTAATGTGTATCTTACCTCTGGGCACAAATGGCTTCAAGAGCCGATTTTGGAATACACAGCCAATCGACATGAACAATTACTTCAGGAATTAAATTTGTTATTTCGTGTCCTCTAAGACACAAAAGATGGCATCATCTCCTATTCTCTAATTGAGGGATTATTATTATAATAATCTATGATAATGATTCTCAATATCGGTAACTCAAGGAGGAAGTCATGTTTCAACTACAAAAAGCCGAATTTATTGGCTGGAATTTAAAAAGGGGTTCAAGAAGCTTTAAAAAAATTACAGGGGGAATGGCCCTGCTGCTGCTTTTGCTGATCGTTAGTGCTTGTGGAAATAGCAACGGTTCAAATGGAGGGGCGAATGCAGCACCAACTGCTGCGCCTTCGACTAGTCCAGGATCTGCAGTTAATTCGTCGGCGGCTGTGCCAGCAGAAGAAAACGAGACGCAAACGGTCATAGATGCCTATGGGGAGACAAAGGTACCCTTGCATCCGAAGCGCATTGTTGTAATCGGGCTGGAAGATGTTCTGCTGTCGCTTGAAGCACCACTTGTTTACGCTTATGGATTCGATGGATATTACCTCGAAGACCAATTGAAAAAGAAGAACATTATGTTATCCGGCAGTGCGGATACCAATCCAAATCTGGAAGCAATTCTAGCAGCTCAGCCGGATTTGATTATACTCCAAAAATACTTCACGGATGAGAACGGATATGCGGAGTTGAATAAAATCGCTCCGACGATTGCTTATACCCCAGATAATTGGGTCTCGACGATCACCGAGCTGGGTAAAGTATTGGGCCTACAGGATAAAGCGCAA
Source organism: Paenibacillus sp. PastF-3 (assembly GCF_029893135.1). Lineage (NCBI taxonomy): Bacteria > Bacillati > Bacillota > Bacilli > Caryophanales > Paenibacillaceae > Paenibacillus > Paenibacillus sp. PastF-3. The sequence goes on along the minus strand of NZ_JARXWM010000002.1, from coordinate 236,633 downwards.
AAGGTTGTTGATGATTACAACGGCAAACTGAATACAACCAAGGAAGCGATTGTCTCAGCGGTAGGTCCCGATAAAACGGTTGTATTTACGCGTCCGTCTGAAAAGGATTTACAGGTGTTTTTCCCAAGCTTTGCACCTTTGATTTACGATAAGCTGGGCTTGAAACCGGATGACAGCATTGCTGAATTCCAGAAGGAATCGCCGGACGATTGGGGCATAAATACCTCACTGGAGAAATTACCATCGATCAAAGCGGATTACGTCTTTGCCATCTATGGAGGGTCAATCGATACGGAGAAAGCTTTATCCAAAGAAAAAGAAGCATCCACAGGTCTGGAGAACCTTCAGGTATGGCAATCGATGCCGGCGGCTAAGAACAATCAGGTGTTTAATGTATCGGCCAGAACGTGGATGTCTTCTGGACCGATTGCTGAGGGAGAAGTCATGGACGAAGTGTTAGCTTCAATTACTGGGAAGCGGTAAGATTGAAAAAGGCGTTTTGTTAGATCAGGGCGCTTGTCATGCGGCCTGATTTTTTTGAGCTTGTAGTGTTAATTTAATAGTATAATAAAGCGACAATAGCTAGGAACAGATTAGACTAAGGAGCAGAAACATGAAATGTCCTCACTGCAACAACGAATTGAATGAACTCCCACTATGTTATGGAATTGAAGCACCACAATATTTTTACACGGTGCCAGAAGAGAAAAGAACAGAACTAACAGATGATTTTTGTGTCATTGATGAACAACATTTCTTTATTAGAGGACATATCGAAATACCGATCATTGATAGTCATGAGAAGTTTATTTGGAGTGTTTGGGCATCCCTGAGCGCAGAGAACTTCTTGAAATCTAATGAATTATTACTTGTTGAAGGAAGAGAAGAGGAAGAGCCTTATTTTGGTTGGTTATCGACCGAGCTTTCAATATATCCATTAACAACATTGTCTTTAAAGACAAGGGTACATACACAGGAAGTTGGTGCTGTTCCATTAATCGAATTAGAACAAACGGATCATCCACTTGCAGTTGAACAACGAGAAGGAATTTCTATTGAGAGAGTGAAGGAAATTGCCCATCTAATCAATCATGGTTAATTTTAGTGGGAAATGGCATTGGGAAAAGTAAAATTGAAGCAAAGAAGGCGAATTCTCATTCATTGTTGAATGGAAATTCGCCTTTTCCTCAGCAGCCTCCCCACAGTAATTGTGGGATTTTTTGTGTTGGAAAAAAGAAGTAATGCTGATTTTAATTCCTACTTGACTAGGTGGAATAATTGGAATATAGTATAAAAAAGCTTGAATCTTATGGAAGAGATTGTATTTATGAACTAGGTCAAAACTAATAATTGTATACAATTATACAAATATATTGTTGAGGTTTTTGCCCGACAGATTATCGATGAGGAGTTACATAGATATGGCGATACGATCACGGAGGTTGTCAAAGGATAATACCTATGATGCATTAAAGCAAAAAATTATTGATAGTGAATTAGAGCCGAATCAACCTGTGAATGAAGAAAATTTGGCGGCGTTACTAGGCGTTAGTCGTACTCCACTAAGAGAGGCCATACAGAGATTGGAGAACGAGGATTTTCTCATTCGACAGCCAAATGGAAGACTGCGGGTAGCTTCTGTAACACTCAAAGAGGTTGAAGAAATATTCCAAATTCGCAGCATGCTTGAAGGCTATATCGCAAGAAATGCAGCTAAGCATGCAACAGAGAAGGATATTGTTAATTTAACGACGATGATTACAAAAATGAAGCACTCCTTCCAACTTGGCGACAATCAGAATTTTGTAACCTATGGATTTGAGTTCCATGATTATTTATCAGAAATCAGTGAACTAAAAACATTCGAGAAAGTTCTGAATCAATTAAGAGATCATTCCCTTCGCTATTGTCGATTCGTCTCCATGCATGGAGATTGGAATACACAGGCGGATGAAGAACATGATCTTATCTTGCAAATGATCGCTGACCACAATGAAGAAGGCGCTGAAAAAGCAATGCGAGATCATATTTTAAGCAGTCTAGCTACTGCACTTGACCGGATTAAAGGCATTGAAGACAAGCTGGAAGCGTAAAGAAAGGGGAGCACTTTACTGATGAATATACTGAATGAGGTTGACCAAGCCTTAGAGAATCAATTAATTGATGTTCGAAGAAACCTGCATAGAGAGCCTGAATTAGCTTATGAAGAGTTTAAGACCACAGAGAAATTACGAGAATGGCTGACACATGCCAATATTCATATTCTAGACCTCCCTTTACAAACGGGACTTATTGCGGAGATCGGGCAAGGTAACGGACCTGTTGTAGCCATTCGCTGTGATATTGATGCACTTCCGATAGAGGAACAGACTGGATTACCTTTTGCTTCTGAGATTTCTGGAAAAATGCACGCTTGTGGGCACGATTTTCACACGGCTACGATTCTAGGAGCTGCCCTATTGTTAAAGGCACGTGAAAGTGAATTGCCTGGCAAGGTTAGAGTATTGTTCCAACCAGCAGAAGAAACAGGGCATGGGGCAGAGAGCGTCTTAGCATCAGGCGGACTCAAGGGTGTAGACGCTATATTTGGTCTACATAATTCACCAGACCTGCCTACAGGAGCTTTTGGAACAAGAACAGGAGCTTTAACAGCAGGTGTTGATCGGTTTGAAATTACGATAAAAGGTGTCGGTGCTCATGCGGCTACTCCGGAAAAAGGTGTGGATAGCATTGTAACTGCGGCTCAAATCATTACTTCGCTGCAAACTATCGTAAGCCGCCAAAACAGTACCACAGAACCGGTGGTGTTAAGTGTCACCAGAATTAATGGGGGCTTTACATGGAATGTTTTACCAGAAAAAGTGGAATTAGAAGGTACTGTGCGAACTTACAATGAAGAGATTCGTCACCAGATTCCAATCCAAATGAACCGCATCATCGAAGGAATTGCTGCAGCTGCTGGGGCAGAGGCTAAGCTGCATTGGTATCCAGGACCACCAGCAACGATAAATCATGGCGAATGGGCTGACTTTACCAAAGAGGTCGCTTCAGATGCCGGATATATAGTACATGATATCCCTCCGCAAATGGGCGGAGAAGATTTCTCTTTTTATTTACAACAGATCCCGGGTGCTTTTGTAAATATAGGGTCAGGCCCAGCCTATGCTTTGCATCACCCTCGGTTCGATGTGGATGAGGCTGCGATGTTACCCGCTGCGAAGTACTTCGCTTTATTGGCAGAACAAGCGCTGGTGAAGCTACAAGTCAAAGCTTAATTAATCTCCTAGACCTAAATCCTAAAGATGATTGAGAGGAATATATATGATTGAACTAAAGCAGGTTTCCAAAACGTTCACTCGGAAAGGGATCACGATTGATGCTCTTAAAGGGATCGATTTAAAGGTCGATAAAGGCGATATCTTTGGAGTTATCGGCTATAGTGGTGCGGGGAAAAGTACATTAATTCGTTTAGTCAATTATTTGGAAAGACCTACAGAAGGTCAGGTTTTCGTTGCTGGGCGTGATTTAGGAATCTATAACGATAAAGAGTTAAGAGCGGCTAAGAAGAATATCGGCATGATTTTTCAACATTTTAATTTATTAGAATCTAAAAAAGTATTTGATAATGTAGCAATTCCTCTAGTTCTCTTAAAAAAGAATAAGAATGAAATCCGCCAGCGTGTACAAGAGTTGCTAGAGTTTGTTGGATTAAGTGACAAAGCGGGGAGCTATCCTAGTGAATTGTCAGGTGGACAGAAGCAGCGTGTCGGAATTGCCAGAGCGCTTGCCTCGAATCCCTCCATCCTATTATGTGATGAAGCGACTTCTGCCTTAGATCCACAGACAACACATTCTATCTTACAGCTATTAAAAAAAATCAATGCGGAGTACAACATTACAGTGATGATCATTACACATGAAATGTCTGTCATTCAAGAGGTTTGCAACAAAGTGGCGGTTATGGAAGAAGGACGGATTATTGAGCAAGGAAGCGTCCTAGATGTATTCGGTAGTCCCAAGCATAAGACGACACAAAATTTTGTGAAGACGGTTATTCAAAATAGCATTACACCAAGCGTGCAAAAATCCATCAAAACAGAGCCTGGAAGTGTAATCTATAAACTGAATTTTGTTGGAGAAAGCGCCTCTGAGCCAATCCTGTTCGAGATGATTCGCTCCTTCGATATGAGGGTCAATATTTTATTTGCGAATACGACGGAGATTCAGGAAACGACATTGGGAACAGTGATTATTCAATGTAATGGAGATCCAGCGGAAATTCACAATGCGTTATCTTTCTTAAAACGTCATGGAGTCGGTGTAGAGGAGGTAGAATCAAATGTTTTCGACCACATTAACAAGTGATCAATTTCTGCAGGCGATTATGGAAACCATTCAGATGGTTGGCGTCTCCTTGTTTGTGGGTTCTTTGATAGGGATACCCTTTGGGATATTGCTTGTAATCACTCGTCCAGGCGGGGTTTTGGAGAACAAAGCGCTGTACGCCATACTGAATCCGATCATCAACATTATACGCTCTCTGCCTTTTATTATTTTACTTGTGGCAATTGTACCCTTCACTCGTTTGATTGTTCATACTTCGATTGGGACAAGCGCAGCGATCGTACCCTTAATTATCTACATCGCACCTTATATCGGACGTTTAGTAGAGAACTCCTTGCTTGAAGTAAACCCGGGAATACTTGAAGCCGCTGAGGCAATGGGAGCTACACCGTTTCAAGTGATATGGTACTTTTTGTTGCCAGAAGCGGTTGGATCATTAATTTTGTCTTTGACCACAGCGACGATCGGGTTGATCGGTGCAACTGCAATGGCTGGAACGGTAGGGGGCGGCGGGGTCGGAGACTTGGCGATTGTATATGGATACCAACGTTTTGATACGGTTGTCGTCGTAGCCACAGTGGTTATTCTCATTATTTTAGTACAAGGCATTCAATCTTTAGGCAACACCCTAGCAAGAAAAATTCGCCGTTATTAGTCATTACATATTCCAGGAGGGAGTTTGGCAGATGAGTGAATGGAGCAAGCAAGAACGATTTAAAGCGATATTATCTGGAGAAAAGGCAGATCGCCCAATTGTAAGTGGTTGGCGGCATTTTATCGACAAAGAACAAATGGCAGATGATTTAGCGCAAACTACGATTTCTTTTACAAAACAATATGATTGGGACTGGGTCAAGATCAATCCTAGAGCAACTTATTTGGCGGAAGCTTGGGGGAATCAATATGATTTCTCGGACTATCAGACTGTATTTCCAAGGCAGCAAACAACAGCAATTCCAACAGCGGCTAATCTATGGGACTTCGAAGTCAAAAAGGCAATTCACACAGCTTCCTTGGTAGAACATTTAGATGCGGTTAGAAAAATACGTTTAGGTTTGCCTGATACCCCACTAATCCAAACGGTATTCTCTCCATTGACAGTATTGCTATTTATTGTTGGCCGTTCTGCTTATGTTACAAAAACAGTGTTTGGCATTGAGCACCCGGTAACTTTGGAATCCTTATTTAAGGAACACCGAGCGGCAGCGCACCATGCATTACATACGATTTCATTAACCTTAGCCGATTATGTACAAGAGCTGCAGCAAGCAGGTTCTGACGGTTTGTTCTACGCTGTGACGGGCACCGCTCACCCAGGATTATTTGATGAAGCCATGTTTGACGAGTTCTCCAGACCTTATGACTCTATTGTCTTAGAAGCTGCAAGCTACGGCAAAAACATTCTTCATACTTGTGGGGCCTATGCCCAGCCAGAGAAATTCAATGATTATCGAATTGATGGGATCAGCTGGGATACTGTAGCCGAGGGGAACCCTGGTTTAGAGGCGAATCTCAAAGCTACTAAAGTAGGTGGCGTCGATCATGGGTTGTTCGCTGTAAACGACATTGCACAAATCAAGCAGCAGGCTAAAGAAGCACTGACATTCATGAAAGACCAGCCATTTATCCTCTCGCCAAATTGCGCCATTCCACTAAATGTGACGGATGAAGCATTAGATCAATTAAAACAATCTGTATTTGAATAGGAGATGAAGTTATGAAAAAGTTAATGTTAGTGTTGATGATCGGGGTTCTAGCGGTGTTGACAGCATGCGGGAATAGTCAATCCGATAATTCAGGTGATAAGAAGAAGCTTGTCATTGGATTTGGTGTAGGAACCTATGAGGAGCAATTCCGCCAATCGATTCTGCCGATCCTAGAGAAACAAGGCTATAGCGTTGAAATTAAGTCCTTTTCACAAAACATGCAGGTCAATCCTGCCATGAAGGAAGGCTCCATTGACGCAAGTATCTTCCAAAGCACAGCCTATATGGAGGCAATCAACAAAGAAATCAAAGCTGACATGGTAGGAATTGCCTATGCGCCTGGTGCACCACAAGGTCTTTACTCCGTAAATCATACTACACTTGACGATGTTAAAGATGGAACAACCGTAGCTGTTCCGAATGATCCGGTGAACCAAGAGCGTGCACTGCGTATTCTGGAGGAATTGGGTTGGATCAAAATTAAAGACGGCGCGGGTGTAGCTGATTTTAACATCAACAGCATGGAGCCGGACAAATATAATATTGATATTAAAATATTGGACCCTGCTCAAATCTTAGTTTCACTGCAAGATGTGGATTATGGCGTTGTAAACGGCAATTATATTGCTAATTCGGACAGGAAAATTACAGATGCTTTGAAGATCGAGAATACACCTATGGAACACAGAATTATCGTATCCGTTAATAAAAAGGATGAAAATGCGCAGTGGGCCAAGGACTTGAAAGCCGCTTATGAATCTAAAGAGTTTGAAGAATATATTCATGGAATAGAGAAATATAATGGTTTCATTCTGCCTGAAGCATGGGACAACAATTAATTAAGGAAGTGAATGTAAGTGACACAAGAAAAGATTCATTTTATTGGTGGAGGACAGATGGCAGAAGCGATCATTCGCGCATCTATTTCCAACAACACCCTGTCTATAGATCAAATTAGTGTATCTGACATTAACGAAGCCCGTCTTCAGTTTTTGAGTACCAAATACGGAATAGATACGAAGAGCTCACAGGAGCAAGGCCTATCTTCTGCAGATCTGATTGTGGTTGCGGTGCGACCACAAGATGATTTGACTACACTTGGACAAATCGTACAACAATTCGCTTCACCTACCGCAGTCATCGTATCGATTGTGGCAGGTGTGACGAATGTCCAATTAGCGGGTTATTTTGGAGCTGAGCGGTCCATTATCCGTGTCATTCCAAATACTTTGACGGATACAGGATACGGATACAGCGGTGTAGCGTTAAATGCTTACGCTAGCCGTGATCAAGTGGAGCCTTTCTTACTCGGATTTGGTAAGGTACAATATCTGGATGAGGCATTCATGGATATTTTCACTGGATTTGGTGTGGCTGGCCCCAACTATATTTATTTTTTCATTGAATCTTTTGTAGATGCAGGTGTGCTTGCCGGATTGCCGCGTGAGCAAGCCTGGAGTGTTGCACTTGAGAATATGATGGGATCTGTAGCTATGCTGCAGCAGACAGGGCTGCATCCAAGACAGCTGCTTGATATTAATAATTCACCTGGCGGAGTTGGGATGCATGGCTTGTACGAATTAAATAACAGTGATTTCGCAGCAGGTCTGCAAAGAAGTGTTCTGGCAGCTGTGAAGCGCACTACTGAGCTGGGAGTGAAGTAATCATGGCAACGGTGAAATGGGATCATTTGGTACATTACGTCAATGATCTGGCTAAACCGGTTGAAATCTTTGCAGAACATGGTTTGATTGCTTTTAAAGGAGGTTCTCATAAAGATTGGGGAACCTATAACACATTAAGTTATTTCGGGCTAACCTATCTCGAATTTCTAGGCATTGAGAATCTTGAGCTAGCAGAGGCAACTGAACATAATCTAGTGGTGAAAGACGCGGTAAAACTTCTCCCGGAGCATGAGGTCTTAAGCAGAGTAGTCATCCGGACGGATGATATTGAAGAAGTAGCGGCTTCCCTTAAGGCAGCGGGTTTATCACTATCTCCAATTATTGATGGGAAACGTCTGGATAACGAGGGAAGATTAATCGAGTGGCGCATGATGACTATCGGTGGTGACTTTCAAGGACTAGTCTATCCGTTCATCATTCAATGGAGCGGAACAGATGCAGAGAGGTTAGAGAGATTATTTTCGTCTGGAGTCATACAGCCTCATCCTGCTGGACCTGTCGAAATCGTGCGTGCTGTATTCCATGTCTCCGATCCTGCAGCTACCGCTAAACATTGGGGAACGTTGTTCGGACTACCTGTAACAGAGTCAGAGGACGATAGTTTCAGCCTTAAGATTGACGATAAGTCGTTAGCTTTCGTGCATGGGAATGATAACCAGTTCAAACAGGTGGTTTTTGAGACGGATTCGTTAGTTCTAAAGGGGAAGACGATTCAGATTGGTGCCGGGGAGTATGTTTTTGTTTAAGGGTAATCATAAATACACTTATGATTTCTTGAATAAATCAAAAACCAGATCATTAAGCAATGTACGGAATTGCTTAATGATCTGGTTTTTTTTGCATGAATGGATATAATGACACCTTCTAAGAGCCCTTGACAATTAATGTAAAAGTGGTATGTTGTAAGTAGTAAGTGATAAGTAGTAAGTAGTAAGTAGTAAGTAGTAAGTAGTAAGTAAATCAAAACGCTCACCATACGGAATAAATATCATCCAGTAAATACGAATTTATGGATAGGGGTGGATGGTTATGATGGATTTAAAATTAGCACCAAGTTTTGCATTGCTCGCGCTTAATGGACAGAGAAGTCTTCATATGACTACTGTTAAGAAAGTATCTTTACGCTGCATGGCCGCGGCGGTTGTATTGGAGCTTTACTTAGAGGGATGTTTATCACAATATGAGAACAAGATCACTTTGCCTAAAGCAAAACTTGATCCATCTCATTCAACACTTTATAGAGAAACGGTTCTACAACCCTTACTTCACAATAGCGCTGTTACGGAGGGTGACTTAAATTGGTGGTTAAAAAAGGCTTCGACAAAGTCTAACCATCAGTTAAAAAAATTCGAAACGGCGATTACAGATTATCTTAAGTCAATGAATTTACTTGAAGAAATCCCAAGCCTGTTAGGGAGCGACATGTATTTTGATTCTGCTGAAGTTGAAATTAAAGCATATCGCAGTAAAATGGAGGCGTACACAAGCATTACAGAGAATATACGGGCAGAGATTTTGGAAGAGGGATCAGTAACAGATGAAGTTATTTGTATGCTGTGGCTACTTCGTGAATGTGGATGTATGCATGATTACTTCTCGAAGAACGAACTTGAAAAGGTAAATATCAGATTTCATGATCTATATCAAAGTAACTTATGGGCAAAAACATTATTTCCAATCCAAATTCATCATGGAATTGAGTTAGGGATCAAACGGTTTCTAGAATTGAAGACAAAGTTTGTGAAGACGGATGTCGGTGGTAGTATTAATTTTATTTTCCCAGCCCTTGAGCGATCACAAGCTGTCTTTATAGAAACAGAGTCTTGGTTTGATAATTCTAGTCAAAGACTAGACGCAGTGATTACAAGATTAATGTCGTGTGGACATGAAATTAAGGTGATAGAGAGAGGATCAATTGCGACCCTTAAAATTGATAATTTGTTATACGATGCGATCCCGCATTTTGTTATGATGAAAGTGCCAATTCAAGGTGTGCGTCTTGTTCCGAAGCGCCCGCTGTAAAGGAGTTGGTTATCCATGTCTAGACAACGTTCTATGGAGAATATTTTGGCTTCAGAGTATGTCTCTATAGGTGAATTGGTAAGAATCACAAATGCTCGTTATAGTACACTTAAACATTATACAGAAGAAGGCATGCTTCCCTTTGAACAGGCCGAGGAGAATTTAACACGCAGATATAAAAGAGAGGAAACCGTCGCACGTATTCTTTGGATCAAAGAGTTGAAAGCAGACGGTTTATCGATCCCACAAATGAAAGAAGCTTTAGGAATGAATTAAACATCGGGATTCCCGGTGTTTTTTGCTTTTTTAGTCAAAGAATTTAACATCCTCTGATAACTTCGCACCAATCATCCGAACGAAATGCTCAGCCGCAACAGACAGCTTTCGATCCCGTCGTACTGCAAAGCCTATACTGCGAGGTAACAACGGATCGTCTAGCTTCAGTTCATAAAGTATTCCACTATGAAGATCCTCTTGCACGAAAGAACGGCTAATAAAAGCTGCCCCATACCCTAATCTAGCGAACTCTGCTAGCAGTTCTATACTCCCCAATTCGATATCTGGGATTACCGATAATCCCTTAGTCGCAAACCATTGCTCAACAAATACTCTAGTGCTGCTCCCTTGAGAAAATAGGATTAAAGGAAGCTCTGACACTTCTCTCATGGTTAGTGAACGACTCGCTAATTCTTGATAGGCTTCTCCTACTACAAAACAATCCTCCAGCACAGCCAGCGTCTGTATATTTAGCAGTGGATCGTGAAGAGGCATATGGACAAAGGCGCAGTCGATCTCGCCATCTTTTAAACGCTTAGTGATGTCTGGCGTCTTCCCGTGAGAGAGACGGATTCGTATACCTGGGTATGTGCTATGGAAGGTGTTCAACTGCGGCAACAAAAGATGCTTGATCAGATAATCACTGGCTCCGATTCGTATTTCTCCCTCATTTAACTGCTTCAAGCTCTCCAGATGCTTCTGTGCTGAATCCAGCATGGAAAAGGATTGCTCCACATATTCGAATAGCGCTCGCCCTTCTTCGGTAAGCTCTACACCTTTGGACAGCCTGTGAAACAGCTTCAGTCCTAAGGCTTCTTCCAATTGTTTAATGGCATAACTCACAGAAGGCTGTGTAATATGCAGTTCCGTTGCAGCTTTTGTTAAATTACGATGACGTGCCGTTTGCCAGAAAATACGATACCATTCCAAGTTGAACATGTGGTATAGATCACCTCTATATCATTATGGTAAAAATCCAATTTCATTTATTACATTTCATTCATTATAATCAGGCTAGAGGAATAATTCAAAGGGGGGGATGAAATGGAATCCAATCAACCGGACTTAGAAGCACGTTCTCCATGGTCAACGAATAGCGATAAACACATAGTGAAGATTAGCCCAGCGAAAGCGGAAATCAATGGGACGATAACCATATCAGGAAGCAAAAGTCTGACGAATCGGGCCTTGGTAATCGCTGCTTTGGCTGAAGGACGTTCAGAAATAAAGGGTATATTAAAAAGTGATGATTCTTACTGGTGTATTGATTCGTTAATGAAACTGGGGATTCCCGTTATGATAGAAGGAGAGACAGCTGTTGTGGAGGGATGTGGCGGCAACTGGCCGAATCCGACTGGTGAGCTATATGTAGGAGCGGCAGGTACGGTTGCAAGATTCTTACCCGCTGCACTCGCGGCAGGGACGGGTACTTGGACAATGAATGGAAGTAAACGACTCTGTGAGCGTCCACTCGCTCCATTACTCGACGCATTAACGACCCTTGGTGCACAATTTGAGTATAAACAAGTAGAGCGCTGTTTACCTTTTACATTAGAGGCAAAAGGTCTGCAAGGAGGAAGGGCTACGCTGCCCGGCTCCACTTCAAGTCAATTTATTAGTGGATTGCTGCTCGCGGCGCCGTATGCCAAGGACCAGGTGACCGTGTATATAGATGGAGAAGTTGTGCAAAGAGATTATGTCGAGATGACCCTTGCCATGATGGCCTCCTTTGGTGTAACACCAGAAGCATCTCAGGATGGTCAATCGATAACGGTTCCTACAGGAAAGTATCACGGTCATACGATCACTTTAGAGCCTGATGTATCCACATGCTGTTACTTTTGGGCTGTTGCGGCGCTTACGGCAGGCCGTGTTCGAATTGAAGGAATCAATGCAAGCCATACAAGTCAACCTGATATCGAGTTTTTAGACGTTCTGGAGTTAATGGGCTGTACCGTTCTTCGTGGGGAGAATTTTGTTGAAGTACAAGGTGTCCCACGGCTTAAGGGTGGATTCACAGTGAGTATGAAGAAGTGGTCGGATCAAACACTAACCATGGCTGCTATGGCTATTTTTGCAGATGGTCCAATCACGCTAAAGGATGCCGCACATATCAGACATCATGAATGTGATCGGATAGCCGCGATATGCGAGGAAATAAGTAAGCTCGGAATACGTGTGGAAGAGTTTGAGGATGGTCTAACGGTATATCCGGGTCAGCCAATCCCAGCTTTACTAAATTCTCATGACGATCATCGGATGGCTATGGCGCTTTCTTTAATTGGCTTGAAGATTGAGAATATTCAGATTATCGACCCTGGTTGTGTCTCCAAGACCTGTCCAGATTATTTTGACCGTTTGTCAGCGTTAGGCGTACAGGTCCAATACTAACTAAGGAGTGCATATATAATGGCAGGAAATACATTCGGTGAAGTGTTCAAAATTACAACCTTCGGTGAGTCACATGGTGTGTCGGTAGGTGTCATAGTGGATGGTGTAACACCTGGTGTCGAGATTAACGAAGCGTATATACAGAAACAGATGGATCGGAGAAAACCGGGCCAATCTTCAGTAACTACTCCTCGTAAAGAATATGATGTTGTCCACATACAATCAGGAGTATTTGAGGGAAAAACAACAGGTACGCCGCTTTTTGTAGTTCTTCAAAACCACGATATGAGACCAGAAGCGTACAGCGAGATTCAGGACGCTTTTCGTCCGGGCCATGCCGACTTTACTTATTTAGAGAAATACGGGATTCGGGATCATCGTGGAAGCGGACGTGCTTCTGGTAGAGAAACTGCGGCAAGAGTGGCTGGAGGTGCGATAGCTCGTAAGTTGTTAGAGAGAAGAGGTGTACAGGTAGTAGCATACACGCAAGAAATCGGAGGCATAAAGTGTGAATCCTTCGATGAGGGAATGATTGAACAAAATGCTGTCCGCGCTTGTGATCCTATTGCAGCTGAGAAGATGATTAAAAAGATTGAGGGGTTAGCCGAGATTGGAGATAGCTGTGGAGGTATTGTGGAATGCCGTATTCGTGGCGTGATTCCGGGTCTTGGAGAGCCGGTCTTTGATAAATTGGATGCAGAACTGGCGAAAGCTATGCTGTCCATTGGTGCTGTTAAAGGGATAGAATTTGGAGCTGGCTTTGAAGCGGCAACGATGCTGGGTAGTGAGCATAATGACGCGAGGAATAGCGAGGGCTTTCTTACTAATCATTCCGGAGGAATCATCGGGGGGATTAGCACCGGACAAGAAATCGTATTTCGGATCAGTGTAAAACCGACGTCGTCCATCTCTGTGCCACAGCAAACGACTAACATTAAAGGGGAAGAGCAAGAGATACGCACCGAAGGCAGACATGATCCTTGTATTTGTCCGAGAATCGTACCTGTGGTAGAGGCTATGGCTTGTTTAGTACTGGAGGATCAATACAAACGACAAGCTGCTATGCTTGGATGATATAAAAGCGGCATGGCCCATTAGCACATATTGCGCTAATGGGCTTTTTACTGTTCACACTTCGATTTTACCCCATATAGAAACTTGATCTAGTATATTATGGAATTAGAAAAGCGGAAAAGAACTTATGCAATACTAAATAAAGGAGGGGCGTTAATGGACAACGACAGAGCACCAGTAATATTTCAAAAAGAAACAAAGAACGGGTTGAAAAAGGTGGTTTTATGAGAATATTCACGTTAGGAATTGTAGTATTGATGTTATTTGTTTTAAACCCTACCGTAATAAAAGACAATCCAAATACAGCTATATCGAAGATAGAAGCATCTGTTGAACCGTCAGAGAAATTAGTGGCAGAAAGCTTAAGTGAATTGGCTAATCGTAAATTTTCTATAAAAGAAGATCAGAACAATGAAGAAGATTATGATTCTATTGTGACCTTTGGAAAAGCCTTCGTTAATCTTTATACCGGAGCTGTTGCAAAACAAGAAACTGTATCCTTTGAGAATTACATCTCGAGTGCAAATCTTCTTAAATTCACAGATAAAATGTTGGAATTAACACAAAAGCAGGCATTGAACGGTGCCAGTAGTGTGAATTTCGGTCTCGATAATGAGTTTAATGAAGAAGTGATTAATAAAATTGATAAGAATCTTTACTATCTGAGCTTACCTTTTTCAAACGAAGGTTCTGGATTGACTTGCACACTGTTAGTTCAATCTTCAAATAAGTCATTGGAAATTGTTGATTTGTACTTTGGCTACAAAGATGGTGTAGATACTTTCACAACGGGTCACCCTGCGGAAAGAAACTTTGACAATCCACAAATATGGGATGACCAAGAATGGGTGGATGGTGTTTTTGAAAAGCTTGAACAATATGAAGCCGAACTCTCCGTCAAGTAGACAGTAGAAGAATAGAGATCCGAGCAGCAACTTGCTTTCAATATTCAGCGGTAACAATAAAAGCAGCGGTATGTTAAGGCTTTAGTTTCCCGCCCTAGCACCGCTGCTTCATTATTAAGGTATTCTAATCCAATTCTACTAGTATCTCAAGGTTTTACCCAGGAGCCCTTCAGATCCATTTCCCGGATACAATCGGCCGAGTCATTCCTGTTGTCGTTAATCATTGGGGTAACTGGGTACACCTGCATTTCATCTGCTGAATAAGGCCGCAGAATCGGATTCAGTGCTTCCAGATCATTTGTCTCCTCATCAAGCCATCGAGTGATATCCTGTGGGGACAAAATCGCCGGCATCCGGCTCTCAAATTCGCTAATCAGTGGATTGGCATCAGTCATGACCAGAGAACAGGTACGAAGAGGCTCCCCGCGCGTATCCCGCCAAATTTCGTATAGACCAGCCACTCCGAACATACTGCGATTATTCATGACTACCCGAACTGGATAAGTCTTCTTGCCTTCCTTTTTCCAATAATAAAATCCATTGCACGGGATAATACAACGATGCTTGTCCACCATCTTGCGGTAGGTTGGATTCTGATGCACGTTTCGGAGATCCGCATTGATCGCATCTTTTCCCCAATAAGGAACGAATCCCCAGCGGAACTCATCTAGAATTCGCTCACCATCCTGTTGTAAAACTACCGGCATATCCTGCGTGGGACTAATATTATAGCGGTCTTTATAGTAGTACATCACTCGGTTAATTTCAAAATGATCCCTAATTTCCTGCAGTTCGGCCGCTAGCGAAAAACGTTGACACATGAAACATCAGCCTCCTTTTGTTTCGTAGTGTTTGTAAAAGGAGGTAAATTATTCATGGCTTCCGAGGTCGCCTATTAATTGACCCGAATCCTGTGGTTGACAGTAATAAAGGAGCCGTAAGGTACGGCCCCTCGCAGTTTATCTTTTTTGTTATTTAACAGTTTTAATAAATTATTGCAGACTCACACTATCTAGATAAATAGCGGATTGGCCACTACTGTTCGAGGAGGCGCGGAATTCCACCCCAATTTCTTTGACTGCGGACAAATTCGAAATGCCGCTGAGGGATAGTGTCAAAGTGGTACCGACGTTCGATTGAATCAGATTCTCTCCAGAATCATACCATGTCCACCCGGACCCGGTCTTCAAGTATAGTTTCGCATAGATTCCGTTGCCAATATTTCCCCAGTTCGCATGCTTAACCGTTACTTTCAGACTGCTTTTTCCGGACAGGTTTTGATTTGAGGTTATATATAGGCTATGCGTGGAATTGGATTGTAAGGAGACATCGGCTTTGAGAGTTTGCGCTCCCGTAGCTTTCCATTCATTGGTGACCCATGGTCCTCCCGAAATATTGTTTCCCGACCAACCTTGAGTTCCCGACTCAAAATCATATAAGATCGCCCCGTTATTTCCCGGACTCGGGCTTGGTGTAGGTGTAGGAGTAGGTGTAGGTGTAGGAGTAGGAGTAGGTGTAGGTGTAGAAGTAGGGCTTGAGGTTGGAGTTACACCTCCGAAAATGCCGGACAACACAGAAGTTGCTTTTATGCCGTTACTGCCATTCACAACGGTATTGCCGAACGAGGTGAGGGAGTTGCCTGTCCAATCATTCGTCATATCAAGATAAGCCAAATCACTGCTATTGCCCTTCCAGGACCAAGCCAACCAGCCGACTCCTTTCTCTTGGGAATAGCTCATAATGGTGGCTTCATCCACATCACCGTTTGTATGCTGTCCGCCAAATTCGCCGATAATCAGCGCAAGATTCTTGTTCAGCACACCGTCAATATTGGATTTGACGGTATTTGCATTGCCCCCAGCATATTCATACATATGGACAGAGAACAATGTATTTTTTAACGGGTCCGCATTCAGTACTTCCGTCCCATAATTTTTGACCGAATCTGGATATTGTCCCCAGCCAGCAGAATCAACAATCAGCGTATGATTTAGACCGGCGTTTCGTAATTTAGGAATAGCTTGCTTATAACCATTAGCCCAGGCTACTCCATCCCATGTTCCGTACCACTCGTTAGCTATATTTATGAGTACACGGTCTTCTTTGCCAATCAGTGCGTCTTTAATACTGATCCAGTAATTAACGGCGTTGTCCAAATCGGATAGACTATCGCTTCCTGTTGCGTCATGTACTTCCAAAACGGCAATTAGTTTATTTTGTTCACAGAGGCTGATGATATTTTTGATGGCATTCACATCATCAATCGTCCATTTGTATCCATTCGCTAATACAATGCGTACCGTGTTGGCACCAGTTTTAGCAATGGCTGGTATTGCGGTAGACAATTGATCCTTATACCATGTGTGCGCATGATTGACTCCTCGCATAACAAATGGTTGTCCTGTAGCATCCATTAATTTGGTACCGCTTACATAAAATCCGCTCGCAGCATGTGCTTTGTTCGAAAGTTGTCCGGTCCATGTGAAAATCAGTAAGAATGCTACAAATGTAATTGACCACTTGCGTAAAATCACCAAAAACCACCTCATGAATTTTATTTATGTAAACCCTCATTAAGTTTATACTGGTAACGTCCGTTCACCTCCTATTGTTAGAATAATGAGGGAGTCATATTTAACTGTGCGTTCATGAATTCACTAATTTCTTTGGATTTATCGTTATTATATTAGCATTATGTTATTTTGAAAGCGTATGATTATTTTATGCAATTGACTAAATTTCGCTTTAAAAATTGTTTTTTATTAAGAACTCAATTCCTCGGAAGCTTCCCTCCATACTGTGCTCTTAGCTGCTGTAATTTGTCTAATTTGCTTAGACTACTATCTCTATTTGCTAAACCCACCCCAAGAATCAGATTCTCGATAATATATGTGGGACCGACCATGGAGTGAAACTCCCAAACCTCACCTCTCCCGGCATACAGTACAATACCTGCATCTTGGGATCGAGGATACACAAGTCTGTCAGTGATCAGGATGACCTGGTAATTAGCTTCACGTGCTTGGTCCAGAATCACTTCGATTTCAGGTAACAGTTGAACGAATCCAAAGACAAGCAATACATCTTTTTGATCAGCATGCATTAAGGACTCTAGCAGTTCGTGTCCGCTGGGGGCCATTTTTTTCATCTGTAGTCCAAAACGCGCCATTCGATAAATCATCAGCTCGGCTAGTCCAGCACAAGGGCCTGGGCTATATACATATACAATGCGAGCTGCAGATAGTGCTACTACTGCACGCTGCAGCGCCTCGTCGCTCAAATAGCGGCGTGTCTCTTGCAGATGATGTAAGCAATTGTCCAGCAGCACTTGAGGAAGTGAACGATCATCCGATCTTTGCATGGCATCACGCATTTTTATGGAAGGGGTGGATTCAAAGCGGAAACGGAGCCGGTTTTTGAAATCTTTGGCATGTTTGAATCCAGCCGCTTTCCAGAACCGCGAGACGGAGGCAATGCTTAATTGAAGTTCATCTGCCATTTCCTGTTCCGTCATATAGACTACACGTTGCTCATTTTTCTGAATAAAGTCAGCAATTATTCGTTGATTTGGTGAGAAGGCGCGGCGATTCCAATCTTTATACAATCTCTCATTCCTCCTAATATGAAGTGTTAAATAGAATATAACGTATGAAGATGTTGTAAATATTTTTACAACGTTAAAAATACTGAAAAAAATATTACTCCCATTTAACAATTGGTAAAAGTTGTGCTGACATGACCTTCTTATAATGAAGATAAATTCTTGTAGGGAGGTCAAATATTCATGAGTACGATAAAAACGCGCTACACGTTGACTCAGTCACAAAAAATGATGATTTTTGTACTGTCGATGTCGCTTTACGGTTTGTCCAATATGTTTACGGAGCTTGTGCCTGGGATCAAACTAGGCCCCATTGAATTATCGATTGAATATTTCGCATTCATTCCTTTGACCTTATGTATGCTGTTTCATCCACTGTATGCGGCCATTGGGGCAGCTGTGGGTGAAGTGATCTTTGGGGAACTGATGTTAGGTCAATTTGGCGGGCTGGGCGAATTGGAGAAATTCATCACCTTCTCACTAGCGATGTATACTGCTGGCCGTATGGTAACCGATCCGAAGAATCGTAGACAGGTTGGAGTGGCGGCGATTACTGGTGTAGCAATTCACCAGTTCTTCAGCTCCGTTGTGGATATAGTGAAGGTATGGGTGGGTGTAGAAGAACTTGAAGCTGTTAAAGGTCTGGCAGAGAGTATCGTTGTAATCGAGGGGGTTGGCTTTTTGAACGACGTACTCTTCTCCGGTATCTTGTTCGCCCTAATTCCAACTATGTATCTGGTCCCACGTTTATATGGGAAAATTGAACCTTTGCTTGGTATGAAGCCGCGAGAACGGAACATGAAATATGCAACAGGGGCTTGGCTATCTCCTAAGCTAGTTATTTTTGGAACGATTCTGGTCATGGTTGCGCTTGGATCAGAATTGCTCTCGGAATCCGGATGGAACTTTGGTGACTTTGAGTTTGCTTGGGCAGAGTCGAATGAAGAGAGCTTAATCTGGCTAAGTATGCTGGTAGCGGCAATTGTTGCAGCAACGGCGATTATATCCCTGATTCGGCGGTCAGCACGTAAAAGACAGGAAGCGGGTCAAGTAGATGCGTAAATCAATCCTCGAACTGAATGGAGTCACCTTTACTTATCCGGGAGCCGAACAACCTGTACTGCAAGATGTATCTTTGCGGCTAGAAGAAGGAGATTTCATTGCCATTATAGGTAGTAATGGTTCGGGAAAATCCACGCTGTGTAAATGCTTTAATGGCTTGATTCCTCATTATTACACAGGGGACTTCACTGGAGAGGCGACGATCTGTGGACAACCGGCGGATGGGAAAAGTGTAGCTGAGCTTTCCAGGCATATCGGGTATGTTTATCAGGATTTTGAGAATCAATTAGTGCGTCCGACGGTCCTAGATGATGTGTCGTTTACGCCACTTAATTATGGATTTGCCGATTATAGGGAGCGGGGAGAGCGGGCACTGGCACTAACCGGACTTAGCGATTTAAGAAATGAATTCATCTGGCAATTGAGTGGCGGGCAAAAACATTTGCTCGCTTTAGCCGGAGCACTAGCGATGGATCCAGAAATTCTAGTCATTGATGAACCGGTAGCTCAGCTGGATCCGCAGCATGCCCGCCATATCTATGATATTCTGCGCCGTTTGAATGAGGAGCATGGGAAGACCATTGTAGTGATCGAACATCATGCGGAATTTATTGCCGACTATTGTAAGAATGTCGTCCTGATGGATAAGGGGAGAATGTGCTGGCAGAAGCCGGTGCGCGAAGCTTTATCATCTGTAAAAGAACTGCTGGAGCTGGGCATTTATCCCCCGGATGTGACTCGGGCAGCTTGGCTCTTGCAATCTGATGCGCCGCTAACCCAATTCCTTCCCTTGAGCGCTGAAGAAGGGAATGCCCACATGATATTGCTGCAGGATAGGATCCAGAGAAATGATCCATCTGACTATATGAAGGAGCAGTCCCTTACTGTAAATCGGGAAGTGAAGAGTGTCGTTCAGATGGAGAATGTATACCTCTCATACCGTACCATTCATAAGACGATGCATCCTGTCTTGAATGGTGTTCAGCTGGAACTGCGGCAGGGTGAGTCTATTGCTCTTATTGGCAACAACGGGGCGGGAAAATCTTCTTTAATGAAGCTGATTGCTGGAATTGTCAGACCTACAGCTGGAACCGTAAATGTGAAAGGGATGACCGTGAACGGTCTGCCACCCGAGCGTCTCTCCGGTACCGTAGCATACGTATTTCAGAACCCAGAGGAAATGTTCATTGAGGATTCTGTACGCAAAGAAATTGCTTATTATTTGAAGGCGCGGAAGCTACCAGACGCAGAAGAGAGAGTAGAAGAAATGCTAAAAGCATTCCGGCTCCATGAATTAGCAGAACGTGACGCTCGACTTCTGAGTGGGGGTCAGCAGCGTCGAGTATCGCTAGCCATTGGTGCAGCTGTTCGTCCTGCCGTCATGCTGCTCGATGAACCAACGGCCAATTTGGATATTTCGACCAAACAGGAAATGGTTCATGTGCTGGAAACGCTTCGCAGTCATGTTGAGACAGTGGTGATCGCGACTCACGATATGCAGCTTGTGTCTGAGTGGGCGACCAGGATTATCGTTATGCATCAAGGCAGGATTATTGCTGACGGAACGAAAGATGAAATCTTCGCTGACGGACTTCTATTACGGAGGGCGGGTCTGGCTCAGACGCAATTGATGGAGCTGAGCCGTATGCTCGGTCTGCCCAAAATTTGCAGCAGCTTAGAGGAATTCGTAAGTCTAGTGGAAGTGAAAAAGGAGGTGGCTACAATCCATGGAAGCTGTTAAACGGGCACTTGACCGTATATCTGTTGAACAAATTAAACTGGAGCTCTTAGGGACTGCTTATAACAGTAGCAGTACATTTCTGGGGAGGCTCGACCCGCGAACGCTGCTACTTTGGTATTTGTTCTTTGCCATCGTGCCTTGGTTCGTACATAACCGTACAGTTTTGTTAGGGATGTTCGTGCTTATGGTCTTAACGACTGTCCTCTCCCGGGTCAGCCCGTATATTATTTTTATATTGTGTCTGGGATTAATCAGCCAAATTGGGTGGATGTTCATCCTGTCTCTCTTTTTCGGCGGAGGAATTGAATCGTTGCTGCCTATGTTGACGCTGACACTTAAGCTCTCAGTAATATCACTAGCTAGTATTACGGTGTTCTCCAGTCTCGATCCGGAAAGACTTAGTGACGGCCTGCTATCCTTAGGGATTCCAGATACATTTGCTTTCAGCTTATCTTATGGTTATCGTATTTTACCTACGTTACTGGAGGAATTCCATCAGATTTTGTTATCCTTCAGACTGAGAGGGCAAAGACCGCTGCAACATGGTTTGTTGTATTGGAGAACAGCAACATATTATTTGCGCATTGTGATCCTGGCATTTTATCCACTCATGCTAAATACCGCTAAACGTTCCCGGACCACGATCGAGGCGCTTGAGACTCGGGGATTTAGCTACGGTCTTAACAATAAGAAAGTGAAGAAGATTAAGCTATCTTATTTGAAAATGAAGCGGTCCGACTGGTACTTTTTATCCGGATCCACCGTTTATGTTATTTTGCTTTTTTGGATCGGTTACCTCTACCCTAAACTGGTGTATTAACATCACTCATAAGCTCAAAGGAGACGAATTAGACATGAATATTGATCTGCATACCCACGGTAAATTATCTAAGAAATCAACCTTTTCCCCTGAATATTTTGCTGAAATGATGTTTGAGGCGAAAGCGAACGGATTACAGGCAGTAGCTTTGACCGAGCACTTTAACACTTCTAATTTCTTTGCGATGTATGAGACGCTGGACCAGACTTATCCTTATAACGGACATTATTATGATGTAAACGGACTTAAACTGTTTCCGGGTATGGAGGTGGATATCGCGGAGACGGGTCATATTCTGCTGATTGGACTTAAGGAGAATATTCTAGCTGTTCGCGCTTTACTGGATGAGCATACGAAGGAGGGGGATTTTATTCCTTTCAAGGATCTGCTGGACATGGCTGATGAACATAAGCTTTGGAAAATCGGAGCTCATCCCTTCCGAATCTCTACGCCATTACATCAACTGGATCCAGAGCTGCTTCGGAGATTAGATGCTTTTGATTTCAATGCAAAGGATATTTACATGCAGGGGGCAGAGACTTACAAGAACCTGATCACACCTTTTGCTGAAAAGCTTGGTGTACCGGTGATTGCCGGTAGTGATAGTCATCAATGTCTGCAATATGGTAGTGTTCTGAATCGGTTGAATATTACCTGCTCAACGGTTGAGGAATTGAAAGAAACCATTAAGCAAGGCAACTACGAAATTGAGCTTTCGCCGTGTCTTCACACCAAAGTGAAAGCTTCAGTCATGATGAAGAAACTTTTGAAGCAGCTCATTGGTGAAGCACCTTCCAGAGATGAAGCAGAGGTTGGCAACATGGTCTAGCCGATGGCAAACATTCCTGTTATACTTTTTTCGTGAATGTAATCGGAGGTGGTACTGTGCTAATGCTGGTTTGCCCATTAGCTAGAAGTTCCTCACGCAAAGCCTAAATTAGGGCGATACTTTGCGTGAGGTGCGATAGGATGGATGATCGCCCAAACTAAATATTATCGTTTCTAATAATGGGCTTTGCACCTTATGAAATTTTCATATCAAATAAGGGGCTGAAGAGCAATGAATACACCATTTATTAGAAACCATCAATATAATTTTATTAAAAAACAAACAGACTTCCTTCTAAAAACACTGCGAACTGTAGCGGATCGAAGAGTCTTGGAGACGGTAAGATATCGTTCATCGTTGAATGTTGTAGAAGCTTTTTCAACACTAAGTGATAGTCAGCAGCAGTTGCTGCAACAAATATCAGCCTTTGAGACTGCATACGATTTTCAGAAGTATCTTAGTGGATTAGAGCCTTATTTAGAACCTTTTCCGCAGATTACACCGAAACAGATTCAGAAGTTGTTCCCTAAGAATAAGAAGCTGAAGGTACCTGATTTATCAGCCATCGACTTTCGATATATGACATATTTGAGCTGGATAGATATTGCTACCAATAAATTATTTATTGTATATCCGTTCGAAGGGCAGTTTATCGGTATTGAAGGTAGAATGACACCAATGAACAAGAAGGGGTATTGCCTGTTCTGTAATCGGCAGCAACAGCTCGCCTTTTTTACGGTCAAGACCAAGCTTGCGAAATCTTCGCCGGATGATTACTCTTCCATTGGCCAATATATTTGCATTGAGAGCCAAGCATGTAATCATAGGATTACGGATACAGCAGCACTAGAGAGATTCATTCTCTCCACTCGTGCATAATGTTAGGATTAGCAAAGGCTGCTTTTGTAAGTAGCTTCAGACTATAGAGCAATAGGGTTTTGAAACGAATGATTTCGTTTCGAAACCCTATTTGCTGTCCGCTCAATTCCTGAATTAATGATTTTAAATATTGTTGAAATAGAAACAAAAAATAATGTGATATAATAATGTTAATGCAAGAGCGGGTGGGAGGACAGGTCATGAACAAAGAAGATCAGATCCTAACGGGTGTCAGGGACCTATATAATAAGATGGTCTGGCTTAACAAAGATAAGATGGAAGCCAGTCTTAAGGGTTATACATCTTCTGAAGTACATTGTATTGAATACATTGAAAAAAATGTGGATTCCAACGTAACAAAACTTGCGGAGTCCTTTTTTATGACGCGCGGTGCCATAAGTAAATTAACTAAGAAACTCATAGAAAAAGGCCTGATCGAAAGCTATCAGAAGTCGGATAACAAAAAAGAAATCTATTTTAGGCTTACTGAGCAAGGAAAAGTAATTTATAAAATCCATGAGAACCTTCACAAAGAGTTTCAAGAGCGGGATAAGGCCGTCTTTGAGCAGATAACCGAGGAACAATTTGATAGTATGCTTAGTTTCGTGGAAAAATATAGTAGTCATTTGGATGCGGAAATAAAAAAACAGGGTAAAGATATGAAATTGGAATAAAATTTGAATAACGAAAATGAAACCACATGCAGTCGGGCTCTATGGAGAACGGCTGCATTTTTATTGTGATTATTTTGTTGACAAGGAAACAAAATGGCGATACGATAAACATGTTTCCTAGGAATCAAAATGCAACTTTAAGGAGTGAACATAAATGTCCATATTTAAATCACACAATGAACAGAACACAGGACAATCCGTAGATAAGCACGCATTAATATTCGGTCTTATCTCTGTGTTTCTTTGCGGAATTGGCTTTAGTATCATAATACCTGTCGTCCCTTTCTTAGTGCAGCCATATACAAGCAGTCCGGGAGAACAAGCAATAGTTGTTACGATGCTGACCTCGGTTTATGCAGTCTGTGTATTTTTTGCAGCCCCCGTACTTGGAGCTTTGAGCGACAAATATGGCCGGCGTCCATTACTCTTAGTATGCCTGTTGGGTTCCGCCATCGGGTACTTGTTTTTTGGTATAGGAGGGGCTCTATGGGTACTATTTGCTGGGCGCATAATCGAAGGTATAACAGGCGGGAGCATAAGCACGATCTTCGCATATTTTGCAGACATCATTCCTGCAGAACAGAGAACCAAATACTTCGGATGGGTGAGTGCAGTTGTAGGTGTAGGCACCGTCATTGGCCCAACGATAGGCGGATTACTTGCTAAGTTTGGTTATTCTGTTCCTTTGTATTTTGGAGCAATCATAACTTTATTGAATGTTGTTTATGGATTCTTTTTTATGCCAGAGAGCCTTGCCGAGAAGAATAGACTGAAGGAGATTACCTTTGTAAGACTAAATCCATTTTCACAGCTTGCCAACTTACTTTCTACGAAAAACTTAAATAGGCTGCTAGTCTCAGCTTTTTTACTCTGGATTCCTAACGGATCTTTACAGGCAGTATTTTCTCAATTTACGATAGATACTTTCAGCTGGAAGCCTGCACTAATCGGAGTTATGTTTTCGATTATGGGTCTCCAAGACATCATTTCACAAGGTTTGATCATGCCAAAGCTTTTGAAGAAACTTAGTGATAAACATATAGCAATTCTTGGAATGGCTTCGGAAATTATCGGTTACAGTTTTATTGCTTTATCTGCTTTGCTCTCATTCTATCCTCTTTTAATCGCTGGAATGTTTATATTTGGCTTTGGGGATTCGATCTTTGGGCCTTCATTTAACGGGATGCTTTCCAAGTCTGTCGATTCTAGTGAACAAGGTAGGATTCAAGGAGGTAGCCAGTCTATTCAGGCTTTAGCAAGAATGATTGGGCCTATCATTGGAGGTCAGATTTATGTATCACTAGGCCATGCCGCACCCGCATTTATGGGCATGATCCTTATAGCAGCAGCCATACTCGTCTTGTATAAGCGTCCGGATGTAAATGTGTAAACTACCTACGTTTAAGAACATATAAAAAAAGGGTTTCAGAACTCAGGGACAAGTTCTGAAACCCTTTTTGTCAAAGTTAATGTTTGTCTTTAGAATTTTTATTGATGACCCGTGCTGGACGAGTTACCCAGTTCGAACGATTCATCGGTTTAACTGTATCAATTCTGTCATTTGACGGTTCATTTAAAGCTTCAGTGGTTTCTGTTTCGGTAGACGCCGTTACTTCTTGATCTGCGGTTTTTTTCCTCGATAGTCCTGTTCCATCATGCTTGCCTCTGTTCCATACTCTTCCCTTACTCATACATACACTCCATTTCTATACGCTTATTCATAAACCATATCATATTAGGACAAGTTAAGGAAGAAAGACATAAGCACAAATCGAAGGATTTTTCAAGTTATATTGGTTACTGGAGATTTCATTTGCCGATAGCTATAATAGTACTGATATTGAAAGGAGAGTACTTATATTATGGCAATCAAGATCATAACAGACAGCGGTTCTGACCTACCCCTTGACTACATGGAGAAGTATAATGTTTCCGTGGTCCATCTACCGGTTCATTTTGGGCATGAGTTAATGCCTGCGGATACGGATACGAAAATCTTTTATGCTAAAATGAGTGAATCCAAGGAGCTACCTACTACAGCAAGTCCCAGTCCAAACCAATTCCTTGAGACATTCAGGCAAGTAGAGGAAGGTACTGACATTATGGTCATTTGTATGTCCTCTAATATTAGTAGCACTTATCAGACGGCTATGATCGCTATGGAAATGTACCAAGAAGAAGGACACACCAATGCGATAGAGGTTATAGATTCCAAGACCTTTTCTGGCGGGTTGTCGCTGATCGTGGGTCTTGCGGCGAAGTGGTCACAGACTTGTTCAAGTCTGCAGGAACTGAAGGTCAAGGTGCTTCAGCAAATGGATGAAGTTCAAGCATATTTTACACTGGACACACTTGAGAATGTAATGAAGGGCGGACGTTTAAGCCGGATATCTGGAGCGGTTGCTTCCGTGCTAAATATCAAACTACTACTCAAAATCAGCGAAGAGGGTACTGTTGAGGTAGTGGAGAAGACCCGGGGTCTTCCAAAGGCATTAAACCGACTGCTTGCACATTTGGATGAGAAGCAGCATGACTACGAGAAGGCTGTTATCGCTATAGTACACAGTAACTGTGAGAAGCTTGCGCTTGAGATTAAAGAACGCATCTTACAAAAGCACCCGTTCAAAGAAGTTTTACTCTCAAGTATGGGACCTGTAATGGGAACCTATGCGGGTGAAGGTGGAATTGGTGTTGCTTTTTAATAGGACTCTGAGGGCGTTTATATTTGCCGGCAGGCGTTCAGATTTCTGGAATTATACGATCGTACATGGGACGGGTTCCTGTGTGCGATTTTTATTTAAATATAAGAATTTGATGGATGTAATAATTTAGCTATTCTTTAGATTGCGTTTAGGTGGGTTTAATAATCGAAGATTATAGTTAGATGGGGTGATTACTATGTATACAATTCTAATCGCAGATGATGAAGCAGAAATTGTGGAATTGTTGAGATTATATTTAGAGAAAGAGTACAACATTGTGGAAGCGAACAGTGGGACTGAAGCGTTAAAGCAAGTACAGAACCATAAAATTGATTTAGCGATTCTTGATATTATGATGCCTGGTCTAGATGGACTGCAATTATTGAAGAAGATTCGTGAGTCTCATCATTTCCCGGTGTTGTTTTTATCTGCAAAAAGCGAACATTACGACAAAATACTGGGACTTGAACTCGGTGCCGACGATTATATTTCCAAACCGTTTAATCCATTGGAAATTGTAGCTCGTGCGGGAGCTTTACTACGGCGGGTACATCATTTTGACGCACAGATAATTGAAGAAAAGACAGCTGAACAGATTGTGTTGGGAGAATTGAGGCTGGATCAAAGCCAGTGTCTGATCTATCGTTCAGGAGAACCCGTCGTTCTTACCTCTACTGAGTACAAAATTCTGGAATTAATGATGAAACAACCGGGCCGGGTCTTTACACGAAAAAAAATATATGAGGCGGTATGGGAAGATTTCTATGTGTACGAAGATAATAGTATCATGGTACATATCAGTAATATCCGGGAAAAGATCGAGGAAGATTCCAAAAAGCCGGTTTATTTAAAGACTATTAGAGGGCTGGGATACAAAATTGAAGCGCCTATGGAGCAATAGAGATCAACGACCTTTACAATCATCGCTGACGCTGGATTTTTTGTTATTCATCTGCATTTTGTTTTTTCTTGTGATTGTTTATTATTTGTTCATTAATCTTGATGTGACCCATATGTTCGAAAAAAATAAAATCGCTGATCCTGATTTGAAGGTTGAAGCGAGTGCCTATCGGGATAATCTGGAGCATGGTATAGAAACCAAACGGCTTCTGCGTAGCGGTGGGTGGATTGAGATCTTGGGTCAAGACAAGAAGGTCATCGACGTTGTTGGTGAGAAGAAAGACGATGTAACACAATATACCGACAACCAGCTCTTAAATAATCTGGAAAACGGAGAAGATCAGGCGTACTTCTACTCGTTGACTACACGTAATAATGAGAATGAATCAGAGTGGCTGCTTTTGAAGATCCCTAGAGAAGTTATCGACATTTCAATTAACAGTGATCCATTAGTTGAATACTTCAACCACTCGCTCTCATATTATGTTTTTTTAGGAGTTGGAATGGTTCTCTTGCTTATTATCGTGTACAGCTATTGGGTGGCACGAAGAATCAGGAAGCCGCTGCGTATTATTACGCTTGGTTTGAAGCAGATGATTGAAGGAAATTATGATACTCGTATCTCGCTATATGCAGAGAAAGAATTTTCGCAAATAGGGGAGACTTTTAATTATATGGCGGACGTCATTGAGAAGACAACGAAAGAAAAACGTCAAGCGGAAGAAAGTAAGAAACGCATGATGGTTGATCTTTCTCATGATCTGAAGACACCCATTACGAGTATACAGGGGTTTGCACAGGCGTTGGTTGAAGGTCGTGGGGAGGATGAAGAACGTCAGAAAAGGTATTTAACCTATATCTATAATAAATCCTCGCAAGTGACCAAGCTGATTCAAAATATGGTGGAGCTGCTTAAAATAGATTCCCCAGATTTTTTACTACGAATGGAGCGTCATGAATTGGGCGAGTTTATTCGTGAAATCGTTGCAGACTCCTATGGTGAGATTGAACAAAAGAACTTCATCCTGCAGCTGAATGTTCCTGAACAGGAAGTATTCGCAAGCTTCGATGCGGAGCTGCTCTCGAGTGTAGTTCATAATTTGATCTCCAATGCTTTGACCTATAATCCGCCAGGTACTCATCTACGTGTGGAGGTTATCCCTTCGGAGAGTGAGGTTGCAATTGAAATTGCAGATACCGGAGTAGGTATTCCTGAAGAGCTTTGGTCAACGCTTTTTGATCCGTTTGTTCGTGGAGATAAAGCGCGGT
This sequence comes from Paenibacillus sp. PastF-3, assembly GCF_029893135.1. Taxonomy (NCBI): domain Bacteria; kingdom Bacillati; phylum Bacillota; class Bacilli; order Caryophanales; family Paenibacillaceae; genus Paenibacillus; species Paenibacillus sp. PastF-3. Next base: position 207,753 of record NZ_JARXWM010000002.1, on the reverse strand, counting down.
CAACTACAGGTGGAACGGGTCTTGGTTTATCCATTGCTATGAAAAATACAGAGAAAATGGGTGGCACGCTTCATCTCAGTCGCGAAAAGAAGGAACCAACGGTATTCACCATCCGTATTCCCAAATAGCGAGATGAAAGCCTCCCGAAAATAGAAGATAGGAGAGAACTATGGCTAAACTGAACACATTCATTCGAGTTTGTATAGCGATCCTTTTGGTGTTAGGCATCGTATTTTTAGGCTCACAAGTTAATTTTATTTTCAGTCCAATCTTGTCTTTGTTCAATGTTATTATCGTGCCCTTAATGTTGGCAGGATTTTTCTATTATTTACTCCGGCCTCTAATCAATACTTTGGAGCGATATAAACTAAATCGCTCTGTTGCGATCATCATTGTATATGTGGTCATTGCATTGCTCTTGTTCGGTTTTAGTATTGGAGTATGGCCTTCACTTCGAACACAGCTAGTTAATTTTGTCGATAATATGCCAAATCTGATCGCAGCCGTGAATCAGCAGTTATTGAGGCTCGAGGACAGTGGATTTTTGGCTTCTATTATCCCAGCAGATATGGATCTTGCTTCCCAATTGACTGAATATTTGAATAAAGGATTTAATCTGATTTCGAATTACGTAACGGGTCTATTCTCCTTTGTTTCAAATTTCGCGATTATTTTATTTACCTTTCCTATTATGTTGTTTTACATGCTTAAGGAAGGTGGGAAATTTGGTCGTAAGATTGTAAGTTTCTTTCCAAAGAAGTATCGTGGAGAAGGAACTACAATGATGAGTGAAATTGACAGTGCGTTAAGTGGATTCATTGTTGGTCGGGTATTAGTCAATCTGGCGCTTGGTGTTTTGATGTATATTGGTTTCCTTATTATTGGACTACAGTATGCATTGTTGCTGACAGTAATTGCTGTTGTAATGAATTTTGTACCTTTCATTGGTGCAATTCTCTCCAGCATCCCAATTTTTATTATCGGATTCATCCAATCGCCGTCCATAGCCGTGTGGTCCATCATCATCGTTCTTGTAGCTCAGCAAATTCAGGATAATCTGATTGCTCCCTACATTTTTGGGAAAAAGCTTGATATTCATCCGCTGACAACGATCATTTTAGTGTTGGTTGGTGGAGATATAGGCGGGATTATTGCGATATTGCTGATTATTCCACTGTATATGATTGTGAAAATCCTCTTGACCAAAGTGTATAATTTGTTTGTTAAGAACCACAGGGCAGAGTCAGAGGTAGAAGTAAAGGTAGAGGTAGAGGAGAGTCTTTAATATCTCTTAAATTAACAAATATGGAGGTTGTTTATATGAATGAAGGAACGGAGCAAGGATTAATTCATATCTCAGATGATGTAGTCACATCGATCGTTGGACAGGTGGTTCTGGAAACGCCAGGTATTGCTGGGATGTCAGGAAGTAATATTTCGGACAACTGGGCCAAACGTTTGGGCGGTAAAAATGTGAAAAAAGGGTTATCTGTAGAAGTGAAGGAAGTAGACGTTGCCATCGACCTGCGGGTTATTGTTAATTACGGATGTGTGATTCAAGAGGTCTGCTATATGCTGCAAAAAAATGTACGTAATGCTGTGGAGAATATGATGGGCTTGTCCCTTGTTTCGGTAAATGTGAAAGTTGAGAAGGTAGCCCTTCCAGTATAAGGATATCTCTCAAATAGGCACCGTGATATAGGCTTCTGCATAGAATGGAGCAAATCCATTTACGGAGGTCAGAGCATCCATGTCGACATATAACACTGGACAGCAAAATAATGTGATTTATCAGGCCGATCCTGCGGTGATCCGGCACCTGCACGGTGTTCGTGATTCCTTGCATCAATCCTGCAGGCCCTATCTTAACCATCAGGTGAGTGTACAGACTTTAGATGGCTTAGTGCATGAAGGCACCCTAGCTGGAGTAGATAATAAACATTTATATTTGAACGTTGCGGTGAATGGCCAAATGCCACGCGGTTATTATAATCCATACCAGCCTTATCATCCGCATCCGGGTCCTGGTCCTTACCCAGGTCCACACCCAGGCCCAGGTCCTTACCCAGGTCCTCCTAATAATAATGTGATTTTGCCGCTTGTGTTGTTCGAACTGCTTGCCATTTCTTTACTCTAGATTATCTTGAATAAGAACATGTGCTGAAATCTAGCCATGTTCTTTTTTGTATACATAAAGGTTACTCTTGATATAATTGCTGTATAACCTGGAGGTGTCATATGATTAGATATCCGATTATGAAGAAAAATGCGACAGTAGGGGTAACAGCACCTTCATCTGGAGTAGGTCCTCAAAACGCAGAGTTAATTAAGTTGGTCTCAAGCCGTTTGGAGTCTAGAGGATTGAATATGATTTGTGGGGATACCGTATGGACGCAAGAGAAAGCTAAATCCGCACCAGCCAAAGTTCGTGCTCAGGAGTTTAACGAGATGATGGGCAGTGAGCATATTGATATCCTTATTCCGCCTTGGGGCGGAGAACTGTTAATTGAGGTTCTTGAATATATTGATTTTGATACTATGAAGGACAAGTGGATCTTAGGCTATTCAGATATTAGCGTACTGTTGCTTGCAGTAACGTTAAGGACAGGGATTGCCACAGCCCACGGGACTAACCTCGTTGATTTAAGAGGAGAGTATTCAGATGATACCACAGCCATGTGGGAAGCGGTTCTAGACACAAAAGCAGGGGATTCTATCGTCCAGCATTCTTCAATTAAATACCAGGGGGAATGGCAACATGATGCTCCTACGCCTTATGTATTTCACTTGACAGAAGATACCCGTTGGAAGACAGTATCCTCTGGTCCTGTAACTATGAAAGGGCGTTTGCTTGGGGGCTGCATAGATGTAATTAGGCATCTGATTGGCACACCATTTGGGAATCTGCGGCATTTTCAAGAACAAATGATTAACAATGAACCGATCCTATGGTATTTGGAAAACTGCGAACTGAATACGGTTGATGTACGTAGGTCATTAGTTCAGATGAAGCTAGCAGGTTGGTTTGAGAATTGTTCTGGCATTATGTTTGGCAGAAGTCCTGCCAATCGCCCCGTAGAGAACTACACGGCCGAAGACATCTACGCAGAGCTTTCTGAGGAACTCCAGGTACCGATTGTGTATGATATCGATTGTGGTCATATCCCACCGCAAATTACGCTGATTAACGGTGCGTACGCAGAAGTTGATGTGACGGACGGAGTAGGAACGGTAAAGCAATTTTTCTATGAATAGATGCATACAAAAAAAAGGACAACCATTTGGGTTGTCCCTTTTACTATTAGTTCCCTGTAGTTACAATAGCGGTGATTTCCTCGTCCAAGTCTAGCCTTACATCTTCGCGGTATGCACGAATGCCATATTCGCTAAGCATGTAACGTAGGATCGCCTCGATCATGTTGGACTCAACTAAATATTGACTACGTCCCTGTACCCAAACCTCAGCAGAGTATCCGGTGTCTTCTTCCCAGCTCAGTTCTACTTGAACATCTTCAGGGCGAACCGCTTTACGTTCAGCCATGTGTAGACATAGGGCATTGATGATCTCATCCATGCTTAGAACCATTGTTGACATTAGTAACGCCCACCTTGATCTTCTAAGCGACGACGTTCTTTTCTGCGACGGAAGAAGGACATCACGAGCATTACGAGCACATAGATAGCAAGCATATTAATGACGAATCCTAGAATGTTACCGAAGGCACCCATACCGGCGAACATTCCGCCGAACAGTAACCCTGCCAAACCACCGATCATCATACCTTTCATTAAGCCGCCACCGCTGAAGAATCCCCGTTTCGTATTTGCAGTAGATCCTGCTGTGGAGCTTTTAGTGCTATCGCTTTTCCTTACGTTATCGGTTGTTGATTTTTTTGGAGTTGTTGAATAACTACGAGTGCCGGATTTAAATCCGCCACCACCTCGCTTCGCATCCACAAAGTTCGGGGTAGCTACGGCGAAAAAAAGTGTGAAGGCCATTACAATCATCATTACGCGTTTCATTGGTTTCATTTAGTACGAAAACCCTCCTGTGAGTATAAAATTTGTGTGCATGTTCAGTATTACGCAGCTAGTCCTACTAGGTTTCAATTTTTATTTAAAATATAAGAAAGTTTATGCTTGTCATAATCTATACTTTTTTATTCACAAAAAAAGCGTGGATCCAGGATCCACGCAATTAGCAGTTAGTAGGTTGTTACTTAAATTATTTATACCCATCAACGACAAGTTCAAGCGCTCCGGTAGCCGGATCGATGATCATGCCATGCACAGGTACATTTGGGGGGAGTAATGGATGCTTATTGATCAGACTCACAGTTTGAGCTACCCCTTCTTGGATATTGTCAAACCCGCGTAGCCATTTGGTTAGCTTGATCCCGGAATTCTCCAGCGTGTTCAGCACCTCTTCGGATACTCCACGTTCTTTAATGGAATTGATCATATGGTCGGCGTTGAGGGAAGCCATACCGCATTCATAGTGCCCAACAACGATAACTTCCTCCGCGTCAAGTTCATATAAAGCAACCATGACACTACGCATAACACTACCAAAGGGCTGCGAAATAACCGCTCCGGCATTTTTGATGATTTTGACATCACCGTTCTTAAAGTTCATCGCTTTTGGTAATAGTTCAACCAGACGGGTATCCATACAGGTGATAATCAACATTTTTTTATCTGGATAGCGACTAGTTAAATACGCTTCATACTCTTTATTCTCTACAAAACTCTTATTAAAGCTAATAATATCGGATACATGGCTCATGGCTGTTTTTCCTCCCTATAATCACTAAAATGTACTTACATTACGCATATCTCTGACCAGGATATTTTTTCCGTAAATCTGTGAATCACTGTCTAGCTTAAAGGAAGAGAATCTTTCCTCGGCATCCAGACGCATCTTGTCCTCATAAAAGATTTCCTGCTGGCGGCTTACGATAAAGGGAAGGGAATCACTTTCCATCCTGGAATCGCCGTCCTCCATTTCTGAAACAATTAGTAATACATTAATTCCGTCACACCCGCAGCCTTCCGTATCATAAAAGAGCTTGAAAAATCCTGGCCGATCTTCAAGCCTTTCCTTCAACTTCCTTTCTGCGAGAGGTGTAACCTGAATCATCATAGCCGCTTCACGCTCCTTCAAATTTTGTGCGAAGCAAGTCTTGCTTCTTATGTAACTCATTGAATATTTTAAATTAGAGATGTAATCTCTGAAGTTGATTATACTCATTCAAAAAAGTATCATCAAGAGGAGTCGGCAAAACAGAGAAAGCAGGTGTAATAAAATGGAACAGCAAGTGAAGGAACAGTGGGAAAAATTTAGCGAGTTATTATCAAAAATAAGTGGATATTCAGAGGCCATAGAATTACTTCACTGGGATTTGCGCACCGGTGCGCCGCGTAAGGGCGTAGAGGTTCGTTCGGGAACGATAGGGATGCTAAGTGGAGAACTGTTTAGACTTGGTATTTCGAAAGAAATGGGAGAATTTACAGCATTTTTTACCCGTCCTGAAGTGATTAGCCAGCTAACTCATGATCAGCAGAAAATCGTTACCGATTGCCGTAAAGAATATGAGCGCAGCAAGAGCATCCCTTCCAAAAGATTTGAGGAGTACGCTGTCCTATCCGCGCATTCTCAAACCATTTGGGAAGAAGCCAAGGAGAACGATGATTTTGTCACTTTTGAGCCTTACTTAAGCAAGATCGTTGCTCTAAAGCAAGAGTTTATCGACTACTGGGGTGTAAAGGGAACGCGCTACGATACGCTTTTGGATATGTACGAGCCTGATCTAACAGTAGAGAAAGTAGATGAAGTATTCAGCCGTCTGCGCAGCCGCTTGGTTCCATTGGTAGAAGCTATCGCTGCTTCGCCGAATAAACCGGACACAAGTTTCTTGCAGCAGATCTTCCCTAAAGAACAGCAGGAAAAGTTCGGCAACTTTATTTTAGAGCAAATGGGCTACGATTTTGACGCGGGTCGTTTAGATGAGAGTGTGCATCCTTTTGCTACAGGATTGAATCCAGGCGACGTTCGTATTACGACCGCCTACCTGCTTGATAATGTGACTAGTGCCATATTCAGTTCACTGCATGAAGGCGGACATGCGCTTTATGAGCAAAATATCAGCAAGGATTTTGTTGGAACACCACTGGCACAAGGTGCATCGATGGGGATTCATGAATCTCAGTCGAGACTATGGGAGAACATGATCGGACGCAGCCGGGCTTTCTGGCAACGTTATTATGGGGATCTTCAACAACAATTCCCGGAGCAGCTTGCAAATGTGGAGTTGGAAGATTTCTACCGGGCGATCAACAGCGTGGAAAATTCCTTTATCCGGATCGAAGCAGATGAGCTTACATACAATCTGCACATTATCGTGCGTTATGAGATCGAGAAGCTTATTTTTAATGAGGGTCTTTCTGTAAAAGATTTGCCTCAGGTATGGAATGCTAAGTATCAAGAGTATTTGGGTATTACTCCGCCTTCTAACGCTCTTGGTGTGCTGCAAGATGTCCATTGGTCTGGCGGGGATTTCGGATACTTTGCTTCCTACTCCTTAGGTAATATGTACGCTGCACAGATTCTGAATACACTTCGCAAAGAGTTACCGGAGTTTGATGAGTTAATTGCTGCAGGGAACCTACTACCTATTAAAGAGTGGCTAACCGATAAGATCTATCGTTTCGGCAATAGCTTAACGCCTTCACAAATTATTGAGCAAGTAACGGGAGAACCACTGAGTCCAGATTATTTAGCTGATTATTTAGAAGCGAAGTATACGGAGATTTACAAACTGTAATCAAGTAGGATACGCGTGGTATAATAGAAAGAAAGCTTAAACGGAAGGATATGGATATGGCAAATACTCACACCTACAGCCGGAGAGAAGAAGTCGCGAATGCGATTACGCACGGGATTGGAACGGTATTAAGCGTGGCTGCACTTGTTCTGCTTGTTGTTTTTGCAAGTCTGAAAGGAACGACATGGCATGTGGTCAGCTTCTCCATCTATGGAACGACAATGCTGCTTCTGTATCTGAATTCAACACTAGTGCATAGTCTCAAAGAGGGTAAGGCGAAGGATTTGTTCGAATTTTTCGATCATTCCGCTATTTATCTGTTTATTGCTGGCACGTATACCCCCTTTTTGTTAGTCGCCATTCGGGGAACGCTTGGATGGAGTTTGTTCGGCGTTATTTGGGGAATCGCAGTGTTCGGCGTTTTCTTCAAGGCATTTTTTGTTAAAAAGTTTTTGTTCATGTCAACCATATTCTACATTGCAATGGGCTGGCTGATTGTAATCGCTTGGAACCCTCTTTCGGCTATTGTAGCTGACGGAGGAATGATCCTGCTGATGGCTGGAGGTATACTCTATACATTAGGTACTGTTTTTTATGTATGGAGAGGGTTTCCATACCATCATGCGATTTGGCATGTATTTGTCCTTGCGGGTAGTGTCACACACTTCTTCGCCGTATTGATTTATGTACTGCCGATCCAATAATTTCAAGCGAATTTATTGCGTGAAAAAGGGATTTTTAATAAAGAAAGAGATGACAAGCAAAAATGCTTGACATCTCTCTTTCTTTTAGGTATCATAAGGGACGTTGTGAAGGTGTAAAGTGTTTTTCCTTGACGAAGGGAGTGCCCTTAATGAGTCAGGAGAATAGGCTCGAGAAAACGAATCGTATCAATCTGCTTTTTGCCTTTTATGAACGACTGCTTACAGATAAGCAGCAAACGTTTCTTAAATATTATTTTCACGACGATTTTTCCTTGGGAGAGATTGCCGCTGAATTTGAAATCAGCCGCCAAGCCGTTTATGAACATATTAAACGGGCGGAGCAAGTCCTAGAAAATTATGAAGAAAAACTTGGTTTATTAGTGAAGCATGAGAGTCGTACCAAATATTTAGAAGAACTGCGCAGACTGCCGGAAAATGGGATGCTGCCTGAGCAATATAAACTTCGGTTCGCGGAGATCGTGGATCGCTTGCAGAGGTTAGAGTAGCATGAAGGGAGAAACTGCATATGGCGTTTGAAGGTTTAACCGGAAGATTGCAGAATGTGTTCAGCAAGCTGCGCGGTAAAGGTAAAGTATCCGAAGATGATGTAAACGAAGCTATGCGCGAAGTACGGTTGGCCCTTCTGGAAGCCGACGTTAACTTCAAGGTAGTTAAAGAATTCGTGGCTAAGGTGAAAGAAAAGTCTATTGGCACAGAAGTGATGGACAGCTTTACACCTGGGATGGTCATTATCGACATCGTTAACAAGGAACTAACCGAGCTGATGGGCGGAAGCCAAGCGAAGCTGGCCAAGTCGAACAAGCCACCAACTGTCATTATGATGGCGGGTTTACAAGGGGCGGGTAAGACAACCACTTCGGGTAAGCTGGCCAAGCTATTACAGAAGGGCAATCATCGTCCATTGCTTGTTGCGGCAGATATTTATCGCCCTGCTGCGATCAAACAGCTTCAAGTGCTTGGAGAACAAATTAAAGTTCCAGTATTCTCGCTGGGTGATCAGACTAGTCCGGTGGAGATTGCCAGACAAGCTGTACAACATGCGAAGGATAACGGACTTGATTATGTAATTATTGATACTGCAGGCCGCCTGCACATTGATGAAGAATTGATGGAAGAACTGAAGCAGATTCGGGGCATTGTAAATCCTGATGAAGTTCTGCTAGTAGTAGATGCAATGACTGGTCAAGACGCCGTGAACGTAGCTGAGAGCTTTAATAAGCAGCTTGAGCTTACAGGGGTTGTATTGACGAAGCTTGACGGCGATAGCCGCGGTGGTGCTGCACTATCCGTCAAAGCCGTAACTGGTTGCCCGATCAAATTCGCTGCGTTAGGTGAGAAGATTGACGCATTGGAGCCGTTCCATCCGGAACGTATGGCTTCGCGGATTTTGGGTATGGGCGACATGTTGTCGCTGATTGAGAAAGCGCAAGCGAACATTGACACTGATAAAGCTAAGGAAATGGAACGTAAGATGCGCAATGCAGAATTTACGTTTGATGATTTCCTAGAGCAAATGGATCAGGTGAAGAAGCTTGGCCCGATCGATCAAATTCTTGACATGCTGCCTGGCATGAACAAAGCCAAGGGCATTAAGGATTTGAAGGTTGACGACAAGCAAATGGGCCGCGTTGAAGCCATAGTTCATTCTATGACTAAGACGGAAAAGCGTCAGCCCGAGATCATCAACCATAACCGCCGCAAACGTATTGCTGCTGGTAGCGGAACTTCGGTTGCTGAGGTCAACCGCCTCATTAAGCAATTTGATGAGATGCGTAAGATGATGAAGCAATTCTCAGGCATGATGGGCGGAGGCGGCAAAGCCTCTAAGAAGAATGCGATGAAGCAGCTTAAAGGTCTAGGTGGAAAGGGTATGAAGTTCCCTTTTAAATGATCTTGCTGTTCTAATATCTCGAAACTATTATAAGGAGGTGATTTTTCGTGGCAGTACGTATTCGTCTGAAAAGAATGGGAGCGCATAAAGCGCCTTTCTATCGTGTAGTGGTTTCCGATTCCCGGTCCCCTCGTGACGGTCGTTTTATCGAGGAAATCGGTTATTATAATCCGATTGAACAACCGGCAGTAGTTAAGATCGATGAGGAAAAAGCTCTTAAATGGCTTCAAACAGGTGCGCAAGCATCTGATACAGTACGCAACTTGCTTTCCAAAGCAGGCGTAATGAAGAAGTTTCATGAGCTTAAGCAACAGAAATAATGACTGATTGCGAGGGTCCTCTATGGAAGAATTAGTTGGAGTAATTGCTAAGGCTTTAGTGGATCATCCAGAAGATGTGACGGTACGAGCGGTGGAGAAGGATCACCTAATTGTCTATGAACTGTCCGTACATCCTGATGATGTTGGAAAGGTCATTGGCAAACAAGGAAGGATCGCTAAGGCACTCCGTACAGTGGTCACATCTGCAGCAGTCAAGAGCGATAAACGCGTAACTGTAGATATTTTATCTTAAATGATGCGTACAATGAGGGGCTAGGGATAGTATATCCCGGCTCCTTTTTGTTCAAATATAGATTAGATGAAGCTTGTAAAGGAGAGGGTTGTATGACAGAAGAGTTAACCGTAGGCAGACTTGTGAACACACATGGTATTCGCGGTGAGATTAAAGTTCTATCCCATACCGATTTCCCTGATGTTCGTTTTGCTGCAGGTAAGAAGCTGCAGGTGCTCCCAGCAGATGGCAGTTCTAAATTCGAAGTAACAGTAGAATCCGCTCGTGAGCACAAGGGTATGTTCATCGTTAAGCTTAAAGGGTATACGAACATCAATGAAGTGGAAAAATATAAAGGAAGCCTCCTGAAGGTTCCGAGTAATGATCTGGTGGATCTCCCTGAGAACGAATACTACTTCCACCAAATCGTCGGTTGTGAGGTATACACGGATGAAGATGAAAACAAACCACTCGGTACGATTACAGAAATCTTACAGCCTGGTGCGAATGATGTATGGGTTGTTAAGCCTGCAAAAGGACAAGACATCCTAATTCCTGTAATTAACGATGTAGTCCTGAATGTAGATATAGAAGCCAAGCGAATTATTGTTCATTTGATGGAAGGGTTATTGCCATGATGAGAATTGATGTGCTTACGCTCTTTCCAGAAATGTGCGAAGGCGTATTCAGCACAAGTATTCTTGGTAAAGCACGTGAAAAAGGAATCGTTTCCTTAAATGCTGTGAACTTCCGTGATTTCTCGGGAAATAAGCATAATAGTGTGGATGATACACCGTATGGCGGTGGCGGGGGCATGGTGCTCAAGCCGGATCCAATTTTTAATGCAGTCGAGCATGTGCTTGGTACACCGAACGAGGAAGAACGCAATGGAACTGATGAAGAGGTTTCTGTGAAGCCGCGTATCATTCTTATGTGCCCACAAGGAAAAACTTACAATCAGAAGATTGCAGAGGAACTGGCGCAAGAGCAGCATCTAATCTTCATATGTGGGCATTATGAGGGATATGATGAGCGGATTCGTGAGCATCTGGTAACAGATGAACTTTCAATGGGTGATTATGTGCTTACAGGTGGAGAGTTGCCTGCATTGACGGTTATAGATTCCATAGTCCGGCTTCAGCCGGGGGCACTTGGAAATGAAACCTCTGCGATATCTGACTCGTTCAGCACGGGACTGCTAGAATATCCACACTACACACGTCCTGCCGAGTTTCGTGGCTGGAAGGTGCCGGATATTTTGCTGAGTGGTCATCATGCTAACATCGACATATGGCGGAGAGAGCAGGCACTGTTGCGCACATTGGAACGCAGACCGGACCTGCTTGAGACTGCAGAGCTTACATTGAAAGACAAAAAGACACTGGAACGTCTAAGAAATGTGGACAAGCCGGAGTGATAATTTAATGAAACAGGTATAGTTGACGTCTTTTTAACGTATCTTACGTTGAGGAGGCGTTTTTGTTATGTGTACCTGAGAACAAATCAAATAATAGTTTTCAAAATAATATGAGTATTGGTGCGTTGAAAGCTTCTTTTTAGGGTAATGAATAGAGGTGCCGCACTAATATATGCAGCTGATCACGCAGCAAGCTTAACTATTGAAGGGAATGAACTGAAGTGACTACGAAGACGCATGAAGAATTCAAGCCTAACGTGGACACAATCCACAAGGAGGCGGAGCCGCTCCGCACCGTGAATGATATTATCGATTTTTATACAAATCGCAATTCCCATTCGCCATTTAAAGAGTGAACATATAAGATTGAATGTTAGGGATTGACCGCCGCGTAAATAAAACCATTAGAAACAGTGAATGTGTTCGCTGTCGCTAATGGTTTTATTATTATTGTTAAATAACCACTTTCCAATGAGATCTAGCATCTCAGCGAAAAGTGGTTATTTTTTGAAATTATAAGAAAGTATATGATTCACGATATACTTTATCCTTATAATTCTCGCACAAACGCTTACCGTCCTTAAAAGGACGCCTAAGGCGTTTTAGCTTGCTATAAGAGTTCGTGGAGGCACATGTTATTCTTTGCGTAAGATTCTGTGTACTCCTGTAAGGAGTGAGTAAAGCGCAACACATACGAGAACAGTAACAGCCCATGCATAGTTGCGGACGGTGTAAGTAAGTGAAGCTAAAATAACGAAAATGGTGATACGCAGTACGCCTTCTTTAATAAACTGTTTTCTTTCTACATTCATGAGATTGGCCTCCTCGAATGGATGTGATATTGCGGACTGCAAGCTGAAGATAGGTCTTACATTATCTATAGCCTTAAGGAATACGAAAGATACAAGGATCGAAAAAAGTAAATATTAACCCAAAGTCCGACCTATGTAAGTTCGCCGTTACCGACCTGTACTCCTACACATAGATTATATCATTACGAACAAGGAGGAGTACACTAGTGGAAGCTTATTATAACTGTTTGCGTTGTAAAGATAGAAGGGTACGGATTCTGACTAGAGATGGTAGACAGCACGAAGGCGTTATTACAGATGTAGATAGATACAATGTTTACTTAAGAACTGGAAATGGTTCTGTGCATACTTCTGCGTTTTATGGAAATCCTTATGCCGGAAATCAGATCTTAACTCTGAGTCTGTTCACTCTGCTGGCCATCGCATTAATCTAATCATTTGGAACCAAAAACAGACCGCTCGGGTTTCCCGGACGGTCTGTTTATTACTGATTACTGTACTGTAATTGCACCAATATTTGAGCTTAGGGACAGCAAAGGTCCGCCTCCATTGATATCGGTCTTTCCACCTTCTACACCCTTGATTTGCCCGAGATCACTATTGGCTTCCAGGCTGCATTTCATACCATCGGCCAGGACAGCACTGAGGCTGCCGACCTCTGTTTTGGCTTTTAGGCTGCTATCATCCTTCATCCCTGCTATATCCATTCTTATACTGCCAGTATCGGATTCTACAGTGGATTTCCCAGTGATTTTAGCCCCTTCAATATTGATGGCTCCGACGTTGCTGACGATATGATAATTACCCTCTAAATTACGAAGGCGAATTTGACCTACGTTATTTGTGATTTTATATTTATTCATGCTGGCGGGGAGCTCTATATTATAGCTTATGCTAAAATCTGAATATCCATATTTGTCTTGCGCCCATGTCCATAAGTCCTTCTTAGGACTTGTTTTGGAATGCGTAGACACCTTCAAAGTATCACCACTGACCTCTACTAAAATTTCAGCATCATCCATAATCTTTTGGCGGTCAGACGTATGGAGAGAGCTGTTGTGGGATGAGATCGTTGCATTTACATGGATCAGATCTCCTGTAACAGCTGTTACTTCTATTTCTCCTACTGCATTGTCCATGCTGAGCACGGATGCTGAACCGATCGCTTGCGATACGGAGAGTTCTTTGTTAATGCTGTCTGCTTTAACTTCATCAACTACCTTAGTAGCTGTTTCCTCAACAGCTTGCTGCACAGTTGCAGCTGCTTTTCCTAGCTCTTGCTTGATAACTTCACCAAAGTTCTGGTGCGCATCCTCAGAAATACTTTTTTCAACCTCATTTTTGGCAGATTGTCTGCCTGGTAATTCAGTGCAACCCGCCAAAAGTACGATAGATAATACGGCTACTGCTGCTAACACACTATTATTATTCCTTTTCCTCATTGAACAAACTCCTCCTCGAATATGGGTGTATGTGATCTGACATATGTGATTTCGTTATGTACTTCTGTAAGTATAGCTTATGGGATTTATCTGTAAAAACGGCTGGAGGCGGGTTATTATACTGGACCAAAGACTAGGTCTCAAAAGTGTTCACTACACTTCGATTTTTAATTGTGCTAAAATAAATGAAAGATCACTCGCTGAATAAATACGGTTACGATACATATTTAAAAGGGCGCAGAAATCCTCATATTGTATACAGATATAGACCGTTACCTCACTTGCAGAACAGGGCGGTCTTTTTACTTTCTTTCTTTAATAAATCTTGAAGGGTGGAGGGAGCCAAATGAAATATGTAGCCATTTTGCTTGCCTTAGTAGTTTTGACAGGCGTATATTTTTTAGTCTGGAAACGGAAAATAAATACCACAAAAAATTATCCGCGTACTACACGGAGTAATGTAATCTCAATGGATAGTCATCGTAAAGCCAAACAGAGCCCAGGGGAGCAGCCCTGCTCTTCTTGTAAGAAGAAGAATGGAAAGCTTGTCTTCTATGCACAAGATAACGGAACTGTGGTTGGTCTATGTAAAGATTGCCAATCGAAGGCGAAAAAAAGAGATATGCTACCGCTTTAAATAGAAAAAATAAGTTGTATTAGCCCGTCCTTTATGGTATTATTATCTCTGTTGTGTGGAATACGGTGGTCCGCTGCGGATAATGAGGGAGAGCAAAGTTCTCTCCGGAAGAGGCAAGAACACCTGTACGGAAGGAGGAAGTCCTTAATGAATATCCTACAAGCTATTACGCAAGAGCAACTTCGTAAAGATATCCCGAGTTTTCGCCCGGGTGACACTTTGAAGGTGCATGTAAAAGTAATCGAGGGAACTCGTGAGCGTATCCAGTTGTTCGAAGGCGTTGTAATCAAACGTCGTGGCGGTGGAATCAGTGAGACTTTTACGGTTCGTAAAATTTCTTACGGTGTTGGTGTGGAAAGAACATTCCCAATCAACTCGCCTAAAATCGAGAAAATCGAAGTGGCTCGTCGTGGTAAAGTGCGTCGTGCTAAACTTTATTATCTTCGTGAACTACGTGGTAAAGCAGCGAGAATTAAAGAAATTCGTCGCTAGAATAGTGACAAAGGAAAGGGGCTTGAGTTCAAGCTCCTTTCGTTTTATTATTTTTTGAAAATATAAGAAAGCATAAGTTCCACGTTATACATTATTCTTATATTTCTCGCATAAACGCTTACCGTCCTTAAAGGACGCTGAGGGCGTTTTAGCTTGGTATATAATGCGTGCGACATATACGCTTGGGGATCAGCTTCTCCGAAAAGGCCTCCTGAAGGAGTATCTGTGGAGGGGTTTTTGGCAGGAGTTTTTTTGTGTTGTATAGTAAGAGTAGTATTAAGAGAGGACGGTGAACTATGCAGCAGGAACAAAGTGAAACTTTGGATTCAAGCGCGCAGAACCCACGTAAACCCAAAAACGAAGTCTTGGAATGGATCAAGGCCATTGCGATTGCTTTAGTGTTGGTTTTTCTGATTCGCTGGCTTTTGTTCAAGCCTTTTATTGTAGATGGACCTTCCATGCAGCCTAATTTCCATACTGGAGAACGTGTTATCGTAAATGAGATTTTGTACGATATTAGATCTCCACAGCGGGGCGAGGTTATAGTATTCCACGTGCCTTCTGAGGGCAGAGATTTTATTAAACGTGTAATTGGTGTGGCTGGAGATACCGTGAAAGTAGAAGGGGATGTAGTTACAGTTAACGGAGAGGTTGTTAACGAGACATATATCCAAGGCGCTATTGATGCTGCGCATAGTAACAACGCTCTGTATAATAATAAAGACTTCCCGAATGAAAAGTTCACGGATGGTACTGTACCTGAAGGACATGTTTTCGTTATGGGAGATAATCGCTCGGATAGTACGGATAGCCGAATGATCGGTTATGTACCTCTAGGTGATATTGTGGGCCGGGCTGATTTAATCTTCTGGCCGATAAAGGATATTACACTGATTAACCATTAAGTTGACAGAAGTCAAAGGAGGTGACGGCAATGGCCATTCAATGGTTTCCTGGTCATATGACGAAGGCTAGGCGGCAAATCGAGGATAAGCTGAAGCTGATTGATGTTGTAATAGAATTGCTCGATTCCCGTCTGCCGCTTTCCAGCCGCAATCCGATGATTGACGATATTTTGCGGGACAAGCCAAGATTGATTATTTTGAACAAGGCGGATCTGGCAGATCCTGAAATTACACGGAAGTGGCTGGCGTACTTCAAGGGACAAGGGCATGTTGCTTATCCTGTTGATGCATCTACAGGAACGGGTGTTAAGGATATTCCAGAGCAGGTCAAACTGTTGTTAAAAGAAAAGATTGACCGGCAGATCACAAGGGGAATGAATCCGCGAGCTATGCGTGCATTGATCGTTGGTATTCCTAACGTTGGTAAATCAACACTCATTAACCGGATGGCTGGTAAGAGTATTGCTGCTACTGGGGACCGCCCAGGGGTAACCAAGGGTCAACAGTGGATTAAGACAGGCGGTAACTTGGAGCTTCTGGATACCCCAGGTATACTATGGCCGAGGTTTGAGGACCAAGAAGTAGGTTATCGCCTAGCGGTAACGGGTGCAATAAAGGAAGAAATCCTAAATATTGAGGACATTGCCTTTTATGCAGTGAAATATTTGGTGAAGGACTACGGTTCTAGATTTCAAGAACGCTTTGGCATTGAGAAGCTTCCTGAGGATCTGGAGAATCCAGATGAGATCGTAGCTGTTATGGAAGCTGTGGGTCGTAAACGCGGTTGTCTAATTAGCGGTGGACGTGTAGATCTGGAAAAAGCTTCGCGGGCCTTGTTACATGAGCTACGGGCAGGTAAGCTTGGACGCTTTACGCTGGAAACGCCTTAAGTGGTGTGAAAGCTGCGTTTAATGGACTAGGTATGGAAGAGCCATCCGAAATTTCGGAGGCTCTTTTTTTATGGGAATGGATCAAATTGGAACTCCTATTTTAAGATGACCATGTAAGCTTTACTATGATAAGCTGACTTATATAGATCATAGAATAATTCATAATTGGCGGTGACAAATTAGTGAGTTCGTTAGATATGTTGGCCTATGAAAAAGAAGGCTGGGAACAGTCTTATCGCCGAATAGCAGGCGTAGATGAAGTAGGAAGAGGATGCTTGTTTGGGGACGTTGTCGCAGCAGCGGTGATTTTGCCGGAGGGGCTTATTATTGATGGTGTAAATGATTCCAAAAAACTTACAGCGAAGAAGAGAGAGGCTTTATACGAGATTATAATGGAGCAAGCGCTGGCAGTGGGTGTGGGTTATGTGGATTCTAATGTTATTGATGAAATTAATATCAAGCAGGCTTCACGTCTTGCCATGAAAAAAGCGGTAGAGAGTCTGGAACACACTCCTGACTATATGCTGATCGATGCTGAAAAGGTAGATCTCCCTTTGCCGCAACAGGCAATTATTAAAGGAGATGCTAATAGTCAGTCCATTGCTGCGGCTTCGATTATTGCTAAAGTAACACGAGACAGGCTGTGTGAAGGTCTTTGGGAGGAATTATACCCTGATTATGGGATTGCGATACATAAAGGTTACGCGACCAAGCTTCACCGGGAACAAATTACAGCTCTAGGTCCAACACCTATGCATCGACGCAGTTTTATTGGGCGGATTCTCGCGGAGCAGCAAATGTTATTCTAGAAGCAATGCTTAAAAAAGTAGGATGAATACCGATATAGTAAGAAGAGAGAAAATGGAGGGAGGAGAAACGGTATGAATATCGGAACATTGATCCGTGGATTGCTTGGAGATCAAAAACCGGGTGCGGCGAAGTCTTTAGAATTAAAAGAAGGGCAAGTTGTCCGTGGTGTTGTTCTCTCTGTATCGGATTCAGGCAAAGAAGCGGTTGTGCAAATCCAAGGTACACCTGTTCGTGCGGAATTAGAGACACCATTACTGCCTGGAGAAACCATGAACTTACAGGTTGGATCACCCGGAGAAGGCGGATTGCCCGTATTGAAGCCGGTCTCCCTCGGTGAAACGGCGTTAGTCACTCCCCAAAGCATGGGTGAGGCTTTGGAGTCGCTAGGATTAGCTGATTCCAAAGCAGGTCGAGAAATCGTACTAGCGATGCAAGCAGGAGGCGTTCCGCTTACAAAAGAGACAGCGGCTTTGCTGGATGCGGTAATGAGTGCAAAACCAGCTGGTGTGCCTGCTTCAGAGTGGCTTGACGCAGCTGTCATTTCTGTAAAACGGGGACTACCCGTTACAGCTGAGAGTGTGAAAGGATTGCAGCAGGCAGTATTTGGCCCGCAGCTGCATCAGCTTTTATCAGCACTGGAAGATCAGATTACAATATGGACAGGTCAAATTGCTAATGATGAAACAATTACAGCTGAATCAAAGGCTGGAATGGGTACAAATACTGGTAAACTTGAAATCTCGGTAACTGCAGGTGCTGGAAGTGGGAATAACATGGGAGTTGTAGAGGGGGACGCTACAGAAGCAGACTCTTTACAATCGGCAGCTAAAGGAAATGGACAAGCTACAACTAAAATTGCTGATGGGACTATCGCAAGCGGAAGTACCACTCTTTCGGAAGGAGCAACTGAAGGTGCTCTGAAACCGGTTGAACAAGGTGCGCCAGTCAAGGTGACTCTTAATATAGCTTCTGAGAATGAAATGGAGATAGGAACTGGCAAGCCAGTTGTAGTTGATGAGACAGGTGAAGGGGCTCAGATCCCGAAGGGTGGTATTGTTACAGAGCCTATGGCTGGTAAATCAACACCTGCCATGATATCCGGTGCTCTAAATAGTGCTTTAAGCGCTCAAGCTGATAGTGCAGCGAATAATCCTATCCGTTCCAGTGAAGTTGAGATTCAAGGGAATGCCTTGAATTTGAATAAGGATGGGGCATTGGATAATGTTATACATGCGGATAAGAGTCTGGCTGCCTCGATGGATAAGAGAGGGGCTATGCCGGGTGGCGCGAGTGTGAGCGCCGAAGGAACTGCTGCTGGTGCGGCGCCCCACGCAGCAAGTGGTGCCGCCCTGCTCGCGAAGCTGCAGGGCGTGCTCACCGAGCTGCGCGGCAGCTTGCCGCAGCTCGCTCTGGTCCCGCCCGCTGACGCGGCGGGAGCAAGCCCTGCCCCCGCTGCTGCGCCGCGCGGGGAGACCCCGGCTGCGACGGCTTCGCCGGTGCAGCCGGACACCGCCCCACCCGCGGACGCGGAGTCGTGGGTGGGGCGGGTGCTGAAGCTGCTCGGTGCGGAGCACGAGCAGCAGGCGGTGCGCGGCGGCGCAATAGCCGCCGCTGAGACGGCCCGCGCGGCGGCAGGTACGGCCGCGCTTGGCAGTGCGGGTGTCGGTGGCGAACAAGCCACCGACACCTTAAAGGGCGTGCTGCTGCAGATCATGAGCAGCAGCGAGGTGCCGCCCGCGGTAAAAGAAGCCGCGAGCGGACTAGTGCAGCAGCTGACAGGACAACAGCTGCTGCTCAATACAGATCGAACGGCTCCTTTCGCGCAAGTAACTTTGTTCTTGCCGCTGCAAGGTCCAGATGGGCAGGAGACAGCTTCCGTTCATATTCAGTCGCGTCGGGGACGCAAGGGTGAATTAGATGCTGCCAATTGCAGGCTCTGGTTTGATTTGGATATGAAGCAGCTCGGCCAGACACTGGTTGATGTGCAGGTTGTTGATCGAATCGTTAGTCTTAAGCTGCATAATGATCATCCTTGGGTGCTTGAGCTGTTGGAACAGCGGCGTGATGACATTAAATCGGCAGTAGAATCTATTGGTTATCAGTTGTCGGGATTAAGAACTGAACCTTTGCCAGAATTAAAGCTATCTACAGAACTTGCCAATCCCCATAGTAAGCTTGTTGATTATGTTCCTGATGTTTATAAAGGAGTGGATTACCGTATATGAACGAGAATGAGCCTGTACCTCTAATTTCACAAGGGCTCAAAAAAGCGGTCGCTCTCAAATATAGCCCAGGACAAAGCGAGGCACCTGTCGTTGTTGCCAAAGGACAAGGAGCGATAGCGGATCTGATTCTGCAAAAAGCTAAAGAGAGTGGGGTTGCTGTCCAAGAGGACGCAGCTCTCGTAGAAGTTCTTTCAAAGCTCGATCTAGATCAACAGATTCCATCTGAACTTTATCAGCTAGTGGCTGAAATCCTCAGCTTTGTGTATCAGAGCGACCGTTCCGCCGGTGAACGGAGACCGGAATGAAAGAGCCATACACAAGAGAACGCTACAACCGCAAACAGAAGGGAGCCGCTGCTGAAGAAGGGGCTGTGCAGTACTTATCTACTTGTGGGTACAAGATCTTAGAACGAAATTGGCGTTGTCGAACCGGAGAACTTGATATTATTGCGGAGAACGAAGGCTGTATTATTATTGTTGAAGTTCGCAGTCGTAGTGGAGAGCTATATCAAGGGACTCCGGAGGAATCTGTGAATACAAGAAAAATACATCAAGTGCGAAATACGGCACAGGTTTATTTGCATATGAAAGGTTATGATGATCGAAGAGTAACTTTTGACGTCATTAGCATTTTACTGAATGAAGATTTAAGCATCGCTTCTTTGGGGCATATACGTGAGGCTTTTTAAGCTGCACCCCATATTCTCACGCCATTCATTATGGGCACTAGCATTCTTATGAAAAAAGTCTTTACATAGCCTCCGCACAGTGGGTCATTTCTCAAAAGAAATGGGTAAACATTAGAGTAACTTTTTAATGTCATCATGAGGAGGGCTGTTTAAGTGAAGAATAAACCTTTTGAAATGCAGGTTAGTTTTGCTTGCCAATATTGCCAGCAGAAGATTGAAGTGAAATTTACCGCAGAGCCAGTATCCGTTGTCTGTTGTGCAAATTGCAATAAGAACTTCACGGTTATGCGGCCCACTATAGCTGAGGAAATATTAATCGATTGGAAAAATGAGGCGCTATTTCAAAAAATCCGTGCTGATAAATCACAAAACAGCAATAGCAGTCTCTTAGCGCTTGTTATAAAAGTCATAGAGCTTCTTACATGGCGAGATAAAGGAAATGGACAGGTGGAAGCGATTAAAGAAATGCGTGGCTGGCTCATTGAGAATGAAGAGACTCCCCCTCTAGCTGAACTGATCCAGAGCGATAATAAAAAACGATCACATAAGCGGCGTGACTGGTGATAATCATACAAACTATGATCAAAAAAGAAAGAAGGGTGAATATGGCTAACGTTTTTTTTACATCCGACCATCATTTTGGCCATAAGTTGATTATTGATTTTGAATCCAGACCCTTTATAGATGTGGGGCAAATGAATGAAGCTATGATTGAGAGTTGGAATTTGGTAGTGAATCCGGATGATAAAGTGTTTCATTTGGGAGACTTTTCGTTTCTTAATAAGGAAGCGACACGTGCTATTGTGGAGAGGTTACATGGCTATAAGATTTTAATTCTCGGCAATCATGATCGGGGACGCGGTCGGGATTGGTGGCTTGAAGCAGGCTTTGACGAGGTTAGTGAATATCCGCTGATTTATAAGGATTTCTTCTTTCTCTCTCACGAGCCTATGTATATGAATAAACATATGCCTTACGTAAATGTGCATGGTCATATTCACGGACAAAAATATGAAGGAAAGAATTATTTTAACATTTGTGTAGAGCATTGGAGCTATAAACCATTGACTTTTGAACAGATTAGGGACTCTGTCATAGTTAGTGAAGAAGGTTAATGTGGGTCTAAATGATTATTTATGCGTGTTTATGTAATTTGATGTTTATTAATAATTCTTGATTACGCTAAGATTTCATATATATAATGAGATATGTAGCTAATTTATTACCGGAAAATAAGGAAGCACCTTTTTTCTTGAAGATGTGACACCCAAACAGGGGTGTATTTCAGGAGACGAGGTGTTTTTATGTATGGAAAAATGCATAGTGCATGTCTGTATGGAATTGAGGGGGTAATGATAGGTGTAGAAATTGATCTTGCGAATGGATTGCCACAGACAAATATCATTGGTCTGCCTGATTCTGCGATTCGTGAGGCAGTAGAACGAGTAAGAGCCGCTATTAAGAACTGTGGTTATCGTTATCCCCAGCAGCGCATTACGATAAATCTAGCACCAGCCGACTTACGAAAAGAAGGATCTGCCTTTGACCTAGCGATTGCTCTGGGGATACTGATAACTAGTGGTCAACTGATAATGCCCTCAGCCCATGAGGTGCTTTTTATTGGAGAGCTTGCGCTTGACGGTAGTCTGCGTCCAGTATCAGGTGTTCTACCAATGGTGGAAGCTGCGCGTAAGAATGGATTTAAGGCTGTACTGCTTCCTGAAGGAAATGCTGCTGAGGCAGCATTGATCAGTGGCATAAATATATACGCAATCAACCATTTGCGTGCATTACCGAACCCGGAAGAATCACCATCCAATTCAGCTAAGGGTATAAAAGGGGAAGACGAACAGAATCAACGGTATGGAAGAGTTTCCGAAGAGATGACTTCTTTATCATCTCTTCCTTTTCCTGTAACTGTGACCAAGGGGATAGAAGCTAATGAACGATCTCCGGTTCTACTTCTTTCTTTGGAACATCTTAAATATACCCCGATTTACGGTGCATCTGAGGACGCCTCATATGTAATGAACGAGATGATGGATGATTACAGTGATGTGCTAGGGCAACAACATGTAAAAAGAGCCCTAACCATTGCGGCAGCTGGCATGCATAATATACTACTTATCGGTCCACCGGGTACAGGGAAGACGATGCTGATTAAACGCCTTCCAAGTATCCTACCGAAATTGTCTGAGAGTGAGGCGCTTGAGGTAACTAAAATTTTTAGCGCAGCAGGAACTTTGAAAGATGCCCACAATGGTTTGCTGCGCAGACGTCCTTTTCGCTCCCCACATCATACGATATCAGCCGCAGGCCTTATTGGGGGTGGAGGTATTCCGAAGCCGGGAGAAGTTAGTCTTGCGCATCGAGGGATTCTCTTTTTAGATGAGTTGCCCGAATTCTCTCGGAATGTACTTGAGGTGTTACGCCAGCCGCTCGAAGACGGGGTTGTTACCATAAGTCGTGCTCGAGCTTCTTTTACCTATCCTGCAAAATTCATGCTGGCCGCATCGATGAATCCCTGTAGCTGTGGTTATTTTGGGAGTAATCTTTCTCAACAACATTGTACATGCAGCCCCGCCAGAATTGCTCAATATCGCGCAAAGATATCAGGACCCTTATTGGATCGTATTGATTTACAGGTGGATGTTCCTCGTCCAAAGGAATGGGATCGTCAGGGGCATGTTCTATCTTCGGCTGAGATGTATGCAGAGGTGATGGCAGCACAAGCGATACAGACTAAACGGTTTAAGCGCTTGCCTATTTCTTGGAATAGTGAACTTTCCGGCGCTTCCCTTCGGAGATATGCAAGCCTTAGCCGTGAAGGTGCCCAATTGCTGTATGACATTCTGGAAAATTTAGGTTTAAGCATGCGAGCGCATGATCGAATTATTAAGCTATCCCGTACAATAGCTGATTTGGAAGGCGCACCGGATATTACTTCCGCGCATCTTGCGGAAGCTGTGCAATACCGTAATTTAGACCGGCAGGCAATGACAGAAGAATAAACTAAATAGAGCAGCGATTCCCGTTATTGGCGAATCGCTGCTCTGTTTTGGGTTATTAATGTCACTCCGCTAAAAATGTTAACCTCTCTGGATAAGATCATCTGTGTCCGTAAGGGCTTCGTTTGAGATAATAATTCTCTATAGTTCCCTTACAGCACATTCAATTCTACAGCGATATTGCCGCGGGTTGCGCGGGAGTATGGACAAGCGCCATGAGCAGCCTCTACTAATGAGGCTGCAGTTTCTCTATCAACGCCTTTAACTAGCACATCAAGCTTAACCGCTATGCCAAAACCTCCATCTTCAACTTTACCAAAGCTGACTGTAGCCGTTACTTCGCTACCTTCAATTTTTACTTTTCCGAGTCGGGCAACCATGTTCAGTGCACTATCGAAACAAGCGGAATATCCAGCTGCAAATAGTTGCTCAGGATTTGTACCTTCTCCACCGGCACCTCCCATTTCGCGTGGTGTACTAATTGTAAGATTAAGCTTAGGGCTTTCTGATTCGATAAAACCGTTTCTTCCTCCTACGGCTTTAACAGTGGTTTCATACATTTTTTGCTGGATGGTCATCATTGTGTATCTCTCCAATTCCAAATTAGTTTGTGTACAATCTAATTTATCACAATTAATTATAATGTCAAATTAATTTTTTGCTATTAACATGATGTTATGAGTGAATTATGATAAAATAAGGGTATAAGGCAGGTGAATAAGATATGAAAATGAATGAAGAAGATATGCAAAAGATGACGACTACACCTGAGCTGCTGATTGAGAATCAACTCTGTTTTACGATTTATGCCTGCTCTCGTGAGATCACAAAGCTGTATCAACCTTATTTGGATAAGATCGGTTTAACATACTCGCAATATCTAGTAATGCTTGTGTTATGGGAACGGCAGCAATGTACGGTTAAAGAAATTGGTGAGGCGCTATTTTTGGATTCGGGTACGCTGACACCTCTTTTAAAACGCCTACAAGCTGCAGGCTTGATCGTACGTGAACGTTCAACACAAGATGAGCGGAAAGTTCTGATTTCCTTAACGGAACAGGGCTGGGCACTTCAAAGCAATGCGGCTTGTATTCCTGGGAAAATGATGGAAGAAACGACAATGTCCGGCGATGAGACTGTAGAGCTGCTTGAGCAGTTCAAAAGCTTGTTAAATCGTGTTCATGAGGCGAACACTCAAGATAGTAAAAAGTAAGTATAAACAGTAGTCAATGCGATCGTTCGCATTCCGGCATGAAACCAAGCGAAAAAATGTGTACGAATCATGAATATATTTAAGGAAAGCGTTTTAAAAACATGTTACACTATTCTGGGTTCCTTTATATGGCATATAGGTAAGTATAAGCTTAGTCTTATAGATTTACTCAATGTCTCTCACAGAAATAAGGCCATTCTTTTACGAGTGGTAGAGCAGTTTCTGTTGGTTCCGGAATAGTGCTGCATGTTTAGCATCAGCCTATCCCTAACCCCGCGGCAATCAAAACGGAAGGCGAGATGACAACAGGCTGCCTGTTAAGTCACCACGCTACTTTAGGAGGCTACCGCTATGAATATCCACGAGTATCAGGGAAAAGAAGTGCTTAAGAAGTACGGTGTGGCCGTACCGAATGGAAAAGTAGCTTATACAGTGGAGGAAGCGGTAGAAGCCGCAGAGTCACTGAGTACACCGGTTGTTGTAGTTAAAGCTCAGATTCATGCAGGTGGACGCGGTAAAGCTGGAGGTGTAAAGGTTGCTAAGAATATCGATGAAGTGCGTACTTACGCAACCGAAATTCTCGGCAAGACTTTAGTTACTCACCAGACTGGTCCGGAGGGTAAGGTTGTAAAGCGGCTGCTTATTGAAGAGGGCTGTCAAATTGTTAAAGAGTATTATATCGGTATTGTTGTTGATAGAGGAACTGGTCGGGTGGTTATGATGGCATCTGAAGAAGGTGGCACAGAGATTGAAGAGGTTGCAGCTACACATCCGGAGAAGATTTTTAAAGAAATCATTGATCCGGCAGTAGGTTTGCAGACATTCCAAGCTCGTAAACTAGCTTACAG
Organism: Paenibacillus sp. PastF-3; assembly: GCF_029893135.1. Taxonomy (NCBI): domain Bacteria; kingdom Bacillati; phylum Bacillota; class Bacilli; order Caryophanales; family Paenibacillaceae; genus Paenibacillus; species Paenibacillus sp. PastF-3. The sequence goes on along the minus strand of NZ_JARXWM010000002.1, from coordinate 182,374 downwards.
CATCTCTATTCCGAATGAACTGGTAGGCAAGACTGTGAAATTCATGCAAGCGCTATATCTAGCTTTTGTGGATAAAGATTGCTCTATTGCCGAAATTAACCCATTGGTAGTTACTGCGGATGGTAATGTGATGGCTCTAGATGCTAAATTGAATTTTGACCCCAATGCTTTGTTCCGCCACAAAGATATTCAAGAGCTTCGGGACCTAGATGAAGAAGATTTGAAAGAAATCGAAGCCTCTAAGTATGACCTGAGCTATATTGCGCTTGATGGCAATATTGGTTGTATGGTGAACGGTGCAGGTCTAGCGATGGCAACGATGGATATAATTAAATATTACGGAGGCGAACCCGCCAACTTCCTTGATGTAGGGGGCGGTGCAACTACCGAGAAAGTTACAGAAGCCTTTAAAATTATTCTGTCGGATGAAAAGGTAAATGGAATTTTCGTTAATATTTTCGGCGGTATTATGCGCTGTGACGTTATTGCTAACGGTGTTGTGGAAGCGGCAAGTCAATTGGGATTGACTAAACCGCTTGTTGTACGTCTTGAAGGAACAAATGTTGGTTTAGGTAAGCAAATCTTGGCTGGATCGGGACTAAACATTGTAGCTGCTGATTCTATGGCGGACGGTGCCCGTAAGATTGTATCTCTTGTGCAATAATGGCTCGGAAGTTGAAGCCAGTTATCGTATTTGACAATATAAGTAGGGATGTGACTTAAGGCATGAGCATTCTTGTAGATAAAAATACGAAAGTTATCACGCAAGGTATTACGGGAGCAACGGGCTTGTTCCATACTAAGGGTGCGCTTGATTATGGAACTCAGATGGTTGGAGGAGTAACGCCGGGTAAAGGTGGAACAACAGTTAATATCACCCTTGAAAATGGCAGTGAAGTTAGTCTTCCGGTATTTGATACAGTCGCAGCTGCTAAAGCAGCTACTGGTGCAACTGCTAGTGTGATTTATGTACCGCCAGCATTTGCAGCAGATTCCATCATGGAGGCTGTAGATGCAGAGCTGGATTTAGTTATCTGTATTACTGAAGGTATTCCTGTGCTTGATATGGTAAAAGTCTCACGTTATATGGAAGGTCGTTCTACAGTGCTGATCGGTCCAAACTGTCCGGGTGTTATCACTCCTGGAGAGTGTAAGATTGGAATCATGCCTGGCTATATTCATATGCCTGGTTATGTAGGAGTGGTCTCGCGCAGCGGAACGCTAACCTATGAGGCGGTTCATCAGCTGACCACGCGTGGAATTGGGCAGTCTTCGGCTGTAGGTATTGGCGGGGACCCTGTTAAAGGCTCCGAGTTTATTGATATTTTGAGGCTGTTTAATGAAGATCCGGGTACGAAGGCAGTTATCATGATCGGAGAGATCGGTGGTACGGCTGAGGAAGAAGCAGCGGAGTGGATTCGTGAACACATGACCAAGCCAGTAGTAGGCTTCATTGGAGGGGCAACTGCACCTCCAGGCAAGCGTATGGGGCATGCTGGTGCTATCATTTCTGGAGGGAAAGGTACAGCTAGCGAAAAAATTGCCGTACTGGAAGCTTGCGGAATTAAGGTAGCCCCTACGCCTGCTGAAATGGGTTCGACACTCGTAAGTGTGCTTGAAGAGCGCGGTATTCTCAATGCTTTTACATCGCACTAATTAGTGTAATTAAGACAGAGAAATCGCTCCGCGTAGTGAGGTTATTTCGTGTATAATTAATTAAAGAGGTAAGCAACCTTTTGTTCCTATTTAGGGATAAAAGGTTGCTTTTTTTATTTTAAATAGAAATTTATTGAATTTAAAGAAATACTTGCGTTTTCAAGATGTGTAACACAAAATAGGGAAGGCTAGGCCTTCCATGTTAAGGGGCGAAAAAGACTATGGAAGAACGGGAACTACTATTCGGTTTTAATGAAGTGGAAGGCATTGGCTGGAAAACGATCGACAAGATTCGCAGAGCTGGGCTCTTGTCAGAAAAAGCATTTTCTTGTAGCCCGGAAGACTGGGAAAAGGTTGGATTGAGTGAGAAAATGTCGATTCAGCTTGCTTCTATATATACGTTGGAGTGGATAGCAAGCCGCCGCTTACTAATGGAAGAAAGTTTTGTGAACATGATTACGATTTTTGATGCAGACTATCCAAATTTATTGAAGGAGACGGCTCAGCCACCATGGATTCTTTATTATCGTGGGCGTTTGGATCTGTTATCGACACCCAGTGTAGCGATGGTCGGTACTCGTGTGCCAACAGCTTATGGACGGAAGGTAGGGGAGATCCTCACGATAGAGCTTAGTGAAGCAGGTCTGACAGTGGTTAGCGGATTAGCTAGGGGGATTGATAGCGTTTGTCATGAAGCTGCGCTAAGAAGCGGTGGAGGCACAATAGCGGTAGTAGCTACAGGTCTGGATCGGGTCTACCCGCCTGAGAATAAGGAGCTTGAACGATTGATTTCCCGTGATGGGCTAGTGCTAACAGAGTATCCCCTTGGAACCAAAAGCCATCCAGGGTTGTTTCCGCAGCGCAATCGAATTATTGCGGGCCTCACATACGGGACAGTGGTTGTAGAGGCGGATAGTAGAAGTGGATCACTCATTACTGCAGATGCTGCCTTGGAGGCAGGACGGGATGTTTTTGCTGTCCCTGGACCTATTACGTCTCCCAAAAGTAGAGGGGCTCTTGATCTGATTAAACAGGGGGCAAAGCTGGTAACCGGTGCACTAGATATTTTAGAAGAATACACTTCTTTTCTCCCGACAAACCTCTCAAAAACGGGTGAAAGCGGTCCCCCTAAACAGGTGGTTGACGATTTGGTAATTGAAAAGAAATTGACAAATGAGGAGTTACACCTATACCATATACTGCATCAAGGCCCCTTTATTTTGGACGATCTGCTTGTGAGGACAGGATGGGATTTTGGACATTTGCATTCAGTTCTGTTATCTTTAATCATAAAAAAAGCGGTAGCACAATTACCAGGAGCTATTTATAAGGTAATTTAATATAGAGGTACGAGTGTTAACGAGGAGGAAGAGTCTATGGCAGATGCATTGGTTATTGTCGAATCGCCCGCGAAAGCGAAGACAATTGGCAAATATCTAGGTAGTAAATATATTGTAAAGGCATCTATGGGACATATTAGGGACTTGCCGAAGAGTCAAACCGGCGTCGAAGTTGAAAATAATTTTAACCCTAAGTATATTACTATCCGTGGTAAAGGTTCCATATTGAAGGAATTGAAAGACGCTAGTAAAAAAGTGAAAAAAGTTTATCTCGCAGCTGACCCTGACCGCGAAGGAGAAGCGATCGCATGGCACTTGGCGCATGCATTAAATTTAGATCAAACACAGGAATGCCGAGTTGTATTTAATGAGATCACCAAACAAGCGGTGAAGGATGCTTTTAAGACGCCACGTAAGATTAACATGGATCTTGTGAATGCACAGCAGGCAAGACGTATACTGGATCGGCTGGTAGGTTACAAGATTAGCCCCCTATTATGGAAGAAAGTCAAAAAAGGGTTATCTGCTGGTCGTGTTCAATCTGTAGCTGTAAAGATCATAATGGATCGTGAGAATGAAATCTCCGCTTTTGTACCTACTGAATATTGGAGTATTACCGCTAAACTTGGGATTCGAGATTCCGTCTTTGAAGCTAAGTTCCATAAGCTGAATGGTGTGAAGAAAGAACTTAATCAAGAAAGCGATGTTCAAGAGATCCTTGAGGCAATCAAGAACGCAGCTTTTAAGGTAAGTAAAGTGAAGGAGAAGGAAAGACAACGACATCCTTCGGCTCCTTTTACAACAAGTTCACTTCAACAGGAAGCAGCTCGTAAGCTTGGATTCCGTGCAGCTAAGACCATGTCTGTTGCCCAGCAATTATACGAAGGTGTGGAACTAGGCAAAGAGGGAACCGTAGGTTTGATCACCTATATGCGTACGGACTCGACACGCTTATCTGTCACTGCACAGGATGAAGCTAAAGAGCTGATCACTGCTAAGTATGGTGAAAAGTTCTTACCTGAAACCCCCCGCCAGTATTCGAAGAAAGCGGCTGGAGCACAAGAAGCGCATGAAGCGATTCGACCAACTTCGGCACTTCGGGAACCGGAAATGGTCAAAGAGTTCTTAAGCCGGGATCAATTCCGTCTTTATAAGCTGGTGTGGGAGCGGTTCGTATCCAGTCAAATGGCTTCGGCTCTTCTGGATACACTCTCGGTTGATATAGAAGCAGGTACAGCCACTTTCAGAGCGGTGGGTTCGAAGGTTTCATTCCCAGGGTTCATGAAGGTTTACGTGGAAGGTAATGATGATGGAACTACAGATGAAGATAAGTATTTACCGCCTCTTGAAGCGGGAGATGCTTTAAATAAGCAAGAGATCGAGCCGAAGCAGCATTTTACACAGCCACCACCGCGATATACAGAAGCAAGGCTTGTAAAGACACTTGAGGAATTAGGGATAGGACGCCCAAGTACGTATGCACCAACGCTTGAAACGATTCAGAAGCGTGGTTATGTAGCGATTGAAGAGAAAAAATTCATGCCTACAGAGCTTGGAGAACTAGTCATCGAGCAGATGGAACAATTTTTCCCGGAAATATTGAACGTAGAGTTTACGGCTAATATGGAAGGAGATCTTGACCATGTGGAAGAAGGGTCAGAAGATTGGGTGAAGGTTCTTGCCGAATTTTACGAGTCTTTCGAGAAGCGCTTATTGTTTGCCGAAGAAGAAATGAAAGAAATCGAGATTGAAGATGAAGTCTCTGATGAGATCTGCGAGAAATGTGGTAAACCACTTGTATATAAATTAGGACGCTTTGGGAAGTTTCTAGCATGTTCTGGTTTTCCAGATTGCCGAAATACGAAGCCGATTATCAAAGATATAGGTGTAACTTGCCCTAAATGTAATGAAGGTAAAGTTGTAGAGCGTCGTAGCAAAAAAGGGCGTGTCTTCTATGGCTGCGATCAATATCCTGGCTGTGATTTCGTCTCTTGGGATAGACCATCCACTAAGCCATGTCCATCTTGCGGGGCTTGGATGATTGAGAAACGCAATAAGCAAGGCACCAAACTGCAATGTACGTCTTGTGACCATACAGAGGCAGTTTTAGACAACGAAGAAGAGTTAGCAGAATAATAGTCTCTACAGGAGGAAATAAGACAGTGACAGATACAGCAAAGGTAACAGTAATTGGAGCAGGTCTCGCAGGAAGTGAAGCGGCCTGGCAAATAGCCTCTCAAGGCGTACCGGTAAGATTGTATGAAATGAGACCCGTGGTGAAAACGCCAGCTCACCACACGAATCAATTCGCAGAACTAGTATGCAGCAACTCCTTGCGTGCAAATGGTTTAGGCAATGCAGTGGGTGTATTAAAGGAAGAAATGCGGCGCTTAAACTCTCTTGTATTAGGTGCTGCGGATCGCCACGCTGTACCTGCTGGTGGTGCACTTGCCGTGGATCGGGATGGTTTCTCGGGAGAAATTACGAGTACATTGCATAATCATCCGCTCGTGGAAGTCATAAATGAAGAACTTACGCATATACCGGAGGAAGGGATTGTTGTTATTGCAACGGGTCCACTAACTTCCCCTGCATTATCTGCTGAAATTAAGGGTCTATTAGGTGAAGAGTATTTCTATTTTTATGATGCTGCTGCACCGATTGTTGAGAAGGACAGTATTGATATGAATAAAGTGTATCTGGCTTCCCGTTATGACAAAGGGGAAGCAGCATATCTGAACTGTCCTATGACTGAAGAGGAGTTTGACGTGTTTTATGATGCGTTGATTTCTGCAGAGACGGCGGCGCTCAAGGATTTTGAGAAAGAGATATACTTTGAGGGCTGTATGCCTATCGAAATCATGATGAAGCGCGGTAAGCAAACAGCATTGTTTGGTCCGATGAAGCCAGTAGGTCTTATCAATCCGCACACAGGTAAGCTACCTTACGCGGTGGTACAGCTTCGTCAGGATAACGCTGCTGGAACGCTTTACAATCTGGTGGGTTTTCAAACGCACTTGAAATGGGGCGAACAAAAGCGGGTATTTTCGCTGATTCCAGGTCTTGAGAACGCTGAATACGTTCGATATGGTGTAATGCACAGAAATACCTTTATTAATTCTCCTAAACTCTTGCATCCTACTTATCAAATGAAGGGTAAAGAAAGGCTGTATTTTGCTGGACAGATGACTGGCGTGGAAGGTTATGTGGAATCAGCAGCTTCAGGTCTGATTGCCGGCATTAACGCTGCTAGAGCCGCACTGGGTCAAGAAGGACTGATCTTCCCGCAAGACACGGTGCTCGGTAGTATGCCTGCTTATATCACTTCCGCTGATCCGGAGCATTTTCAGCCTATGAATGCCAATTTTGGTCTTCTACCGAAGGTGGAGAAGAAAATCCGTAATAAGAAAGAAAAAAATGAGATGTTAGCGCATCGTGCACTAGACAGTCTTGCCGAGTACGCCAATCGTACGGGCCTCGCTTATATAGAGCCGGAGGTTATCGATACCCAAGAATAAGCGCCTTCGGCGTCCTAATAAGGATGATAAGCGTTAGCGTTTAAGCGAAAAATATAAGGATAATGAAGAACAACGTGAAACGTATACTTCTTATATTTTAACAAAGCCCATCTTAAGGAGGTAACTGCAATCATGGTACCCAGCTTTCATGCGACTACAATTTGTGCTGTAAGACATAACGGACAGGCAGCTATAGCAGGTGATGGTCAGGTTACATTCGGAGAGAGTGTAATTATGAAGACGACGGCCAGAAAGGTTCGTCGCTTATACAGGGGACAAGTAATAGCAGGGTTTGCAGGATCTGTTGCCGATGCTATCACTTTGTTCGAAAAATTCGAAGGTAAGTTGGAGGAGCATCATGGAAACCTGCAACGGGCAGCCGTAGAATTAGCGAAAGACTGGCGTCAAGATCGTATTCTTCGTAAACTTGAGGCATTAATGATTGTTATGGACAAGGAAGGAATGCTCTTAATCTCCGGAAATGGTGAAATTATCGAGCCAGATGATGATGTGCTCGCTATTGGTTCCGGTGGTAATTTTGCACTTGCTTCCGGTCGCGCGCTCAAACGTCATGCTCCAAATCTTGCTGCTGCGGATATTGCTCGTGAGGCTCTTCAGATTGCATCAGAAATATGTGTGTATACTAACTCCAATATTATTGTTGAGCAATTATAGGCTCAGTGCCATAGAGACAAGGAGGAATTCACGATGGTGAATCAATCGCTAACACCCCGTCAAATCGTAGCTGAATTGGATAAATATATTGTAGGTCAGAAACAAGCTAAGAAATCGGTAGCTGTTGCCCTTCGTAATCGTTATCGGCGCAGTCTGCTGGCTGAGGAACTGCGTGATGAAGTTGTTCCTAAGAACATCTTGATGATCGGACCTACTGGTGTGGGGAAAACCGAGATTGCCCGGCGTTTAGCTAAGCTTGTTAATGCTCCGTTCATCAAAGTGGAGGCTACCAAATTCACTGAGGTGGGTTATGTAGGTCGAGATGTGGAGTCTATGGTGCGTGATTTAGTGGAGACCTCTATTCGTATGGTGAAGCTAGAGCGCACGGAAAAGGTGAAGGACCGTGCAGAAGAGCTGGCTAATGAGCGGATTGTCTCTATTTTAGTGCCTTCGTCTTCAAAGAATAAATCTCAGAAGAATCCTTTTGAGATGATTTTTGGCGGGAATTCTGCACAAGAGGATTCTAAAGAAGATTCCGAACCAGATGGAAGCTTAAGCGAGCGCCGTCGCGGGATTAGATTTAAGCTGCTTGCTGGTCAATTGGAAGAAGATATCATTGAAATAGATGTTGAGGATACAGCGCCATCTATGTTGGATATGTTTGCAGGGCAAGGGAACGACCAGATGGGGATGAATATGCAAGAAATGTTTGGTAGCTTGCTTCCGAAGCGGACGAAGAAGCGTAAGCTTCCTATCCGTGAGGCTCGTAAAGTGCTAATTCAGGATGAAGCAACTAAACTGATTGATATGGATGATGTCATTCAGGAATCTGTGACACGCGCTGAACAATCGGGTATTATTTTTATCGATGAGATTGATAAGGTTGCAAGTCAAGGTAAGGGTTCGGGCCCTGATGTATCACGTGAAGGTGTGCAAAGAGATATCCTTCCAATTGTAGAAGGTTCTACAATCATGACAAAATACGGTCCTGTGAAGACGGACTACGTGCTCTTCATGGCTGCCGGGGCTTTTCATGTAGCTAAACCCTCTGATCTGATTCCAGAGCTTCAGGGGCGTTTTCCGATTCGCGTAGAGCTAAGCAGTCTGACACTGGAGGATTTTGTATCCATCTTAACTGAGCCAGAGAATGCATTGACGAAACAATATGTTAATTTGTTAAAAACTGAGGACATTGAAGTTGAGTTCCAGAAAGATGCTATTTATGAAATTGCCAAAATAGCTGCTTCAGTGAATCAAAATATGGAAAACATAGGTGCTCGGCGTCTTCATACGATTTTGGAGAAGCTATTGGAGGATCTTTCTTTTGAAGCACCTGAGCTAACTCTGGATACTATGGTTATTACACCAGAGTATGTGCGTGAGAAATTGGCAAGTATTGCACAGGATCGTGATTTAAGTCAGTATATTCTTTAATGCGACAAATTATATTCTTTTGAATTTGGGCATATTGAATTAGAAAATTACAATTTAGTGTCATTAATAGGTAAAAAAATGTAAAAAGATGCAATTAAAAAGATAATTTTGAGTTAAAAAAGGAATAAAATAGCAATAAAGTGCTTAAAGCCCTGTCTTTTTTAAAAAGATAGGGCTTATTTCTTATTGTAATAATATACAAATTAAATGAAAATCAATGTATGTGAAAATACTAATAAGTTATACTTTGCGACAAGGTTCGACGTAGAAATCGATAAATTGAGGACTTTTATACTTTATTTGTCGAAAACAAGCAGGTTTTTTAAGGAAAGTTGTGGAATTCATTTCATTATGATAGCTTTGAAAGGAGGAATTATCTTGGGATTGCTGAATAGTGTCAGTTTTCAACGATTGCAGGGAGGCATTGATGCTGCCTACAAACGACAAAATGTTCTAGCAAATAATGTGGCTAACGAAGATACGCCAAATTTCAAACGTTCTGATGTTTCATTCGAAAGTTTCCTTCAGCAACAAGAAAGTGGAATAAAACCTACACTTAACGCGAAGGTAACGGACTCCCGACATTTTCAATTTGGTACCAACAGAATTGTACCAGCAGCTGTCGTTAGTACGGATGAAACTACCTCGATGAATAATAACGACAACAATGTGGATGTAGAACGAGAAATGGCGTTAAGTGCTGAGAACCAACTCAGGTATAGTTCTTATGTCGAGCAGATCAACAGTCAAATTTCGATGATGCGAGCTGTAATTCAAGGAGGATAAGATTGCATGAACTTTGGGAGTAGTTTTGGGATAAGTGCATCAGCATTAACAGCTCAACGATTGCGGATGGACGTGATTTCCTCCAACGTGGCCAATGCGGAAACTACAAGAGCATCGGTGGTTGATGGCAAAGCCGTTCCATACCGTCGAAAGCTTGTTGTTATGGAAGCTACCGAAAGCAATAAGTTCTCGAATATACTAAATTCGAAATTAAATGGTAGTAGTAATGAAGGTGTAAAGGTGCAGTCCATTATAGAAGATACTTCACCGTTAAAGCCAGTGTACAACCCAAGCCATCCTGATGCGGATGCCGAAGGTTATGTCTATATGCCAAACGTAGATATTACCAAAGAAATGGTAGATATGTTATCTGCATCACGTTCTTATGAAGCCAATGTCACGATGCTGAATGCATCTAAAGCTATGGTAAGTAAAGCACTCGAAATTGGGCGCTAAACGTAATTAACAGATAGAACGCTTCCGAAGTGAGTTTTGTACGAAGTGAATCTAGGAAGCATATGCTTACAAAACTTTTAGGAGGGAAAAAGTTGATACAGAATATCACTAATGGGGTTCAAGCTGTACAGCAGCTTGCCATGAAACCAACATCTACCGAAGTTTCATCCACTCCTGCTAATGCCATGGAGAGCTTTGGTTCTTATCTTGAGAATGCACTCACTAAAGTAGCAGATCAGGAACAACAAGCAAAGGATATGAGTAATAAATTTGTATTGGGAGAAGTGAATATAGACGAAGTGATGATTTCTTCCCAACAGGCTTTACTGAGTTTGCAGTTGACTACACAAGTCCGGAACAAAGTGATAGAAGCCTATCAAGAAATTATGAGAACTCAAATTTAATTAATTCCTAGCTTAGTTCCGGATGGGGTGACACTGTGAATGAAAGATTTGCCCAATATCGGGAGAAGGTGACCCTTTATTGGAACAGATTTAGTGGTAAACAGAAGATTTTATTTTTTTCAACATTGTTTATCATTCTAATAATAATCGTAGTATTAACCATGCAGCTTTCAAAGACAGAATATGAAGTAGCGTTTCAAGATTTGGACAGCACAGATTCAGCTGGAGTAATGAACTACTTGGATACAGCGGGTGTTTCATACCGATTAAGCCAAGATGGAAAGAGCATCTCGGTGCCAAGCACAGAAGCGGCTCGAATAAAGGTGGATATCGGTTCTCAGGGGATTGTTCAGGGGGGCTCTATCGGTTATAAGGTCTTTAATGAAAATTCGTCAATGATAGGGACGACAGATAGTGAGTTTAATGTGAAGTATAATAATGCATTAAACGGTGAAGTAGAACAGTTAATGAGACGTATGCAAGGAATTAAGGATGCTAAAGTGCTGATTAATCTGCCTAAAGAAACAGTTTTTGCTTCCCAGGCTGACCAAGAGCAAGCATCTGCATCCGTTGTGCTTTCATTTAATCCGGGATTTAGACCCAGTCAAGATAATATCGATGGGTACTTCAACCTTGTAAAGACGGCTGTTCCAAATCTACCAATCGATAACATTACGATTGCTAATAATGAAGTCGAGTTAATGCCTACGGCCAAAGGTGGACAAGCAGGAGTTTCCAGCCAAGTCGAAGAGAACTTCGCTCTTCAGAAAAAATTCGAAGAAGAAGTAAAGAAAGATGTGAAACAATTCCTTAGCACTCTTACGGGTCCGGATAAAGTTGATGTTCTTGTATTTTCGAAGCTGAACTTTGACAAGGAAAACCGGAAGGAGAATCTCGTAACCCCTGTGGATACAGAGAACATGAAGGGGATTGAGATCAGTTCACAAATCATTAGTAATTCGTATTCGGGTCAAGGGAATACAACTGGCGGAGTGGCAGGCACTGGTTCACAAGATGTAGCGGGCTATCCCTCACAAGCCGGTACGGATACTTCAACTTCGGAAGAATCTTCTGAAACGAGGAACTATGAAGTAAACCGAATTACAAAGGATGTTATCGCAAGTCCCTTTACTGTTAAAGATTTAACCATAAATGTTGCAGTTGAACCACCTACAGGACAAAATACTTTGGACGCTGCTACATCAGCAGCAATTCAAAACATTTTGGTAAATATTGTTCGTGCTTCGCTCGCAGATTCAGGTACTACATATACAGACGCTGATTTAACCAAAAAGGTTTCGGTATATTCTCAACAATTTGGCGGAACCGCTGCTAACACAACACCAGGTGGTCTTGCCACATGGATGTTATGGGCTATCGGAGCAGCTGCATTGCTGGTTGGAGCAGGTGGAGGATATCTAATCTATCGGAGTCGTAAGAAGACTGTGGAAGAGGAAGATGAAGACATTCCATTACAGGTTCCTACCGAATTTCCATCTATTAATTTGGAAAGTGTGACGAATGACAGTCAAGTTCGTAAGCAATTGGAAAGTTTGGCTAAGAAAAAGCCAGACGAATTCGTTAATTTGCTGCGTACATGGCTTGCAGACGAACAGAGGTGAACTAATGGCAAAGGCTAGTCAGCAGGGGCTTAGTGGCCGTCAAAAGGCCGCGATCCTGCTTATCACACTAGGGCCCGAGGTATCGGCGCAAATATTCAAACATTTAAGAGACGAGGAGATTGAACAATTAACTCTTGAAATTGCCAATGTCCGTAAAGTGGACAGCAGTGAAAAAGAGTCGATCATGTCTGAGTTCCATCAGATATGCCTCGCCCAGGAATATATATCACAAGGCGGTATTAACTACGCCAAAGAGATTCTGGAGAAAGCACTTGGTTCCGCAAAAGCAATGGAGGTCATTAACCGTCTGACTGCGACTTTGCAGGTAAGACCTTTCGATTTTGCACGCAAGGCTGATCCAAACCAGATTTTGAACTTTATTCAGAATGAGAATGTCCAGACTATCGCACTTGTATTGTCTTATCTACAATTTGAACAAGCCGCAGCTATTCTCTCTTCGTTACCTCAAGAGAAGCAGGCGGAGGTGGCTAGAAGAATTGCTGTAATGGACAGCACCTCTCCGGAGGTCATTACACAAATTGAACGAGTGCTGGAGCAGAAGCTTTCTGCTACAGTAACTCAGGATTATACAAATGCTGGCGGTATCGAATCAATTGTACAAATCCTGAATGGGGTTGACCGTGGGACAGAGCGCACAATTCTGGATTCTCTTGAAATTCAAGATCCAGAGCTCGCCGAGGAAATCAAGAAGCGGATGTTCGTATTCGAGGATATTGTCAATGTGGATAATCGTTCGATTCAGCGTATTATTCGTGATATTGATAATGCGGATCTGCAGCTTGCCCTTAAGGTTGCAAGCGAAGAAGTACGAGATGTTATTTTCCGGAATATGTCCAAACGTATGGCAGAGACCTTCCGAGAAGAAATGGAGTACATGGGTCCTGTGCGGTTGCGTGATGTAGAAGAAGCGCAAACGCGTATTGTAGGTACGATCCGCAGACTCGAAGAGTCTGGAGAAATTATCATCGCTCGTGGCGGAGGAGATGACATCATTGTCTAAGCTGATTAAGCATTCTCAGTATGTTCCAGTTGATGTACTGAAAAGATTGGAGCAGGCCCGGCACTATGCGGGCCTAACTGAGGAGCCCGTTCTAGAGGAGACTGTAAGCGAGACTCACTATCATGATCCCGCTCGTGAAGAGGCTGAAGTCGCACGCAAGCAAATGCTTAAAGATGCCCAAGAATTTGCTGAAGAGCAAGTTCGGAATGCCTCTCTTGAAGCGGAACAGATTGTTGAATCCTCAAAAGCGGAGGCTGAAGAGTGGTGGAAAGAGCGGCGTGAGCAGGATGAACATCTGGTAGAGGCCGTCAAAGCGGAGGCTTATCAGCTAGGGTATCAAGAAGGTGTTTCTCAAGCTGAGCAAGAGATGAAGCTCAAAATTGCTGCGATGATGGACGAAGCGCGTGCTGTTTTAACTGAAGCCTATAAGGCAAGGGATGTCATTATTCAGGAAGCTGAACCTTTCTTGGTTGAGCTAAGCTGTGATATTGCGGAGAAAATTGTGGATAGGCAGTTAACGGTAGAGCCGCAGTTTGCAATGGATTTGATTCGAAAGAATCTAGCTCGTAAACGTGAGCAGGGGCTGATCTCACTGTGTGTATCACCTGCGCAGTTCGCTTTCGTAAACGCAGCAAGGGAAGAATTGTCATTAGCGGTTGACTCGCAGGCTGAACTACAGATCTTGCCTGACTCGACTGTGAAAGATCAAGGTTGTGTAATCCGCTCCTCCTTTGGCAGCATAGATGCCCGAATTGATACTCAGCTTGCAGAAATCAAGAAAGAGCTGGTTAGAATCGCGCTGGACACCGATGAGCAGAGAAATGGGGAAGAAGATGCTTGATAGTAACCGTTATAAGGAGCAACTTCGTAATCTCGATCCGGTGAGGATCAATGGGAAAGTGACGCAGGTTATCGGTCTTATGGTTGAATCGGAAGGACCTGATGCTAGCATTGGTGATGTGTGCTATATCTATCCTTCTAAAGGAAATAAGCCGCTGCAAGCTGAAGTCGTTGGTTTCCGTGACAACAAGGTGCTATTAATGCCACTTGGAGAACTGCAGGCAATTGGACCTGGTTGTGATGTAGTGGGAACAGGCAAGCCGCTTAGTGTTCAGGTGGGTTCAGAATTGCTGGGTAAGGTACTGGATGGTTTAGGTCAACCGCTTGATGGTTCCCTGATCCCAGCTCGAATGCCACATAGTTCGACCTTTAACATTCCGTCCAACCCACTCAACAGACCACGAGTGCAAGAACCTATTAGCATCGGTGTAAGAGCGATAGATGGTTTGCTAACCATTGGTAAAGGTCAGCGGGTGGGGATTTTCGCTGGTTCAGGGGTCGGCAAAAGTACGCTCATGGGAATGATTGCACGTAATACATCAGCAGATGTTAATGTTATCGCTCTGATTGGGGAACGTGGCAGGGAAGTACTGGATTTCATCGAACGCGATTTAGGACCTGAGGGTTTGCAGAGGTCAGTCGTTATTGTCGCTACATCTGATCAGCCTGCATTAATTCGAATTAAGGGAGCACTTATTGCTACTACGATTGCTGAGTATTTCCGGGATCGTGGGCTTAATGTGATGCTGATGATGGATTCGGTGACTCGTTATGCTATGGCTCAACGTGAAGTTGGACTTGCAGTCGGAGAACCACCAGCTATGAGAGGTTACACACCATCGGTATTTGCAAGCTTACCTAAACTACTAGAACGTGCCGGAACTGGTCCTACAGGCTCTATCACAGCTTTTTACACTGTATTGGTTGATGGTGATGATATGAATGAGCCGATCGCTGATGCAGTGAGAGGGATACTCGATGGACATATCGTCCTTAACCGAAGTATTGCGAACAAAGGACATTTTCCAGCAATAGATGTGCTCTCCAGTATTAGTCGTGTAATGAAGGATATTGCGCCAGAAGAACAGATCGCCGCAGCAGAGAATGTTAAGCGACTAATGGCCGTGTACAAGGATTCAGAAGATTTAATTAATATCGGAGCGTATCAGAGAGGCTCCAATGCTCAAATCGATGAGTCGATGGAGTATATAGACAGTATATGGGAATTCACCAAACAAAGAGTGAATGAAAAAGTTACGCTGGCTGAAGTTCAACAGTCTTTAATTTCACACTTCTCGAGGAGTTGATTCAGTATCATGAGATTTCATTATACTTTTCAAAAAGTCGTTGACTTGAAGGGCAATGAGAAGACACAGGCAGAATGGATGCTCTCAAGCGCGCTTGGAGAATTGCAGGCACAAGAAAGAAGCCTGGATGAACTCACCTTTCAGCGGAGCGCTATTGTGTTATCTTTACAAAATGCCGCAGAACAAAAGGCACCTATGGCGAAGATTCGTGAAATGCAAGAATATGTAGAATACCTGGATATATGCATTGCTCGTAAACATACGGACATTAAAAGTGCACATCAGGAAGTCTTGAAGAAGCAAGATCAGTTAAGCACAAAGGTATTAGACGAAAAAGTATGGTTAAAAGCAAAAGATAAGGCTGAGACACAGTTTCAGCAAAGTATGAGTTTACGGGAACAAAACGAACTGGATGAGATGGCAACCGTCCGCTTCGCGATGAAATCCCTCTAACCCGGGAGGTTTCCGCTAGTGGCTAATATTGATAATGACATGGAACTTGAAAATGAAGGGTCAGCGGGGAAATTTGAGCGGTTCTTATTTCTAATGATACCGATTATCTTCACGCTAGTACTGCTTGGAGTACTGTTGACGCTTTTTAATATGGACATTCGTAATAACGTGCTTGAAGTTGCGAATAAAATTCCGATTCTGGAAAAATGGGTTCCTGATCCGCCAACAGATCCTTCTAAACCGAAGGAAGAAAGCAAGAAACAGGAAGTGAGCTCAAACTCAACGATTAAGGAGCTCAAAGCTCAGCTTGCCCAGCAGGCAGATGAGTTGAAGAAGGTCTCCGATGAAAAAACAGCCCAGGATACCAAGGTTCAGGCGCTAGAGTCGCAAATTGAGGGAATGAAGACGGAAGCCGCTGCAGCTGCTGAAGTAAACACGGAGGCAACAGAAGACCCTTATCAGAAGCAGGTTACTGATCTGGCGAAGCTGTACGCGGGCATGAAGGCTTCCAAAGCTGCACCGATTATGGAGAATTTGACTACAGAAGAGATGGTGCAGATATTCAGCGTAATGAATAAAGCGAGTAAAACTGCGATTCTGGAAAAAATGGATCCTAAAAAAGCGGCAGATGTCACGATTAAGTTGAAAGAAACAACCTCTTCGAGTGATATGGCTATTGCTGCTCTTCAATCTAGATTGAAAAAAGAAGCTGGCACTACTCAAACGACTAAAACTAGTGCAAATCTGGATAAGGAAAAGTTGAATCAAACCTTTAGTTCAATGACGCCTGCCAATGCAGCTTCTCTACTAGGGGAAATGTACAAGATTAGCCCTGATAAAGTAGTAACGATTATGAATACCGTAAGTGATAGTGTTCGTTCATCAATTTTGGGCGAAATGACTAAAAATGATAGTGCGCAAACCGCGAAGATTGTTAACCGTTTGATGGGTGCTAAATAAATAATGAAAGGAGGTGAAAAATAATATGAGTTTAGTGGTTCAATCGCTTGTGAACGCAAATACAGCTGCTGCAAGTGGTAGCTCATCAACTTCTACTGGCACAACAGCATCTGCTGTACCTTTCTCTCAGACATTAGTGCAAACTATGGGAGGAAACACAGCTAACACCACATCGGTACCTACTGATCCGCTTCTGGGAAATCTAACCTCTTTACTGCAAGGTCTTTTAAAGGAAGTGCAGACGACTGGAGAAGATCAAGGAGGACAAGATACGCAGAATTCTGATCTTATCGAGAAGCTAACTGCTGATGTTGAAAACCTGGATGAAAGCATTAATAGCGATCCTGCTGTGCTGGCAGCTTTGCAAGCTTGGCTTCTTCAGGTATCAGCTCTTCTATCAGGAAGTCAAGTGACCGAGAGTGATGCTACATCTGATATGGAGTCGGCAGGAAGCTTGTCACCGTTAGCTCAGCATGCAGATACGCTGCGGTTTGCTGTTCAAGATGATTTGCAAAGTTTAGTTACTATGATTCAGGAAGCTGCTGTCAGTGGGAACGAAGAGGCTGCTAGTAAAGGGATAAGCCTGTTAAATAATTTCACAGCGATACTAGAACAGTCCTCCGCTAACACTATTAAGGGGAAGGGAAAGAACTCCAGCTCAAATGAAAATTCTGGTGTATCTGTACAACAACCTATAGTGACTGAAAGCAAAGGCAGTACGCCGGACAAGACCATTCAAAACCTTAGTAACCGTGCTGGAGAAGCAGCTGCAATTAAGAATGAAGCAGTCCTAACTTCGCCTGTGACCTCAGGAGCTGTTCAAGATGCTGAAGCAGAGCTTACCACTCCATTGATTAAAAGCAGTGCAACTGGAGAAACAAAGCAGGCAGAATCCACTCAAGATTCCACATCAGGAACTACTATCATAGAAGGAGAACATGAGGTTGTAACGGCTGGTCAACTAGCTCTTCGGGGAGGAATTACGGCTCCATTGAAGGCTGAAGTCCCAGTAGCTCCTGTACCCGTTCATCAGTTTGCACAGGAAATGACCGGTTTTATTACAGGTAAATTGGAGATTGTGCAAAAAGGCGGAGTAGCTGAGGCTACGATATCACTCTTTCCAGAAAACCTCGGACAAGTAGATGTTAAGATTACTATGCAAAACGGCCATCTCGTAGCACAGTTTATGACTGAACATTCCGGAGCTAAGGATATGTTGGAACAGCAAATGAACCAGCTTCGAGCGGCATTGCAGTCTCAAGGCCTCCAAGTAGAAAAATTAGAAGTCACACAAAATAATACCCCCCTCAATTCACAATGGGGTCAAGAAGGACGCCAACCTGGTTCTGGAAGTGGCCAGCAGGGAAGACGCTCCAAAGAAAGTCGTGAGGAAGCTAATGATGCCATTCTTGCCGCAGAGCTAAATGGTGAATGGAAAGATTGGGTTTCAAACGCAGGGCAAGAAGAAGATAATCAAGGGAACTCCTTCTCTGCCAAAGCTTAAACTTATCATAAGTGAAAGAGAGGTGAACGGTTATGACGACAACAACTCCTCCTGTTTCTACCAAAGACCAGTGGAATTATACAACTCCTGAATCTACTAAAACAACAGGAAATTCTGCTTTGGGTAAGGATCAGTTTTTGAAGATATTGATCACCCAGCTGCAGAATCAAGATCCGATGCAACCGATGCAAGATAAAGAATTTATTGCTCAAATGGCACAGTTTACATCTGTTGAGCAGCTGATGAATATCTCTACACAGCTTACATCAATGAATCAGTCTCTTGGCTCAGTATCCGGCTTGATTGGTAAAGATATCACATGGACGGATACCGCCACAAATCTGCCTAAGACAGGGAATGTTGAATCAATCGTTGTCAGCAAGGGGATTCAATATGCGGTTGTGGGGAAAGACAGAGTTGCTTTAACCGATATTACACAAATTCAGAATCCTGCAACAACAGAGAATGGTTCTGGTACAGATAGTAATACTCCGGAGAATAACGGAGGAAGCGAGGCGACAATATGAGTGACAGGCTGACCATAGGCCAACTGTATCCTGCGTCGTCCCTACATTCCTCAACGTTACAGCGATCTTCGATACCGAAGCAGACTGTGACTGGAGAAGCCACCTTTGAGAGTGTACTGCAACAGAAACTACTAAAATTCAGTAATCATGCTGCCAAGCGTCTTGAACAAAGAGGAATTGAACTTGGAAGCAGACAACTGGATCAGATTTCTTCAGCTGTGGATAAAGCTGCTGCCAAAGGTAGTAAAGAATCCTTGATATTAATGAAGGATTTGGCATTTATCGTAAGTGTCCCGAATCGTACGGTTGTAACCGCAATGGATGGAAGTTCGATTAAAGATAACGTGTTTACGCAAATTGATAGTGCAATTGTGATTTCATAACCGGCTGGTCCTAACGGAAAGCCGAGGCGGCCGCTGACCGACTGACGCGGTCCCATTCACTTAGTAAGTTATTAGGACTCTATAATCTGGGAGGACAACACAAATGTTAAGATCTATGTATTCAGGGGTTTCGGGGATGAGAGGCTTTCAGACTAAGCTTGATGTAATCGGTAATAACATTGCCAATGTCAATACAATTGGTTTTAAATCAGGACGGGTTATGTTTAAGGACATTATGAGTCAAACCGTTTCTGGTGTAACAGCTCCTAGTGACGATGCCCAAGGTGGTGTGAATGCTAAACAAATCGGACTGGGCGTAAGTATCGCTTCTATTGATACACTCCATTTGGCCGGTAGTGCTCAAACTACTAACAATCCTACAGATTTGCGTATTGACGGAGATGGCTTTTTCTTAGTGAAGCTTACTGCGGATCAGGAAACTGCTTTTTTGACTCGTGCAGGAGATTTTCATGTAGATGCTGCACGTAATCTTGTTACTTCTGACGGACTTCATGTGCTAGATGCCGATGGTACTGCCATTCAACTGGGTGATGATGTAACAGCATTCTCCATTTCCAATGATGGAACGATTGTTCAGACCATGGCGGATGGAACGACTGAAGCAGGTGTGAAGATCGGAGTGGCTAAGGTTACTAATCCATCTGGACTTGAGAAGATCGGTGGTAATCTGTACCGGATGTCACTTAATGCGAATGCAGAAGGCGAACTTGTTCCTACGACAGCGAATGATACTGAAACTGGAACAGGCGCTATCATTTCGGGTCAGCTTGAAATGTCCAATGTGGATCTTACGAATGAATTTACAGAAATGATCGTATCGCAACGTGGATTCCAGGCGAACTCCCGTATCATTACGACTTCTGATGAAGTGCTGCAGGAAGTAGTTAATCTGAAGCGTTAATTTTATCAATAATTTAATTTCTTTTTTAAAGATTAACGCGGAGTCGTGGGGGAGATACCCCTCCCCCTATTTTTGTTAGGAGGCCTGTTATGATATCGGTAACGAGATTAAATGGAACACCGATGTGGATCAATGCCCTACTGGTAGAAATGGTAGAAGAAAGCCCGGATACATATATTACACTAGTAACCGGAAAAAGACTGATCGTGCTTGAAAAAGCGGATGAAGTTATTACGAAGATCCGGGATTATAACAGGGACATAGGCACATATGCTGCCACCATTAAAGTCCAGTCAATGGAGGAGCTAACATGAAGAAGATGCTGCCATGGTTACTTACGATTTTACTTGCGATTACACTTATCGTGATAGCCGCATTTCTATTAATGGACAAGATCTTTCCGAATGATACGAATGATGTAAATGCTGCGGTTCAAAGTGTGGAAACCAAACATTTAACTGCTGATGAAATCGTCGAATTAACGGCAGAGATCAAAGATATCAAAACAAATCTTGCTGATCCCGATTATATCGTTCAGATAGATTTCGCTTTCCAACTGAATTCTGCGAAATCAAAGGAAGCATTCGAAAAAATAAAAGAGATCAAAATCAAACCGATTATTATCAAAACGCTTGCAGATACCAAACCTGAGGAGCTTAATGGAGCAAATGGCAAAGACCAGCTTAGCAGCAAGCTTGTTAATCTGATCAATAAGACATTGACCGAAGGCAAAATCACTCAGATCGAAGTCACCAAATACCTTTTGGCTTCTATGTAGCTTCAGGCATGATAATTCTTTGATAGGGGGGTGATTGAATTGGTTGATGTACTATCACAAAACGAAATAGATGCTCTACTTGCTGCACTTTCTTCAGGTGAGATGGATGCCGATGAGCTTAAAAAGGAAGAAACTCAGAAGAAGATCCGATCGTATGACTTTAAACGGGCCGTTCGATTTTCTAAAGATCATATCCGTAGTCTTACAAGGATTCATGACAATTTCGCACGCTATCTTACAACGTACTTTTCAGCCCAATTACGCACCTTTGTGCAGATTAATGTCGTTCAAGTAGAGCAGCTCCCTTATGATGAATTCATTCGTTCCATTCCGAAAATGACAATACTGAACATTTTTGAAGCCGAACCTTTAGAAGGTCGAATGGTAATGGAAGTTCATCCAAACATCGCTTTCGCTATGCTGGACAGATTGCTGGGCGGTTTTGGGACTGCACCATCTAAGATTAATGCTTTAACTGAAATCGAAACAACGATTATGGAGCGTATCTTCAGCAGATGTTTTGAGAGCTTGCAGGAAGCTTGGAAGACTGTGCTGGATATCCATCCGCGCATGGAAGCGCTCGAAACGAACCCACAGTTCATGCAAATTGTATCGCCCAATGAGACCATTGCATTAATCTCGTTAAGCACCAAAATTGGAGATACAACAGGTATGATTAATCTTTGCATACCGCACGTCGTTCTGGAACCAATAATGTCTAGACTATCTGTTCACCAATGGTTTGTAACAGAGAAGAAGACGCGGGATGCAGATGAACTTGAAGCCATTAAGGCTAGAGTTCATAAGGCGAAACTGCCGATTGTCGCTGAACTGGGAGAATCGAGCTTATCTATATCTGAGTTTCTTGGGCTTAGCGTCGGTGACGTGATCTCACTAAACAGGAATGTAGATTCTGGACTCTCGATTAAGGTAGGGGAGAAGCTTAAGTTCATCGGAAGTCCTGGAATGGTGAAGGACCGGGTAGCCGTGCAAATAGACGAGATTGTCAGTGAAGGAGTTGAAGAATTTGACGAGTAAAGATTATTTATCCCAAGAAGAAATCGACGCCCTTCTGAGACAATCTGCGGAAGGCTCATTGGCTCCTTCAGAGAAAACGGTAAATGACTATTTAACACCGTTTGAACAGGATGCTTTGGGTGAAATCGGTAATATAACGTTTGGCAGTGCAGCTACAGCTCTTTCCACATTACTGGGGAAAAAGGTTGATATTACAACCCCTCAAGTTTCCATCATTACACGAGGGGAGTTTGAAGTGGCCTTTCCTAAGCCGCATGTAGCTGTACACGTGGAATATGTTGATGGATTTCAGGGTATTAACTCACTTGTTATTAAAATTAGGGATGCACAGGTTATCGCAGATTTAATGCTTGGTGGAGAAGGCGAACCTAAAGATGAAGAATTGAATGAAATCCACATTAGTGCTGTGCAGGAAGCTATGAACCAAATGATGGGTTCTTCTGCCACATCAATGTCTACTATCTTCAATCGATTTGTTAATATTTCGCCTCCGGGTATCGACATTCTGAACATGTCCAGCGGTGAAGGTGTTGGCAGCTTACCCAATGACGAAACCTTAATTCGGATTTCGTTCCGACTTAAGATAGGAGATTTAATAGATTCTACTATTATGCAGCTCTTGCCTGTCCAGTTTGCTAAGGATATGGTGACGATGCTTCTGGGTGATGTAAGCCCTGCAGCGCAGGAGGCTGCAGTTACGTCGACAGAGACTCCTGCTAAGCCAGCTCAAGAGACGCCTCCTGTAGCTCCTCCAGTGCAACAGGCGCCTTCACAGCCCACAGGAGAAACCCCTCCGCCATACCCGCCGCAGGGGATGCCTGGTTATCCAGGAATGCCAGAAGGCGGATATTATTATCCTCCAGCAGGAATGCCGGCGTATGGCATGCCAGGGATGCCACCCTACGGAATGCCGCCTCAAGGCATGCCTTATGGGCAGATACCACCGCTTAGTCCTGAAGCGAATCGCAATGTAAATGTACAGCCTGTACAATTTGCTAACCTTAACGGTGGAGCTTTTGGTCATATTGATGAAAACAATTTAAATTTATTGATGGACATACCGCTTAGAGTAACCGTAGAATTAGGAAGGACCCAGAAGCAGATTAAAGATATTTTAGAAATGTCTCAAGGCTCGATCATTGAGCTGGACAAGCTCGCCGGTGAGCCTGTAGATATTTTGGTTAACAACAAGCTTATTGCCAAAGGTGAAGTCGTAGTTATCGACGAAAACTTCGGCGTACGCGTTACGGATATCGTCAGCCAGTGGGACCGAATTCAGAAATTACAATAAGCATACTTAGGGAGGATTTTGTAAAAATGGCTAACCGAATTCTAATCGTGGACGATGCAGCATTTATGAGAATGATGATCCGTGACATTTTGTCGAAAAACGGATTTGAAGTAGTGGGCGAAGCTCAGGACGGTTCTCAAGCGATAGAAAAATTCAAGGAACTGCGTCCGGACCTCATCACGATGGATATTACTATGCCTGAGATGGACGGAATCGCCGCCCTGAAAGAAATCAAGAAAGTAGATCCGGCTGCTAAGGTCATCATGTGTTCAGCCATGGGCCAGCAGGCTATGGTAATCGATGCTATTCAAGCGGGAGCGAAGGACTTTATTGTGAAGCCTTTCCAGGCAGACCGCGTTATCGAAGCTATCAACAAGACGTTGGGTGTGTAGGAAAAAGACATGCCCGTCAATTCAGAACCGCTCGGTAGCAATAACACCCTGCTGAATTTGCTTAACGTTATTATTGTCCTTGCGGTAATCATTGTACTTATTGTGCTGCTGATCCGTTTTCTTGGACGTCGTAATCAGACCTTTATGAGCGGGCGCTCCATTCGGACGCTTGGTGCTGTAGGGCTGGGACCTAACAAGTCGATGCAGGTTATTGAACTGGGAAGCAGCCTTTACTTAATCGGGATTGGTGAGAACATATCCATCTTGGATAAAGTCACTGATCCAGATGAGGTGGCTTTGATCATTGCAGCATTTGAGGATCAGTCCTCCAACCAGAATAATTTTCTCGCACCGCTTATTGCCAAGGTTAAGGTTAAGCTGCGTGGGGAGGTTCCATCAGAAGAAATCGAGCTTAGTGAAACATCATCTTTTTACGAGACACTGCAATCCAAGCTTCGTTCTGCACCAGAGCGTAAAGAGAAAATGGAAGAGCTGTTCCGGGATGATGCTACTAAGGATGAGTCGAGGAATTTATGAAAAAGAAGCTAATTCTTGCTATTCTGCTGTTCGGGTTCATTAGTATAGTCATGATGCGGCCGATACATGCTGATCCTATACCTAATGTTAATATTCAGGTCGGTAATGAAGATGGTTCAAGCGGTGGTACCAGTTCCATATCCATTCTTCTTCTCGTTACGGTTCTGAGTATTGCTCCGGCGTTTCTAGTTCTTATGACCAGTTTTACTAGAATTGTAATCGTGCTCGGTTTTGTTAGAACCTCACTTGGTACTCAGGCCATGCCTCCCAATCAGGTGCTGGTAGGGCTTGCTCTATTTCTGACCCTATTTATTATGTCGCCAACTTTGGCGCAAGTAAATGAAACGGCATTACAGCCGTATATGAAGGGGACGATTACCCAGACTGAGGCTTTTGATAAAGCTGCTGATCCGATGAAAGAGTTTATGTTTAAACAGACCAATTCCAAAGACCTTTTGTTATTTATGAAATACACCGGTTATACGGGATCGGCTAAACCGGCTACATACAGTGATATTCCACTGACGGTGATGGTGCCAGCTTTCGCAATTGGAGAATTGAAAAAAGCTTTTACAATGGGCTTCTTAATTTTCATTCCATTTCTGATTATTGATATTGTTGTGGCGAGTACGCTGATGGCCATGGGAATGATGATGCTTCCCCCGGTCATGATTTCATTACCTTTTAAAATTATGCTCTTTGTACTGGTAGACGGCTGGTACTTAGTCATTAAATCACTACTTCTTAGTTTTAACACCTGACCTTAAGAGGAGGCATGAGGATTGAGTACGGAGTTTATTATCGGTCTAGCAAGCCAAGCCGTATATTTAGTGCTGGAAGTCAGCGCTCCCATGCTGATTCTTGGTCTGGTGGTAGGGCTAATAATCAGTATCTTTCAAGCTACGACACAGATTCAGGAACAGACGCTAGCGTTTGTTCCAAAAATCGTCGCAGTACTGCTGGCTTTATTGCTATTTGGACCGTGGATCATCACGAAGCTAATTGACTTTACTAGCCAAATTCTAGGAAATCTCTATATGTATATTGGTTAACCAATGAACATGGATACCTTATTGCAAAGTTTACCCGTCTTTTTGCTTATTTTTTGTCGAATTACAGCCTTTTTTGTTGTCGTTCCTGTATTTTCTTCTCAAGGGGTACCGACAACTTTTAAGATAGGCATATCTTTTTTTGTAGCATTGGTAGTCTTTAGTGCTAATGGAACAGGGATTACGATTCCGCAGGATTTTAGTTATATTTTGCTGATTATGAGAGAAGTATTAATAGGTTTATTGCTAGGTTTCATTGGATATTTGATGTTTATGGCGATACAGACAGCAGGTTCTTTCATTGATATTCAGATTGGTTTCGGTATTGCCAACGTCATAGATCCTATGACAGGAACGTCAGCACCTATTCTCGGTAATTTCAAATATATGATAGCCCTGCTAATGTTTTTGAGCATGAATGGACATCACCATTTACTAGATGCCATTGTGTACAGCTATAAATGGATTCCTATGAATAATGATTTATTTCTACGCATGGTTGATGGTAGTTTGTCAGAGTTTCTGGTCCGAACATTTGCGCAGTCGTTTGTATTAGCTTTTCAGATGTCGGCTCCATTAGTGACTGCACTGTTTCTGACCGATGTTGGTCTTGCCTTTTTGGCGAGAACGGCTCCGCAATATAATGTATTCGTTATAGGGGTTCCGCTAAAAATCATCATAGGCATTGCACTTCTTTTAGTGCTGATGCCAGGTCTGGCTGTGTTGTTTCAGAATCTCTTCGAAATCATGTTCGAATCCATGGAGAATTTACTGGGTCTCATGGGGAAGAAGCCGTAGGTGACCGTAAGGGGAGAGTATTATGCCTAAGACGAAGCGTTATAGACTAGATCTTCAACTCTTCGCCGGTGAAAAGACGGAAAAAGCAACCCCGAAGAAACGGCAGGATGCTCGTAAAAAAGGCCAAGTAGCCAAAAGTGCTGAGCTGTCTGGTGCAGTTGTATTACTAGCTGCGGTAGTTAGCTTGATGATGTTTGGTGGTTTTATGAAAGAGCGTTTTATGAAGCTATACACGGACGTTTTTCAGAATCGAATGATGCTGGATGTTACACCTGAGAATATAACGCTGCTATTTAATCAGTATGGCTTGCAAATCTTGATTTTGCTAGCCCCATTACTTGGAATTACGTTTGTTATGGCACTTGTTTCCAACTTGGCGCAGGTGGGCTTTATGGCTACAGGAGAGGGGATTACTCCTAAATTCAGTAAGATTAATCCGATAAAAGGATTCAAAAATATTTTCTCTATGCGTTCGTTTGTAGAATTCCTGAAATCAATATTTAAGCTTCTAATTATTTCTTATCTGGTATATAGCACTTTATGGGGAGAAAAGAAGAACTTTGCATCCCTGTCGCATATCAGTGCGGAGGGGATTTTTAAGTTTGCGGCCAAGCTGACGATGAGTCTTGGACTGAAAATCGGGGTAGCCCTGCTAATTATGGCTATTCTAGATTTTATGTATCAGAAGTACGAGCACGAAAAAAGCCTGAAAATGTCTAAGCAGGATATTAAGGATGAATACAAGAAAATGGAGGGTGACCCTCTAATTAAAGGTAAGATCAGGGAACGCCAACGCAGAATGGCCATGCAGCGTATGATGCAGGAAGTTCCTAACGCGGATGTAATTATTACGAATCCAACTCACTTTGCTGTTGCGCTAAAATATGATGGCTCCAAAATGGAGGCGCCACAGATTATTGCAAAAGGGCAGGATTATGTAGCACTTCGTATTCGGGAGCTGGCTAAAGAGCATGGCGTCGTGACTATGGAAAACAAACCGCTGGCACGGGCATTATTCCAAAGAGCAGAAATTGGAGATGTCGTTCCAAATGATCTGTTTCAGGCTGTAGCTGAAGTGCTGGCATATGTATATAAACTTAAAGGTAAGAGGAAATAAGGCGGGGGGTTAGGACATTGAAAGCTAAAGATTTAACAGTTTTGCTAGGCATCATCGGTATCGTGCTTATGATGATTCTGCCTATCCCGTCCTGGCTTTTGGACGTTTTGCTAGTTATTAATATCTCTATAGCATTAATTATCATATTAGTGGCTATGAACACGAAGAATGCACTCGAATTTTCAATTTTCCCTTCATTATTGCTTGTTACGACATTGTTTCGTCTTTCACTAAATATTTCGACAACGAAATTGATCCTGACTTATGCAGATGCCGGTTCCGTGGTATCTACTTTCGGTAGCTGGATCGCCGGCGGACAAATTGCCGTTGGATTTATCGTGTTTCTGATTTTGGTAGTCGTTCAGTTTATTGTTATTACTAAAGGTTCAGAGCGTGTAGCTGAGGTAGGGGCGAGATTTACCCTGGATGCAATGCCCGGCAAGCAGATGAGTATTGATGCCGATCTTAACGCAGGCATGATTAACGAAACACAGGCACGTGAGCGTCGCCGCAATGTTGAGCGGGAAGCGGATTTTTTCGGAGCCATGGATGGTGCGAGTAAATTCGTTAAAGGAGACGCGATTGCGAGTATCATTATTCTGTTGATCAATCTTATTGGTGGATTTATTATCGGTATGGTTGTGCACGGAATGGACTTCTCTACTGCGTTATCTACTTATTCCGTATTGACGATCGGGGACGGTCTAGTCAGCCAGATTCCTGCTTTGCTCATTTCGACTGCAGCAGGTCTTATCGTTACTAGAGCTTCATCGGAAGGTAATCTGGCAGAAGAATTAACAGGTCAGTTACTGTCCTATCCAAAGTTGTTATATATTGTTGCAGTTACTGTTGCTTTTCTAGGTCTATTTACACCTATACATATGATTACTACGCTCCCGCTAGCTGCTTTGCTGGCTTTTGCAGCCTATAGTATGGGACAAAATTTAAATCGAAAACAGATTGCCGAAGAGCAGCTTGTTGAAGAAAAACAGATTGAAGAGGTACGAAGTCCGGAAAGTGTAATTAATTTACTCTCTGTAGATCCTATTGAATTCGAGTTCGGCTACGGTCTTATACCTTTGGCAGATACAGGTCAGGGTGGAGATTTACTAGATCGTATCATCATGATTCGACGGCAATGTGCCCTTGAAATGGGTCTTGTAGTGCCTGTTATTCGCATTCGCGACAATATTCAACTAAAACCGAATGAATATGTCATAAAAATTAAAGGAAATACTGTCGGCGGCGGTGAATTATTACTTAATCACTACTTAGCCATGAGTCCAGGCTATGATGATGAATCTATAAACGGTATTGAGACCATTGAACCATCCTTTGGGCTTCCTGCGTTATGGATTGACGAATCGGTTAAAGAGCGGGCTGAATTGTCCGGCTATACCGTAGTAGATCCACCATCCGTTGTTGCAACACATTTGACGGAGCTGATTAAGCGGTATGGACATGAGTTGTTAGGACGACAAGAAACTAAGATGTTGGTGGATAACCTAAGAGACAATTATCCTGTGCTTGTTGATGATCTTATTCCTTCGGTATTAGCGGTTGGGGATGTTCAAAAGGTACTTGCCAAGTTGCTGCGCGAGAAAATATCCATCAGGGATTTGGTTACTATCTTTGAGACGTTGGCGGATTACGGGACGTACACCAAGGATCCTGATATTCTTACCGAATATGTCCGTCAATCCTTGTCCAGACAGATTACTCAGCAATTCTCGCAAGTTGGAGAGACTCTGAAAGTTATTACGGTGGGACCTAACCTAGAGAAGAAAATTTCTGAGAGTGTGCAGCAATCTGAACAGGGCAGTTATCTGGCATTGGATCCAGCATCGACTCAAACGATCTATCAGCGGCTAAGTGAACAGATCAACCGACTGCTGCAGTCAGGACAACAGCCCATTGTACTAACATCACCAACCATTCGTATGTATTTGCGGCAGGTGATTGAACGGACCATGCAGGATATTCCTGTACTGTCTTATAGCGAACTAGAGCCTAACATTGAAATACAAAGCGTCGGAGTGGTGAATTTATGAGAGTGAAGCGTTATGTGGTGGATACGATGCCTGACGCCATGCATTCCATTCGCAGTGAGCTTGGAAGCGAGGCTGTAATTTTAAGTACGAAAGAAATCAAGATTGGCGGATTTTTAGGATTGTTTAAAAAGAAAAAAATAGAGGTTGTAGCGGCTGTAGAAAAAGCTCAAAAGGAGAGTGCTCCTGAAAAGCCTGTGAAGCCTGCGATGAACATCCCGCGCAGCGCTGTCCCGCAAGCCTATCAAAAAGCTGCATCTTCATCATCTGCTTCTACTGTCATATTGGAAAAGCCGGAAGAGCCTCGGTCCTTTGCAGAAATCGCCGCTGCCTTGTCGGAAGCTATTGATGTGAAAGAATCGATAGCCAAACATCCAGAGCCTGATCAGAAATCGCTTGAATCCAATTCAGATGAAGCTACCTCAGTATCAGCCTTATATGAATCTTTAGGGTTAGATCAAACGCCAGAGGTTGCCTCGGCGCTCGAGAATGATGTTCTTCGTGAAATTAGAGATATGAAGCTTTGGATGGAACGAATCGCGAGGCAGTCTTCAGGGGCAAGAGAATTACCCGATAGTCTCCAGCAGCTTAGAGATCTTTTGATTGAGCAGGAGATGGACACTGTACTT
This sequence comes from Paenibacillus sp. PastF-3, assembly GCF_029893135.1. NCBI lineage: Bacteria > Bacillati > Bacillota > Bacilli > Caryophanales > Paenibacillaceae > Paenibacillus > Paenibacillus sp. PastF-3. Next base: position 152,889 of record NZ_JARXWM010000002.1, on the reverse strand, counting down.
GTTGAAGAGTGGATCAGTAATATCTCCGAACGTTGGGCGGAAGAAGGGCGTACTTGGGGCCCTGAGAAATTTCAGGAGTCCTTAAAAGAACAGCTCGATGGATTCCTGTCAGGGCGAATCGCTGATGGAATTGCACATGATACCCAAATCGTATATATTGCAGGGCCCACAGGAGTAGGGAAAACTACTACCATAGCCAAGCTTGCGGCTGAACAGCTATTCAAAAACGGACGCAAGGTTGGTTTTATCACCTCTGATACGTATCGGATTTCAGCTGTGGAGCAGTTGCGTACATACGCAGCTATCCTGAATGTTCCGCTAGAGGTTGTACAATCTCCCGGAGATTTACAAAGAGCACTTTTTCGATTGGAGAGTTGTGATCTTGTAATTATGGATACAGCTGGACGGAATTATCGTAATGATATGCTGGTAGCAGAACTTCAAAGCTTGTTAGCGAAGGAATTAAGAAGTGAGACCTATCTTGTGCTCAGCTTAACTTCGAAAAGCCGTGATATGAAATTGATTGCAGAGCACTTCGGCAGGTACAAGCTGGATAAAGTTATTTTTACCAAGCTAGATGAGACGGGAAGTTATGGACCACTCTTTAACGTCCTGAATGATTTCCCTCTCACATTATCTTATATGACCAATGGTCAAAATGTACCTGACGATTTATTGATGGCTTCCAAAGAACAACTTAGTGAGATGCTTCTTGGAACAGGTGAATCATGATGGATCAGGCACAATCCTTGAGACAGCTTGTATCCAGTCAGGAGCCTAAACTAGCTGAAAAAGGGGAAACATCCGCCCGTATCATTACTGTCTGTAGTGGTAAAGGTGGCGTAGGGAAATCGAATTTTACACTTAATTTCGCTTTAACTTTAAAAGCAATGGGAAAGAGGGTATTGCTGTTTGATGCAGATATTGGCATGGCTAACATAGACGTGTTAATGGGCGTGTCGGCGAAGTATAACCTATATCATCTGTTAAAAAGAGAAGCGGATATTGAGCAGATTATTCAGTTAGGACCGAACGGGCTTCCTTTTATAGCAGGTGGATCGGGCATGGATGAGTTGTTTTCTCTTTCGGAATCGGACCTTAATTATTTTACAGCTCAGATAGCCCTTATTGGGGACAGCATGGATTATATTTTGTTTGATACAGGTGCTGGATTATCTAAGGAAACGATGAAGTTTATAACCTCTGCGGACGATTGCCTAGTAGTTACAACACCAGAGCCAACTGCTATTACAGACGCTTACGCATTAATGAAGGTTGTGAATCGGACGTATCCGGAGATTTCTTTTAAACTGATCGTGAATCAAGCGGGTGATGAGAGAGAAGCATCAGTGACAAGTGATAAGATCCGTATGGCAGCCAGTCGTTTTTTACAATTAGATGTTTCCTATCTTGGTCATATAAGCTCAGATGCCCATGTAGTGCAGGCTGTCAAAAGGCAGACGCCATTTTCATTGGCTTTTCCAAACAGTGTTGCTGCAAAAGATATACATCGGCTAGCCCTAAGTTATTTGACCATAGATGGTAAAAAAGATACAAAAGTTCAAGGCATTAAAGGCTTTATCCATAAATGGTTGAAGCGAAGTAAATAATTGTTCTGAATCTGGAACAGAGGTGGAAATGATATGAAGCCATATAAAGTTTTGGTTGTTGATGATTCTGCATTTATGCGCAAGATCATTTCCGATTTAATTGAAAATGACGCTGACTTTCAGGTGACGGCAACAGCCACAAATGGTCGCGAGGCTATCGAGAAAATAAACAAACTTCGGCCGGATCTAGTTACTATGGATGTGGAAATGCCGGAGATGAACGGCCTGGAAGCGCTGAAAATAATAATGGCGTCAGATCCGCTGCCAGTGATTATGCTATCAGGCATCAATGAAGAGGGCATGAAGGAAACCATTCTTGCACTGGAATGGGGCGCTTTTGATTTCATTCGTAAACCTTCGATATCAAATTCCCAGGATATAACGGTCGTAGGGGAATCTCTAAGAGAGCAAATGAAAGAAGCTATGCTGGCTCGAGAGCAACGTGAAGCGCGAGCATCTGCTTTTAGGATGCCTGACATCACGCCTTTAGAGCCATTACTGCCGACTGCACCGAGATTGTTACCGGAAAAATCCAAGGCAGCACTCAAATCTTCTCTCAAAGATGAAGGAATGAGAAAACCTCGGGGGAAACAGCCAGTAGATAGTATTATCCCTAAAAAAGCAACCAAACCAATCATCTCTGCTAAAACACCGTTAATCGAAAAGTCTAAACCAAAGACTAAAGTAGAGAATAAATCCATTCCGCCCAAACCGGTGATAGAGTCTTTAGTGGAGGTATCTTCTGATCCTCCGGGACTTTCTCCGGATCGAATGGTTGGTAGCAAGAATTTGCACAAATTAGTTGCTGTCGGTTGTTCTACAGGCGGACCTCGTGCGCTGAAGGTACTCCTGGAGAAAATTCCAGCGGATTTTCCGGCTCCTATTGTCATTGTGCAGCATATGCCGCCTAACTTTACGAAATCACTAGCCCAGCGTCTGAATACATTCAGTCCGCTAGAAGTGTTAGAAGCAGAGCAGGGGATGATATTACGAAAAGGAGCAGCCTACATTGCGCCTGGAGGCTATCATTTACAAGTTACCCCAACATCTAAAGGGCAATATGCAGTTGTACTCACGAAGGAGGAGGCGCGAAATGGCCACCGACCTTCAGTGGATGTTTTATTCGAATCATTGCTTCCACTCACATCTCTGGATCGGCACGTGTTGTTGATGACAGGGATGGGTAGTGATGGTGCTAGGATGATGAAATCTCTCTATGACTCAGGGGTTACCTCAACATTTGCTGAAAGTGAAGAGACCTGCGTCGTTTACGGGATGCCGCGATCTGCGGTGGAATTGCAGTGCGTCAAATATGTACTGCCTTTGCAAGAAATTGCTTCAAGGCTAGTGCAAGCCGTTAAATAACGGAAAAGCGAACTCGAAGGGGAGGAGCTCTACTATGGACATGAACCAATATTTATCCATGTTTATTGATGAGTCGAATGATCATCTGCAGTCATTGAACGAGAGCATGATGGGGCTGGAAGCGAATCCTGAGGATCTTAGTATCGTACAGGTAATATTCCGCTCTGCGCACACCTTAAAAGGTATGGCAGCGACTATGGGCTTTGAAGATTTAGCTTCACTTACACACCAAATGGAGAATGTGTTAGATCTTGTACGTAATAACAAGCTGCGCATGCAGGATTTTATTTTTGATACGTTATTCAAAAGTTTGGATGCCTTAGAGTCTATGGTTGAGGATATTACTAGAGGCGGCGAAGGTAAAGCAGATGTATCAGCCATTGTCTCATCCTTACAGGCTATCGTCCGGGGTGAGATTCCGGTTGAAGGCGGAGCAGCCTCTGCTGCTAATACGCCTGCTGCACAAGCAGCTGAAACTCCGATTCATTTAGATGAGTTCCAATTTTCTGTTCTGGAACAATCGATTCAGGAAGGGCATCATGCATTGTATGTGGACGTAACGATCCGAAAGGATTGTCAACTTAAGGCTGTACGTGCATACATGGTGTTTGATCTGCTCGAACGTTCGGGTGAAGTAGTTAAATCCTTCCCATCCGTTCAAGATATAGAACAAGAGAAATTTGACCAAAGCTTCTCACTCTATTACATAACCCAAAAAACCGCTGATCAGATTCAGGCAATGATTATGAATTTGTCTGAAATTGATAAAGTAACAGCAGTAGCACTAGATCAAGAATCCTTGAAAATGCTTGGTCAAGAATCGGCAGCAGCCGTGTCAGAGGTTGCCGCAACAGCCACTGTAGAGGAAACAGCTCCTGCTGCTCCAGTAGCATCTAAACCATTGCCTACCAAAGATGAGGGTAATAAGCCGGGAGCAGCCAAAACAGGAGGGGCGCCTTCACGTACGATTCGCGTAGATATCGAACGGTTAGACGTACTAATGAATCTATTTAGTGAACTTCTGATTGACAGAGTTCGTTTAGAGCAGCTGGCTTCAGAGGTTCAGAATGGCGATCTTACGGAAACCGTCGAGCATATGGGCAGAGTAAGCGGAGATCTCCAGAATATTGTGATGAAGCTTCGGATGGTTCCAGTAGATACCGTATTTAACCGGTTCCCACGTATGGTTCGTGATCTAGCTAAGTCGCTGGATAAGAAAGTAGATCTAATTGTAACGGGTGCCGAAACAGAGCTAGACCGGACGGTAATCGATGAAATTGGTGATCCACTTGTGCATTTATTGCGTAATGCGGTTGATCACGGTATTGAATCCATTGCTGATCGTATTGCTGCTGGTAAACCAGAGACTGGGACAGTTCATTTACGTGCTTTCCACAGCGGAAATCATGTCTTCATTGAAATTGAAGAAGATGGAACAGGGATTTACCCAGAGAAGGTATTGAAGTCTGCTGTGAAAAAAGGCGTGATTACGCAAGAACAGGCAGCAAATATGACGGATGATGAAGCTTATCAACTACTATTTGCACCAGGTTTCAGCACGGCAGAAGTTATTTCTGATGTCTCAGGCCGTGGCGTAGGACTGGATGTTGTTAAAGCTAAGATTTCTTCCCTGGGTGGGAATGTAACCATTTATTCTTCACCAGGTAAAGGAACAAATTTCTCAGTACAGCTGCCACTTACGCTATCCATTATTGCGGCCATGCTTATTCGGTTGGGCTCTGAGAAGTACGCCATTCCATTATCCTCTATTGTGGAAACTGGAATCGTGAAGAACACTCAAATCCGTACGATTCATGGCAACAAAATGTTAGAGTTCCGGAATTCTCATATTCCACTAGTATCTCTTAGTCGACTATTTTCGGTGCCTGATTATGATGAGAGTACTGAAGAAGAGACAGAGATCGTAGTTGTACGTAAGGGAGAACGTCTTGTGGCCTTGGCGGTACAGGATTTTATTGGTCAGAACGAGATCGTTATCAAGAACCTAGGTAAATATTTACCTGAAATTCAAGGGATATCTGGCGCAACGATACTTGGAGATGGTCAAGTAGCACTTATTATTGATCCGAACGCTTTTATTAAATAACTAGGATAGAACAGGGAGGTTCATTCCATGGCTGAAGATATTAAAGTGATAGTGTTCAAATTAGGCTCAGAGGAATACGGTATCGAAGTTGAGAAGGTACAAACTATTGAGCGCATGATGCCAATAACTCGTGTACCTAAAACGTATTCTTTTATCAAGGGTGTAATTAATTTACGTGGTGTTGTTATCCCTGTGATTGACCTTCGTGGTCGCTTTGGGATCGAAGAGGCGGAGCAGACAGACCAGTCTCGTGTAATTATCGTATCTGTTAATGAAATGGAAGTAGGTTTCATTGTTGATTCAGCAAATGATGTAATAGATTTGAACAGAGATTCTATCGATACACCTCCAGATGTTGTTGGCGGCATCAAAGCGAAGTATTTAGATGGGGTGGCCAAGATAGGTGAAGAGCGCTTGCTGATCATGCTTAATCTGTCAGAAGTGCTTAACAAAGGCGAAATCGTTCAATTAGAAAGCCTAGAGGGCTAACCTGTGGAATTATTTAAGCACTATAAGGATTTTAAAATGGATGTGCTTAAGGAAGTCGGGAATATTGGAGCTGGGAATGCAGCCACCGCATTATCACAGCTCTTGAATAAGCCGATTGATATGGCTGTTCCCAAGGTACAGCTTCTCAACTTTGAAGAGATTACGGACAAAGTTGGTGGAGCTGAAGAACTAGTATATGCAGTTTTCTTACGTGTGGAGGGAGAAGCTCCGGGTAACCTGTTTTTTATTCTTTCTCCGGAAGCCGCTTTGAACTTACTCAGTCGCATTGCAGGCATCGAGATTTTGAGTGACCAAGAACTCGGAGAAATGGAGCTTTCCGCGCTGAGTGAAATTGGAAATATATTAGCAGGATCGTATCTATCTTCTCTTGCAGACTTTACTTCACTTTCTATGTATCCAACAGTTCCTGCACTTGCCATGGATATGGCTGGAGCCATCCTAAGCTACGGTTTGCTGCAATTTGGGCAAATGGGTGATGATGCATTGTTGATCGATACTACCTTTTTTGAGGGGAAAAATGAAATTGAAGGACAATTTTTCCTTATACCCGATCCGGAATCATTCCCGAAAATCTTCAAATCGCTAGGAGTTCCGTTTGAAAATGATTGAAGAACAAAGCATCATTAAAGTAGGGATGGCAGATCTTAACGTTGGAAGCCAGGATAGTTTGATTCGTACAACCGGTCTTGGCTCCTGCGTGGGATTGACATTGTTTGACCCTGGAAAAAAACTCGCGGGAATGGCGCATGTGATGCTCCCTACTTCTGAGATTGCTAGGGAAGGGCAATTAAACATCGCTAAGTTTGCAGATACTGCAGTGCCGGAGCTCTTATCCCGTTTGCTGGAGCTTGGTGCGGTCCGGAGTCGGATCGTAGCCAAGATGGCAGGAGGATCACAAATGTTTGCCTTTGCCGGGGGGAGCGACACCATGAGGATCGGGCCTCGTAATGTTGAATCTTGTAAACTTGCTCTTGAGCATTTGAAAATTCCGTTAATTGCGGAAGACACGGGCGGTAATTATGGCCGTACGATAGAAATTGCCTGCAACACTGGTGTATTGTTCATCCGCAGTGTGCAAAAAGGCGCTAAGGAAATATAAATATGAAGATGATAGGAAATATTTTTATAAACTTGCTGTTTGGTTTGATAGGTTTTGTATTCACATTTTTTGTAACCTACAGTAATAATGTCCTCGGTACTAGTTTATTACGAAGCCTATTAGGATTTATCACTTGGTTTCTGCTTGCTTTCCTCCTAAGATGGGTATTGGGTTTTATCGTGTATCAATCATCGCCTCCGGATGAACAGGATGTTGAGGGAGAAGAACTTGGTGCAAAGCTAGACATCAGTACCCCTAATGAGGATGAAGAGTTAATTAATCTACTGAAACCGAAGCCAGGACAAGGGAGTGGGAACAGTGAGGGGTTCAAGCCTCTTACACCCCCAAAACTAGTCTCTATGAAAGATCCTGAAGAATTGGCCAAGGCCGTTCGTCACCTGAAAGAAGAATAAGCGAGCGCTGTGGCGGAATCGGTTATCTTAAAATATAAGAAAGTATAAGTTTCACTTTATACATTATCCTTATATTTCTCGCATAAACGCTAACTTCCTCATAAGGATGCCGAGGGCGTTTATGCTTGTGACTAGGCAGGTTTCGCCGCGACAAGCTCTCTGACTAAACTTTGGGAAGGGTGAAAGCTATTGAACGAGCGTAAAGCTTCTCAATTGGAAACTGATGAGCTATGGGAACAGTGGAAAGAACACAGTGACCCTGAAGCCAAAAAGAAGCTGATAGAGAGTTATCTCCATATTGTTGATTACGTATCCAGCCGGTTGGCTGTGGGGTTGCCCAAAAATGTATCTAAAGATGATCTAGCCAGTAATGGAGTAATGGGATTAATTGATGCGATTGAAAAATTCGACTACAAACGGGGATTGCAGTTTCAGACCTATGCTTCCTGGCGCGTACGTGGTGCGATTTTAGATTCCTTACGCCAAAGTGATTGGGTCCCTAGATCTGTGCGGGAAAAAGCTAAAAAAATCGAGGATGCTTATCAGCAGTTGGAACAGAAGTATTTGAGATCCGTTAGTGATGAGGAAATGAGTCTATACCTGAATATTAGTGTAATAGAATTTCAAAATATGTTGCAGGATGTGGCTGTAATGTCACTATGTTCACTGGAAGACCCGATTCGTGAAGAGGAATCAGAGACCCGAATGTCCATACTGGTGGACGATAAAGCTAAGAATCCGGATAGCAAGGTAAATGAATTCTACTTACGCGAAGCCCTCACCAAAGGTATTGAGAAATTAACGGTGAAAGAACGGACCGTTGTGTCCCTTTTATATTATGAAGATTTATCATTGAGCGAAATCGCAGAGGTCATGTCACTATCGCCTTCACGGATTTCGCAGCTTCATTCCAAGGCTATTTTACGGCTGAGGGGAACGCTTGAGAAGAATCGCGATCTACTTATGCAGAACGATTAACCGTTAGCGGTGACAAGGGGGAGCAAAATTGATCGGTCAAAATGCTTTGGATCAGTACTTAAGTATTACTTTTTCGGATGACAAAGGGATCGCGTATTTACAGTTCTCCAAAAAGGATGAGAATTTTTCCTGCTCACCTACAGAATTGGAAAGCTTCCTGCACAGTCACAATATTCGCTACGGGGTCCAGCGTGATATTGTTGAACGTATCTGTAGTCATCCGGAGGAGTTTTTTTGGAGTAAAGTCGCTATTGCTACAGGTGAACCTGCAGTAAATGGAGTCGACGGACATATTATGCTTACTGTTGATCTGGAAGAGGATCGCAAACCGCTTGAAAAAGCGGATGGTAAGGTGGATTATAAGGATTTAGTTCGGCTTCGTAACGTCCTCAAAGGAAAGCTGATAGCTAGAATTATTCCTGCTCAGCCTGGTAAGCATGGTAAGACTGTAACTGGTGATGAGCTTGCTTTCAGAGCCGGAAAGGAAGCTCATTTTAAAGTAGGTAAGAACGTACTCGTTGATAACAATGAAACTTCGATGTATGCCGCAATTGATGGTCTTGTTACTTTAACCGATAGCGGTAAAATCAATGTATTTCCTGTGTATGAAGTGAATGGTGATGTGGACTACAGTACTGGGAACATTGATTTTGTAGGGACCGTCGTTATTCGAGGAAACGTACTTTCAGGATTTTCTGTAAAGTCCGCCGGAGATATTCGTGTAGTTGGTGGAGTTGAAGGAGCGGAATTAATCTCTGGGGGATCCATCGAAATTACGGGTGGAATTATTGGTTATAACAAAGGACATGTAACTGCTGGGAAAAATGTTAAGGTCTCTTTCATTCAAGATGGTAATGTAACAGCTGGTGAAGATGTCATTGTATCCCAGAGCATTATGCACTCCAATATACGTGCGGGCAGAGACGTTCTTTGTAACGGAGCTAAGGGTCTGATTGTTGGCGGAACTGTACAGTCTGGGGAAAGAGTCGTAGCACGTACAATAGGCAATACCATGTCCACAGCGACTTCTATTGAGGTCGGTGTAGTACCTGAGCTAAGAAATGAGATTAACGAGCTGCGGCAATCACTGCGTCAACTACTGGAAAATGAGGACAAAACCTCTAAAGCGTTGTATCTATTAAATCAATTGGCAACTAATGGTCAACTCCCTGCAGATAAAGTGGCACTTCGCGTAAAATTGAATGCTACTAAACAGTCTCATCAACGTGAGGAAAAAAGAATTAAAGAACGTGTGCTAGAGATTGAAAGAATGCTAGAAGATACAGGCAGAGCTAGAGTTGAAGTGATTAAAACGATCTATGGCGGATCCAAAATTATGATCGGTAGATATACTCGATTTGTAAAGGACCCCACAGAACGAGTTGTGTTTATTTATAGTGAAGGTGATATATCCTTAACGCCATACAATTAATCGGGCGGGCAGCAATAGCGGCCGGCCATTCTTGAAATATAAGAAAGTATAAGTTTCACGTTATACATTATCCTTATATTTTTACGAGAAACGGTTATCGTCTTCAAAAGACGACAACATCGTTTCTTCTTATGAGAAGAGGGTTATGATGAGCCTAAAACCAGTGGAACTGCAAATTGCACTACCTCGGACTACGGAAGCGGGTAAGATTCAGAATGAATCTCAGCAGCGCCCCGCTATTGATCAGCATCAACTGGCAGGACAAAATGTGAAACAAAGCCAGGAAATGACCATGCGAAGCGCTGAAGTGGATGAATCTTCTGAATCTGCTTTACGCGATGGCGGAGATAAAGGCAATCATCATTCCGGAGGGAATCCTTCTTCGGAGAAACGTTCGAAGTCAGGTACTCGTGATGCGGAACATCCTTACAAAGGACAGCGCATTGATCTGAGTCTTTAATAAGTAGTTATATTTGATATGTTAAAGGAGATAAGGCACTTGCAACCATGGGTGTATATTGTGCTAGTAGGTGTCGCCGCTATTCTTTATGCCTTTTTACTTCCAGCGCGTATGAAGGAAGGAAAAGCAGAGCAGCAAAGCCTCAAAGAAACAGAGGCTGCGCTTGAGCTATATATGGCTGACATAGAGCGCGAGAATGAAGAGCTAGTACAGTTAGTCAGCAGCATTAAACAGCAATCACAAACTAATCATGTAGCAATGCAAGGGCAGATTAGTGATTTGCAGCATCAATTAACAGAATTACAGCAAAGCTCTTTATTACTAGAGGGCCGAGTAACTAATGAAGAAAAACGGTTAAGAGAGTTGGAAGTTTCGGTTGAGAAGGGTTCATATGCTAAGGTTTCGGCGATCGGAGACCCATCTGCCGGTGCTGAAATACGTTCAATACAACCAGAAGTGAAAGCGAAACCTATTAGTTCTATTAAATTGCGATATCCACGATTATTTGAACTACATGAGCAGGGGAAATCGATAGACTCCATTGCCAAGACGGCTGGACTTCAGCGGGGAGAAGTGCAACTGATTCTGCAACTCGCCAAACAGGAGGAATCGGTATGATGAAGAACCGTTCTTTTTTGTTCGGACTTGGCACAGGGCTAATTGCAGGCGCCCTATTACTTCAATTAATGATATCCGGTGGAGCGGCTCCACTCACCAAGGAACAGGTAATACAAGGTGCTGAGAAATTGAACTTGAAGGTTATCGACGAAGCTACTGAACCTCCTTTGGATGAGTCTGCTTTGGAGGACGCTGTTCAAGGTCAGAAGTCAGCTGGCGTTAATGAGGGAATTACGGAGAACGTGGCACCTTCTGAGCCTTCAGTAGCGGCTTCTCCCGCTCCTGTAGTATCTCCTGCAGTATCTGATAACCCCAGTAAGGTTATCCCTCCTAAAGAGCCCTCAACGCCTAAAGAAGGCACTATTGAGGAGCCAGAGGTCACTACTGCACCAACTGCTGTTGCACCTGATAAGCCTAAAGCCACTGCGAATGCAGGGGTAGTTGTTCGTATACCTTCAGGTAGCACACTGACAAAAACAGCAGATATTTTGGAGAAGGCTGAAGTCATTAAGGATAAGGCTAGTTTTCTTAAAGCCGCCAATCAACGTCAGATCAATACGAAGATTCAATCGGGTTCTTACACCTTTAATAAAGACGAGAGTCTAGATTCTATAGTAGAAAAATTAATAAGTTTTCAATGATCATTGCATACACTAATAAAATATGATATAGTAATTGACGGTGTTAAAACACACGCCGGTTGATTTCGACAAGGGGTGCTTTCTTCTGAAGAAAGTCTTGCTGAAAGATGACGCACGGCGGAGGAGACACACAATAAACCAAACTTAGGAGGTGTGTGAAGATGGCAGTAATCTCCATGAAACAGCTTCTAGAAGCTGGGGTACACTTCGGTCACCAGACTCGTCGTTGGAACCCAAAGATGGATCGTTATATCTTCACTGAAAGAAACGGAATTTACATTATTGACTTGCAAAAAACAGTCAAGAAGGTAGAAGAAGCTTACAACTTTGTAAAAAGCGTCGCTGGTGACAACGGCACAATCCTATTCGTAGGAACAAAGAAACAAGCACAAGATTCCGTAAAAGAAGAAGCAGAACGTTCCGGTATGTTCTTTATTAACCAACGCTGGTTGGGCGGAACTCTTACTAACTTCCAAACTATCCAAAAACGTATTGATCGTTTGAAGAAATTGGAAGCTTGGGAAGAAGACGGCACTTTTGAAGTTCTACCTAAGAAAGAAGTTATCCTTCTTCGCAAAGAGAAAGATCGTCTTGAGAAATTCTTGGGCGGTATCAAGAACATGAAAGGTCTACCAAGCGCGTTGTTCATCATTGACCCGCGTAAAGAGCGTATTGCAGTTGCAGAAGCTCGCAAATTGGGTATTCCAATCGTAGCTATCGTTGATACTAACTGTGATCCAGACGAAATCGACTACGTAATTCCAGGTAACGACGACGCTATCCGCGCCGTGAAATTGTTGACTGGTAAAATGGCAGACGCTGTTGTTGAAGCTCATCAAGGCGAAGACACAACTACTGCTTAAGTAGCGACTAACACATACAAGAACTTAAATGAAAAGGGTGGTTGGCAGGTGGATAACCTCTCACTGCCCTTTTTTTAGGATAAAAGACTTGAATAATGTAAGAAAACGACAATTACCTGGAGGGAATAAACAATGGCAGTTGATGCAAAAGCAGTAAAAGAACTTCGTGAAAGAACAGGCGCTGGTATGCTTGATTGTAAAAAAGCGCTTGAAGAAGCTAATAACGATATCACTAAAGCAGCTGAATTGCTTCGTGAAAAAGGTCTGTCCGCAGCAGCAAACAAAGCAGGGCGTATTGCTACTGAGGGTGTTGTAGAATCTTACATCCACGCTGGCGGCCGTATTGGTGTACTTGTAGAAATCAACTGCGAAACTGACTTTGTAGGTAAAACAGATTCCTTCAAGGATTTTGCTCGCGATATCGCTATGCAAATCGCTGCAGCAAACCCGCGTTATGTTCGTCGTGAAGAAGTTCCACAAGAAGATGTAGAAAAAGAAAAAGAAATCCTGAAAGCTCAAGCTTTGAACGAAGGTAAGCCTGAGAAAATCATTGAAAAAATGGTTGAAGGACGTATTGGTAAATATTACGAAGAATATTGCTTGCTTGAGCAAACCTTCGTTAAAGACCCGGACAAAACGATCTCTCAATTGCTGAACGAAAAAATCAGCACAATCGGAGAAAACATCTCGATCCGTCGTTTTGCTCGTTTTGAACTAGGCGAAGGCTTGGAAAAGAAAGTGGATAACTTTGTTGAAGAAGTTATGGCACAAGTAAATAATTAATTTTAGCTTTATCATAAATGCGAAGAATTGAATAAGGGCAAGCATCAGAAGAGCGGAACACGTACACGTAGTGTTCCGTCTTTTGCAGAAAGTGAGGGTATACATTTGGAACAGCCGGTATTTAAGAGAGTAGTCCTTAAGGTAAGTGGGGAGTCTTTGGCAGGACAAAACGGATATGGTATTGATGCCGACATGATTATTTCCATCGCTGAACAGATCAAGGAAGTTGTAGAACTTGGAGTTCAGGTTGCAATTGTTTGTGGTGGAGGTAACATTTGGCGCGGGATCGCTGGTAGTGCAAGTGGCATTGATCGCGCAACTGCAGATTATATGGGCATGCTGGCAACAGTAATGAATTCACTTGCTCTGCAGGATGCATTAGAACAAATCGATGTGCCAACAAGAGTGCAGACTTCGATCTCGATGCAGCAAATTGCTGAACCGTACATTCGTCGTCGTGCGATTCGCCACCTGGAGAAGGGCCGTGTTGTTATTTTTGCAGCAGGCACAGGTAATCCTTTCTTCTCTACTGATACTACTGCAGCACTTAGAGCAGCAGAAATCGAAGCAGAAGTGATCCTGATGGCGAAGAACAAGGTTGATGGTGTATATTCAGCTGATCCGTTTAAAGACAGCACAGCCGAGAAGTTTGAACAGCTCACTTACATGGATGTTCTGAACAAAAACCTTGGTGTTATGGATTCCACAGCTTCATCTCTATGCATGGATAATAATATACCGCTCATTGTATTTGCCATTACTGAACAAGGCAATATCAAACGTGTCGTTCTCGGTGAGAAGATCGGAACGATTGTTAAAGGGAGTGTAGATTAATGCCACAATCGGTCAAAAAAAATGCCGAAGAGCGTATGGAAAAAGCGATTTCATCGCTGAAACGTGACTTGGCAACATTGCGTGCAGGACGTGCAACAACATCACTGCTAGATCGCATTCAAGTTGAATATTACGGTTCCCCTACTCCAATCAATCAGCTGGCGAACATCAGTACTCCGGATTCCCGGACACTGTTAATCCAGCCGTGGGACAAAACATCGATGTCTGACATTGAACGGGCGATCATGAAATCGGATATCGGTTTAACGCCTGCTAATGACGGAACAATCATTCGTCTTTCTATCCCTCCGCTTACTGAAGAACGTCGGACGGATTTGGTGAAATTGACGAAGAAATTTGGTGAAGAAGCGAAAGTAGCGATCCGCAACATTCGCCGTGATGCCAACGATGATATTAAGAAGATGGAGAAAAACGGTATCTCGGAAGATGAGTCCCGTGGCCATCAGGAAGACATTCAAAAGACAACGGATAAGTTCATAGCCGAGGTCGACAAAGTGCTTGTATCCAAAGAAAAAGAGATTATGGAAGTATAAAGATATTCTAGAGACTTGAGGCCCCTCCGTTAATGGTGGGGTTTGTCTCTTTCTGATAAGAGCTTGGAGGAAACGGAAATGATCAAACGGGTTCAAGCGTGGCTGAGCCGTAAAGACAGGCAACAGCCAGTCGAGATTTCACCGGATAACATTCCCCGGCATGTGGCTGTTATTATGGACGGCAATGGGCGTTGGGCTAAACGTCGCGGGTTGCCGCGCGTTGTGGGTCATCAGAATGGCATGAAGGCTGTTAAACGTGCTACAATCGCTGCAGACGAACTGGGTGTTGAGTTTTTGACGATGTATGCGTTCTCGACAGAAAATTGGAAACGACCAAAGGAAGAAGTCGATTATCTGATGCGCTTGCCAGTGGAGTTTCTAGCCATTGAGCTTGATGAGCTGATTGAGAAGAATGTCCAAGTACGTATGATGGGTGATACTGATGCATTGCCTTCATTTACACGCAAAGCTATGGAAGAAGCTATTGCCCGGACACAGGGCAATACTGGACTTATATTGAATTTTGCTCTTAATTATGGGGGGCGCAAAGAAATTGAGGACTGCATGCGCAGCATTGGTAAGGACATCCAATCAGGGGCTTTGACACCGGAAGATATTACGACTGATCTAATCGATAGCCGAATGTTATCTGGTGGGTTACCAGATCCGGATTTGCTTATACGTACAAGTGGAGAAATGCGACTTAGCAATTTCATGCTATGGCAGCTTGCTTATAGTGAGCTGTGGTTTACTGATGTGTATTGGCCTGAATTTGATAAGGAGCATTTGCATCAGGCAGTTGCTGAATATCAACGCCGTACACGCCGTTATGGTGGACTGAAGTAGCTTGATAGGAGATGGAAACCTTTGAAGCAGCGATTGATTACCGGAATTGTTGCCGGAGCACTATTTTTAGGCTTATGCGTGTTGGGAAACTGGCCATACCAGTTGTTACTTACTGCCATGGCTTTTATCGGGTTTTATGAATTTGTGAAAATGATAGGGATACCTGCGCTTTCCGGTTCTACCGTTCTTGGTTATGCAGCCATTCTAAGTTTCATGATCCCTTGGAATTTACTTGGGATCTCTGCACCCTTATCATGGGAACAAGGAATATGGATTTTGCTGCTCTTGTTCCTTTTAGTTACAGTTTTTACTAAAAATAAATTAGATATTCGAGTAACAGCCTTGCTGTTTACTGGTATAGTATACATTGGAATGGGTTTTTCTTATATGGCCATGGCTCGTGCATCGGATGACGGACATGGTTTGTTCTGGACTTTTTTACTCCTTTTCTGCATTTGGGGTAGTGATGCCGGGGCATACTTTGTTGGAAGAAGCATGGGGAAGAACAAACTTTGGCCTGCCATCAGTCCGAACAAAACGGTGGAAGGTGCCGTAGGTGGAGTACTGATCTCGATGCTGATCGCTATCGTTTTTGCAATATTTGCTCCTGAACAACTTGCGATTGGACGAGCACTCCTTATAGGGCTTTCTTGTGCGGTGCTGGGTCAGCTTGGTGATCTTGTACAATCTGCCTATAAACGTGCGTATGGTATCAAAGATTCAGGCACGCTACTGCCAGGTCACGGTGGTATTCTTGATCGATGTGACAGCTGGATTATCGTATTTCCATTCGTACATATCGTAATGCTTATGCCTTACTATTAACGGAAGGAGAGGGTATAACTATGAAAAAAATAAGTGTTCTTGGTTCCACAGGTTCGATCGGCACTCAGACTCTAGATGTCATCGCTATGCACCCAGACTCTTTTCAAGTAGATGGCTTGGCAGCTGGAACGAATACAGCGTTATTGCTGGAACAAGTTCGTCGGTTTAATCCTCGTCGTGTTTCTGTTGCGACAAAGGAGCTGGCAGATGAGATTAGATCCAGTCTGCCTTCAGGCATACAGCTATACAGCGGGAATGAAGGTCTTGTTGAGGTGGCAGCAGGTGGAGATGCCGAAATGGTCGTAACGGCTGTTATGGGTAGTGTAGGCCTCCAATCCACGTTAGCTGCGATCGAAGCAGGCAAACATATTGGACTAGCTAATAAAGAGACTTTGGTAACGGCAGGACACCTCGTCACTGATCTAGCTAATCGTAAAGGTGTTAAGTTGTTACCTATCGATAGCGAGCATTCTGCTATTTTTCAGTGCTTAAATGGTGAGAATCTCGCGGATATTGCTTGCATCACTTTAACAGCTTCTGGTGGATCCTTCCGGGATTTCACTCGTGATCAACTCAAGAATGTAACGGTAGAAGATGCACTTCGTCATCCGAATTGGAGCATGGGCGCGAAAATCACGATTGATTCTGCTACAATGGTGAATAAAGGGCTTGAGGTGATTGAAGCGCATTGGCTATTTGGTCTACCTTATGAACAAGTAAATGTACTTTTGCATCCAGAGAGTATCATTCACTCTTATGTGGAGTTCCGTGACAGCAGCATTATTGCTCAGCTTGGTAATCCCGATATGCGTGTCCCCATTCAATATGCGCTCACTTATCCCGAACGCTGGGAGTCACCGGCACAGCGTTTGTCGTTGGCTGAAGTTGGACGTTTGACTTTCCGAGAAATGGACTATGAACGATTCCCTGCGCTTAAGCTAGCCATGGATTGTGGAAAAGCTGGAGGGACAGCTACTACTGCTTTTAATGCAGCAAATGAAATTGCTGTTGCTCGTTTCTTGAGTCATGAGATCCCATTCCTGCGCATTGAGGAGATCATCGGAGAAGTGCTTCATCGTCATATTAACGAGGATAATCCGAATTTAGAACAAATTGAATCCTGTGATAAGCGTGTTCGTGAGCTGGCAGCAACGTTGTAGAATGTAGATTGATCTCTTTTTGGCTGGAAATACTTACTTTGCCCTAAAAATAGGTTGGGACAGTTGATTCTCTTGTGCCTGATCGGAGAATAATGATAAATTAAGAGGACATACTTCGGTCTTACAGCTAAAGGGGGATGATACGTTTGGAAATGGTTCAAGTCGTTTTATTAACGGTGCTCATGTTTTTTGTTCTGGTGACTGTACATGAATGGGGTCACTATTATTTTGCCAAACGCGCCGGTATTCTCGTGAGGGAATTTGCTATCGGTTTCGGTCCGAAACTGTTTTCTTATAAACGGAATGAGACACAGTTCACTTTGCGTTTACTGCCTTTTGGCGGTTATGCTCGGATGGCTGGTGAAGATCCAGAGATTATTGAGATTGGCTCTGGACAAACCATTGCAGTAAGACTTGGTCAGGATAACAAAGTGAAAAACATTTATCTGGACGCATTGGATACACGTAAAAATGTTATCCGTGGTGAGGCTTTGCATACTGATCTTGAAAATGATCTGCAAATCCGCTTGGATGTGGATGGCGAAGTTACTACTTATGATGTTCATCCGCATGCGATGATGATTAAAGGAACGCAGCAGACTCAAATTGCGCCTAAAGACCGCCAATTCGGTAGTAAAACCGTGGGTCAGCGGGCATTGGCTATTGTTGCGGGTCCTGTGATGAACTTCCTGTTAGCCTTTGTTCTGTTTGCCATCCATTTGCAAATGGTTGGGATTCCGGTGGAGAATCCTACTTATGTTAAGATCGGTGATGTCTCTGAAGGAATGCCTGCACAAGAGGCGGGATTGCAAAAGGGTGACATCATTGTATCCATCAACGGTGAGAAGATTGGTGCCGATTACCAAAAAATGATTGACTTAACCTCGGAGTCCAAAGGGAAAGAAATGAAATGGATGCTGCAACGTGGTGATGAGACCCTTAATGTGACTCTCGTTCCTCGTAGCATGGAGGGACAAGAAGGCGGTAAAATAGGGATTACACCTGAGCTTCCTACCCGCAAAGCTGGGGTTGGAGAGACGTTGACAGGTTCAGGTAAAGCTATGGTCGATACGACGGAAGCTATCTTTCTGGGCTTTAAGCAATTGATCAATAAATTCAATATGGATGATATTGGAGGTCCGGTTCGTACCTTTGAAGTAACCGGTCAAATTGCCCAACAAGGCATTCAGTATCTTACCTATTGGGCTGCTATCCTAAGCTTGTATCTGGGGATTTTCAACCTATTACCGATTCCGGCACTCGATGGAAGCCGTCTGGCGTTTCTAGGTGTGGAGGCATTACGCGGTAAACCTGTAGACCCGAGCCGTGAAGGTATGGTTCACTTTGTCGGATTTGCACTGTTATTTTTATTAATGATTGCTGTTACGTATAATGATATTTTACGTTTGATCAGCGGCTAATTTTCTTCGGGAGGCATTCCATTACATGGCAAAAGATAAGCAATTCGTTACGGAAATCACGCCGCAAAGCGAGGATTTCTCACGCTGGTATATTGATGTTATAAAAAAAGGGGACTTGATGGACTACTCTCCTGTTCGTGGCTGTATCGTATTTAAGCCAGAGGGCTATGAAATATGGGAGCATATTCAGGCGGAAATGAACCGTCGCCTTAAGGAAACTGGGCATCGTAATGCTTATTTTCCAGTGTTCATTCCAGAGAGTTTCTTTCAAAAGGAAAAGGATCATATTGAAGGCTTTAATCCCGAACTGCCATGGGTAACTGAGGCTGGTGGAGACGTGCTTGAAGAACGTCTGGCTGTCCGTCCTACTTCTGAGACCATGTTCGGGCATATGTATTCCAAATGGATTCAGTCCTATCGTGACCTTCCTGTACTTATCAATCAATGGGCGAACGTGGTTCGTTGGGAGAAGCGTACGTTACCATTTATCCGCACTACTGAGTTTCTTTGGCAAGAAGGGCATACTGCACATGAGAATGAAGCTGAAGCTCGTGAAGAAACCATGAAGATGCTGGATAACTACCGTGATTTTGCCGAGACTTTCCTTGCTATTCCGGTGATTACTGGACAAAAGACACCTTCCGAGCGTTTTGCTGGTGCTGTAGATACGTATTCTATTGAAGCGATGATGAAAGATGGACGTGCTGTTCAGGCTGCTACCTCACATTACTTGGGTACCAAGTTTGCAACAGCATTTGAGATCCAGTATTTGAGCCGCGACAATAATTTAGAATATGTGCATACGACCTCATGGGGATCCACTACACGCTTGATTGGTTCGCTGATTATGGTGCATGGCGATGACCGTGGGCTTGTTCTACCGCCTAAGGTAGCGCCAACTCAAGTAATTATGATTCCGATCGGACCTCCTAAAACTCGCGAAGCCGTGATTGGACGGACGGACGAGCTGTTCAAGGAACTGAAGAACGCAGGCGTTCGTGTACGTGTGGATGATCGTTCGGATGTAACGCCAGGTTGGAAGTTCAATGAATATGAAATGCGCGGTATACCTGTGCGCTTGGAGCTTGGACCACGCGACATGGAGAATGGCGTCTGCGTAATCGTCTCCCGTGTCACAGGTGAGAAGAAGGTTATTCAGCAAGAGAACCTCGTAGAAGAAGTTCAAGCAATGCTCGAACAGGTTCATAATGAAATGTTCGAACGTGCCTTGAAATTCCGCGAGGACCATTTCTATTCTGTGGATTCCTTGGAAGAAATGAAAGCTTCAATGGAAGAAAAACGCGGCTTTGCACTAGCTGGCTGGTGTGGTTCCGAAGCATGCGAGTCCAAAGTTAAGGAAGAGACAGGTGCGGGAAGCCGCAACATTCCTTTCGATCCGGCGGAGAAGAAGCAAGTCTGCATTTGCTGTGGCAAACCAGCTGAGCATACTGTGGTTTTTGCAAAGGCCTATTAATCTTTTGGCACCGATCAACAGTCTTGTAGTATTTTAATCTAGCTTCTGGAGAGAGGAGTCAGCGGGCCGAAAGTACCCAATGCTTTTTGAATCCAGAAGCTTTTTAAAATATAAGAATTTATAGGTTTGCACTATAAATTATCCCTTTTATTTTTACGAGAAACAGATATTGTCTTTAAAAGCCGACAACGTCGTTTTTTTTATCATATTGTACTTTCACTGAATATCATTGATTGTGTTTTACGGAGTTATCAAAGGTGGGAGGAAAGCATGGAACAAAACCAGGAGAGAAGAAAAAGATTCGAGCTCTTGATGAAGCAAGGTGAAATTCCACCTGCAATTATGGATCCCTACTTTTTAGATGGATATATAGAGCGTGTAGAGATCAGCCGTGGTAACCGAGACTGGCAAATTATGATTGCGAAAGAAAGCCTGGTTCCAGCGCAGGTATACCGGACATTTTGCCTCAGAATGCGGGAGAAACTACAGCATATAGCCAAAGTAAGCTTTTTATTCGTATATGATCAAAAAGTTAGTAGAGCAGAGATAGTCCAAGAATATTGGGGATTGTTTCTGGAGTGGGTGACTCGCGAGGTCCCTTCGGTTAATGGCTGGCTGACACGTTCTACCCAAGAGCTTAAAGAGGACACTTTAATGTTGACGATGAGTGACTCCACTTCTATGGAGCTGGCTCGTAAAAAAGGCATCGATGGGGCGATTATTAAATTTTATGATACGTATTTCGGTCTGACCTTAAAAGTTAAAGTGCTAATGGCAGAGAATGAAAATAATAATGTTGAGGCATATGAAGAATTTCAGCAAAAGCTTCAGCAAGAACAACGCGAGATCGTTGAGCAGATGATGACTGCAGTAGAAACAGAAGCTCCTGCTGATGATAGCGATCCTAGTGAAGTCATTAAGCTTCAAGTGGGGTATGAAATTAAGGAACAGGCCGTACCGATTCTTGAAATTCAAGATGAAGAGAAGAAAATTACTATTCAGGGTACCATTTTTGGTCTGGATCGTAAGGAACTTCGCAATGGCAGTACCTTGTTCACTTTCAGTCTGACCGATTTTACGGATTCTCTACAAATGAAGATGTTCGCGAAGACTAAAGATGATCTGAAGGTTATGAGTCAGTTAGCTAACGGTAAATGGGTAAGAGCACGCGGAAAAGTGGAATATGACCGGTTTATGCAGATTCCTGAGCTAGTGATGATTCCTTCGGACTTAACAGAAGTTAAGGCACCGCCTGCGCGTAAAGATACAGCTCCTAAGAAACGGGTGGAGTTTCACCTTCACACTACGATGAGTACGATGGATGCGGTCACTCCGATCACTACCTATGTCAAAACAGCTGCCCAGTGGGGTCATCCTGCGATTGCTATTTCTGATCATGGCGGAGTTCAGGCTTTTCCGGATGCGAACCATGCAGCTCATAAGCATAAGATAAAAATGATTTATGGCGTGGAAGCCAATGTTGTGAATGACTCTGTGAATATTGTCGAGAATGCTCAGCCTTTGGACTTGAAGACAGCTACCTATGTAGTGTTTGATATAGAGACCACGGGGTTATCGATTACCCGCAATAATATTACAGAGCTGGCGGCCATTAAAATGTGCGAAGGCAAAGAAGTAGACCGTTATTCTACTTTTGTTAATCCGCATGAGAAGATCCCTTATCATATTCAGCAATTGACCAATATTACGGATGAAATGGTGAAGGATGCTCCTGATCTTGAACCAGTACTGCGTAAGTTTGTTGAATTTGTGGGTGACAGTATCCTTGTTGCACATAACGCCAGATTTGATATGGGTTTTATTCAGGCCTCGTTACGTAAAATAGGTGAACCTGATCTTCCGAATCCATCTCTTGATACGCTTGAGCTCGCCCGGTTACTATATCCAAGCATGAAGAATCACAGGCTGAACACATTAGCCGATAAATATAAAGTTCTTCTGGAAAGCCATCACCGAGCGATTGATGATACTATAGCACTCGGTGGAATATTAACAGGATTGCTCGCAGATGCTGAAAAGATGAAGGGCATGACCCGCCTTGATCGACTAAACGATTATGTGGGTAATGATCTTTCGAACACAAGACCGTTCCACTGTAATATTTATGCACTTAATCAAGTAGGCAAAAAAAATCTCTATAAGCTCATTTCCATGTCACATACGGAATATTTCAAGCGTGTTCCTTGTATTCCGAAATCCAAGCTGGAAGAGCATAGAGATGGACTGCTCGTGATTTCCGGTTGTGAACGTGGAGAGTTTTTTGAAGCAGTACTCAACAAAACGACTGAGGAAGCCATGGAGGTTGCTCATTTTTATGATGTGCTAGAGATACAGCCATTGACCATGTACATGCATTTGGTAGACAAGGGCTTTGTAGCAGGCCCTGATGAGCTTCGTGATGTAGTCCGCAAGGTTTGTGAAATAGGGGAACAGTTGAATAAACTTGTTATCGCAACGGGGAATGTGCATTATCTTGAACCCCGGGACAAGCTGTATCGTGATATTACCATTAATGGAATCACAGGCTTTAGTCCGCTTAAAGACCAACGTAAACCAGATGCACACTTCCGCACAACCGATGAAATGCTGTCTGAATTCGAATTTCTCGGTGCTGAAAAAGCAATGGAAGTCGTGGTTACGAATACCGTTGAGCTGGCGGAACGTTTTGAAGAGCTGGAGCTGTTTCCGGATAAGCTATTTACACCCATTCTTGAAGGGGCGGACGAAGAAATTCGCGAGACCTGTTATAACACTGCGAAATCCATTTATGGCGAAGAATTGCCTGAGGTAGTCATTGCCCGTTTGGAGAAAGAGCTTGCACCAATTATCAAATTCGGGTTCTCTGCCAACTATTTGATTTCTGAACGTCTCGTTAAAAAATCAAATAAGGACGGATATCTCGTAGGTTCGCGGGGTTCCGTAGGCTCCTCTGTAGTAGCGACATTTCTTGGGATTTCAGAAGTTAATCCTTTGCCCGCGCATTATATTTGCCTAAACCCAGAGTGTCGCCATAGTGAATGGTTCCTGGACGGCAGTGTGCGGAGCGGATTCGACTTACCGGACAAAGTATGTCCGGATTGCGGTGAGAAGCTCAAAGGCGAAGGGCAGGATATTCCGTTTGAGACCTTCCTCGGATTTAAGGGCGACAAAGTTCCCGATATCGATTTGAACTTCTCAGGGGAATATCAGCCGAATGCCCATAACTTTACCAAAGAAATGTTTGGTGAGAAAAATGTATTCCGTGCCGGAACGATCGGTACCATCGCTGAGAAGACTGCCTTCGGTTTCACGAAGAAATACGAAGAACTGCACCAGAAACGTTGGCGTGGAGCTGAAGTTGGCCGGCTGGCAGCTGGATGCACAGGCGTTAAACGCAGTACGGGACAACATCCCGGCGGTATAGTTGTTGTTCCAGATTACATGGAGGTTGAAGATATTACACCCGTGCAATTTCCAGCGGATGATGTCAATGCCGAGTGGAAGACCACGCACTTTGATTATCATGCTTTTGACGCGAATCTGTTGAAACTTGATATTCTGGGTCATGATGATCCGACAATGATGCGGATGCTGCAGGATTTGACAGGTGTTGATCCAACTACTATCCCGATGAATGATCCGAAAGTCATGAGCATGTTTAACTCTACAGATGCACTTGGCGTAAGACCTGACGAAATCAGATCACCAGTTGCGACATATGGTGTGCCCGAAATGGGTACCAAGTTCGTACGTCAAATGCTTATTGAGTCGAAACCATCCAGCTTTGCTGACTTACTGCAAATATCAGGTTTGTCTCATGGTACTGGGGTTTGGCTTGGTAACGCGCAAGAGCTTATAAAGAATAATACTTGTAACATTAAGACTGTTATCGGTTGTCGTGATGACATCATGCTCTTCTTAATTTATAAAGCGGGAATGGATGCGAGCTTGGCCTTTAAAATTACCGAGAGTGTTCGTAAAGGTAAAGGTTTATCTGACGAATGGATCGAGGAAATGAAAAAGTGCAAGGTTCCACAATGGTATATTGATTCTTGTCTGAAGATTCAATACATGTTCCCGAAGGCGCATGCTGCTGCATACGTTATTTCTGCAGTACGTACCGCTTACTTCAAGCTGTATCATCCTATTGAATATTATGCGACTTATTTCTCTGTACGTGCAGCAGATTTTGATATTGAATTGTGCTGTAAGGGATATGAAGCGATCAACCGTCAGATCGTAGACATTGAGCAAAAAGGATTTCAAGCTTTGCCTAAGGAAAAGGCTATGTTGCCTGTCCTTGAAATGGCTTTGGAGATGACGGCACGTGGGTTTACATTCAAAAACATTGATCTTTACCGCTCAGAAGCGAATAAGTTTATTGTTGATGACAAGAGTTTGATTCCTCCGTTTTCCGCATTAGCGGGCATTGGTGAGAATGCTGCTATCAACATAGCTGCTGCGAAAGATGCCGGGGAGTTCCTTTCTATTGAGGATTTCCAGCAGAAATCCAAGGCGAGTAAGACAGTTATTGAGCTGCTAACCAATATGGGCTGCTTCCGCGGCTTACCGGAGAGCAATCAACTTTCCCTATTTTAAAGGCTTTAACAACACTTATTTCATGGTAAGCAGAACCGGCTTTGCCGTCCTTTTAGGGACGGTACCGGTTTCTGCGAAAAATACAAAACGTATAGGATGACGTGAAACTTATACTTTCTTGTATTTCTAGAAAAGAGAGCTCCAAAGGGGGAGTCAAGGGCTAGCACTTGTCAGTCCAGACTCACTATGGTATAATTTCTTTGGTAATAATGAGATAAGTCCGTTGTGTAAAGAGTGGGGAAACCCACTCTTTATCTTTGGTATATAGCAAAAGACAAGTTCGTGGAGGTAATTTTCTTTTGAGCACACCCAAATCTAAAATTAAACAAACGGTAGAGCAGATGCTCGGGCCCTATCTCGACGACAATGGTTTCGAACTGGTGGACGTTGAATACGTGAAGGAAGGCTCCAATTGGTTTCTGCGTATATTCGTAGATAAAGAAGGCGGCATTGATATTGATGACTGCGGAAGCATTAGCGAATATTTCAGTCAGCAGTTGGATGAGAATGATCCTATCCCTGAGGCATATTTCCTTGAGGTTTCCTCACCGGGAGCAGAGCGTCCTCTCAAAAAAGCTGCGGATGTAGCTAAAGCGGTAGGTAAGGACGTGTATGTGACTGTTTATGAGCCGATTCAAGGACTCAAAGAATTTGAAGGTCGTTTGCTCTCGTTCGAGAACGAGGAACTGCTCATCTCCGCGGGCAAAAAAGAACATGTAATACCGTATGCCAAAGTCGCAAGCGCGAGATTGGCCATTATTTTTTAACGTCTTGAAAGGGGGGCCGGAAATTCATGAGTATGGAGTTTATTGAAGCAATGAATGAGCTGGAAAGGGAGAGAGGCATCAGTAAAGATGTGCTGTTCGAAGCGATCGAAGCGGCGCTGATCTCTAGTTATAAACGTAATTTCAATGCAGCACAGAACGTGCGTGTTGATATGAACCGCAACACAGGTGTCATTAAAGTGTTTGCCCGCAAGCTAATTGTTGAAGAGGTCCTGGATACAAGGACTGAAATCTCATTGCCGGCAGCCAGAGAAATTAACCCGCATTTCCAGCTTGAAGACATTGCTGAGCTTGAAGTAACACCACGTGATTTCGGGCGCATTGCTGCACAGACTGCAAAGCAGGTTGTAACACAACGGATTCGCGAAGCAGAGCGTGGACTCATCTATAATGCCTTTATTGACAAAGAAGATGATATTGTAACAGGACTTGTACAACGTCAAGATATGCGGAACATCTACATTGATCTTGGTAAAATCGAAGCGGTCTTGCCGCTTAGTGAATTGATGCCAGGTGAGAAGTTTAAGCAAAGTGAGCGTATCAAGGCTTATATCACTAAAGTTGAGAATACCACTAAAGGACCGCAAATTATGCTGTCCCGCAGTCATCCCGGATTGCTGAAGCGTCTGTTCGAACTAGAAGTTCCGGAAATTTTTGATGGTGTAGTTGAAATTCGTTCCGTAGCTCGTGAAGCTGGCTTCCGTTCGAAGATTGCTGTGTATTCCCGCAATCCGGAAGTGGATCCAGTTGGTTCTTGCGTAGGCCCAAGAGGAACACGCGTTCAAACCATCGTTACTGAGCTTCGTGGCGAGAAGATCGATATCGTCCGTTACTCTGATCTGGTGCAAGAGTATGTTGCTAATGCACTCAGCCCTTCCAAGGTGCTTGAAGTTCAAGTCTTTGAAGCAGAGAAAATGGCACGGGTGATCGTTCCTGATTATCAATTATCACTGGCTATCGGTATTAAAGGGCAAAATGCACGCCTTGCCGCTAAGCTTACCGGCTGGAAAATTGATATCAAGAGTGAGAGTCAAGCGGAGCAGGAATACGGTAGACCGAGAACTTCTATTGATGAAATGCATCAGGATTCCGTCTCCATTGATTAATTAACCTGCTTGACGGGAGGCGTATGTATGAAACAAAGAAAGGTGCCGCTGCGCAAATGCGTTGCTACCCAAGAGATGATGCCGAAGAAAGAGCTGATTCGAGTGGTTAGAACGCCCGAGGGCGAAGTACTGATTGATCTGACAGGTAAGAAGTCAGGCCGTGGTGCTTACATATGCGGCAAGCTTGAATGCTTTAAGCTGGCACAGAAGAATAAAGCACTTGACCGTGCTTTGAAATGTCAAGTGAGTCCTGAAATCTATGACCAGCTTGCCAGGGAATTTACTTCCGTGGAAGAGCAGTTTCTAGCAGCAAAGGATAGTGAGGATAATGAGTAAGGCGCTTTCTTATTTAGGGCTTGCCATGAGAGCAGGCAAGATAGTCACCGGCGATGAGGCTGTACTCAAAGCTGTACGGTCTTCAGAGGCGAAGCTGGTCGTTCTGGCAGGTGACGCTTCAGATAATACCCA
The DNA here is from genome assembly GCF_029893135.1 of Paenibacillus sp. PastF-3. Lineage (NCBI taxonomy): Bacteria > Bacillati > Bacillota > Bacilli > Caryophanales > Paenibacillaceae > Paenibacillus > Paenibacillus sp. PastF-3. Next base: position 125,938 of record NZ_JARXWM010000002.1, on the reverse strand, counting down.
AAAAAAGTTCCGTGATAAATGCGGAACCTACGATATTCCACTAGTAATCGCATTTCACCGAGACAGCCTCGGTGCAAGTATTGGTAAAGACCAGCGCGTAGTACTGGCCATTACGGATAAAGGATTCGCGGAAATGATCTCCAAGCAACTCGGAGATACTGTCGGAGGTGGATTTATTGACTAAAGAAGAGAACAAAGATAAATTGCGTGTGTACGAATATGCCAAGTCACTAAACATGAGCAGTAAAGAAATTATTACTATTCTGAAGCGTTTGAATGTCCCTGTGAATAATCATATGAGTGTCATGGAGAACGGTTCCGTGAACAAAGTAGAGCAATTCTTCAAGGATATCAAGTCGAACGCTGCAGCCAAGCGGGATACCGGCTCCAGCAGCCGCCCGGTGTCAACCGGTGCAGTAACTGCCGAACCCCAGAGTGCTCAGAATGCCAACAAAAATCAACAGGAAAAGCAGGTAGGTATGAACAGTAACCAAAACAACAACCAATCGACGACGTCCCCAAGGCCCCAAAGCGGACAAGATTCCCGCAGAACAACAACAGGTTCAACGCAAAATGCACGTCCGCAACAAAGCGGAGCTCCACGTACAAATAGTACTACCGGAAGCCGTCCGCAAGGAAGTAGCACAGGCGGCAATCGCCCACAAGGTAGCAATACCGGTGGCAGCCGTCCGCAAGGAAGTAGTACAGGCGGCAATCGCCCACAAGGTAGTAATACTGGTGGCAGCCGTCCGCAAGGAAGTAACACAGGTGGTAGCCGTCCGCAAGGTAGTACTACCGGCGGTAGCCGTCCACAAGGAAGTAATACTGGCAGCCGTCCGCAAGGACAAAGCAGTGCACCTCGCACGGACAGCCGCCCACAAGGTCAATCTGGCACAGGTGGTGGTTTCACACGCGGTGACGACAGAGGTCCTAAGAAGAACACAACCGGTGGTAGACCAAATACGAACAATAGACGGTTTGATGATGGTAAAGGCGGTAACTACCGCGGTCGTGGTGGTAAGAATGGCCGTGGCAAGAATCAACCTATGGTTCACCGCGAGAAGATTGATAATACACCTAAGAAAATTATCGTTCGTGGCAGCATGACCGTAGGTGAAACTGCGAAATTGCTTCACAAAGACGCTTCTGAAGTAATTAAGAAGCTGATTTCTATGGGTGTAATGGCAACCATTAACCAAGAATTGGATATCGACACCATTCTTCTGCTCGCTGCTGAATTTGGCGTAGAAGTAGAAGTGAAGATTCCTGTTGATGAGGATAGCTTCGAAACTGTGGAAGAGAATGATACTGAAGATGAGCTTCAGACCCGTCCTCCAGTAGTTACAATCATGGGTCACGTTGACCACGGTAAAACTACTTTGCTGGATGCCATTCGTTCGACAAGTGTGTCACTAGGCGAAGCTGGCGGAATCACACAGCATATTGGTGCTTATCAAGTTGAAATCAATCAGAAGAAAATCACGTTCCTTGATACACCTGGTCACGAAGCATTTACGGCTATGCGTGCTCGTGGTGCACAGGTTACGGATATGACAATTATCGTAGTTGCAGCGGATGACGGTGTTATGCCTCAGACTGTTGAAGCTATTGCACACGCTAAAGCTGCTGGACTTCCGATCATTGTTGCTGTCAACAAAATCGATAAGCCAGGTGCTGATCCTGATAAGGTGAAGCAAGAGCTTACAAGCTATGAACTCGTTCCTGAAGAGTGGGGCGGAGATACCATCTTCGTTAACCTTTCTGCAAAACAACGTATTAACTTGGAAGAACTGCTGGAAATGATTCTGCTCGTTGCTGAAGTAAACGAGTACAAAGCGAACCCTGACAAACGGGCACGCGGTACAGTTATAGAAGCTGAGCTTGATAAGAATCGTGGACCCGTTGCACGTGTTCTGGTACAGAACGGTACATTGAAAGTCGGCGATGCTTTTGTAGCAGGTAACTGCTTCGGACGTGTACGTGCGATGGTTAATGACAAAGGACGTAAGATCAAGGAAGCTGGACCATCCACTCCAGTAGAAATTACTGGTTTGACTGAAGTACCACAGGCTGGTGATCCGTTTATGGCCTTCGAAGACGAGCGTAAAGCCCGTGCGATTGCTGATAGACGTTCCACTTCCCAACGCCAATCTGAGCTGAATACGAACACTCGTGTAACATTGGATGATTTGTTCCAGCACATTAAAGACGGCGAGATCAAAGACCTTAACGTTATTATTAAAGCTGACGTACAAGGTTCAGTCGAGGCACTTAAAGGTTCCCTGGCTAAGATCGAAGTGGAAGGTGTCCGCGTGAAGATCATTCACAGCGGTGCTGGTGCCATTACGGAATCCGATATTACACTTGCAGCAGCATCTAATGCTATTGTTATTGGCTTTAACGTTCGTCCGGACGCTCAGACCAAGGCAGCTGCTGAACAAGAAAAAGTAGATGTTCGTCTCCATAACATCATCTACAATGTAATCGAGGAAATTGAAAGTGCAATGAAGGGTATGCTTGATCCTATCTATAAAGAGAACGTTATCGGTCACGCTGAAGTGCGTAGCGTATTCAAAATCAGTAAAGTGGGTACCATTGCAGGTTGTATGGTTATTGATGGTAAAATTACCCGTAATGCTGAAATGCGCTTGATCCGTAGCGGAATCGTTGTATTTACAGGTAAAGTTGATACCTTGAAACGCTTTAAAGATGATGCCAAAGAAGTGGCGCAAGGTTATGAATGCGGCATAACTTTGGAACGCTATAATGACGTCCAAGAGGGCGACATTATCGAAGCGTTTCTTATGGAAACTGTAGAGCGCTAAGCGAAGAGGTGAATATAGATGTCTAAAATTAGAGCAGGACGAGTAGGCGAGCAGATCAAGAAAGAGCTTAGTCAACTTATCCAAAGCGGACTGAAAGATCCTCGAATCGGTTTTGTAACTGTAACTGGCGTAGACGTGACTAACGATCTGTCGCAAGCGAAAGTATACCTAAGCGTGTTCGGGGATGAAGAGCAGAAGTCAGGCTCCCTTAAAGCGATTGAGAAAGCAAATGGTTTTCTTCGCTCCGAGCTTGGCAAGGCGATTCGCCTCCGGCATACACCGGAACTGATCTTCAAGATCGATGAATCTGTCGCTTATGGCAGTCACATTGAGAAACTTCTTGGAGAGCTTCATAAGAACGATTAGAAATAGGTACAAAAGGAGTTCAAAATAGCTCAAGGCTATTTTGAACAACTTTTATAAAGGAGACGGCGAATGCAGAGCTATGAACAAAGTCTCCAGCAGACCCGTGAGTTTCTGCTGGAACACGACGATTACCTTGTAGTGTCGCATGTTCAGCCGGACGGAGATGCAGTCAGCTCCACCCTAGCGGTGGGCTGGCTTCTCTCATGTCTGGGCAAAAAATACACTATGCTAAATGAAGGACCGATACCGAAGCGGATGGAATACTTATGGCATTCGGAGGAAATCATCAATATGGCCTCTAGTGAGCCGCCCCGTCAATACAGCAATGTGATCTGTGTGGATTGTGCTGATTTTCAGCGAGTAGGACTAACTCATCGCTATTTTGCGAAGGATGCTCTAATCCTGAACATTGACCATCATCCCACTAACAACGGTTATGGTCTTGTGAATTTAATCAAACCTGATGCTGCTGCGACTGCGGAAATTTTGTTCGATCTGTTGAAGACGTTCGAGATTGAATGGGACATTGATATCGCCACAGCTTTATACACAGGTCTTTTGACAGATACTGGCGGATTTCGATATACCAACACATCACCAAAAGTAATGGCAGCCGTATCTGAACTGCTATCATATGGCGTTAACGGTCCTGAACTGGCTGAGACATTACTTGAAGAAATGACATTGCCGCAGATTAAAATTTTAAATAAAGCGTTAAATACTCTTCAATTATCACCCGAAGGGGATATTGCCTGGCTCTATGTTACACCGGAGGATATGATTGAATGTGCTGCTGCTAATGAAGATTTAGAAGGTCTCGTGAACTACCCTCGCAATATTCGAGGTGTGGAAGTAGGGATTCTGTTCAAAGTCATTCATGAACATGCGGTTAAAGTTAGCTTACGTTCTGCGGGTAAGGTCGATGTGGCTGATCTAGCGCAAACGTTTGGAGGTGGCGGTCATACCCGTGCTGCAGGTGCGCGTATAGAAGCTACACTCGAAACGGCAATAGCGCAAGTGCTTGAGGAGGTAAGACGTCATTTATGAGTGAATTAGAAGGTGTACTGGCGGTTTACAAGCCAGCCGGGTTCACTTCACATGATGTTGTGGCCAAGGCGCGTCGTATTCTCGGCATGAAACGGATCGGACATACAGGAACACTTGATCCACAGGTAACAGGTGTGCTACCGCTTTGTTTAGGCCGCGCTACTCGTGTCGTGGAGTATATTCAGGAGTTGCCCAAAGAATATGTGGCAACATTGAGACTGGGGATGTCCAGTGATACTGAGGACTTAACTGGGACCATTATAGAAACTGTAGATGAGGTGCATGTAACTGAAGAAGAGATTCTGTCAGTGCTTGCTTCATTTAAAGGGGTTATTTCTCAGGTTCCACCGATGTATTCTGCGGTTAAAGTTGACGGCAAACGTCTTTATGAGTTGGCAAGAGAAGGTAAAACCGTTGAACGTAAAAGCCGTGAAGTAGAGATTTACGAAATTGAAATGACGGATATGACTTGGGAAGGCAATCATCCCGATATCACATTCCGGGTGCTTTGCTCTAAGGGGACGTACATTCGTACACTCTGTGTCGACATCGGACGAGCACTTGGACTGCCGGGTGTGATGGTGAAACTAGAGAGAACGATGTCGGCAGGGATTTCTGCTAGTCATTGTCTTACGCTAGAGGATATTGCGACTCACAAAGAAGCCGGAACATTGGAAGATCATTTAATCGCTGCAGACGAAGCCATTTCTCATATGCCAAAGCACACGGTAATGGATGAGAAAAAGAAGGCAGCTTTGCAGGGGCAGCGTTTGTCCTCACGATTTATCGCTCCAGAGGTGAAGTCGAACAGTCAATTTCGGCTATACGATCTTCAAGGTGGATTTCTTGGCATTTATGAATTGGAAGATACAGGTGCAATTGCTCCAGTGAAGGTGTTTGCACAAGCTTAAATCAATTTTACCAAGTGAATTGTAGGTGAGAAACAGCGTGAGAACCGTAACGTTAACCTATCCGATGTCTCCGGAGACTGCTGCAGAGTGGGCTCAGCCTCAAGTGGCTGCTCTAGGGCAGTTTGACGGATTGCATCGTGGACATGCTAGCGTCATTACATCCGCTGTGGCCCTCGCACGTAAACAAGGTGTGCCGGCTGCAGTCCTTACATTTCATCCCCATCCTAAAGATGTTATGGGTAAGGGTGATTATGAAGGGTATTTGACGCCACCCGTAGAAAAGCAGGAGATTCTTGCTAGTTTGGGTGTCGATATCTTATATGTTATTGAATTTAACGAGCAGCTTTCCCGTGTAAGTCCACAGAATTTTGTCTCTGTTATGCTTTTGCCGCTACATATTGTAACTGCAGTTGTCGGCTTTGACTTTCGTTTTGGTTATCAAGGTGAAGGCGATGTTGAGATGCTTCGCAAGCTGGGTGAAGGTATTATGAATGTAGAGGTTGCTCCCCCTTTTCTGCTGGATGGAGAGAAGGTAAGCAGCTCCGGCATTCGTAAAAGTCTCCAAAACGGGGATTTAGAGCTGGCAAACTCCTGGTTCGGACGTTGCTATTATCTGCGTGGTGAAGTGGGTCATGGTGAGAAGAGAGGTCGCACTATTGGTTTTCCAACAGCGAACTTGAAGCTTAGTGCACATTTTGTCATCCCGACTAAAGGTGTATATGCGGTCCGAGTCTTTTATAAGGATAAAGTTTTGTATGGGGTTATGAATGTGGGCGTTAAACCTACCTTCCATGAGGGTGTATTGACTCCAAGCTTTGAGGTCCATCTGTTTGACTTTGAAGGTGATTTGTATGATCAAGAGCTCAAGGTGGAGTTAGTATCTTATATTCGTCCTGAACGAAAATTCGAATCCATTGGTGCATTGATTACTCAAATCGGTGAGGATGCAGAAACCGCGAAGAAGATTTTGGGGTATAATCTATAGTCATCCCGGACAAGCCGTTTACTTTTGTTAATGGAGATGCTATACTAATAAACGTTGCTGGCTTACAGCACCATAACCTTAGCTTGGTTACACGTTCTCACCGACGGTGACGAGGCTAGTGGCGATTATATTGAAGGAGGTGAACAGGATGGCATTAACTCAAGAACGTAAACATCAATTGATCGACGAGCACAAAACTCACGAATCCGATACTGGATCCCCTGAGGTGCAAGTTGCTATCCTAACGGAGAACATCGTTAATTTGACTGACCACTTGCGTACGCACAAGAAAGATCATCACTCCCGTCGCGGATTGTTGAAAATGGTTGGACAACGTCGTAAACTTCTGGCGTATTTGAAAAACAAAGACATCAGACGTTACAGCGCCCTGATCGAAAGACTGGGATTGCGTCGTTAATTTTCCATAAGATAACCCTTAAAGCAGCCTGGTTGTATACCGTATGTCCTTCTCGGAGCGACAGCGGGACAGCTGGGTTGCTTTTTGAAAATTTAGGGAAAACTTTATAGCAAGACTGATGAGATTATTCGTAAAAACGGCCACTTTACATCATCTGTGAGACTTAGCCGTTTCTTCTTATATGTATACAGAACAGGCTACATACCTTAAATTATAAGAAAGTATAAGTTTCACGTTATACTTTATTCTTATAATTCTCGCATAAACGCTACCGTCCTTATAAGGACGCCGAAAGCGTTTTTACTTAGGGACAAGCCTTTCCGATTCATTAGATCTATTTGTGAACCTGCTATATTTGATTGCGGGTCTACTACTATTCAAGGAGGTATTTATGGAAAAACGTGTAGAAATGCAGCTAGGCGGAAGACGCCTTGTGCTGGAAACGGGCCGTCTAGCTAAACAAGCAAACGCAGCCGTTATGGTGCGTTATGGGGATACTTCGGTATTATGTACCGTTACGGCTTCGAAAGAGCCAAAGGATCTGGATTTTTTCCCCCTTACAGTTAACTATGAGGAAAGATTATATGCAGTAGGTAAAATTCCTGGCGGATTTATTAAACGGGAAGGCAGACCAAGTGAGAAAGCGATTCTGTCAAGCCGTTTGACAGACCGTCCAATCAGACCACTGTTCCCTGAAGGATTCCGTAACGATGTTCAGGTATTGAACATGGTAATGAGTGTGGATCAGGACTGCGCACCAGATATTGCTGCTATGATCGGTACTTCAGCTGCACTTAGTATTTCCGATGTGCCTTTTGATGGACCAATCGGCGGCGTTGCTGTAGGTCGGGTTAATGGAGAATTTGTGATCAATCCGGATATGGCTCAGCAAGCAATCAGTGATATTTATGTAGTGGTTGCTGGAACGAAGGAAGCAATCATGATGGTTGAAGCGGAAGCGAACGAAGTGACGGAAGATGTGATGCTCGAAGCGATTATGTTCGGTCATGATGAAATCCGTAAGATCGTTGCAACCATCGAAGAACTGGTCAAAGTGGCTGGTAAAGAAAAAATGGCTGTGAAGCTGCATACAGTGAATGCTGACGTGAATACTGAGGTCCGCGCATTTGCTGAGGCTCGTCTGGTGGAAGCCGTTAAAATTGCTGAAAAACATGCTCGTCAGGAAGCGATTGATGTCGTTAATGATGAAGCGGTTGCGTATTTCGTAGAGAAGTACATAGAAGCACCGGAGCTTCTGAAAGATGTTAAAGAAGTCCTCCATGATATCGTGAAGGATGAAGTAAGACGTCTAATCACGCATGATAAGGTTCGTCCAGATGGACGTAAACTTGATGAAATCCGTCCGATTGAATGTGATACAAGCCTGTTGCCGCGTACACATGGTTCCGGTCTGTTCACACGTGGACAAACACAAATCCTTAGCGTTTGTACCCTTGGAGCACTAGGTGATGTGCAAATTCTCGACGGAATCGATCCTACTGAAACGAAACGTTTCATGCACCATTACAATTTCCCGCCGTTCAGCGTAGGGGAAGCTCGTCCGCTTAGAGCACCAGGACGACGTGAAATCGGTCACGGAGCACTTGGAGAACGTGCATTATCCAAGGTAATTCCTAGTGAAACTGAATTCCCGTACACGATTCGTCTAGTATCAGAAGCGATTGAATCTAACGGTTCTACATCCCAGGCAAGCATCTGTGCCAGTATTCTGGCTATGATGGACGCTGGTGTGCCAATCAAAGCTCCAGTAGCCGGAGTAGCAATGGGGCTGATTAAAGACGGAGAGCATGTCTCCATCCTGACGGATATTCAAGGTATGGAAGATCATCTCGGAGATATGGACTTCAAGGTAGCTGGTACAGCAGAAGGTGTTACAGCTATTCAAATGGACATTAAGATTGCCGGTATCGACCGCAACATTCTTCAGGAAGCACTTCAACAGGCTAAAGAAGGCCGTCTGTTCATCTTGGACAAAATGAATGAAGCGATCTCTGCGCCAAGACCTAATCTGTCCAAATATGCTCCTAAAATCATTATTATCAACATCAATCCGGACAAAATCCGTGATGTTATCGGTGCTGGTGGTAAGATTATCAATAAAATTATTGAAGAAACCGGCGTGAAAATCGACATCGAACAAGATGGCCGTGTCTTTATCGGTTCTTCAGATGAAGAAATGATCCAAAAGGCTCGTTCGATTATCGAAGGTCTTGTGCGTGAAGTACAAGTCGGAGAAATCTATGTGGGTACAGTTAGACGTATTGAGAAATTTGGTGCATTTGTTGAACTGATTCCGGGCAAAGACGGATTGGTACACATTTCCCAATTGTCCACTGAGCGTGTAGCTAAGGTAGAAGATGTTGTTGCTATTGGTGACACCATTACCGTTAAAGTTACCGAGATCGATCCACAAGGCCGGGTTAACCTGTCTCGTAAAGCGGTGTTGACTTCGGAAACTGGAGCTAAAGCGTAAGTTTGATCTTAGTAATAACCTTTACAAAAGGGATCTAATTTCATTATTAAAAGAGACAGAAGCGATTTGCGTTCTGGCTCTTTTTTTTATATGAAAGAAGTTGGAAAACTGTAGCAAACATTCCTATCTATTAGTCTTGTATCTGTTTATGACATAATTTCCTCCCTTGTCTCATAAATTGGGACAAAGTGTCTTTGTAATCGTGTGGAACGAACCTGAAATTCGTTTCTACCGGGGAGGAAGTCGTCATGAAGACGGAAAAAGTGGCATTAGTGGTTGCTTGTGTAGCAATCGTGATAGGAATTGGTAGCACACAGGGACCAGTCAAGGACATGCTTGTGCAATTGAAGCCGCAGGATGATCTTGCGGTGTGGATGGATATCCCTAAGGCGGCCAATAACGATCTTCGTCTGAGGATTGAGACCGCCGCGGCCAAACTAAATGCACCTCCAGTGGATGCAGTGGTTGACCGGGTGTGGAGAGCCATTCCGGGTTATAACGGACTTGAGATTGATGTAGAGAGTACCTATCGGAATGCTCTTTTGGCACCAAAAGAGCCCATAAAGTTAGTGTATCGGCAGATCGAACCAAAAGTATCGTTAAATGAACTGGGAGCAGAACCTATATATCGAGGAAATCCGGCGAAACCGATGGTATCACTGATGATTAATGTGGCTTGGGGGAATCAGTATATCGTGCCCATGCTGGATATTTTGGATGAAGAGAACGTGAAAGTTACGTTTTTTCTGGATGGAAGCTGGCTGAGCAAGAATCCAGAGCTTGCTGCAGAAATGTTAAAGCGTGGTCATGAGATGGAGAATCACGCCTATACCCACCCCAATATGAGTACTTTAAGTCGAGCGCGTGCTACAGTTGAGATTGAAAAGACGCAAAAGCTGCTAAAAGAATCACTTGGAGTCACTAATAAATGGTTCGCACCTCCATCTGGTGATTTCGATCAAGAGACAGTAGAAATTGCTAGCAGCTTGGGCTTAAAGACTGTACTCTGGACTGTGGATACGGTGGATTGGCGCAATCCTTCTCCTGAATCTATAGTTGCCAAAATCACAAGTAAAGCTGAATCCGGGACACTGGTTCTTATGCATCCTACTGCCTCATCCTCCAAGGCGCTGAAGGCCATGATACGCGGGATAAAGGCAAAAGGGTTACAGCTAGGAACAGTCAGCCAAACGCTGTCAGCGGAGCGTCTAATCCCCTCTGATGTTGAGTGAGTGATCTATTTCTGGTAGGATTATAGGCACGTGTATTAAATTAGATAGAACATGGCTATTGCCAGGAGGACATGAAGTGGAAAAAATAGTATTATCCAATGGATTACGAGTAGTGATGGAAAAAATTCCGACCGGCCGGTCCGTATCATTTGGAATTTGGGTGAAGACAGGTTCGCGGAATGAACACCCTGGAAACAACGGGATATCCCATTTTGTAGAGCATATGCTTTTTAAAGGTACGGACCGATATAGTGCTAAGGATATTGCCGAGCAGTTCGATGCTATTGGCGGCAATGTAAATGCGTTTACCTCTAAGGAATATACTTGCTATTATGCAAAGGTATTGGATGAGCATCTGCCTATCGCAGTAGATGTGTTAGCAGATATGTTCTTCCGTTCACGTATGGATGCTGAAGAGCTGGAGAAGGAAAAAAACGTCATCCTTGAGGAAATTTCTATGTGCGAGGATACACCAGACGACCTTGTGCATGATTTGATGTGTGCTGCTGCTTACAAGGATCATCCGCTTGCGTATTCTATCCTAGGCTTAAAGGAACGGCTGATGGAAATGAAGCCAGATGATCTTCGTGCTTACATGAAGGAGCAGTATACGATTGAGAATACGGTAATTAGTGTAGCGGGGAACATTAGTGATGGACTGATTGAGCTGCTGGAGCAGCATTTTGGTTCTTTTGCTAATCATGGCACATCTGCGCCGCTGACTCCACCGGATTATTATGGGGATTTGTTGTTTCACCGCAAAAAAACAGAACAGAATCATATCTGTCTTTCCTTACCAGGGGTCCGCTCTGGCGACCCAATGCAATATGCTATGGTGCTTATTAATAATGCCATTGGTGGGGGGATGAGCTCACGGATGTTCCAAGAGATTCGTGAAAAACGTGGCCTAGCTTATTCTGTATATTCATACCACAGTTCTCAGGCGGATTCTGGTTTATTCACGGTCTATGCTGGAACAGCACCGAAGCAAACTAAGGATGTAACAGAGCTAATTAAGGAAATGATGTACGAACTTGCTACTAAGGGTCTTAGTGAAGATGAACTGCGAAAAGGCAAGGAGCAGCTTAAAGGTAGCCTTATTCTTAGCCTGGAAAGCACTAGTAGCCGGATGAATCGGATTGGGAAAAATGAACTCATGCTCGGAAAACATAACACATTAGACGATATGATCGCCAAGATTCAGTTAGTAACGATGGACAATATCAACAGTGTGCTTGATAATATGTTTGCTGAGCCGCTTTCTTTAGCGATGGTAGGTTCAACAGATAAAGCTATTGCAAATGTTAGGAGAGATGATCTTGTCTTATTACGTACAAATCAATAAACTAGCTGGAAACGAGGATGTTAATCTTCCTTGTAAAATGTCAGAACAGGCTTCCGGGTATGATCTTTATGCCGCGGTTGAAAGAGAAGTCGTGCTTGCTCCTGGAGAACGTGCATTAATTCCAACAGGCATATCATTAGCTATGCCAGACGGATTAGAAGCTCAGATTCGCCCACGAAGTGGACTGGCCTTGAAGCATGGGATTACGTGTTTGAACACACCTGGAACGATTGATGCAGATTATCGTGGAGAGATCAAAGTGTTGTTGATCAATCTAGGGCAAGAGCCATTTGCTATTGCTCGCAATGAGCGTATTGCCCAAATGGTGTTTCAAGCGGTTCCAGTGGTCACTTTGGTTGAAGTAGATACTTTATCCGAAACAGAACGTGGAGCCGGAGGCTTCGGTCACACTGGCAAATAATATGACTTATTAAAAAGCTTGCGAATTTATGCCTAATCGGCGTGATTCGTGAGCTTTTTTTTCGTTTGAATATGACGATTTATAAGTTTCACACATTTAAGCCTGCATGGTAATTCTTCTCCGCTTTTCACCCATTAAGAATGCCCAGCATAAGATGCTCTATAGTCGATAGTGTATGTTGAAAGGAGCGTCATCCCTATGCTTACTGGCGTCAGGATCGTGTTCCTGGGCGGGGACGCGAGACAGCTTGAAGTGATTCGGAAATGTGTGGAATTGGATGCGACGGTAAGCGCTGCCGGGTTCGATAAATGGGAAACCCCTTGCCCAGGGGTGAGCCTGGAACAGATGACGGTAGAGCTGCTTAGTAATGCAGATGTATTAGTGTTGCCTACGATTGGTTGTGATGATGAAGGAAATATCAGTGCTTTATTTTCTTCTGAACGCTTGATGCTCTTGGAAGAACATTTTGCTGCTCTGCCACCCCATTGTTTGGTGTATAGCGGTATGGCTAAAAGCTACTTACGCGGCATGTGCGCCAAGCATTCGTTAAAGTTAATTGAATTGCTTAATCGTGATGATGTAGCCATCTACAACTCCATCCCAACAGCGGAAGGGGCATTGGTTATGGCCATACAGAACACGGATTTTACCATTCACAGTTCCAAATCGATGGTACTGGGCTTGGGCAGAACGGGTTTTACAATGGCAAGAAGCCTGCAAGGGTTGGGTGCTAGTGTCAAAGCCGGAGTTAGAAAACAGGAACATTATGCACGTGCTGAGGAAATGGGCTGGAAGCCGTTTATGACCAGTGAACTGTTGCTTCATGTGCCGGATGTTGATCTAATATTTAATACGATTCCAAGTATGATCATCACCGCACAAGTGCTTTCACGTATCTCACCGAATTGCTTAATTATTGACCTGGCTTCCGCTCCAGGTGGATGTGACTTTCGTTATGCGGAGAAAAGAGGAATTAAAGCGATGCTGGCACCTGGACTCCCTGGCATTGTAGCTCCTAAAAGCGCTGGGATTATTATGGCAAATGCGCTGGTTCAGTCGATATCGGACGAGGCTTTAATCAAGGGGGACGAATAAAATGGATTGGCACGGAAAAACAGTAGGGTATGCGATTACCGGATCTCACTGCACATTTGCGGAGGTAATGCCGCAAATTCAACGCTTCGTAGATGGAGGAGCAAACGTAGTGCCCATAGTTTCAGCATCCGTACTAGGCACCGACACCCGCTTTGGAACATCGCAAAATTGGCTAAAACAGTTGAAAGATATAACAGGTAATGATATCATTTCTACAATTGTTGAAGCGGAACCGCTGGGTCCTTCCAAGCTGCTGGATGTGCTTACCATAGCACCTTGCACTGGAAATACAACGAGTAAATTGGCAAATGCTATGACCGATAGTCCAGTGCTCATGGCTGCGAAATCGCAGATGCGCAATGGACGTCCACTTGTTCTCGCGATATCTACCAATGATGGCTTAGGTCTTAATGCCGCAAATATTGCAAAGCTTCTCGTGGCTAAACATATTTATTTTGTGCCATTCGGACAGGATAACCCTGAGGGCAAACCTAATTCGTTAGTAGCGCGTATGGATCTTATCCCAGAAGCTTGCTATGCCGCTTTGCAAGGTAAACAACTACAGCCGATGATTATTGAAAAGTTTCATTCCGTCTAGAATAGGGCGGAATCGGTGGAGCTAGTTGCGGATAATAAAAGGGGAGATGCACTAAATGAGCAATGAGAAGGTAAATGCCGCCTTGGTCGGAGTTGCTTCTTAATCAATAGACGCGGTCGTTAACGCTCAAAGCCAAGATCTGCTAAACCCATTGCTGAGATCATTGCTACCAAAAAATATAAGCTTACTGCTACCGTCCTCTGTTCGAGGGCGGTACAACCATTTTTCAAATTAAAAGAAAATTACTTAAGAAATAAGCTTACGTACTGTAAAGGAATTTCTCATTAGAAACGAAATGAATTCTATTTACGAACGATTAGTGTGTTTGCTTTGACAATAATGGAGGAATTATACATGGGTATTCTGGTACAAAAATTCGGAGGAACATCACTCTCAACACCGCAAGCTAGAGAGCACGTCATTCGTAATGTCAAACGGGAGCTCGCTAGTGGCTATAGTCTGGTCATCGTTGTTTCGGCTATGGGCAGACGCGGAGAACCTTATGCAACGGATACGCTGCTGGATTGGGCCGTACAGAATGGAGATTCACTTCCAGAGCGTGAGAAGGATCTCTTGATGTGCTGTGGTGAGATTATCTCTGCGACTACACTTTGTGGATTGCTGGAGAATGAAGGGATTGCTTCTACGGTATTAACGGGAGCTCAGGCTGGTTTCTTGACCGATAGCAACTATGGCAATGCAAGAATTCTAGATGTACGTCCTGAACGAGTTCTCCGCGAATTGCGTGAAGGTAAAGTGGTTATAGTGACAGGGTTCCAAGGACAGACTGAAGCGGGTGATTTGACGACTTTAGGACGTGGAGGAAGTGATACCTCTGCGACTGCACTGGGTGCTGCTCTTCATGCAGATATGGTTGATATCTATACAGACGTTAATGGGATTCTTACAGCAGATCCGCGGATCGTTGAAGACGCTAAACCGTTAACTTATGTTAGTTATACAGAAATTTGTAATATGGCTCATCAAGGAGCAAAGGTCATCCATCCGCGTGCGGTTGAGATTGCTATGCAGGCACAAATTCCAGTACGTGTTCGTTCAACATTTTCTGAGAATGAAGGAACGCTGGTTACGAATCCAGAAGGATTCAACGACATTCAGTCTGGCGGCATTGTAGATCGCTTCGTAACAGGGATTGCATATGTCAGCAACGTCACACAGATTTCTGTGGAGTGTCCAGATGGAAATGGTACGGGCGTTCAACTGCAAATTTTTAAAAGTATGGCTGACAACGGAATAAGCGTTGATTTTATTAATGTAACACCTACGGAAGCTCTTTATACTGTGTTCGATGACAAATCAGAAAAGGCCATCTCAGTTCTTCAGCAATTGGGCCTGCGTCCTAAGAGTTTATCAGGTTGTGCAAAAGTTTCCGTTATCGGAGGCGGAATTAATGGTGTGCCTGGTATTATGGCTCGTATCGTTGAGGCACTTAGCTCACAAAATATTCAGATTCTCCAATCCGCAGATTCGAATACAACGATTTGGGTGCTGGTGAAGAAAGAGGATATGGTGCAGTCCCTGCGTTCGCTGCACGCTATGTTTGAATTGCACCGCTAAGGAGGAATTCAAAGTGGATTTCGGAAGATTAATAACAGCCATGGTAACTCCCTTTGACGGGGATGGAGAAATCAACTGGGATGTAACTTCACAGCTTGTCGATTATTTAATTGAGGAACAGAAATCAGAGGCTTTGGTTGTCTGTGGCACAACTGGGGAATCCCCTACGTTAAGTGATGAGGAGAAACTGCAGCTGTTTTCTTTCGTACTAGAGAAGGCGAATGGTCGCTGTAAAATTATTGCTGGAACAGGCAGTAATAACACGAAGCACTCTATTCACCTCACGAAGGAAGCGGAGAAAATAGGTGTGGACGGCGTACTTTTGGTCGTTCCTTATTACAATAAGCCTAATCAGGAAGGGCTCTATCAGCATTTTTCTACGATTGCTTCGGAGACTTCATTACCAGTTATGCTGTATAATGTTCCCGGTCGCACGGGTGTGAGTATGAGCGTAGACACAACCCTTCGACTTGCAGAAATTTCGAATATTGTTGCGACAAAAGAATGTGCATCTGTCGATCAAGTGACACTTATCGCTTCTGCGTGTGCCGATGACTTCCGTGTATATACTGGTGATGATTCAGCGGGCTTAGCTAGTCTAGCCGTAGGTGGATACGGAATTATCAGCGTAGCTAGTCATGTGGTTGGTGCACAGATGTCAGAAATGATCTATGCATACAGCTCCGGAAATGTGCAGCGAGCGGCAGAGATTCATCGGAAACTGTTCCCAATTTTTAAGGGATTATTCGAATGCCCGCAACCGCTACCGAATCCTTCCGCGGTCAAATATGCTTTAACTCTGAAGGGTCTGCCTGTTGGAGGCGTCAGATTGCCGCTTATTTCACCTACGGAAGCGGAAGCGGCCTTTATTGAAGCGCTATTTCACTAAGTGCTGAACAATGATATTCTTGTGTTTAAACCGGCTTCTCCTGTGGAGAGCCGGTTTTTATATTTATTATATTTTGCTAAAATAATGGGTCACATTTAAGGAAAGAATTTGGATACGAGATAGGGTGACTTGTCTTTTGCCAAAAAAATCATGTATAATGATCTTAAGTGACTGGGTGCGGTTAAAATTAAATATGCGGTAATCTTCCGTCAATGGTTTACATTGTGAGACAGGATAGGTCCCAAGATGAGTCTGTGTAAATGATTGAAATGTCTTCGCGCGAGGGGCGCGACGGTGAATTTTGACGGCATTTGTCCGTTTCAATATGAACTTTACTGCCCGGAATCGGGAGCTTTCGCATTGCGCATTTTACAGATATCAGGAATATCCTTGTTAATTAGGAAGCTATCAGCTGTTTGAAGAATGTGTTCAGCGCCGCTGAAATAATCGAAGTTCAATATTTACCAATAAAAGTATGACGTCCAACATCATAGGAGGGTTAGATTCATTTGTCCAAAAAAAACAACAACGATAAATTGATGATTTTCGCATTGGGCGGAGTCGGAGAAATCGGGAAAAACATGTATGTCATTCAATATGGAGCTGACATTGTAGTCGTGGATTCGGGACTTAAGTTCCCGGAAGAAGATATGCTCGGTATTGATATTGTAATTCCTGATATCTCTTATTTGACAGAGAACCGTGACAAGGTAAGAGGAATTGTACTTACCCACGGACACGAGGATCACATCGGTGGTCTCCCATATGTCCTGAAGAATTTGAATGTTCCGGTTTACGGAACAAGACTTACATTAGGACTTGTAGAAAACAAATTGAAGGAAGCGAACTTACTGGGTGACACCAAACGGATTCTGATCAATGAAGATTCAGAAATTCAACTGGGAAGTTCACTCAAAGTTACTTTCTTCAGAACCAATCACAGTATTCCTGATTCCGTCGGTGTGTGCATCGAAACACCGGAGGGTAACGTAGTTCATACGGGAGATTTCAAATTTGACCACACTCCAGTCAACGGTCAATTTGCAAATTTGCATCGGATGGCTGAAATTGGTCAGAAGGGCGTGCTTGCTCTTTTGTCGGATAGTACAAATGCTGAGAAACCAGGCTTTACCCCATCTGAAAAGAATGTCGGTATTGTTCTGGAAGATATTTTCCGCAAAGCTGAACAACGTGTCGTTGTAGCAACCTTTGCTTCCAATGTGCACCGTATTCAGCAAGTGGTTAATGCGGCAGAATCCACAGGTCGTAAAATTACAGTAATTGGCCGTAGTATGGTAAACGTTGTATCTATTGCTTCTGAGCTTGGATATCTGAACGTACCTGACGGTATGCTGATCGAGCCTGAAGAAATGAACAGAATGGCAGCGAACCGTGTCGTTGTTCTTTGCACAGGATCCCAAGGCGAGCCAATGTCTGCATTGACCCGTATGGCACGTTCCAGTCATCGTAAAGTAGATATCTTGCCAGGTGATACTGTTATTATTGCAGCAACACCGGTACCAGGTAACGAGAAATATGTAGGTCGTACCATTGATGAATTGTTCCGTCTTGGCGCTAACGTAATCTATAGCGGTTCCAATTCTGGCGTTCACGTATCCGGTCACGGTAGCCAGGAAGAGCTTAAGCTTATGCTCAATCTGATGAAACCTAAATATTTCATTCCAATTCACGGTGAATACCGTATGCAACGCAAACATGCGCTTTTGGCAGAATCCGTAGGCGTAGAGTCTCAGAACATTTTCATCACTGAAATCGGTGAGATTGTGGAAATTCAAGGCGGTGCCGCTCGTAAAGCTGGTAAAGTAACGGCTGGTAACGTATTGATTGACGGTCTGGGTGTAGGTGATGTAGGTAATATTGTATTGCGTGACCGTAAGTTGCTGTCTCAAGATGGTATTTTGGTTGTCGTAGTTACACTAAGCAAACAGAATGGTGCAATTGTCTCCGGACCTGACATCATTTCTCGTGGTTTCGTTTATGTCCGTGAGTCCGAAGGACTGCTTGACGAAGCGAACCGAATTGTTTCCAGTACACTGCAGCGCCTGATGAGTGAGAAAGTAAATGAGTGGGCATCGCTTAAAACAAGCGTAAAAGATTCACTCGGTCGTTTCTTATATGAGCAAACGCGTCGTAGACCGATGATTTTGCCAATTATCATGGAAGTGTGAGGAGAATTCTCCTTAAATAAATATATAGCTTGGGCATTGGCCCCTTTTCCCCGGAAATATTGGACGGTTTCTACGGGAAAAGGGGTTTTTGTATTGTTTATATTTATATCATGAGGAGAGCTTTGCATAATGCGGGGCCCTGAAATGTCATACTAATGAAAGTTAGTAAGGCTATAGCAGACCAGAGCTGCATAAGAAAAGGGAGAGCTGCGAAGATGAACTACATGAATGGATCAAATGGAGCAAAGAATGAGGAAGTTATACCACAAGAGGGAAATCCAAGTACAAATGAAAATATGCCGCCCACGACAATGGGTGCACTGAAAGAGCTTGGACAAACAGCGGTACCTACTGGTGAACCGGATATCTTTTGCATAACGATCATCGGTCAGATTGAAGGCCATATTGTAATGCCTCCTCAGAACAAAACGACAAAATACGAACATATCATTCCCCAGCTGGTGGCAGCTGAACAGAATAAGAATATTAAAGGTCTGCTTATTATTTTAAATACGGTTGGTGGAGATGTAGAAGCTGGTCTAGCGATTGCCGAAATGATTTCTTCGCTCTCTAAACCAACGGTAACAGTAGTCATTGGAGGGGGCCATAGTATTGGCGTTCCGATCGCTGTATCCTCTACGTATTCAATTATTGCGGAAAGTGCAACGATGACGATACATCCGATTCGTATGAATGGTTTAGTAATTGGAGTGCCACAGACGTTCGAATACATGGAAAAAATGCAGGAGCGTGTAGTGAAATTCGTTACTTCTCATTCTCGGATTTCTGAAGAACAGTTCCGTGATCTCATGTTTAAGACAGGTGAGCTCAATCGTGATATTGGAACAGCCGTTGGGGGGTTGGACGCCGTTAAATATGGTCTCATGGATGAGGTGGGCGGGATCGGAGCTGCCTTAGCGCATCTTAACCGGATGATTGGTGGAGATTTCTCTGCAGCGCCTACAGCAGCGATTTCGGGAGGGCTTACGCAATGACACTCTACACGATAATGTCGATGGAACAGGTGTGGGAGGGTGCCTTTAATAATTACGCTACAACGCGAGAAGTAAGTGTTCAAGGGATGCTCATGCAGGTTGAGCCGATGGAGGAAGGACGCGCGCGCATAGTTAGATTGCTGGATTGTCCTTTGGAGCGATATTTGGATCCGTCGTTCTCTCCAGGAGCGATAATTACGTTAACATAAAGATTCAATTTTTGACAAAAGAGAACATAGGTACGCCACGCCATTATATGGTATAATGTTGTTCCGGGGGTGGCTGGCGTGGCTAAACGAAAAAAGAAAAAGAAAAAAGCGCTGCTCGGCAGCGTTTTAAAATATGAAATTTATGGAATTTTACTAATAACGATATCCGTTATTGCTCTGTCCGGTGAAGCGGCGGTAGGGCGGTCACTTTCAAGTATGGCGGGTTATTTATTAGGGAGATTTTATTTTGTGTTGCCGCTTATTGGTATTTTTTATGGGCTTATGGTTATGATCCATCGAAGATGGCCTTCTTCTTGGAACAGTCGGCATACAGGCGTGCTTTTGCTTCTGCTTTCCATGTGCCTTATGAGTACGATTTCTGCAATGGAGCAGAAGCTTGGCCCGTTGTCCTTGCTCCATCCTGGCAACGTGATGACACAAATACATAATGATCTTTCGGGATCTCTTTCGCCTGGTGTTAACAATAGTAATGTCTATATGCTGGGTAAGGATATAAGTGGTGGATATATCGGCGGGTTGGAGTATGCTGCGCTGCTGTGGCTCTTTGGTAGTCTGGGCGCTAAGCTGCTCATGATAGTTATGCTTGCCATCAGCTTTATGTTAATTACAAATCTCTCTTATGTAGAGATTATTACTCTATTACGAGTTCGTACGGTTAAGTTTGTGGAGGGGATTCGTCTCCATGCGGCAAACCGTCCGAAGGCAGTCCCGGTAGCGGCTAGACCTTCTAAATCAGCTGCCCAGGCTAAGACTCGGCAGGTGAAGCAGCCTGTCTATGAAGAAGATGACGAAGAGGAAGAAGACGATCGATATTTACCTAACCGCAAGCAACCTGTTCTTTTGAAAAAAATATCCGGTTGGTTCTCAGGCTCCACCCGTTCAGAGGCGGAAGCTGATTCTGGGAATGATGATCAAGGTCCAATTGTAACAAGTGCTTCGCACGGTCCGATCATTTCCGGGCTTTCAGTAGATAGTCGTGTGACTTCACTTGAGGATATTCATCAGGATTTTGATGATGCAGATATGGATATGGAACCTGTGACGCCAATTATCCGCGACTTCTTTGAGCATATCCGCTCAGAAGGGTTGAATGAGGAAGATAGGGAGGATTGGAGTGAATTCTCTCCAGCGGCTCGTGGTGTTACTAGCAAAGCTCCTGTTACTGGGGCTAATCCAATTCATCAACAGATTTCAGATGAGCCTGAGGAGAATGTGAACATAGACTTGAATGGATTGCTAAGTGCTACTCCGGATGGCGAGATCGTTCCTGCACCACCAGCACCACCTCCACCAAAGCCTTATAAGCTGCCATCTTTCCGTCTTCTTGCTAAACCTAACAACAGCGGCAAAGCGGGAGATCAGAATGATTATATGCAGACAGCCCGTAAGCTAGAAGCTACACTTGAGAGCTTTGGAGTAAGGGCAAAGGTTCTTGAAGTAGTTAGAGGTCCAGCGGTTACACGGTATGAAATTCAGCCGGATATTGGTGTTAAGGTTAGCCGTATTGTTAATCTGACGGATGACATTGCACTTGCTCTTGCTGCCAAAGATATACGTATGGAAGCACCCATTCCGGGTAAATCAGCAATTGGAATAGAGGTGCCAAATTCCGAAGTGTCTGTTGTTACTATGCGTGAAGTTATGGAAACACAGATCTTTCAGGAAGCAGAGTCCAGATTATCGATTGCCTTTGGACGTGATATTTCGGGTCAGACAATTATCGGTAATTTAGCGAAGATGCCCCATTTATTGGTGGCTGGTGCAACGGGTTCTGGTAAATCGGTTTGTATTAACGGGATTATTACGAGTATTTTATACAAAGCTAAACCTGATGAAGTCAAATTCCTGATGGTGGACCCGAAGATGGTAGAGCTGAATGTCTATAATGGGATTCCGCATCTTCTGGCTCCAGTGGTTACTGATCCGAAGCGGGCGAGCTTAGCTTTAAAGAAGATCGTTGTGGAAATGGAGAAAAGGTATGAACTCTTCTCCAAATCGGGAACACGGAACATGGAAGGCTATAATAAGCTGATGGCTGAGAATCCAGCGGCTATTCTTCCTTATATTGTTGTTATTGTGGACGAGCTTGCGGATTTGATGATGGTTGCCGCTAACGATGTAGAGGATGCTATCTGTCGACTCGCACAGATGGCGCGTGCAGCTGGTATTCATCTAATTATCGCTACCCAGCGTCCTTCTGTAGATGTCATTACAGGTTTGATTAAGGCTAATATTCCTTCTCGTATAGCTTTTGGTGTGTCGTCCAATGTAGACTCTCGAACCATTCTAGATATGCCAGGCGCGGAGAAGCTTTTGGGTCGAGGAGACATGCTGTTCTTACCGATGGGGGCTTCTAAACCGATTCGAGTACAGGGTGCTTTTATGAGCGATCAGGAGGTTGAGACGATCGTTCAATATGTCAGCAGTCAAGGGGAAGCAGAATATGATGAGTCTATTGTTCCAGAGGTAGATGACACAATCGCAGAAGATCAGGAACCTCAGGATGAGTTATATGAGCAGGCCGTAACGATCGTGCTTGAAGCGAAGCAGGCTTCGGTCTCGCTTCTACAGCGCCGGATGAGGGTTGGTTACACCCGTGCAGCCCGTTTGATTGACTCCATGGAGGCTCGTGGGGTCATTGGGCCATACGAGGGCAGCAAGCCGCGTGAGGTGCTTGTGTCACTGGAGCAATATCAGCATAACAAGATCAGTTCTTAAGCTGGACAAGTCAGTTCTAGCATTTAATAGACAGTGAGAAGGGGCGGTGCTCAAGTAGTTTGTACTACTTGGGCACCGCCCCTTACTCTGCTGAAGAAGTGTAAACGCCCCTTCAAATAATGGTCTTTGTAAAGCTGCATTAAAGAATTAGGGAATTTCTCCCTGAAATACTGATATTATGGCCCTCAGAATTACAATTAGAGAAAAGCTCCCTATAATTTATTAATTTTGGTAATAAATAAAGGAATTGGCCTGATTTTTAGGGAGGAATTCCCTAATTCCATTCATTATCAGAGAATATCCACTATTTTCAGGGAGTTTTTCCCTAAAGTGCGAACCTGTTACTTGGACTATTGTGAATTCATATCACTAAAAGGTTGAGAAGTATGACGTATATCTATAATTTCAATTAATACGTGGTTCCACAGTAAAATGTGTCCTTTAAATTCATGATTCATATCAACTCCATGGTTTTCTTATTTCGATTATAGTTGATAATCATTCTCAATTACAATGGGAAGCTATTTCTTCTTTTTAGTAATGCATAGGATGCGCTGACAGTCGTCATAATAACTTTAGCCATCCATGCAGAACTTACAAAAGAAAGGTAGAGCGAACCCTATGAAGAAACAAAAGATGTGGATATTTGCTGCTTTAACTCTTGCACTTGCTGCCGCGCCGTTTGCAGGAACGTTTTTCAAGGGGAATGGCATTGTTCAGACCAAGCAAAGTGCTGCTGCGTCATTTGTCCACGAGTTAAATAATCCTGACGAAGAAGCCTTGCCGGCTTTCAGTACAACACCCATTAAGCTTGGGTCCACGGGTCAGGATGTCTATGAATTGCAGGGACGATTGAAGCATTTAGGTTATTATGCCGGAAAAATAGACAGTCAGTTTGGGCCGAAAACGAAGAATGCAGTCACTTGGTTTCAATGGAAGTTCGGAATGAAGTCTGATGGCATTGTAGGTGCCAAAACGAAGCTGAAGCTGTATAACGCCACGAAGAACTGGAAGCCGACTGAGCCTTCTACGGGCACGGGAAATAAGACAGCAGAGGGAAACACTGGCAATAAAACAAATACGACAGATAAATCGAATTCTCCAGGGTTGTCTTCAGGCAATTCGATGGGTTTATCGGAGAATGATCTGAAGATCATGGCCAATGCCGTGTATGGAGAAGCCAGAGGTGAGCCTTTTGAAGGTCAGGTTGCTGTGGCTGCGGTCATTTTAAATCGTGTGAAATCACCTAGTTTCCCGAATACGCCGTCAGGTGTTATTTTTCAACCGAGAGCATTTACAGCTGTAGCCGATGGCCAAATCTATCTGGAGCCAAATGAGCAAGCACGTAAGGCAGTACAGCAAGCACTCAGTGGTTGGGATCCATCCGGAGGATGCCTGTATTACTTCAACCCTAAAACGGCTACCTCAAAATGGATTTGGAGCCGGCCTCAGGTTAAGACGATAGGTCAGCATATTTTCTGTATGTAGAACAGTAGGATAGAGAATTCAAAGAGCAACCGGGAAGAGGCTTCCGGTTGCTTCCTTACTTTGGAATGGTTTAGAATGGTTAATAATTCATAAACATGATGTAGAGCAACTATCCACGCCGTAAAGGAGTTTTGGACTTGACTAATAATGTATTTCAGCATGGCACCGTAGGAGGCTTGCGCATTCACGTTATGCCAACCAAGGCGTTCAAGACCTACGCGATCTCACTTTATGCAGGGATCCCTCTTGATGAGAATACAGTAACCTCTACTGCACTGGCTCCATTCGTGCTTCGCAGAGGTACCGCGACTTATCCTGAGACTACGCAATTCCGCGAGCGTCTGGAGGAGCTGTATGGCGCTGGGTTCGGGTTTGATATTTATAAAAGAGGCGATTATCAAATCGTTCAGTTCCGCATGGATACGATTAATGACTCTTTTGTGCAAAGCCAGGAGAGCTTACTTGAACAATCCTTCGCTTTCTTAGGTGAAGTACTGACTCGTCCATTAGTTGAAGACGGCAGCTTCCGGCCTTCGTATGTTGCAACAGAGCGTGAAACCGTTCGCAAGAAGCTGGAGTCTATCGTAAATGACAAGATACGTTACGCCGCTGAACGCTGTATTGAGGAAATGTGCCGCAAGGAGCCATACCGTCTTCACCCTCTGGGTCAAAGAGCGGACCTGGATCAAATCACTCCGAAAAGTTTGTATGAATCGTATAATTCCTGGCTGGATGAAGCCATCCTTGATCTTTATGTAGTGGGTGACACAACCACTGAGGAAGTAGAACAGCTTGTACAGCGTCATTTCGGCCGGGTTCAGTCCGAGGTGGGCTTATATAGCTCTAAGTTCATACCAGTATCGGTTAATGAGGTACGGACTGTAGAAGAGAAGCTGGATGTCAGTCAGGGCAAGTTGAACCTGGGCCTGCGTACCTCTATTACTTATAAGGATGATAATTACGCTTCCGCGATTATGTACAACGGTATATTAGGAGGGTATCCACACTCTAAACTCTTCGTGAATGTACGTGAGAAGGCAAGCCTTGCCTACTATGCTTCGTCTCGTTATGACGGCCACAAGGGCATTGGAACGATTCAATCCGGCATCGAAACGCAAAATTACGGCAAAGCCGTGGACATTATAGAGAAGCAATTGGAAGAGATGAAAGCTGGCAAT
Organism: Paenibacillus sp. PastF-3; assembly: GCF_029893135.1. Lineage (NCBI taxonomy): Bacteria > Bacillati > Bacillota > Bacilli > Caryophanales > Paenibacillaceae > Paenibacillus > Paenibacillus sp. PastF-3. Next base: position 100,936 of record NZ_JARXWM010000002.1, on the reverse strand, counting down.
ATCAGTGATCTGGAACTGAGTCAGACCAAAGCTATGATCCGCAATCAGCTTTCCGAGATTCCGGATTCTGCTTTTGAAATGATCTCTTACGACTTCAACCGCCAGTTGTCAGGAAAAGAACGGACAGCGGATCAGCTATTGGGGCAGGTGGAACAAATCGGTGCTGAAGATGTAAAAGCCGCTGCCGAAACCTTTCAGCTGGATACGATTTATTTCTTGACAGGAAAGGAGGAATAACGATGGAACAAATTCATTACGACAGACTTCAAGAGACCATTTATCATGAGGTCATGGATAACGGACTTCAGGTATATGTGTTGCCGAAACCAACCTTCAAAAAGACTTATGCTACATTTGCAACTAAATACGGTTCTGTTGACAACCATTTTCATGTCGCAGGTGGAGAAGAGACCACTGTTCCTGATGGTATTGCTCACTTTTTAGAGCACAAGATGTTTGAAGAGCCGGAAGGCGATATTTTTGCTACCTTTGCTTCAAATGGAGCCTCGGCCAATGCTTTTACAAGCTTTGATCAGACCGTTTATCTTTTCTCAGCAACAGAGAATATAGAGACCAATCTTAGTACGCTCGTTGATTTTGTTCAGCGACCTTATTTTACAGATGAAAATGTAGAAAAGGAAAAGGGAATTATTGGACAAGAAATCAATATGTATGCTGATAATCCGGACTGGCGCGTGTATTTTGGCCTTATTGAAGCAATGTATTCGAAACACCCGGTTCGGATTGACATTGCAGGTACGGTAGAATCGATTAGTACGATCACGAAAGAAACGCTGTACACATGTTATAACGCTTTTTATCACCCTAGCAATATGTTGTTGTTCGTGGTTGGGGGTGTGGACCCGGAGAAAGTATTCTCCTTGATTCGCGCTAACCAAAAAGGTAAAACCTACGGCAAGCAGGGTGAAATCAAGCGTATTTTTGAAGATGAACCCGAACAAGTCGCTACAAAACGGCTAGAAAGCAAGCTTGCTGTTTCGATGCCGAAAATCATGTTTGGTTTTAAGGAAAAAGTAGAAGATCTAACAGGTGAGGCTTCTCTAAAACGCGATCTGATAACGAAGCTAATGCTCGATTTGTTGGTAGGCAGTAGCACAGCGTTGTATCAAAAGTTATATGATGAGGAATTGATCTCGGACAGCTTTGGACATGAATTTAATAGTTCTCCGCAGTATGCTTTTTCTGCAATGGGTGGGGATACGAAGGATCCTGATCTGCTGTTAAACCGAATTAAAGAAGAAGTAGATCTAATCTTAAAGTCTGGCTTTACGGAGAAGGATTTCGAGCGGGCACGGAAAAAGAAAATAGGCGGATATTTGCGTATGCTTAATTCCCCTGAAAGTATTGCACATGAGTTTACACGCTACCAGTTCCGCGGTGGTGACCTGTTTGAAGTTCTGCCTATGTATGAGTCGATTACTTTGGCGGAAGTTAACGAGCGTCTGCAAGCCCATGTAAAATGGGAACAGCTTGCCGTTTCATTGGTGGTGAGTCCTTAGGTGAGCGTTTTGGGAGAGAGCAGCAAACCACTAGGGGAAATGACAGTGCTCATTACAGGGGGAAGCGGAGGGATCGGCGGCGCCATTGCGGAACGATTTGCTTCTGTGGGGATGAATATAGTTATTCATTACAAACACTCACATGAAGCTGCGAATGATGTCGCGCGGCGTTGCATGGCCTTTGGGGCAAAGGTAATGACAGTAAACGCCGATATGAAGGATCGTAGTCAGATTGTACGTATGGCTGAAAAGCTTGAGAGTAATGGGATGCAGCCGGATATTCTCGTCAATAACGCCGGTAAATCGCATTACGGAATGCTCGCTGACGTGACCGAAGAGGAATGGGATGACATTATGTCCATTAACTTGAAGGGAACCTTTATGTGCAGTCAAATCTTCATGCCTTACATGGTATCACAACGTTATGGTCGTATCATCAACGTTTCTTCCGTTTGGGGAATCACTGGAGCTTCTTGCGAAGTAGCTTATTCGGCTAGCAAAGGCGGAGTGAATGCCTTTACAAAAGCTTTAGCAAAAGAGCTGGCTCCATCTGGTGTAACGGTTAACGCGGTAGCTCCAGGAGCGGTTAATACGAACATGTTGTCCAATTTACAGGAGGATGAAGTCCGTATGCTGGAGGATGAGATTCCAGTAGGGCGTTTGGCTACGCCTAATGAAATATCTTCACTAATTTATTTTTTGGCTTTGCCTGAGTCCGGGTATATTACTGGCCAAATTATTAGTCCAAATGGTGGATGGATTACCTGATCTTCAGTTGGAGAAAAGCTCCAGCATAATAACTTAGCTTCTAAGACATATTATAAGTGTTGTTTTTAAATCTCACGTAAGGCGGCTTACAGCCTGTATGCAGGTGTTTGACCGTAAACATGAAGGAGGATTTAAGATGACACAAGAAGATAGCGTAATCAAAAACTTTGACACCTGGAAGAAATTCCTGGGAAACCGAGTTGTACAGGCGGAGAAACTTGGGATGAGCGAAGACACAATCTCAAAGCTGGCTTTTGAAATTGGGGAATTCCTCGATGAAAAAGTGGATCCAGCAAACACTCAAAACCGTGCAATCAAAGAGCTATGGGACGTCGGCAACGATGAAGAAAAGCAGACGATTGCTAAACTCATGGTCAAGTTGGCGAAAAATCACGCCTAAGCTTGCGGAAAAGCTCCCCTTGTGGGAGCTTTTCTGCAATTATTACAGGACTGACCTTGCCTTTCATTTTTATTTTATATATCATTAACATGACCCGTGTTTCAGACCGCTTTGTCTGAACGGCATTTTTTTGATGTATATCAAAGTGCGGGAAAAGGAATCTATGAGGTGTACAAGTGGAATATAAACAATGGTATATGGAATACAAGATTCACAAGAACAGACCCGGTCTGCTTGGTGATATCGCTTCAATGTTAGGGATGCTAGAAGTCAACATTCTGACGATTAATGGCGTTGAAGGAAAGACTCGCGGAATGTTGCTGGAGACCAATGACGATGACAAAATAATGCTAATGGGCGAAATGCTCAAGAAAGTTGATAATATTACAGTTTCAGCTCTGCGGTCTCCAAGACTCGTAGACAAGCTGGCTGTGCGCCATGGGCGATATATTGAACGGGATTCAGATGATCGGAAGACGTTTCGTTTCACCCGGGATGAGCTTGGACTATTGGTCGATTTTCTCGGGGAACTGTTTAAAAAAGATGGAAATCAGGTAATAGGACTTCGAGGTATGCCCCGTGTAGGAAAGACGGAATCGATCATTGCTGGCAGTGTGTGTGCGATGAAGCGGTGGACGTTCGTTTCTTCGACACTTTTACGTCAGACGGTGCGAAGTCAATTAGCAGAAGATGAGATGAACCCGCATAATGTATTTATTATTGATGGTATTGTTAGTACGATCCGCTCTAATGAGAAGCATTATAATTTATTACAAAATGTTATGAGTATGCCAAGCACGAAAGTGATCGAGCATCCAGATATTTTTGTGCGGGAATCTGAGTATACCTTTGATGATTTTGATATTATTATCGAGCTTCGCAATAATCCAAATGAAGAAATATTGTACGAGTCGTTCACGACTAGCTACAGTGATGATTTATAGAACACCAATGATATTCATTGAAATTTACAGGAGGTGATGGTATGTCGGAACTGGGCCGGCAATTGAAAGAGGCGCGTCTGCAAAAAGGGATGAGTCTTGACGATGTCCAGGAAGTAACGAAAATTCGCAAAAAGTATTTGGAAGCCATCGAGTCTGGAGATTATAAGGTGCTTCCAGGAAGTTTTTATGTTAGGGCGTTTATCAAAACGTACGCAGAGGCAGTAGGGATGAGCCCTGACGAACTGCTTGAGGAGCATGGGAATGTACCAGCCCCTCCCGAAGACACAGCCATGGAAACGGTGATTCAAAAACGGAGCCGTAGACCAGAAACAGAACGGAATGCAAAATGGCTGCCAACAGTGTTAATGTGGACATTTCCAATATTGATTATTGTTGTGATTTACATTTATGCTTCTAGCTTGAACAAACCGGACCCTGCTCAGATTGATCAGACAAATCTGACGAACGAACAGCAGGATCCTACGACAGCCCAAACATCTCCACCGGCTTCAGGAGGAGGCGTTGTGGCGCCAACTTCTTCGGCAGGAACAGAAGCAACAACGGAACCTACAGCAGAGCCTACGCCAGTACCAACACCTACACCTTCCCCGCAATCCATTACAGTTACACCGGATGGGAAAGCAGGGAAAACAACAAAATTCAAGGTTTCAGCTCCGGCTGGAAGTGAAGTGAAGGTTGAAATTTCTGCTACTGGAGTAAGCTGGCTTGAGGTGTATAAAGGTGAGAACTCTAAAGGTGAAAAACTTTCATTTGGAAACACAGCGGCTGGAAATCGTATGAGCTTTGTGCTTGGAAGTGAAGGAATGTATATTAAATCTGGTTATTCACCAGCTACTGAGATTACTGTCAATGGACAAGTAATTACAGATGAAAAGACATCATCTCGTCTGCTACTTAATCTGGATGATGGTACTGGAAGTGAAACGACCCAGAATGAAGGTACCACCGATACTACCGACCAGACTAATGAAACAGGCCAATAAGAAAAATGATGCATAGACTTTGGCTTTGCGGGGAACATAAGAGTGTTTCCAGTTTCTTAGCCAAAGTGGGGTGTGCGTTCATGATTGTTAGCTGGATTGTAGCTGGACTTGGGGTTATTGTCAGTCTTATCGGATACTATATGACACCAAGTGCTTGGGGTTATGGAATTCTCGGGTTCGGTCTTGCACATATTGTGCTTGGAATTCTGGATATGTTTCGGAGCCCGCTTCGAAGCAGATAGAGAATTTAGAATGTGCGTCTCCAAGGGATATCTTCCATTGGAGACCTATTTCTACCTGAAACACAACTCATTTCGAAGGAAAAGCTCCACTATGTGGGGCTGTTTTCTGTGTCGGGTGAGGTACATATTATCCAATATTAGACTTAAGGGTATCATTCTTTTATAATAGTAGCAGACTAAAAAGTACAAAGGACGTGTAGTTATGAGTTCAGAAAGTTCATTTGATATCGTATCTAAAATGGATATGCAGGAATTAACCAATGCGATCCACCAAACAGAGAAAGAAATTGACAACCGCTTTGACTTTAAGAATAGCAAGAGTAGTCTGAAGCTGGAGAAAGACGCACTTATTATCGCCTCTGAGGACGAATATAAGTTAAACGCTGTTATTGATATTTTACAATCGAAGATGGTGAAGAGAGGCATCACGCTGAAGAACTTGGATTTCGGCAAAGTAGAGCCTGCTTCCCTGGGAAGTGTTCGTCAGCGCTTAGGTCTTAAGCAAGGGATTGATCAGGAGAACGCGAAAAAGATTAATATCCTGATTCGTGACTCGAAATTGAAGGTGAAGAGCCAGATCCAAGGAGATCAGATCCGTGTAACCGGTAAGAACCGTGATGATTTGCAGCAAATTATCCAGATCTTACGTAAAGCCGATTTGCCACTAGATTTGCAATTCATGAACATGAAATAGAAATTGGTACCCCGCAGTGCACTTCAGCACCATATGCGGGGTGCTTTGTATTTTTTTTGACACCTATTTATAGCTATAATATACTTGCTTAAGTAGAAAAAGATGAGCCTGATCCAGGCAATTTGTATGAACGATTTAGGGGAGGAACTTCAGTGAATTTACCCAACCGCATCACGCTATCACGTATTTGCCTAATCCCGATTATGATGTTTTTTTTGCTGGTGGATTTCAGCTTTTATCCAGAACCGATACATTGGGGCTCTTTTCAGCTATCTGTTAATCATTTGGTAGCAGCTGTAATCTTTTTGCTTGCTGCGAGTACAGATGGAATAGACGGCTACATAGCTAGGAAATATAATATGGTCACCAATCTCGGTAAGCTCCTTGATCCGTTAGCGGACAAGCTGTTAGTTTCCGCAGTTCTGATTTCACTTGTGGAATTGGGCAGATGTGATTCATGGATCGCAATTGTTATCATTAGTCGTGAGTTCGCAGTAACCGGGCTTCGCCAGATAGCATTGTTAGAAGGAAAAGTGGTTGCCGCCAGCAAATGGGGGAAGATAAAGACGGTTGTACAAATTGTAGCGATCTCACTGCTGTTGTTGAATAATTTCCCATTTCAATTCGTCAGCATTCCTGTAGACGATATTGCCATCTGGGCTGCAGCCTTGATCACTATCTACTCTGGAATTGATTATTTTGTGAAGAATAAGGAGCTATTACAGCTGCATAATGCTTAAGCATTATAGGTAGCTACATATAGGAGAGGTAATAGGTAAAGCACCTATTACCTTTTTTAAACCCTAAAAGCAGTGTATCTACATTATAACGAGGAGGCGAAAGCCAAGTATGAAAGCGGAGATTATTGCAGTAGGCACAGAGCTTTTGCTCGGTCAAATCGTAAATAGTAATGCCCAGTTTTTGTCTATTGAGCTAGCTGCTATTGGGATTGATGTATATTTTCAAACCGTAGTTGGGGATAACAGCAGCCGTCTGCAACAAGCCATTGAGATCGCTCAAAGCAGAGCGGATGTTATCATATTTACCGGTGGTATCGGTCCTACAGAAGATGATCTAACGAAGGACGCGCTGGCTGCTTCCTTAGGCCGCACACTTCATATAGATCGCTTGGCAATGGATCATGTACAACGTTTCTTTGATGATCGCAAGATCGTAATGACGGAGAATAATCGTAAACAGGCACTTATAATTGAAGGCACCACACCTTTGCCAAATGAGATTGGTCTTGCTGTTGGCATTGCTTTTGAGCATGAAAAGAAATATTATATTGTGCTTCCGGGTCCGCCTCGAGAGATGAAGCCGATGTTCGTAGATAAAGCTGTACCGTGGCTCCAGCAGCACGCTCTGACGACAGAAATGCCACTTTATTCTAAAATGCTTAAATTTGCCGGTATCGGAGAATCACTGCTTGAGGATAAGCTAATTGATCTTATTCACAGCCAGACAGACCCAACCATAGCTCCTTACGCTAAAGAGGGAGAGGTAACCGTTCGTATTTCGACAAAGGCGCCTTCCGAGCATGAAGCATACAAGAAGCTGGAGATTCTGGAGAAACAGATCAAAGAGATTTTGCCAGAACATTTATATGCAAATATTGATGTGCCGCTGGAGCAATTGATTGTGGATTGGATGGCGGATGCAGGTCTGACTTTAAGTGCGGCAGAGAGTTGCACTGGAGGCTTGCTGATGGAGAGTATAACTAACATTCCCGGCAGTGCTTCGATGTTTGCGGGAGGAATCGTCTGTTATTCCAACGACCTGAAGAAAAAACTTCTAAATGTGCCAAGTGCATATTTGGAGGGGCCAGATGCTCCAGGGGCAGTTAGTCGTGAAGTTGCCGAGGTGTTAGCTGATCAGGTGAGAATGATCGCGGATAGTGATTTCGGTTTATCTGTAACGGGTGTAGCAGGACCAGGCTATTCTGAACGTAAGCCAGTTGGACTTGTATTTATTGGTTTAGCTGAACGCGGGCGTAAGACAGAAGTGTATGAGCTTAATCTTAAAGGTACACGTGAAAATATACGACTGCGTACTGTTAAAGCTCTGTTGTATCGTCTATGGCGCAGACTTGAGGAACGGAAGGTGGAGACACCGCTAGAAGGCTCAGACTTGTAATGGGAGATTAGCCCAGTTATAATTGAGACATACGGAAGAACCGTGGCACTGAGATTTCTTTGCTGCGGTTTTTTGTATATCTGCGGAGATTTTGATCGCTGTTTTGGTTTTGATCATAAGTCGTTGATGTCCGGTGAAGTAGAGAAATCAGTTAACTTCTATGTCCGGAGGGAGGCTTACAATAAAAGGGATAATTAACGCTTGAGACAAAAAAAACGAATGTATGTTCGAAAAAAAGCTTGGCAAGACCTCAAAAACACGTTATTATATTATTATAAACAGTGAAGGAAGTGGTCTGATTGTCAGATCGTCGTGCAGCGCTTGATATGGCGCTTCGTCAAATAGAAAAACAATTTGGTAAAGGTTCGATCATGAAACTGGGAGAATCCACTCATATGCAAGTGGAAGTTGTACCTAGCGGATCTTTGGCACTTGATATTGCGTTAGGTATAGGCGGACTTCCAAAGGGACGTATCATTGAAATATACGGACCTGAATCCTCCGGTAAAACAACTGTTGCTCTTCATGCTATTGCAGAAGTGCAAAAACAAGGAGGACAAGCTGCATTTATCGATGCTGAGCATGCGCTCGATCCGAAGTATGCACGTAACTTGGGCGTAAACATTGATGAATTGTTGTTATCTCAGCCAGATACGGGTGAACAGGCACTTGAGATTGCTGAAGCACTTGTACGAAGTGGTGCAGTAGACATTATTGTCGTTGACTCCGTAGCTGCATTGGTTCCTAAAGCGGAAATCGAAGGTGATATGGGTGACTCTCACGTCGGTCTACAGGCTCGTTTGATGTCTCAAGCGCTTCGGAAGCTATCTGGTGCCATTAGTAAATCGAATACAATTGCTATCTTTATTAACCAGCTTCGTGAGAAAATTGGTGTTATGTTCGGTAATCCTGAGACAACCCCGGGTGGTCGGGCGTTGAAATTCTACTCTTCCGTACGGTTGGATGTTCGTCGCGTCGAAAGTATTAAGATGGGTAACGACGTTGTAGGTAACCGCACCAAGATCAAGATTGTGAAGAATAAGGTAGCACCTCCATTTAAACAAGCTGATGTTGATATCATGTATGGTGAAGGGATTTCCAGAGAAGGAAGTCTTGTAGACATCGGTACTGAAATGGACATCGTGAATAAGAGTGGTGCATGGTATTCCTATGAGGGTGAGCGTCTCGGCCAAGGACGTGAGAATGCCAAACAGTTCTTGAAAGAACATCAAGATATTGCACTCATCATTGAGAATAAGATCCGTGAAGCAAGTAATCTGTCCACTATTGTTGCTGCACCAAATGAAGCGGAAATCATTGCAGAGCAAGAGGAAGAAGAGAAGCTACTTCTCGAAATCGAACAATAGAATTTATTAAGGAATAGGACGCCCTGTGATTCATTGTTGCAGGGTGTCTTTTCTTAACAGTATAAAAAATATATATTTGGGGTCCCCCAAAGTACCTGAGTATGCATCGAATTTAAGCGACACTTTGTGGGGATATTTTATTGCTATGAGGTGACAAGTAACTATGGTAATACAGCTGGATATGGATTTTGAATCGGATGAGCAGGACGTACAGGTCCTATCTGATTTTCCTGATGGAGAACTTTTAGAAATTACTAAGGTAGAACGTCAGAAGAAATCGGACCACCGCTATATCATACATTTCGGAGCCTATAACATGACTGTACACGAAGACGTCATGATTAAATATCGGATGATTACTGGAAATTCTTTTATGAAAGCCGATTTGGAGGAAATTGTTGTTGCTGATGAGCGACAGCGAGCTTATGTAGAAGGACTTCGTTATCTAGAACGGAAGCCACGAACCGCTATGGAAATGACTCGCCGTTTACGGCAGAAGGAAATAGGGGAGACTATTATTGCGGAAGTGGTGCAACGGCTGCAGCAAGAAAGATTTCTTGATGACCCCTTGTATGCAAAGCAATGGGCGGAGCAACGCATTACGAACCAGCGAAAGGGGAAAATGTGGATTCGCCAAGAGCTACGTGAGAAAGGAATCGACAAAACCTTGATTTCGGAAGCACTAGAGAATGTCAGTCCTGAACAAGAACTAGAGAGTGCACTTCAGATTGGCCGTAAGAAATGGAATCTTATTCGTGGTGAAGCCACAGATAAGCGCAGAAAGACTGGAGCCTTCTTAATGCGGCGTGGATTCTCGGGTGATATGGTGCGACAAGTGATTAATACTTTACTTGAAGAAGACAATTATGAGGGTGAAGATGAGGAATTTTACTAGACTCACTGATTCTCTTGACATTAATGCGCATATCGACTCTCTTGACAATGTCTTTTTATAAATAATAAAATATAACATGAATCGGCATAAAGTAAGAATCCTTTTTCCTTCCCAAAAAGGGGACTTTTTAAAACGGTTCGCGTACAACTCATATGAAATGTAATCGCCGGATAAGGCGGGCAGTGTGCATGTGCAGCATGTGCAGTATGGCAATCGGTTATTTACCGGTTTTTTGTATGGTGATGAACGGATAGTTTAACAACTGCACAATTCCCAGGGATATACCTTGGAGAGGAACCAACGAGGAGGTGAACAGATGCAAGCATGGATCTGGGTCATTATCGTTCTCGTTGTAGCTGCATTATTCTTTGGGTTCGGTTATTTTATTCGTAAATCCCTTGCAGAAGCTAAAATTCAAAGCGCAGAAAGAGAAGCCGTAGTCATCGTGGAGAACGCGAAGAAAGACGCAGAGGCGCTGAAGAAAGAAACAGTATTGGAAGCTAAGGATGAAGTCCATAGAATCCGTACTGAAGCTGAGAAAGAAACTCGTGAACGTCGGAATGAAATCCAACGGCAAGAGAGACGTTTGCTGCAAAAGGAAGAATCTCTGGATAAAAAAATGGAATCGCTTGAAAGAAAAGAAGAACAAGTAGCTAACAAAGAGAAACGAATTGATGAAACCCAACAGCAAATTGATGTTATTTACAAAAACCAAGTCACTGAATTGGAGAGAATTTCCAATTTAAGCATCGAAGATGCAAGAAGTATTATTCTTAGCAATGTTGAGCAAGAAGTTCGCCATGAAACGGCTCAAATGATCAAAGAGATTGAACAGCAGGCGAAAGAGGAAGCGGATAAGAAATCCCGCGAAATCATTACACTCGCTATCCAACGCTGTGCAGCTGATCACGTAGCGGAGACAACAGTTTCAGTTGTTACCCTGCCGAACGAAGAGATGAAAGGTCGGATTATCGGTCGTGAAGGCCGTAATATTCGTGCACTTGAAACTCTCACAGGTATCGACCTCATTATTGATGATACGCCGGAAGCAGTTATTTTGTCGGGATTTGATCCAATCCGCCGTGAAGTGGCCCGTACGGCACTTGAGAAGCTTGTGGCAGATGGACGTATCCATCCCGCTCGAATTGAAGAGATGGTGGAGAAATCCCGCAAAGAAGTGGACGAACGAATTCGCGAGTATGGTGAACAAGCTACTTTCGAAGTGGGTGTTCACGGATTACATCCAGATTTGATCAAGATTCTGGGTCGTCTGAAATTCCGTACAAGCTATGGTCAAAATGTATTGAAGCACTCCATGGAGGTTGCTTATTTAACTGGACTGATGGCCGGTGAGCTTGGGGAAGACATCGTGCTTGCAAAACGTGCAGGATTACTCCATGATATCGGCAAAGCGCTGGATCATGAAGTAGAAGGATCGCATGTTGAGATCGGCGTTGAACTAGCGAAGAAATATAAGGAACATCCGGTTGTTATCAACAGTATCGCGTCTCATCATGGAGATTGCGAAGCTACTTCGGTTATTGCTATGTTGGTTGGTGCAGCTGATGCATTGTCAGCAGCAAGACCTGGCGCTCGCCGTGAAACACTGGAAACGTATATTAAACGTCTAGAAAAACTGGAAGAAATCTCAGAGTCATTCGAAGGTGTTGAGAAATCATTTGCTATTCAGGCGGGCCGTGAGGTACGCGTGATGGTACAGCCAGAGAAGATTGACGATGCAGAGGCATTCCGTCTTGCTCGCGATATTACGAAGATGATTGAAAGTGAACTGGATTATCCAGGACATATCAAAGTTACCGTTATTCGTGAGACACGGGCTGTTGAATACGCTAAATAGGTGGAATATAAGGTTAAGGGATAAGATGTAACTTATACTTTCTTATATTTGTTGAGAATTGGCCCCTAAGCGGGGCCTTTTTCTTTTGAATATGAGGCCTTATCCATAAGCTATAGCGGTTAAGATTAGGAGGAGAGAATCATTAAAGTACTATTTATTGGAGATATCGTTGGAAATGTTGGCAGAAAGGCTCTTCGTGAGATGTTGCCCTCACTAAAAAGTAAATATCAGCCACATATCATTATTGTTAATGGTGAAAATTCAGCTGCTGGAAGAGGGATCACTAAGGCGATTGCGAATGAATTTTTTAACTGGGGCGTTCACGGAATAACGATGGGGAACCACACCTGGGACAATAAAGATATTTTTGAGTTCATCGATGATGAAGCTCGGATTATTCGCCCTGCGAATTTTCCACCAGGAACACCGGGAAGAGGTTATACGGTCGTTAAAGGTAACGGTAAAGAACTGGCCATTGTAAATTTGCAAGGCCGGACATTCTTACCTGCTATCGATTGTCCTTTCCGCGTTGGAGAAGAAATTGTGGAGGAGCTTCGTAGAGATCATAAATGTATTTTAGTCGATTTCCATGCGGAGGTAACCTCTGAGAAAATCGCCATGGGATATTTTATGGATGGTCGCGCATCGATTGTTGTGGGGACACATACTCATGTTCAGACAAATGATGATGTGATTTTGCCAGGAGGAACTGCGTATTTGACCGATGCGGGTATGGTTGGTTCAAGCGAAGGGATTCTGGGTATGGAAAGAGATGCAGTACTTTATAAGTTCACAACTCAGCTTCCAGCGCGATTTGTTGTCGATGAAGGCAAGTGGCAGCTTCACGGTTTATTTGCAGAATTAGATGAATCAACTGGTGCGGCAACTCGTCTAGAGAAGATACGGCTTCGTGAAGATGAATGGGTTATGAGCTAAGCGTATTACAGAGTATTTTGTTAATTCGGGTAATTTCGCCGAGTTAGGGTAAAGTGTGATATTTTTTATATCGTAACAGAGTATCTTGTACACCGTTTTTGGAAGACGTGGTCCGTAAAAAGAAGGAATTATTTCTTCTCTCGCGAATAACATCTAAAGTAGTGGAAGAACACCATTATTTTCCCAGGGGAGGTACTTACTATGGATGTATTAAAAGTATCAGCTAAATCCAATCCAAATTCCGTCGCCGGCGCATTAGCAGGTGTTCTTCGTGAACGTGGATCGGCCGAATTGCAAGCTATTGGAGCTGGAGCACTGAATCAAGCAGTCAAAGCAGTTGCCATTGCCCGGGGATTTGTTGCACCAAGCGGAGTTGATTTGATCTGCATTCCTGCTTTCACTGATATAGTGATTGATGGAGAAGATCGAACCGCGATTAAACTGATTGTTGAACCCAGATAATAGACCTATAGAATGAATGAGCCTGTTTACTTTTGTAAACAGGTTTTTTGCTTTTTATTTATAGTCTGAAGTTTTTTGGCATAGGATTTGAAATAGGGTCTTGGAAGATGAATTATACGGCTAGAACTGCGAGAAAGTGAGGTTATAGAATGAGTGTTAATAAGCTTAAGGTAGCGGATTTTCATTGTGATGTGCTAAGCAAAATGCAAGCCTCTCCGGATATTGATTTTGACAATGATCCCCGATTAGATGTTACTGCAGAGCGGTTAAGATCGGGCGGAGTGGAATTGCAGATTTTTGCAATATATCTTTCGACAAGTAGGGGCAGAGCAAGCTTTGAACATGTCCTAGGGCAAATGGATCTCTTTAGGCAAAAGATAGTGAACACAGATGGGCTTCAGTGGTTACGGTGGAAGGAGCAAGTAGGGAATCGGCTAGTAGGTGCTCCTCCGCAAGCAATGCTCTCTCTGGAGGGCGTAGACGGCTTAGAAGGGAACTTGTTTTATGCCCAGCTCTGTTTCGAACTTGGAGTACGCTTTCTTGGTGTAACTTGGAATTATGCGAACTGGGCAGCAGATGGTGTGCTAGAGAAACGAAATGGTGGATTTACGGAAAAAGGGAGAAAGCTGATAGAATGGTGCAACGAAAGTGGAATGCTGCTGGATGTGTCGCATTTGTCGCAAGCGGGGTTCTGGGAGTTGGCTGATTTAAGTAATCGTCCGTTTATTGCCTCCCATTCGAATGCTGCAGCTATATGTGGGCATGTTAGAAATTTAAATGATGAACAGATTAAAGCTTTGATTGCAATGGATGGAAGAATAGGCCTGACCTTTTATCCGTGGTTTGTACGTGATGATGGGAAGGCTTGCATGGATGATTTGTTAAAGCACATTGAACATGTAAGTAGTCTCGGCGGAGAGAAGCATATGATGTTTGGCTCGGATTTTGACGGCATTGATACTTGGGTGGAGAAGTTGGAGCATCCGGGAAAATACCCTGATCTTATAGAACAGCTGCTTCGTTATTATCCAGAGGATACTGTGAAAGGTTGGATGTATGAGAATGCGACCTCTTTTTTAAGCGAAAACTTGCCCTCTCAGGTGTCTAAACCATGACAATCTTGTGCAAAAAACATAAAATGTCGAAAAAAGGGGCTTCGTTATGATGCAGCCCTTTTTATTTTTGGGTAAGAAGATGTATAATGGTTAATGGCTTGTACAGATACTAGAGAAAATACAAGGAGTGACTTTACAATGAGTAAGACTGTACCCGTAGGTGTGTCGGCTAGACATATTCACCTTACGCAAGAGCACGTGGAGGCTCTGTTTGGCCCAGGATATCAATTAACTGAGTTCAAACCACTTTCACAACCAGGACAATTTGCAGCAAATGAACAAGTAGCAGTTATCGGTAGCAAAGGTAAATTTGACAAGGTAAGAATTTTGGGACCTGCTCGTCCGGCTTCCCAATTAGAAATTTCCCGTACTGACTCCTTCGCACTTGGCGTGAAAGCTCCAGTTCGCGAATCTGGAAATATTGAAGGAACACCTGGCATTACGCTTAAAGGACCTGCTGGTGAAGTTGAATTAGAACAAGGTGTTATTATCGCAGCTCGTCACATTCACTTCCACACATCTGAAGCTGAAGCTTGGGGCATTGCGGATAAGCAATTGCTTAAAGTTCGTCTGGGTGGCGACCGCGGTCTCGTATTGGAGAACGTAATTGCTCGTGTATCTGACAGCTTCAAACTTGATATGCATATTGATACTGACGAAGCTAATGCTGCCGGTGCCAACAATGGCGACACTGCTGAAATCGTAGACTAGTCTTCATACGAATGATAAGAAGCGGGGGAGAAATCCTTCGCTTTTTTTTGTTTGTTTTCTGCGTGCAAAAATGTTATGTGACTAATATGCCCGCTCACTTGAACATTTTTCCGACTGCATAGCTCTTATTGTTTCGTATTTGTGCGGATTTGTGCCCGTTTTACACGAATAGGTGCAATAGAGTCCGATCGCTCAAAAAGATGTGTATTCAGGAGCATAGGAATTCAGGAACACAGAACTCAGGGTGGATCCTATCCTGAAATGGATTTTTAATGAAAATTGGTGCGATGATAAAGAATATCTATTATTATTTGACTGATTATGTTATGATTATTGTTTATGACGTGACAAAAGGATTTTTTGTTAAGAATATATGTATTAGAAATTAAGGAGACAAAATGACATTTAACGAACTGAATATTATGCCTGCGATTTTAAAGGCTTTAACCAAAGAAAACTATACATCACCTACACCAATACAGGAGCAATCGATCCCAGCTGTATTAGCAGGTAGAGATTTACTTGGATGTGCTCAAACGGGAACAGGAAAAACAGCTGCATTCTCTGTACCTATTATTCAATTATTAAGCGAACAAACAAGTCCCAATAAATCAAACAATGTGCGACGTATTCGCTCACTGATCTTAACACCGACAAGAGAACTAGCGATTCAAATTGCTGATAACATAAAAGCGTATAGCCAATATACAGATATCCGCTCTGCTGCCATCGTTGGTGGTGTATCACAGAAAGTACAAGAGCGTGCCCTGAATCAAGGTGCTGATATTCTAATTGCTACACCAGGTAGACTTATCGATCTGATCAATCAAAAACGTGTGGACTTACAGTATGTCCAAATTCTTGTCTTGGATGAAGCTGACCGTATGCTAGATATGGGCTTTATCCATGATGTAAAGCGGATTATCGCCAAAATGCCAACGAAAAAACAAACGCTGTTCTTCTCGGCAACGATGCCTACTGAGATCTCCAAATTGATCAAAACCTTGCTTGTAAATCCAGTAAAAGTAGAAATCACACCCGTGTCATCTACTGCGGACAGAATCGAACAATCGATCTATTTGTTAGAGAACGGAAACAAGCAAAACCAATTGAATCTTTTATTACAGGATAAATCAATCGTTTCTGCGCTGGTGTTTACTCGTACTAAACGTGGTGCAGACCGTGTTACTCGTGATCTAGCAAAAGTGAACATTTCTGCACAAGCCATTCACGGCAATAAATCGCAGAATGATCGTCAGAATGCATTGCGGAATTTTAAAAGTGGTGCAACCCGTGTGCTAGTAGCTACGGATATCGCCGCGCGAGGAATCGATATTGATGAGTTGTCTCATGTAATCAACTTTAACTTGCCTAATATTCCAGAAACCTATGTGCACCGAATTGGTCGTACGGGTAGAGCGGGTTTAAGCGGGACTGCAATCTCTTTTTGTGAATCTGAAGAGCTTCCGTTCCTTAAAGATATTGAGAAATTGATCGGAAAATCGATTCCTGAAGTGAAGGATCACCCGTATCCGATGTCTCGTAAAACGCAGATGAAGACAGAACGATCTTCGAAACCGTCAGGTTCGAGATCTGCCTCTTCAAAACCGTCGACCTCTAGACCTTCTACAGCTAAACCTGCGGGGTCAAAGCCAGCGGCATCTAAACCTGCCAAAGCAAAGCCTAAGTCCAACCCTCCACTAAAGCCAAAGTCTGAGTGGTTCACCAAGGGAAGACAGCAAACTTCGAGCAGCAGATAAGTTGTTTTGAACGCTAGACGTTTTATATAGTAAGATCTCAAAACCGTCAGAGAAATCTGATGGTTTTTTTTGTTTTTTGATGCTGCGGTAAGTTAATAGGTGATACTCTTTTATTTAAAAACAGAGGTGATGTTGTGGACGATACTAAACTATATACACTGTCGATAGAATCAGAAGAATAGTTAGAATAATATCGAAAAAGTTATTGCTGATCTTCTCGATGAGAGCGATTTCGACGTTAGATTCATTACAAAAAAGCCGCTACACAGTTCCCACTGTATAACGGCTGTTGTTATTATAGTTATGCAGTCGCTTCAATCGCGTTGTCCTGAATATAAGAACCAAGCTCTTGCTGAAGCGCTGTGCTGATGGAAGTCATTGGGAGGCGAAGCGTATCCGAATTGATTAGGCCATTTTGGCTAAGCATCCATTTGATTGGAGCGGGGTTCGATTCCTTGAACAAGAGACGGATGATCGGCAGTAGTTGTTCAAAGTTTTCTTTGGATAAGTCGAATTGACCCGATTTGAAGGCTTCGTATATACGGATACATTCTGCTGGATAAACGTTCGCAGTAGCAAGCATACCACCAGCTGCCCCGGAGCTAAGCATTTCAAAAAAGAGTGAATCGTCGCCGCCAAGCACAGGTTTGCTACCTGTACGAACTAGCTCAGTAACCATTTTGGTGCTACCAGAGCAGTCTTTTAATCCGACAACATGATTCATTTCTAGGATTGTACGTGCAGTATCTAGGGTCATAGCAGTACCCGTACGACTTGGAATGTCATAAGCCATGATCGGAATACCTACTTCTGCCGCTTTGCGGAAATGGGCAATGATGCCCTCTTGTGATGGACGACTATAATAAGGGACGACTACTAGTGCGCAATCCGCACCAAGGTTAGCTGCGATCTCTGTGCGAGCTACCGTAGAAGCTGTGTCATTGGTTCCTGTACCGACTACTAAGGGGATAGATGTAGATTGTAAAAGCTCACGAGAAGTGTTTACTAGAAGCTGCATTTCATTTACGGTTACAGTTGGCGATTCACCGGTGGTTCCATTAACGACCAGACCTTGTATGCTGTTGTTAATAAGGTTCTTTACATAACGCTGATACGAATCCAGATCGACTTCACCAGCAGCATTGAACGGGGTGACCACGGGGACATAAATTCCATAAATCTGTTGTTCTGTAAGCATAAATTATCGGCCTCCAAAATATTTTAATTCCTCTACATACACTTTACCATGGAATGTTGCATCGTCGTTAGCTATAATAAATGATGTGTATCATCAAAAATATTGATGTTAGGGTGAGGTTATGGATTTAACCTATTTACGAACATTCCGCGAGGTAGCTAAACGTCAGAGCTTTACACGTGCTGCTGAAGAGCTAGGTTATGCCCAGTCGAGTGTTACGATGCAAATACAGAAGATAGAGAAGGAATACGGAGTCCCTTTAATAGAACGGCATGGTCGCCAATTGCGTCTTACCCCGCCTGGAGAAGAGCTATTGAAGCTATTCGTGGAGATTTTGGATCTGTATGATCGTTCTAAAGAAACCATCGCCCAGCAAATAGGAGGCACGCTAACAATTGGGACAATAGATTCATTAGCCGCATTCTACTTGCCCCCTTACCTACAGCAGTTGAGGACGAAATTCCCGAAACTTGATATCCATCTACAAACTATGCAGGAAGCTAGTCTTGTGGCCAAAATAAAAGACGGGGAAGTGGACATCGGCTTGATGCTTGATCGTACCACTACGGATTCTCTACTTGATCGTACGATCATTAGAGACGAACCGCTTGTATTGATCGCCCCCATTAATCATCCACTTGCCCGGAAGGATATAGTAAGCTTACAGGATCTAAATAACTGTGAATTAATTGTTTCTGAAGAAAGCTGTATTTATCGGAGTCTGTTCGAGAATCTGTTAAAGGATCACGGCATTATATTCCGCATAGGCTTTGAGCTTTCGAATCTAGAAGCGATCAAACGTTGTGTAATGAATGGTCTGGGAATTGCCCTGCTACCAAAAATCGTGGCAGAGGAAGAAATTGAGCGGGGGAACTTGGCCGAGCTGCCCTTCGCACATCCGGAAATTCACTTTGATCTGCAGCTTCTGATGCATCCTAAGAAATGGAAGTCCCAGCCGTTGCAATTTCTAACGCAAATGTTACTTGTGAATGAATCGTTAGCGAAAGGTAGCATTATTTAATGAAAGTCGCTATAAATATTGACATTCAAAATCAGTTTATGTTATATAAAAAGAAGAATTAGCACTCATCTAAGAAGAGTGCTAATCATAGAGTGTTGTACAAGAAGGTTATTTTGAAAGGAGATTTATTTATTCATGGCCAAAAAAGAGTTTAAAGCCGAATCGAAAAGATTGCTGGAAATGATGATTAACTCCATTTATACCCAACGAGAAATTTTCCTGCGCGAGTTGATTTCCAATGCAAGTGATGCGATTGATAAGATCTATTACAGAGCATTAGCTGATGAAGGCCTGGTCTTCAACAAAGAGGATTACTATATTAAAGTGAGTGCTGATAAGGCGAACAGAACCTTGACGATTTCCGATACAGGGATCGGGATGACTCAAGAGGAACTGGAGAATAACTTAGGAACGATCGCGAAGAGCGGATCGCTTGCTTTTAAAAAAGAGAATGAAGCTAAAGATGGTCATAATATCATCGGACAGTTCGGTGTTGGCTTCTACGCTGCGTTTATGGTGGCAGATGACGTTACAGTGATCAGTAAGGCACTAGGCAGCGACGAGGCCTTTAAATGGGAGTCTAAGGGCGCTGACGGCTATACTCTGGAGTCTGTCGAGAAGGATTCTGTGGGTACTGATGTTATTTTGAAGATTAAAGAGAATACCGAAGAAGATCAATATGATGAATATCTGGAAGAATATCGCCTGAAATCCATCATTAAAAAATACTCCGACTTCATCCGTTTCCCAATTAAGATGGACGTGAAGGAGCAAAAGCCAAAAGTAGGCACAGAAAACGAGTTTGAGGAAGTTGTTCAAGAACAAACCGTAAACAGCATGGTACCAATCTGGCGGAAGAACAAAAGCGAGCTGACCACAGAAGATTACGATAACTTCTATGCAGAGAAACGTTACGGCTTCGACAAACCGCTTAAACATATTCATATCAGTGCCGATGGTGCTGTAGTATATAATGCAATCCTGTTCATCCCAGAAAATACACCTTTTGATTATTACACAAAGGAATATGAAAAAGGTCTTGAGCTTTATTCCAACGGTGTATTGATCATGAACAAATGTGCAGATCTGCTGCCTGACTATTTTAGCTTTGTAAAAGGTATGGTAGATTCAGAGGATCTTTCGCTGAACATCTCCAGAGAGATGCTCCAGCATGACCGTCAGCTGACCTTGATCGCTAAGAATATTAAGAATAAAGTGAAGAGCCAACTGCAAAGCTTGCTGAAGGATGAAAGAGAGAAATATGAGCAGTTCTATAATGCTTTTGGCAGACAGCTTAAATTCGGTGTGTACAATGATTATGGAATGCACAAAGATACACTTCAAGACTTACTGATGTTCTACTCCTCCAAGGAGAAGAAGCTGGTAACACTGGACGAATATGTATCAAGAATGCCAGAAGATCAGAAGTACATCTATTATGCATCCGGAGAGTCGATCGACAGAATCGAAAAGCTCCCACAAACCGAGCTGGTATCGGATAAAGGGTATGAAATTCTCTACTTCACTGATGATATTGATGAATTTGCGATCAAGATGATCCAGTCGTATAAGGAAAAAGAATTTAAATCCGTATCCAGTGGTGATCTGGGAATCGAAGCTGACGAAGCGGACAAGCCAACGGAAGCGGAAGAGAACGAAAACAAGGAGCTTTTTGAAGCGATGAAGGACATCCTGTCCGGCAAAGTGAAGAATGTTAAAGCTTCCAAACGTTTGAAGACGCATCCGGTATGCCTCTCTGCAGAAGGTGAACTGACGATCGAGATGGAAAAAATCCTGAAATCGATGCCGAATGGGCAAGAGGTTCAAGCGGACAAGGTACTCGAAATCAACATTCATCACGAAGTATTCCAGTCCTTGAAAGCGGCAGCTGAGAACGATAAAGAGAAGCTCGGTTTATACACGAACTTGCTGTACAACCAAGCCCTGTTGATCGAAGGATTGCAAGTTAGTGATCCTGTTCAATTCACCAATGATATTTGTAAAATCATGAAATAATATAAAGTACAGGGACCATCCAATTGTATTATGATTGGGTGGTCTTTTTCATGGGAATTATGGCGAATTCATTATGTTTGAGCTTATGCATTGACATTACTCGATAAATTAAGTATTATTTCCAGTAACTTGAATATGTAAAAGCAAAGAAGAGAAAGAGTACCACGGCAATTCTTTCAACAGAGAGCTCCGGTCGCTGAAAAGGAGTAAAGAAAACCCTTGGGAATATGGTCTCAGAGCTGCGCATCGAAACCTTATGGGTTGTAGGCTGCGCCGGAACCTGCATCCGTTACAGTGCTAGGGTATAAACGTTAATTAACGTCGTACCTGAAGAGGTAAATGTCATGAGGCATTTATAAAATTAGGTGGTAACACGTGAGTAGAACTCTCGTCCTTTGTGGACGGGAGTTTTTTTGTTGTCTAAAAAAAGGAGGAGAAGGTTAATGAGTAATGTGTTTATAGGTGGTGCTTGGCCGTATGCGAATGGATCTTTACATCTTGGGAGATTATCAAGTGTGTTGCCTGGGGATGTGCTGGCACGATATTTTCGCTCCAAAGGGGATAACGTATTATATGTATCAGGCAGTGATTGCCATGGCACACCCGTAGCGGTTCAGGCTGCGAATGAAGGAATTACGCCCGGAGCCTTTGCGAGCAGATATCATGAAGAGTTTCTGAAGTGTTTTGAACAGCTGGGATTTAGTTATGATCTATATACTCGAACGGATCAACCGCAGCATCATAAGGTCGTGCAAGAGTTGTTTACAAAGCTGCTAGAGAATGGTCATTTATATAATAAAACCATTGCGCAATGTTACTGCGAGGTAGATCAGCGCTTTTTGCCAGATAGATATGTAGAAGGGACTTGTCCGGTATGTGGCCAGCGAGCACGAGGGGATCAATGTGATTATTGTTCTACGATTCTAGATCCTGCCGATTTGTTAGAGAGAGTCTGCAAATTATGTGGGAGTACGCCAACAGAACGGCCTACAGAACATTATTATCTTAGCTTATCTAATTTTCAGTCTGAATTAACGGAATATGTAGAGGAAGCACAATTTTGGAGAGAAAACGCTATTAAACTGACCAAACGTTATTTACAAGAAGAGCTGCAGGACCGCGCGGTAACAAGAGACTTGTCTTGGGGTGTAGATGTCCCTGTGGCTGGATTTGAAGATAAAAAAATTTATGTTTGGATTG
Organism: Paenibacillus sp. PastF-3; assembly: GCF_029893135.1. Taxonomy (NCBI): domain Bacteria; kingdom Bacillati; phylum Bacillota; class Bacilli; order Caryophanales; family Paenibacillaceae; genus Paenibacillus; species Paenibacillus sp. PastF-3. Next base: position 78,689 of record NZ_JARXWM010000002.1, on the reverse strand, counting down.
AGGCGGTAAGTGGTTATCTATCAGCCAGTAAGCAGTGGGCTGCGCAGTCCGGAGGAAGCTGGGAGGATTTTTGGTTAGAGAATAAAGGGAAGATTACCGCTTATTATGTCCATGGTAAAGACAATATTCCTTTTCACACCTTAATATGGCCGGCTGTGTTATTAGGAGCAGGAGGTTTGCATTTACCGGACAGGATTATATCTAGCGAATATTTAACCCTTGAAGGGCAGAAGTTCTCCACTAGCCGAAATTGGGCGGTCTGGGTACCTGATATTTTAGAGCGGTATCAGCCAGATTCTATTCGTTATTTCTTAATTGCCAATGGACCCGAGAAGCGGGACACGGATTTTTCCTGGAGAGAGTTTATTTATAGCCATAATGGAGAGCTGCTTGGAGCATTTGGTAACTTTGTAAATCGTTCATTGGCTTTTGTAGATAAGTTTTATGAAGGGAAAGTGCCGAATGGGCAATTGGATAAGGGGTGGAGGGACAACATTGACCTCTTGTATCTGGAATCAGGGCGGCTTATTGAGGCTGGGAATATAAAAGATGCGCTGGAGTATATTTTTTCTTACGTGCGCAAGGCAAACCAGTATTTCGATCTGCAAAAACCATGGATACAGATAAAAGAGGATCAGGTTTCTTGTGATTCTGCAATATACACATGTGTGCAAATTATTGCGAACCTAGCGAATTTGCTGCATCCGTTTCTGCCGTTCTCATGTGACAAGATCAGGGGGTTCCTGTCGTTAGAACTACCGAATTGGCAGCCTTGCTCGGTGCCCCCTTACCAACAGATTACTGATTTACAATTGTTGTTTGAACGAATTGATATTAGTCGTATTAAAGAAGAAGAGGATAGACTAGTTCAACAACAAGTGAATAAATAGCGAAGATTCTTAACCATTCTTAAAGCTTTCAATAAACTTAGAAGCTAGTGATGATAAGTATTTATCCTTGATCCAGACGGCGGCGACCCGCGTGCGTAGTGATTCACTACTGATTTCTTTATAGATCAAATTCCGATTACTCGTTAATTCGAAAGCGGATTTGGGAATGATTCCGATGCCAAGACCAGCGTTTGCCCAGAGCAGTGTTGTTCGCGCATCATCATTCATACAGAAAATCAGCGGATCAAAACCATTCTCAAGACAGGTTTCCCGGATAAGCTGCTCAAAACGGCGGTAGATAATGAGCGGCTTATCTTTTAATTCACCGATCTCAACGAAGTTTTCATCTGTTTTCCAGTCATACTCTGGCGTCATTACGGCAATCATAGGCTCAGCCTGTGTGTAAAGACATTCTAAATTTGTAGCATTAAAGGGTGTCCTAACAATCCCGACTTCGACAATACCTTTACTCAAGAGGTCAATGATTCTAAAGGTATTTCCTTCATGAATCTCAAACTTCACACCTTGATACGTTTTGTGGAACTCACATAGCCGATCTTGAAGCAACGTAGCTCCAGAGGAAGAAACTGTACCAATGGCTAGGGTTCCTTTTAAACCTTTGACAAAATCAGTGAGCTCACGGGCAGTGGAATCTGCCAGCTCCAGAATTTGTTGGGCACGGTCCCGCAAAATGGCTCCAGCTTCAGTGAGCTGCACGCTGCGTGGACCTCGTTCCACTAGCTTTACACCGAGTTCTTCCTCCAGGAGTTTTAGCTGCTGGCTCAGCGGAGGCTGGGCCATTTGCAGCTTTCTGGCCGCGGATGTAATCTGTCCTTCCTCAGCTATCGCCATAAAATATTTAAGTTGTCTAATATCCATAAAAGAATCCTCCGAACTTGAGATATGTTAATCGTATGGGAGCGATACGAATCCAATATTATTAATATATGAGTAGATATGCCATAATCATAACTGTTCTTATACATATTTCAAGTGGTTAAATACTTCTTAGGTTGGGTGTGGATGAATTTGTTCAAAATTGCAGTATATTTAAAGCCGTACAAAAAAGAAGCGATCATCGGTCCAATCTTCAAACTGATGGAAGCGATTCTGGAGCTGATTTTGCCTACCATTGTCGCATTGATCATCAACAACGGGGTTGGTAATCATGACAGCGCCTATGTTTACCGCATGGGTGGCCTAATGGTTCTGATGTCACTGCTTGGTTTCGGTTGCTCCATGGTGTGCCAATACTATGCAGCACGAGCATCTCAGGGATTCGGCACGACACTTCGTAATAAACTGTTCAAACATATTACATCTTTATCGTACGCTGAGCTGGATACGTTCGGCACGCCTACGCTAATTAACCGGATTACCAATGACGTAAACCAGCTGCAGATTGCAGTCGCTATGCTGATTCGCCTGGTTATTCGTGCGCCGTTTATCTGTATCGGGGCAATCATAATGTCCATGATTTTGGATTTCAGATTATCGCTGATTTTAATAGCGGCAACGCCGATTTTTGGTATTATTTTGTATTTTATCATCACTCGAAGTGCGCCTTTGTATCGAAAATACCAGCAGAAGCTGGATGCCCTTGCGCTCGTTCTTAGTGAGAATTTGTCGGGGATTCGAGTCATTCGTGCTTTTGCAAAGAGACGTACGGAAAAAGAACGTTTTGATGCTTCATCTGAGGATTTAACCACTACAGCGATCCGGGTCTCGCGGATTTCCGCTTTACTTGGACCTATGACGACACTTGTAGTAAACGCGGCGATCATAGCTATTTTATGGGTAGGTGGAATTCACATTGATGGAGGGCGATTGTCTCAAGGTGAGATCATTGCCTTTATCAATTACGTCACTCAAATCTTACTGGCGCTTATTGTGGTCTCCAACTTGGTCATTATTTTTACAAAAGCCTCATCCTCTGCCAATCGTGTGAATGAAGTGCTGAGTGTCAAAGCATCCGTGTCCGAGGAAGGGAATGTCGTGATGACTGAACCTGAACCTGATTATACCGCTCCTGCCATATCATTCGATCATGTATCGTTTGGTTATAATACAACAGGAGAATTGGCATTAGAGGATATTTCGGTAGTCATTAACCGCGGAGAAACTGTGGGGCTGATTGGCAGTACGGGTTCTGGTAAATCTACTTTTGTGAACTTGATTCCACGTTTTTATGATGCAGTGCAAGGTGAAGTTAAAGTGGATGGAGTGAATGTCAGAGAGTATAAGCTGCATCAGCTTCGTGAGAAAATAGGGATTGTGCCGCAAAAAGCAGTGTTATTTACTGGAACAATCGCTGAGAATATTCGTTGGGGGAAGGAAAACGCAAACGAGGAAGAAATCATGCAAGCAGCCTCTGTTGCTCAGGCGGAAGAGTTTATTCGTAAATTGCCTGAAGGATTGAATACGCAGGTATCACGTGGTGGACTTAATTTATCCGGGGGGCAAAAGCAGCGCTTAACCATAGCTCGTGCAGTGGTGGGTAAGCCGTCGATTCTTATCCTGGATGACTCCTCCAGTGCGCTGGATTTCGCTACTGATGCGGCTCTACGTAAAGCGCTCAAAGAGAGCAGTCAGCAAATGACCCTACTAGTTGTCTCGCAGAGGGTGAGCACTGTAAGGCAAGCGGATAAAATCATGGTATTTGAGGAAGGGCGGATTGCCGGCGTCGGAACCCATGAGGAACTGATGCGTGGTTGCGAAGTGTACAAAGAAATCTGCCTGTCCCAGCTATCGAGTGAGGAGTCGGGCCAATGAACAAAAACAACATTTGGAAGAGACTAATTGTATATACAGGACATTATAGAAAAATAGCTATTGGGGCGGTTATATGCGCATTACTTAGTGTGATTGCTAGTTTAATCGGACCACTTCTTATCGGTAAAGCCATTGATTTTATGATCGGACCGGGAGAAGTGGATTTTGACGCCGTACTTAGACTGCTTTTGATTCTGGCAGCGGTATATATTGTCGGCAGTTTTTTTGGATGGCTCCTTACCTATCTGACAAATCGAATCGCCTACCGGACTGTATATGACTTACGGCGGGAGCTTTTTGATAAATTAAATGTGTTGCCTTTAAAATTTCACGACAACCACCCGCAAGGCGACAGTATCAGCCGTTTTGTTAATGATATGGATGCTGTCTCTGATGGACTGCTGCAAGGCTTCTCCACGCTGCTTACAGGGATCATCACCATTGTTGGGGCAATTGTGCTTATGATGTACATCAGTCCTCTGATGACCTTAGTAGTTCTTTTGTCAGCCCCCGCTACCTTTTTTGTGGCCAGATTTATTACGATACGATCTCAAAAGATGTTTAAAGAGCAGGCCAAGATTCTCGGTGGTCTCAATGGCTATGTGGAGGAAATGATCGGCGGGCAAAAAGTAGTCACGGCTTATCATTATGAAGAACGTGCAATGTCTCAGTTTGAAGATCAAAACGAGACGTTATACCAGACCGGTGTGAAGTCACAATTTTATGGCTCCTTATCTAATCCGACGACGCGGCTAGTAAATAACGTTACGTTCTCAGTCATAGCTATGATCGGTAGTGTTATGGTAATTCAGGGTCATTTCACGGTAGGGGATCTATCCAGTTTCTTGATCTTCTCCAACTTGTTCGCTAAGCCTTTTAATGAAATAACTGGTGTGATTACACAGCTTCAATCGGCAACTGCCTCTGCACAGCGGATCTTCGCCATTCTCGATCTAACGCCAGAACCTGCTGATTCTAAGGACGCCAAAATCATGAGCACAAGTCAAGGAACCATTACCTTCGAAAAAGTATCCTTTTCTTATCATCCAGAACGTCCCTTGATTAACGATTTCAGTCTAGAAGTAAAGCCCGGTACCCGAGTTGCGATTGTAGGTCAGACTGGAGCGGGGAAGACAACGCTGGTAAACCTGCTCATGCGTTTCTACGATGTGGACCGTGGGTCCATCAAGATAGATGGTGTGGATATTAAGACAATTACCCGTGACAGCCTGCGACGTAATTTTGGGATGGTGCTGCAGGATACTTGGCTCTTTGGGGGCACGATCAGAGATAATATTGCTTATGGAAAACCTGGGGCTACAGAGGAAGAAGTCATCGCTGCTGCTAAAGCGGCTAATGCGCATAGCTTTATTAAACGTCTGCCTGAAGGGTATGATACGAAGGTCAGTGGCTCAGGGGATAATCTCTCCCAAGGACAGAAGCAGCTGCTTACCATTGCACGAGTAATGCTTGTAGATCCGCCTATGCTTATTTTAGATGAGGCTACAAGCAGTATTGATACATTGACTGAGGTACGAATTCAGAAAGCTTTTCTGACTATGATCGCTGGTCGGACCAGCTTTGTGATTGCCCACCGATTGTCAACGATTCGGGAGTCGGATCTCATTCTTTTCATGAAGGATGGAGATATTGTGGAGAGTGGTACGCATGAGGGGCTCCTAGCCAGCGGCGGATATTACGCACGATTATATAATAGTCAGTTCGCGACAGCGTAGACTTTATGATTAAAAGAAGCATTCGGACCCCAATTTTGGGTGCGGATGCTTTTTTGTTGTTAGTAACACGGTATATACTGTTCTAAAATGAAACCGGAGATGGTTCCCTTCGTATCCTTAAATATGCAAATATTAGGGAGGGAATTCATTACAATGTCAATGTTTAAACGAATGCTCGCGAGCGCCGGAATTGGAGCGGCTAAGGTAGATCTCATACTCCATCAAGATTTCGTGAACGCAGGTGATACGATCAGTGGTACCGTCCAAATTCAAGGCGGGCGAGTGGATCAGGAGGTCGATGACGTCTACGCATTCGTTAAGACGCGTTATTTGAAAGAGCTGAATGATAAGAAGATGGAAGTGGAAGCGACGATATCCAAATTCCTGTTAGCAAGTAAATTCAAAGTAGATGCTGAGCAGGTCTATGAATTTCCCGTCTCATTCCAGCTTCCGGCGATAACGCCAGTGACATTAGGTAGATCGCCGGTTTGGATTCAAACCGGACTTGATATTAAAGAGGCAATTGATCCGAAGGATCAGGATTATCTTCAAGTAGGCCCTCATCCATATTGTGCTATTATTTTGGATGCGATGAATCAGCTCGGGTTCCGTATTCGTGAAGTGAATTGTGAATATTCACCGCGCTATGGCAGGATCAATGGCTTAGATTTTGTTCAAGAATTTGAATTCGTTCCCCCCTCACAGTTCCGGAACCAACTAGACGAATTAGAAATCATTTTCTTTCCAAATGAGGATGGCATTGAATTACTTCTGCAGATTGATCGCAAGGCACGTGGTTTAGCTGGGTTGTTCGCCGATGCGCTTGATACAGATGAGAGTTTTATGAAAATACGCTTCGATCACAATCAACTTGCTTACGGAGTTGACTATGTAGCTGATCAACTGCTCGCAACGATCCATAAGTACGTATAAACGAATGGAATAGGATTATATAAGAGAGGGGAGAACCCCTCTTTTTCGTTTTTTATAAAGAAAAATTTATTTATATGAAGGTATGAACTAAATGGACAAGATAAACGTACTATAGTAAAACTATCCTAACAACGTATGAAACGGTAGGCATTGATTACATGATGAAAGTTACTAATACGTACATGAACGGAAAGGGAGTGCTCAAATGCTGACAATAAAACATTTTACCAAGAGCTACAAGGGTGGTAAGAAGGCAGTAAATGACTTGAATTTAGTGGTTGAGAAAGGCGATATTTATGGCTTTATTGGTCATAACGGTGCGGGGAAAACAACGACAATTCGGGCAGTGGTAGGTGTTCTTGATTTTGAGGAGGGGGACATCGAAATTGGTGGATATTCTATCAAAAAAGATCCTTTAGCCTGCAAAGCGATTACTGCGTATATTCCAGATAATCCAGATCTATACGATCATCTGACAGGCATTCAATACTTGAATTTTATTGGTGATCTTTTTAGTGTATCGAAAGCAGATCGGGAGTTGTTGATTAAGAAATATGGTGATGAATTTGAAATTACATCTCATTTGGGGGATTTAATCTCCTCGTATTCTCATGGAATGAAACAGAAGCTCGCGATCATCTCAGCACTAATACATAAACCGAAGTTATTAGTGCTGGATGAGCCCTTTGTGGGACTTGATCCAAAAGCGGCACACACGCTAAAAAAAACCATGACGGAGATTTGCAGTCAGGGCAGTGCGATCTTTTTTTCGACGCATGTACTGGATGTGGCCGAGAAGCTTTGCAATAAGATTGCCATTATTAAAGCGGGTGAGTTGATCACCCACGGCAAGACAGAAGAGGTGAAGGGTGACAGTAGCCTTGAAGATGTATTTTTGGAGTTGATTAAGCATGATTAATATCTGGAGATTGACGAAGATTCAGCTGATTTCTTCCTTTGGGTTAAATAAGGCCTTGCATACACATGATGTGAAAAAAAGACGCAAAATGCTTTGGCTGAGCATCGGGATCCTAATTGGAGTTGTCATGATGGCTCTGGTTTCATTTGGTTATAGCTATATGATAGCAGAGACCCTTGAACAGATTGGCCGGCCAGAGCTGCTGCTTGCGATAATGATGGCAGTTACTTGCTTAATCGGATTTTTTACAACGATTTATAAGGCAAGTGGTGTATTATTCGGCTCCAAAGACTACGATCTCGTAATGTCGCTGCCAATCAAAACGAGTCATATTGTAGCAAGTCGGGTGGCTCAGCTTTATGTGTTAAACCTATTCTTCTCTTTGATGGTGATGGTACCTGCAGGCATTGTTTATGCAATAAAGCTGAATCCCGGCGTTCTATATTATTTGTATTTTTTGATTACGCTGTTATTTATTCCATTAGTGCCGATCATTGCTGCAACGATTATAGGTGCTCTGATCAGCTGGGTTTCCTCAAGATTTAAAGGAAGTCGTATAATAACTCTCATCCTAACTTTTGTTGTAATTATTGCTTTAATTGTTGGTTCAGGTCAAATAAATGGTAATAATCCACAATTACTTGCGGATATGAGCGCTCAAATCGCTGATCAAATATACAATTTGTATCCTTTGACGCTTATGTATGTAAATGCGGTTTGCTCGTTTCAAATGGATTCCTTAGTACTGTTTATTGCGATTTCGCTGATTTCTTTTATGCTGTTTACCATGGTACTTGGCAGTAAATATAAAGCGATACACACAGGTCTTACGACTTCTTTTTCAAACAATAAATATCAAATGAAATCACTTACAGTATCCTCACCGCTTTACACATTGTATAAAAAAGAGCTGCGTCGCTATTTTAGTTCTTCTATATATGTACTCAACACGAGTATAGGAATGGTTATGTTACTTGTATTGGCGATCGCTTTACTGTTCGTTAGTGCAGAGCAACTAGGACAACTCGTTGAGATACCAGAGCTTTCAAATTATCTGAATCGGCTGGCTCCACTGTTTGTTTCCGTTTTTGTAACTTTAAGCTGTACGACATCCAGTTCCATATCGCTCGAAGGTAATAATATTTGGATTTTAAAAAGCGCACCTGTGCCGACATTAACGATATTGCTAAGTAAAATCGCAGTGAATCTTACGATTACCGTGCCGATTGTAGTTGTCAGTAGTGTGCTCCTCATGATATCTCTAGGTACCGGATGGATGGAAAGCTTGTTATTACTGGTTATTCCCGTCTTATATGCTTGCCTTACTGCAATGATAGGTGTGCTCGTTAACTTGAAGTTACCTAAACTGGAGTGGACAAATGAAGTATCGGTAGTCAAACAAAGCGCATCCGTCTTAGTGGCGTTATTGATAGGGTTTATAAGCTTACTGATTCCTTTCGGTTTGAGTCTTCTTCTAGCCGATCTGAATAGTAATCTCGTTTTGTTAGGTCTTGGAATGTTGATATTAGTGGTGTGTGGAGCGATGTATCGATATATTAAGTCAAAAGGGGAGCTTTTATTTCGGGCTCTTTAAAGAGTAAGGGCATTCCAAAAGCCGGAATTGGCTACTGGGATGCCCTTACTGCATTTCTTGCTACGCATTGGCCAACTGTTCTATACCCCGCACTAATATTTTCAGACCTGTGTGAAACATCTTGTCAGAGCCTATTTCATTGAAGATATTGTTCTCGTACATCCGCTTTATAACATTAGGACCCTCTCCGTTTAAGCGCTCAAGGGATTGTTTAAATACCTCTCTAGCATCCCCGAGGACTCCATTTTTCATGGCTACGTCAATTCGATCCTGTTCATACTTGTCCAATTCGAAAGAGATCACATAGTTTAACACGCTTGAGATTATAGAGAACTTATCACTGTCGGTTAAAGGCAGCGGCTCCACAATCTGTAGCAACGTATTCAGCAAAGCTAGATAGTCTGGTTCCGAAGGTAATGTTCTCATCAAGAGCTGAGCGGAACAAGGATATTTATGTAAAACACCTCGAATTTGGTCCGCAAAATGAAACAATTGATCATTCCATTCCCCTTCGAGAGAGGCAGATTGTAGGGTTTCTTTTGCTACTTCATTGGCAAGTGTCTGAAAAATACTCTGTTTGCTCTTAAAATGCCAATAAAGTGATGCAGCTTGTATATTTAGTAGTTCTGCTAATTTCCTCATACTGAAAGCCTCTATACCGACATTATCTAACAGCTCCCAAGAAGCTTTAATTATATCTTGTTCGGTGATTTGTAGATTTTTGATTCTCATCGAAATGACCTCCTGTTCCTATCTTCCTTTATCTTAATCCATCTACGAGGGTTGGTCTACCAGCGTTAGATTAATATGCGTCACATTTGAACAGTTGAAGCGATCAGATGATAATCTTACACCGTTAGATATTTCTGTTTACAGTCTATTATTCCGGTGCTATATTAATCTTACAGTGTTAGTTAAAAGGCGGGGCGGATTAGTGAGGAAGTTCCTGATAGAAATTTTGTTGAAAAAATCTAAGAGGATGTGTATAGAACATGATGAATCCAGAAGTGAAAATATCCCAGCCAGTCACAAAAGAATTCTCCATAAAGGCAATACTCCCAGTAATTCTGGCACTAATAACAGGGATGTTATTAGTTATGCTCGACAGTACTATTATGAACGTAGCTATTCCACAACTTGAAAAAACCTTTGCAACCAGCTTAAAGACCATTCAGTGGGCGATTACTGGTTATACCCTAGCGTTATCTGTAGTTATCCCATTAGCCGGTTGGTTTTCGGATAAATTTACGGCTAAAAGAGTCTTTTTAGCTTCAATTGTATTGTTTACAATGGGTTCCGTATTATGCTCACTGGCAAAGTCACCGACAGAGCTGATTATTTTTCGCGTAATACAGGGGTTAGGAGGAGGGATGATTGCTCCAATCGGCATGGCAATGTCTTTCAAAATTGCACCTCCTGATAAAAGAGGGTCTATTATGGGCTTGCTCGGACTACCGATGTTGATTGCGCCTGTGCTGGGCCCTGTACTGTCAGGATGGCTGTTGGAATACGCAAGCTGGCACTGGATTTTCCTTATTAATGTTCCGATTGGTGTTATTGCGATGATCGTTGGCATTAAGTTTCTTCCGGTTACAGAGAAAGGGAAAAAGGTCAATCTGGATATTTGGGGTGTGATTTTATCTCCGCTAGCGTTCTCTAGCTTGGTGTTCGGGGTTCACAGAGGGGGAGTAGACGGATGGGGTGACAAATATACGCTTATTACTCTTATGTTCGCCATCATTACGCTTACTCTGTTTATTTTTGTGGAGCTGCGCCAAAGAGAACCGTTATTGGAGCTTCGTTCTTTCCGTTCGTTTGAATTTAGTAAAGGTATGATTCTGACCTGGATTAATCAATTCGCCTTATTTGGCTCGATTCTGTTAATCCCTCTATTTTTGCAACTGGTCAGAGGTTTTTCTTCTTTCGAATCTGGATTGATGGTCATTCCCCAAGCGATAATATCCTTTGTCGGCATGATCATCGGTGGAAAATTATTCGATAAATACGGCGCTCGCCTTCCTGTATTCTCTGGTCTTGTGCTGTTATCAACCGGACTCTTTCTTTTAACACGCTTGCAAAATGATACAAATGTATATGTTATGATCAGCTATCTCGCCATTATGGGATTAGGTCAAGGATTATCTACTATGCAGCTCGGTACACATGTACTTAAGGCAGCCCCAAAAGATTTGATTAGCCGTGTAACCCCACTCACAGCATCCGCTCAACAAATTATTGGTTCCTTTGCCGTTGCAATAATGTCTGGATTATTGACATCCAATATTGCTTCTCATAAGAGTCAAACGAATATAGGTGCTGTTGATGTTCAAGCGATGGTCGCAGGATTTCATGATACGTTTCTAATTTCAATGGCTTTGGCACTTTGTGGTATGGTAATCAGTCTTTTCCTTCGTAAACAGAAAAACTGATCTTTTCACACGCTACCAATATTTTAGCAATGTTTATAGCATCTATCCTTGGTATAATTCGAAGATTGATAACCAAGGGGGAATCTCTAGCCCGTGAAAAGAATATTAGCTAGACTTGCTATAACGACACTTGCTTTTGTGCTCGTAGCTGGAGTATTTATTCAACATATATCGGCTGATGATGAGGCACCTTTTAAGGATATAGATACTAGTTATGCTAAAAATGAAATCATAGAATTGTATCACCGCAACATATTAACCGGCACAACGGCGACAAGCTTTTCACCTACTCAATCAATTACTAGAGCGGAATTCATCACGGTTCTAGACCGTCTGCTACAGCTAAGTCCCACAGTTAGTCCAGTCTCTCCATATACCGACGTAGCGAAGAGCGCTTGGTATTACGGCTGGATACAGGCAGCTGTTCAGCTTGAGCTGGCTAACGGAACTTCGGCAACTACTTTCGCGCCAGCAAAAGCAGTTACCAGGCAGGAAGCGGCTGTATGGATGGCCAAAGCTTTAAAGCAAACAAACCATACTTCTGCTCTAACTTCGTTCAATGATCGAAATGAAATTGCTAGCTGGGCAAGATCAGCTGTTGCTACTGTAAATGATCTGGGTTTAATGAAGGGGGATAATCGCAAGAATTTCCGGCCCTCTGATCCTATTACTAGACAGGAAACGGCCGTCCTCATGGACCGAGTGCTGCAAAATGAGAGTTGGGCAGCAGAACTTGAAGATGAGCCCGAGGATCGCATCGTTATAGGCTGGCAATATGGGCAGACGACGGCACAATACGAAAATACGGTTCTGAAATCCAACGTTAACACCTTATCACCACGGTGGTATTATGTAGGAAGTACAGGCGCAGTAACGGATTCAACGGATGCTTCGCTGATCACATGGGCAAAGAAGAATAATAAGAAAATATGGGCGATGGTAGGCAATCGATCGGATCAAGAAGCGACCCATCAAATGTTGTCGAGTGCAGCCACAAGGAATACGGCAGTAAATCAATTAGTAGCTTTAGTGAGCAAATATAGATTAGATGGACTAAACATTGATTTTGAAAATGTAGCCCCTGACGATCGTGAGTATTTGACCTCGTTCATTACATTATTAGCTGAGAAAATGCATGCTCTTAACGCGACGCTGTCGATAGACGTCTCTCCCGATCTTGGAACAGATTGGACAGATGCTTTTGACTACGCTGCACTAGGTAAGCAAGTGAACTATATGGTGATGATGGGTTATGACGAACATTATGACGGGAGTAAACTTCCAGGGCCCAATGCTTCTATTCCTTTTGATCAACATGCAGTGGATACTGTACTAAAGGACGTACCCAGCCATAAGGTTATATTGGCACTGCCTTTATATAATCGTGACTGGACATTGAATCCGAATGGTACGGTTTCATCTTCAAAGTATATCTCGCTTCCGGAGCAAAATCAGATTATTAGTAGCTATGGAATGAAACCCGTATGGAATGAGACTTTAGGACAATATGTGGCCAACTATTCGAAGCAGTCCATAAAGCACACGATCTGGATTGAGGATGGCCGTTCATTCATAGCAAAATACGACTTAAGCGTTAAGAACAATCTAGCCGGAATTGCTTATTGGTATATAGGTGGAGAAAGCGCAGATATATGGTCTAGCGTAAGTAATGCAGTGAAATTTTACGATTATACGTTTTAAAAAGAAAGACTGGATGCATATAGCTATCTTGCTAGGGCATTCAGTCTTTGTATTTGGTTATCACAGCACCACGACCGCGTGTTAGAGTGAAAGCTCGGCACCCAACAGATACACTTTAAATCTGTGTTTTAGTCATTATAAAATCTATTTGTTCTTCATTACCCATATAGAAAGAGTGAGTCCCTGTTTGAACGAAGTTCATTTTTTCATAGAATTTAATTGCATTCTCATTTTTTTCCCAAACGCCTAACCAAACCTTTTCTTTATTCTGATCTTTTGCTATGTCTAAAGCCTTATTTATCAGGTATTTACCTAGTCCACGTTTATGAAATTTCCCCCTGATATAAATCCTCTCGATTTCAAGCGAATCATTACCCATTTGTTCTGATTGGGCATCATTAAAGTTTAGCTTTAAATACCCTGCAACTTCCTTATTCAAAAAAATAAAATAGAATTCTGAACAATTATTTAATAATTCTTTTTCTAATTGTTTTAAATTAAAAGCATGATCTAAGTAAGCTTTCATAATTGCAGGTGAGTTTTGATTCTGAAATGTATCGTTAAATGTTTCAACACTAATTTCTTGAAGTAACTCTAAATCTTCAAACGTACACCTTTTTATATTTATGGTCATTTTTATTTGTCCTCCGTTTACTAAGTCAATAATCAATACTCTCTTTTGTTTCCTTTTTTGACTAACTCCCAGTCTTTTTCTACATTTTTTCTGACTCTCTGAAGCAAGATAAATATATGTTCTACTTCACTCTCAGAGAATCCAGATAATGCGACCTTATTGGAATGATCGTTTTCCCTTTTTATGTAAGGGTACAAAGTCTCCCCTTTGTCTGTAGGAAATAGTTTTTTTATTTTTTTATTTTGATTGTCTTCTTTCTTTTCAATAAATCCATTCATTTCTAATTTCTTAATTGCACGTGAAGCTGTTGTTCGATCTACTTTTATCATCTCAGCTAACTTTTCTTGAATTATTCCTGGGTTTTCACATATTCGAACAAGGTACAAATATTGCCCTTTTGTAAGGTCATGTTCTGCAAATTCTATATTGCTTATTGAATCTAATGCCCTAGCTATCATTCCAATTTCACGTAGGATTTCCTTCATAAATAACTCCTTAAGGCGTATTTTGTTGTAAATGCAATAAATAATATGTATTAACTTATCTCATTTTTGTTGCATTTGCAATAAAAAAAATAAAATCATTGTGAGTAAAGTGAAGCATGACTTCTATAGTATTAGAAATATATAAAACTAGCCCATGGTATTTCACTATTTGGTATTACCGCGTAAATGGTAGTCCCCTCGTTATTGAATGGTTTTCCAGCTACATCAGCAAACAACTCGTTCTGGCCAAAGTCTGCATTTCGTATTTCATTAATTAAGGTGAGTTTTGTGAAACAATGTTCCCATAGGTTATAGCATAGGGAGGAGTGCCTCCGGTAGTACTCCAGCGCGGAGCAGGATGTCAAAGTCCAGCTGTGCCTTGATGATCCTCATTCTTAAATCTCTCCTGAAAAAGAAAATGCCCCCTCGAATAGGGGGCTTGTTGTTACGTCACGAAAATGATAAATGTCCTACATTTTGATTGACCATCTACTTATTAAATACAAGGGGATTAGAAGTGGACCGAAGGGTGATTATCGCGAATTTGATTGCGCACATTTCAGGGGCTGCACGTTATTAGTTTGATGCCGCATATTTCGCTGCTTCATTAAACGGGTATAGGAATGGCCTTACAACTTGCCCTTAGAGAAAGTGCGGAGAAGCGAACCATAAGTGACGGCGAAATTTGCGAGTCACGATACCGGCTCAAGAAGGCCGTCTACAGAAGACCAATTTAAGTTGCCAATGGTATGTCTTTAAGCTCTTATCCTTTTAGTGAGCCGGAAGTGATGCCGTTAATGATATATTTTTGCATGAAAATATAGAACAGGATGAGTGGAGCGACCGCTAAGAGCATCATCGGAAAAAAATTCGTCCAGTCGGTCGAGAATTGCCCAATATTGCGGAATACTTCTAGGAGTAATACGCCCTTTGAACGGGATTGCAAGAACAACAACGGCGTCATGAAATCATTCCACACACCAAGCGTATTCAAAATCGCTACAGTGGCAATTACCGGCATAAGCAGCGGGAACACAATCTGCAAGAATGTTCTCCAAACCCCACAGCCGTCTACCCTTGCCGCTTCTTCCAGTTCAAATGGAACGGCAGAGCCGATAAAGCTTTTAATTAAAAAGATAGAGAACGGGAGGTTGTAACAAATTTCAATAAGTATAACACCCGTGTGAGAATTCATAAGCCCGAGCTGGGCTACCTGTTTATAAAGTGCCAAGATCCCCATTTGATACGGTACCATCATCCCAACCATGAATAAAAGGAACACGATCCGATTGAAATGGCTCGTGCGTCGTACCAAGCTGTATGCAGCCATCGCGGAAAACATAACAATACCCGAAACCGAGGAAATCGTAATGATAAGATTGTTTCCTAACACATGAATGTAGTTCATTGCCTTAAAAGCGCGAACGTAGTTGACGAACGTGATGTTAACTGGAAGACCCATTGGATGAGAGACCGCATCAGCCGGGGTCTTAAAAGTCGTAATGATCAAATAGTAAATAGGGATCAAAAAAATTGCACCTAAGACGAGCAAGAGAATTTCCGTGACGGCAGTTCCTTTTGTATATCGGTTCATGATTACCGCCGCTCCCACATTTTGATTAGAGTAAAGTGAATAAAGGTGATGAAGCCAACGAGGATAACGAAGACGATACCGAATGCGGCTCCGTAACTATAGAAACCTTCACTGAGCCCTTTCTTGATCATGAGTGATACGATTGTTTCCGTTGAATACCCTGGGCCACCGCCAGTCAAGGCATAAACAATATCAAATACCTTCATGCCGTTTATCATCCCCATAACCGTATTGAAAGTGATCGCTGGAAGCAGTAGAGGTAGCGTGATATAGCGGAACATTTGCAGCCCGCTCGCTCTGTCGATCTTCGCCGCTTCATAATAATCTGTGGAGATGCTCTGCAAGTTGGCCAAATAAATAACCATCGTGTAACCAACCCACTGCCATACGGAGGCGATGATGACCGAATAGAGTGCAAGATGCGGGTCTCCGAGAAAATTGATGCGTTCAAAGCCAAGAGCAACTACAAGTTGATTAATCAAGCCGAAGTCGGAGGGTGAGTACATAAAATTCCAAAGAAAACCGATAACTAATACGCTGAACACCGTAGGAAGGAAGAAAGCAGCCCGCAGCAGATTTTTTGTTTTTAATCTTTTATTGAGAAAGACCGCTAATGGAATGGCTAGCAAATTCTGTCCGAGCATAGCGAGTACTGCATAGATTAAAGTATTTTTAATACCTGTCAAATAGATTGAATCTTTAAATAGAGCGATATAATTGTCTATACCAACAAATTTCACAACAACTGGATGCACATCCGACCAATTTGTAAAGCTGTATAAAGCAGTTTTTATCGTCGGAAATATGAAAAAGGTACAATAAATAAGTAAGGCAGGAAGCAGAAGCAGAACATAATTGATTTCTCGTTTAAAAAAGTTTGGTTTGTTCATGCGCAACAACCTTTAGCTTATAGGATGTACAAGGGGCAAAGCGCTTTGCCCCTTGTAATTTATACGACCTATTTAGATTTCTCCAGTAGTTCAACTGCTTTCTTGTCTACCGCTTCTAACACTTGGCGGGGCGTTTTAGTACCTGCTATGATTTCTTGAATACCTTTTCCTAAATCTGAGAAAGCAGGACCAGCAACGCCCCAATTATTAACAGGGTACATGACATTACCCGCCTTGAAAGCTTCTTGAGCACCGTTGTACTCTGCCGGCATTTCAAAAGTAACCCCTTTCAAAAAAGAGGAACCTCCTTTATTATCAACCCAGTAAGCATTCTGACCCTCTGGTGTGGATAACAGGTCAAGCACCTTGTATACTGCATCCTTGACTTTGGACTTCGCATTCAAACCAAATGATACCCCAGGACCACCGACCATCCAACCCGGGCCGCCTTTTGTACCCAGGTTCGGGAACATATCAATCTTCATGTCAGGTGCCTTTTGCTTAAAAGTTTCCATATACCAAGGTCCTGCTTGGAACATCGCCGCCTTGCCGCTTGTAAATTCGTCAATCGCTTGTTCTTCTTCAAGTCCAAGCATATCCTTGGTGAAGACACCGTGTTTCAAGTATTCGGTCCATGTCGTCAAAGCAGGCTCCAGCGCATCGACCATTTTTGAGTTTCCTTTACCAAAATCATCGTTCCATTGTTTTCCTTCTGCTGTGCCGATAAAATCATTGAGGGCCAAACCAAGGAAGGACTGGCCTGCTACGTTAGGATTCTTTAGACCAATCGCTTGGGGTTTAATTCCATTTTTCTTCAGCACGTCTGCTACTTGGAAGTACTCATCAAGTGTTGTTGGTATTTTCAGGTCATATTTGGCAAATAGATCAACATTATAGTAAACCCCGTTAAACCAACTAGCTTGCGGCAACCCGTACAGTTTATTATCAAATGTTGCGGTGGACGTACCGGTTTCATAATACTTGCTGGCATAACGTTCTGTTAAATCTTCGAAATACCCTGTCTTGACGGTATTTGCGTCGATTACTCCACCAATAATGTCAGGACCTTCGCCTGCTGCTAGCTGTGTCTTGATGACATCTACGTAAGTCTTGTTATCGATGAACTGATACTCCACATCTATATCGGGAAGTTTATCTTTGAATAATTGCAGAAGTGCCTTTACACTGTCTTCTTTGTTCCAATACGATAATCTGACCTTTACTTTCTTTACCGCTTCTGGAGCCTTTGATTCTTCCAGTGTCTTTGTATTATTTGGTGTTGCGCTTTCCTTAGCGCTACTGTTGTTCGTACTGTTCGAACTGCAGCCTGTAAATAGAATTGACAAGGTGAGTAAAGCGGTAGTGGGAACTAACCACGTTCTCTTCATCCAAAGACCTCCCAAATTTAGAAAATAAGTTTTTCGGTATAGATTTCATTGTAATGTAAATGCCATTTCCATCGAAATAACAGATTTTTTCGAAATCTAACAGAATCCATCTGACAATAGAAACCAAATCATGTGGTTAATGTAACATGGTATGAATTGGAATGCCTAGTGTGCTATGCTTTGGTTTGTAGTAAGGATCCTCTGGATGCGAGTAAATACCGCCCGATGAACGGATAGGAGGAAAATATGTATCATATTCTAGTAGTCGATGATCAACAAGCTGAAATCGATGCGATTGAATGGCTTATTCAGAAGTATGCTCTACCTTTTTCTGTTGCTCAGGCCAACGATGGGGAAGTAGCGCTGGAATATATAAGGGGCCATCATGTAGATCTGTTATTCACGGATATTCGCATGCCTTTCATGGACGGTCTAGAGTTAATCAAGCAGGCAAAGATAGTCATTCCGGACCTTAAGGTGCTTATTTACAGTGCTTACGGGGAATTTGAATATGCACAAAAAGCGATTCAACTTGGAACGGTTAGTTATATTTTGAAGCCGATCGATGTGAAGGAATTCCTCAAAGTATTCCAATCCATAATCTCTATACTAGATGACGAACGACTTCAGAGAGAGAAGGACGAGTTGCTGATCAAGGGCTTTCATAAAGGAGTGGCGTATGAGAAAGAAAAGCTCCTGTTTGATCTCATTCAAGGTCGTGAGAGTGACGTCCATTACGAGGAACGGGCAGCTTTTGCTGGCCTAAATCATCTGGACAATAAGCGGATGTATTTAATTATGATTGGATTGCAAAGTCACTTTTTTGATCAACATCATACAGAAGCGTTTGAATTTCTTCAATCGACTAGTAAACATGAGATTCTTTTATTACATATCAATGAATACCAAAGCATCCTGCTCGTCGTTATTGATCCCGCTTCAAAGAACAGTGCTAACGGGCAAGAGCTTATAAATTATGGAGAAAAGGTTAAAGAATGGCTGGAGACTAGCTTTGATCGGCGATGTTTAATTATTGTCGGTAGTCCGGTAGATAAGCTAGAGGGGCTTCATGACGAGTTCACCCAAATGGAAGAGTTAATGAATTTTCGGTTTTTTATGGATAGAAGTGTCGTTTGTTCCAAAGATGCCGAAAGCATTCATGACCAGATAGACGACGAATCGTTAGAGCTTATGCTTAAGGAGATTTATACTTCCATTGCACGAAATGAATATCGTACACTCGAGCATCAAATAGAGTATCTCATTGCGGGTATGAGAAATAGTAAGCGCTTTAGTTCTATGTATGCCAAACTTTTATTTACAGAAATATTGAAAAAAGTAGTAGAGCTTCAAGGCAAAAAAAGCAGCAGTTTACTAAAGGAAGGTTTGGAGCGAATCGCACTTTGCAATTCAATTGCTGAGTTGAGGCAAGTCATTTTATCCGTTTTTCAGGAGCATTTGCTGCAAATTAAAACGAATACAGATGATCAAAGCCGCAAAGTAATAGAAGATGTACAGATACTCATCCAGATGGAGTACGGAAATGATATTGGGGTTGACTATTTAGCGAATCGCGTCTTTTTATCGCCAAGTTATTTAAGTTTCCTCTTTAAAAAAAGTACAGGTCAAAGCCTAATCAAATATATTACAGCTGTACGTATGGAGCGAGCGAAGGAGCTACTGCGAGATTCAACGATTAAAGTTGTTGATATTGCCAGTACAGTTGGATTTGCGAATACTTCCTATTTTAATTTAATGTTTAAGCAGCATAACGGCCTGACTCCTATTCAATATCGGGAGGGTGACGGAAGAAGATGAGTCTGCTCAAATTTATTCGTAATATCCGCCTGCGTCAGAAATTATTGCTTTCATATGTGATTGTTATCTTCCTGCCAACGATTGTACTGGGCTTGTATGCCTATCAAAGTTCCAAAGCTTCATTGAAAAGCCAGGTTCAGCAAAGCGCGGATAACGAGGCGAGGAAGCTGGCGTTAGAAATTAGTTACCGTCTTCAGAGACAGGATGTATCCATGAAATCGATTGTATTTCACCCTGCGCTTCTTGATTTGATGAGTAATCCAGATCAGGATTTGTACGCTCAATTTAAGACGTTGAATGATAAAATTGAACCTATTTTTTTTAATTTAATGTATATGGTTGGGGATATGACTGAGATTATGTTGTATTCTGAGAATCGGCAATCCGAATTAGGAAACTTCATTACGCCTTCTTCAGCAGTTAAGGATAAGGATTGGTATGAAGCGACAAAGAGCAGCGAGTCAACGAAGTGGTGGTTCGAGGATGGAGAATTGTTTGCCACTCGAGTGATTCGCGATATCGATCTTCAAATCGTGAGCGCTGAACTTTACGTCCGGTTTGATTACAATAAAATCTTCGGTGATTTCATTGGCAAGATGAATGAAGGTAGGGGCATCATTATTACCGATCAAAAGAATCAGCCGGTGTTAACAGAGCATGCCCCGCAGATGGATGATGTTCAGCTTCAATCCCTTTCAAGGAGTGGTACTTCAAAAGCAAGCTTAGGTGGCGAATCCTACCTTGTTATAAACAAAGATATTCCGCAAACCGATTGGGTCCTGCATTATTTGGTTTCCGATGATCAATACAATACAGGCATTCGCAATATTTTAAGCGCCACGGGTATCATTGTACTCATCTGTATGGTTTTCCTCAGTATCATAATCTTCTTGTTCTCAGAGACGCTGTTAAGAGGAATCGAGAAATTAAATACCAAAATGAAGATGGTGGAAGATGGTGATCTTACGGTTGTTGTATCCACGAATTCCAAAGATGAAATCGGGCAGCTTACTGATCGTTTCGGTTCTATGCTTAAACAAATTAATCAACTCATTTCGGAAGTATATCAAACAAAAGTCACGCAAAAGTCAGCTGAACTCAAAGCGCTGCAAGCTCAGATCAATCCCCACTTTCTATATAATTCTTTATCTTTAATTAATTCCAAAGCGCTGCGAATCGATGCTCAAGAAATTAGTGACTTGGTAAATAACCTTTCTAGTTATTACAGAACGACTTTAAATAAAGGGAAGCAGATTATTGCGATTCAAGATGAATGGACCAACGTTCAAGCATACATACATATTCAATTAGCTATGCACAATTCAAGATTTGACGTAGAATTTGATGCCGACGACAAGGTATTTCAATTTGAAATGATTCATTTAATTTTACAGCCGATTGTTGAAAATGCGATTATGCATGGCATCGATCTGAAGCGGGAGGGGCGAGGTAAACTCATCCTGCGGGCAAGTCTCGACGGTGAGGATATTGTTTTTGTCGTGGAGGATAATGGTGTCGGAATGGAACCGTATATGATCGCGCGTATTGTTGAACAAGAAAGTTCCGGCTATGGCATTAAGAATGTGCAAGAAAGATTACAGCTCTTATTTGGATCTGAGTACGGGATCAATATTCATAGTCAACCTGGAATTAGCACTTCCGTTATCGTACGCATACCGCAGTATCGTCACATAAGAGAAGAAGATTCATGATCGCAGAAACGCCTTTGGCGTCCTTATTAGGACGCCAAAGGCGTTTCTTCTTATTTACAATCGAAATCTGTTAGATTTCAAAAAATACTCTTATTTAGCAAGAATTCAATTGAGATTATAATGCATAATGTGAGCGCTTTAATTGTGTTCTAACATTAATTAAAGTATGAAAGGATGGTTGATCTATGTTCAAACGGGCAATGTATACAATGATCTGTTTCATGATTCTAGTAAGTACATTTTTCCAGGGCAATGCGCCTAGTGTCCATGCTGACAGCAGCAACCTGGATGTGTGGGTGGTTAATGCATTGAAGTCCTTATATAGGACCAGCACGATCCCTGCAAATCCTGACAACAGCATTGATCTTGTTTCAGCCAAAAACGAATACGAAAGTGAGCAAATTGCTGTAAGAGGTGCAAGCGATTTTAAGATTACAGGAATTGAATTTTCCGATCTTGTATCTCCTGGAAATACGATCTCAAACAGCAACTTAAGCTATCATTTTGAAGAATACGTGCTTGAGGATACCGTGCAGCCCAATCAATATCGACCGGATTTAGTAGGCACGCAAATCTACCCCTTATCGGAGATTCCCGACCCTCTTTCGAACGATACCTCTATAAATGTGGCGGCAAATTCAACTCAGCCCATCTTAATAACGAATTATGTCCCTGCCGATGCTGTTCCGGGCCTCTATTCCGGTATAGTTACGATGAAAACGACGTTGGGCGATTATCAAGTACCTATTAACGTTGAAGTTGCTAACGCTGCAATCCCTCCAACCTCTGAGGCTAATTTCGTTAATTATCAATGGTCGATGACGAATGGTTTTATGATTGGAGGTAATCCACCTGAGATTGTAGATGATCCTTTAACTCAGTCTAGTTATGACGTTGGCGAGAACTATTATGGAGTGGATACGTATAGCGATGAGTGGTTTGACCTTATGGATAATTTCGCCAAAACTATGACCGACTATCGCCAGAACATGATTTGGGTTCGTACAGACTTATTATTAAACGAAAAGGGTACCAAGATGGTGTCTTTTAAAGACGGGATACCGGAGAATATCGATTGGTCATTGTTCGATAGATATGTTCAAACCTTTATGGATAGAGGAATTACTCATTTTGCGAACATTCACTTGATCCATGCGTTAGAACAAATGCCACAAAATGAGAGACCAAACAATAATAATCCCGAAGATCCGTGGAAAACGTCCATACCCGAATTCGATTCACTACCTGTTACAGATGCTTATCTTACGAACTACTTGACGGCATTGCACGATCATTTAGAGGAAAAGGGTTGGCTTAATGGTTTCACTTGGTATCAGCATACTAAGGACGAACCCAATGGTGCTAGCATTACAAACTATATGACGTATATCGCTAGAAAAATAAAAGAGATCGTTCCGGATTTCAAGACATTGGACGCTGATGCGGCCGGTACGCTAATGAACGAAACCATCAAACCTTATGTGGATGTTTGGGTCCCATTAACACCGGTTTTCGAGGACAAGAAAAGTCTCTATAAAGCGGAGCAGGCGGCAGGTAAAGACTTATGGGTGTATACTTGCGATGCGAATCCGGCTCCGTGGTTGAACAGATTCTGGACGCAGCCCATATTGACTGGCAGGCTGTTATTCTGGAATCTTAGTCAAGAAGGTGTACAAGGACACTTACATTGGGGATGGAACGTATGGTATGTCCCTCATTATGGAGATTCTACGATCGTATATCCGGACAAGGAACATATGACGGTTAAGAGCTCACTGCGTTACGAGGCCCAAAGAGACGGACTTGAGGAATACGAACTGATGCACCAACTCAAGCAAACCAATCCTGGGCTTGCAAAACGTATAGTAGATAGCGCTGTTAACCCATCTGATCCGAGAAAATATACCCTGGATAATGAATATATCAGCAAGCTTCATGATTATCTGGTTAAAGCGGCGGCCGGAGAAACATTGGGTGAAATTCCTGTGCCAACTAGTCCCTACGATGGGCAGGATGTACCTATGACTTACATGACCGATAACGCGACCGGTGAGATCACTTTTGATGGTGAATGGTTTGCAAAAAGCCGGAAATACGCTTATATGGGCGGCGTTCAAGGCACGTTAAAAGCGGATGATGAATTGACCTATACTTTTACAGGGGCTGGTATCGATCTTATCGCGGAGAAAAATGAAGGCTCTGGTAAAATTTCCGTATCCATCGACGATTCCGCGCCAGTGATTATAGACCTATATGAAAAAGTTCAACTCGATTCGATATCGGTATACAGCAATCATAACTTGTCAGCAGGCAAGCATACGATCAAGGTAGTGAATCTGGAGAACAAAAACCTATTCGTTGACGGCTTCAGAGTAAGCATGTATGAAGGACAGGAGCTCTATGACGGAACGCTGCAAAGTTTGGACCTGACTAACGCGCCTTCGGTTCTTTTTAATAAAAACAATATTAATTACCAGGCCATTATTCCGAACGATGTAGACGTGATCACGATTACGCCAACGCTTGCGGATGCAAATGGCACCCTAGATATCAACGGGAAACGTTACGGCAGCGGTGAGAGGCTTACATTCAACATCCCTACAGGCAAAAGTAAGATCCTTATTCGCTCTACCGCAAGTGATGGGGAAACCACGAGACTTTATACGTTGAACTTTCTCAAAGGCAATGTAAATCAACCGACCACCAATATTGCGAGAAGTTATTCAGCTATTACAGCAACAGCTGCCAGGGAAGACAGTACCGGCTATGGTGTTTCAAATATGGTTGACGGCAGTTACGGTTCCATGTTTGCGAGTATTAGCGGGTATACGAGCATCGTACCGTTCCCGCATGAGATCAATCTTACTTGGAATCAACAGAAGACCTTTAATACGATTGTCATGGCTACGCCATCAGGGTTATTACAGGGGATAACGGATATTGATGTTGAGGCTACTTCAGAAGGAACGAATTGGACCACCATTGCAAAGAGGGTACCGATTCAATGGCATAGCAGCACAGACGACAACAAGATGGAATACACGTATGCTAATATCCCTACAGTTAATGACGCGCTGAAGCTGAGGATACGGGTCAATGACGCCAACAATACGTATTGGGGAATATATGCTTTATATGAACTTGAGCTTTATAATCTTCCAGATAACGGAGAGATTAACCCTATAGCAGACGGAACGCTGAGTAATTTAATAATCCCTAATGTTCCTTCTTTTAAGTTTGACAATAGCACGACGACCTACCCTGTAATGATACCTAATGATGTAAGCACCATCACGATTACGCCAACGCTTTCGGACGGAGCGGGTACCTTGCAGGTCAACGGAAAGACTGTCGCCAATAACACAGCGCAGACTTTTGACATTCCATTCGGAAAAAGTGTGATTCATATCAGGTCTACCGCAAGCGACGGGACGACTACAAAGCTCTACACGTTGAATTTTCTCAAAGGAAATGAGGATGGGCTAGGTACCAATATTGCCAGAAGTTATTCTGAGATTACAGCAACGGCAGAACGTGAAGGCGAGGACTATAGTGCCAAGAAAATGGTTGACGGTATTATGTATACCATGTTCGCAAGTTCGCGTGGCTACAATAACGAACATCCGTTTCCGCATGAGATTAATCTTACTTGGGAACAACCGCAAACCTTTAACACCGTCGTCATGGCTACGACATCTGGATTAATTCAGGGTATTTCCAATATCGATGTTCAGGCTTCTACAGACGGAATAAACTTTGAAACCATAGCAAGTGGGGTTCCGATCCAATGGAATAGTAACGAAGACGACGGGGTTATGGAGCACACCTTTGCTAATATTCCTGAAGTACGAGATGCACTTAAGCTGAGAATACAGATCAATGATGCGAACTATACGACATGGGGCATGTATGCTATGTATGAGCTTGAGCTCTATAATCTCGTTGAGAACGGAGAAATTGGCGAGAACAGTAACACGATCACGGCGAGTGCGGGGGAAAATGGAACGATCAGTCCGAACGGCGCCGTTGTAGTCAATGAAGGTGAAGATCAAGCCTTTACATTCAATCCGAACAATGGATACGAAGTCGACGAGGTTCTGTTAGACGGCACCGCTGTGACGGTGACCGGAAGCGTGTATACGGTTACTAACATAACCGCCGACCATACGATCAATGTTACGTTTAAGCTAAAGGAGACAGGTGGCGAGAACAGTAATACGATCACGGCGAGTGCCGGGGAAAACGGAACGATCAGTCCGAACGGCGCCGTTGTAGTCAACGAAGGTGAAGATCAAACCTTTACATTTAATCCGGACAATGGATACGAAGTCGACAAGGTGTTGTTAGACGGAACCGCTGTGACGGTGACAGAAAACGTGTATACGGTTGCTAACATAACTGCCGACCATACGATCAATGTTACATTTAAGCAAAAGGAGACAGGTGGCGAAAGCAGTACCCCTCCGACGAGTGGTGGAAACAGTAGTGTCCCATCTACCAGTGGTACAGTCAATGGAAATACCGATGCTCATATCCTTGTAGTGAAAACGGAAGATCTTACTTCTACAGCCTCCAACGGAGTCGTGACAATCGCAGCCAAGGATAAAGAGAAAATTGTACTTCCTGCCAATGCAGCTGAACTGCTCGGACATCATCAATTAGTCATTCAAGCGGGTCCATTTACGTTGGAAGTACCCGCTGAATTACTTAAACAGTTGACGGATAAATTGTCCGAAGAAGATAAACGAAACAGTACGATAGAGTTAATCATGACTCACTTATCTGAATCCGATGCTGATAACCTCCTAGCGATAAGGCAGTCTTCCATGCATGCAATAATTAAGATTTCCGGCAATGTGATTAATTTTAGCTTATCGATTGTCGGAAAAGATGGTAAAGTGACAAGCTTGAACAGCTTCGATAAACCGATGACGATTCGATTCAAAACGGATCCTTCTTTAAATCCTAAACGGTCTGGCATTTACTATTTGGCTGACAACGGTACGTTGGAATATGTGCGAAGCACGTTTATTAACGGAGAATGGGTGGCCGATATTCACCATTTCAGTAAATATGCAATGCTCGAATTCAAGAAATTATTTACCGATGTTAAGTCCACTCACTGGGCGGCTGATGCGATCGAACAGCTAGCGGCGAAGCAATTTATTGAAGGTACTAGTGCGGCAATGTTCGAGCCAGAGCGTTCTATCACACGGGCCGAATTTACGGCGATGCTTGTCAAAGCGTTGAACCTGACATCGGAAGGCGAATCGAAATTCACGGATGTATCGAAGGGTGCCTGGTACGAGGGAGCTGTTTCCATGGCGGTCAAAGCAGGCATTATTAAAGGAATTAGCACAACGTCTTTCAATCCCGATGCTAGAATCAAACGCGAAGAAATGGTCACTATGATGATGCGGGCGTATGTTATCTTGAAAGACGTCAAGTTGAACGGAAAAACGGCTTCTTCCTTTACTGACGAATCCGCTGTGGCAGCCTGGGCGCTTGAATCAGTAAGAGCGGCGGCGGCCCTTCATTTCATTAACGGCCGGGAAGCAAATAAATTTGTTCCGAGCGGGATCACTTCCCGTGCTGAAGCAGCGGCTTTGCTCAATAGAGCTATACAGTAGCCGGGTAAACCCCCGATTTCTATGTTGGGGGTTTACAAGTAATGGTTTTACTTTGATGTGACGCGGAGAAGCGAAGGAGGCAACCGTATGAATGATATGGATATCAAGGAACTTCAGCAAGCAGATGCGCCGGAACTGAAAGAAGGCGTCCACGGTTACAGCAGTGAGACAAATTGGGTGAAGCCGGAAAATCCAGTTACGCTGGAAAGGTTGGAATGGTTCAAGGATCAGAAATTGGCCCTAATGATGCATTGGGGACCTTATTCGCAGATCGAGGTCGAGTCCTGGATTCTCAGCGACGAAGACGGTGATTGGGCACGTAAGGATGTCGACTGGACGAGCGACTACGAAGAGATGAAGCGCGAATATTTCGGACTCAACCGCACGTTCAATCCTATCCGCTTCCAGCCGGAGCTATGGGCGGAAATCGCTGCCGAAGGCGGGTTTAAATATTTGATTTTTACGACAAAGCATCACGACGGATATTGCATGTGGGACACACATACGACGAATTACCGAATTACTGGTTCTGAAACGCCATTTCATGCACATCGCTATGCCGACGTCTGCAAGCATGTGTTTGACGTTTTCCGCAGCAAGGGGCTTGCGATCGCCGCATATTTTTCGAAGGCGGATTGGCAATCGCCGTATTACTGGGCACCAGGAATGGAACGGGGCAGCAATACGTGGAGAGGGCCCTCGTACTCCCCCGGGGAATATCCGTGGCTTTGGGAGCAATTCGTCGATTTCACCCATGAGCAAATCATGGAGCTGATGAGCCTTTACGGCCGGATCGATATCTTGTGGCTGGATGCGGGCTGGGTTAAAGATAGCGACCAGGTAAAGCAGGACATTCGGTTGGGCGAGGTCGTCGAGCGCGCCCGTCAAAAACAGCCGTGGCTGCTATCCGCGGATCGAACAGTCGGAGGGCCTTACGAAAATTATGTGACGCCGGAGCAAACGATTCCGGAGCGTCCGCTGAACGTGCCGTGGGAAAGCTGCATAACGATCGGCACACAGTGGGCTTTCAAATACGATGACCAGTATAAATCGGGGAGAGAGCTCGTTCGCATTCTGATGGAAGTCGTATCCAAAGGCGGGAATTTGGCGCTTAACGTAGGCCCTCAGCCCGACGGACGATTGCCGGCTGGGGCGGTTAAGAGTATCAAGGAGTTGGGCGCATGGATGAAGGTTTACGGTGAAGCGTTATACGGCACACGCGTGTGCGGGCCGTATTTTACCGGTTCCTGCGCGTTCACCTCGAAAGGAAATACCGTATACTGTACGTACTTGTATGAAAGCGCAGATGAAGCCGTCGCCAAGCACGTTCATATTCCGTATCAGCAGCCCGTTTTAGGCATCGAGCTTGTTGGAAGCGACGCTGAGCTGCAGGTTGAGCGTACACCGGAAGGAATCTCGATCACGCTCCCGGATGGCGAATTAAACGGGCAGACTCCAATCGCCCATGTTTTCCGCATGCAGAAGGGTGAGGAGATAAAGTGAACGATAAGATTCTTGCTTTAAGTCTATTATACGATGAGGTCTGTGGGAAATAATACGAGCGCGGCGGCAGATAAAAAAAGTAGCCGGATGACAAATATATGTTTGAACACCAACCCGCGTAAATTGCGGGTTTTTTCCTTTGTCAGCGTATATTCTTGCCAGAAATCATTGTCAAGAATAAGTACCGTTAGCTGATTCTCGAATTAGGCTTACGCTAAGGAAGAGGATTCAGAACATGGACTGGAGCCAAACTTAATTTGGAAATTATTCTCAAATTTTTATTGCATCTCCTTCTCCTTTTTGCTATATTTGATATTAACAACTTGTTAATATCAAAATGTTACTAACAACTAACTGAATGGTGAAGGTTAGAGTATTTAATGAAAGCGAGGGGATGAAAGTGGATAAAACATGGGGTGGCTGGAATCTGTTTGAAATCGTCTGGCTATTTTTGTTTACCTCAATTGCTATTGCGTTTACGGTTATATCTAAAGATTCCTTATTCGGTTTTACAGTCTTTATCACCGGGGTGCTATGTGTGGTGCTCGCGGCGAAAGGAAACCTGATGAGTTATGTTTTCGGAATGTACAATACCGTCGGTTACGCATACTTGGCTTATATAAACGGTTTGTTTGGAGAGGTCATGCTGAATTTGTTATTCTTTGTTCCTATGAATGTCGTTGGCTTCTATATGTGGAAAAACAACCGCCAAGACGGCAAACTATCCATGCGACAGATGGATCTTAAGTGGTTATTCCTTGTTGGAGCGGTCTGCGTAATAGGCTGTCTGCTACTGGGAATCGGGCTATCGTTCATCCCAGGGCAGAACTCGCCTTATATCGATGCTATTACGACAGTATTGTCCATAGTGGCTACCTTTTTAATGGTCAGTAGATTTAAGGAACAATGGCTGTTCTATATTGTTTTGAATATGTTTACGGTGCTGTTGTGGGTTATTCGGATGCTGGAAGGCAGTGGCGAGGGGGTGCTGATGATCGTCATGTGGAGTGCGTATCTGGTTAACGCGGCATACGGCTATTACAATTGGAATAAAGGGGCTAAGGAGGTGTCGGCATGAAGAGGCTTGGATTAACGCTGGGGAAGTTTGCCCCGTTGCATAAAGGACATCAATTCATGATCGAGACGGCGTTGCAAGAGGTCGACGAATTGATTGTGGTAATCTACGAAACGACGGTGACCCCAATTCCGCTTCATATCCGGGCGAACTGGATCCGCAAGCTCTATCCAATGGTCCGGGTAATTGAAGCTTGGGACGGTCCAGACGGATATTCGAACGATCGGAAGCATGAGATTCGAGAGGAGAAGTATATTCTGGGGCTGCTGAAGGGCGAGCAAGTGACGCATTTTTATTCTAGTGAGTTTTACGGTGAGCATATGAGTGTCGCATTAGGCGCGGTGGATCGGCGGGTGGATGAAGCCCGTGAGCAGGTGCCGATTTCGGCCACGATGGTACGTGCCGACCCTTATAAATACCGCAGATTTATAAGTGATGTAGTGTATAGGGGGTTAATCACGAAAGTGGTTTTTGTGGGAGCGATGTCCACTGGCAAATCTACAATCACTGAAGCGCTGGCGCGGCGGTATCGCACAACCTTTGCGAGTGAATATGGGCGTGATTACTGGACCGAGCATCAAGAAGATCGTAGAATCAGCCTAGAAGCGTTCGATGAGATCGCTTTAGGCCATATCGAACGTGAGGAGCAGGCGCTGCTGGAAGCTAACCGATATCTCTTTGTCGATACCAATGCAATTACCACATATATGTTTGCCTTGGATTACCACGGCCGGGCTCCTGAGTGCTTATCCCGGATCGCATTAGAAAACGCGCAGCGCTACGATCTATTTTTCTTGTGTGACGATGATATTCCTTATGAGGATACATGGGACCGTAGCGGGGACCAGAAGCGGCATATTTTTCATAAGCAAATCATTGCGGATTTGAAAGAGCGGCGGATTCCCTATATCGTGTTGCGAGGAAACCTAGAGGAACGAATGCACAAAGTAAGTGAGGTCTTGACAAAGTTTGAGCCCTACCAGAACTATTTCGGAGAGTTACACGGCTAGGATAAAGAACAAAGGAGGCAAGGACACATGAATTTGTTGGATCGCGATGGACTTACGGAACATCAATTTCTCGAGCAGTACCGTGCCGGGGATTTCGAGCGGCCTTCGGTGGCAGCGGACATGGTCATTTTCACCGTTACGAACACGGAGGCTGACAGCTACCGTAAGCTTCCGGAAAAAGAGCTGCGAATTCTGCTCATTCGTCGGGGAGGTCACCCGTTCTTGGGCAATTGGGCACTTCCAGGCGGCTTCGTCCGGCCGGACGAGACCACGGAGCAAGCGGCGGTGAGGGAGCTGCATGAAGAAACCGGCGTGGATGACGTATATTTAGAGCAGTTATACACCTTCAGCGATGTTGGAAGGGACCCTCGTACCTGGGTAATGAGCTGCAGCTACATGGCCTTAATCAACAGTGATCAGGTACAGCTGAAAGCAGGAGATGACGCTGACCTAGCTGCCTGGTTCAAGGTAACCTATCGGCTTCTGCGCGAGCGGAAAGAGATTATTGAGGATGGGTATGTGAAAACGAAGGAATACGAGCTCAAGCTAAGCAGCGATGAAGAAGAGTTTACGGCAGTTGTGGGTCGGACGATGACATCAAAGTCGGCCTCTACGTCAACCGCATACTCCATTGTATCAAATGACGGATTGGCTTTTGATCATGCAAAGATTATAGCTTGCGCTATTGAGAGACTGCGGGGAAAAGTGAATTACACCGATCTTGCGCTAAACTTGATGCCGGACTTCTTCACTTTGACGGATCTGCAGCAAGTTTATGAGGTGATCTTAGACAAAGAGCTGCTGAAAGCCGCATTCCGGCGTAAAGTAGCGGATCTCGTAGCGGAGACCGATCATTATACTGAAAATGCGGGACACCGTCCTTCCCGCTTGTATCGAAGAAATATGGAGGAATATCAATGATTTATAATATCGAGCAGTTAAGAAAAGCTTATATCGCGGGCAAAACGTTCAAGTTTGTGTTCTTCTGGGGCCATACACCGCCAAAGCACGACGGTGTCGACAAAAGCTGCTTCAGCCAATGGTGGATGAGTCCTTTCTTGGTAGAGGGGATGGAGTATTCCTGTGTCGAGCAGTTTATGATGGCCGAGAAAGCAAGACTGTTTGGAGATGACGAAATGTTGGACGCGATCCTTAAAGCAAAGCATCCCAAGGAGATGAAAGCTTACGGACGTGCAGTAAGAAACTTCGAAAATGACACTTGGGATAAAGAATGCTATAACATTGTCAAAAGAGGAAATATAGCCAAATTTTCGCAGAATCCGAAGCTTGGAGAATATCTCAAGTCAACGAAAAACCGTATTCTCGTCGAAGCTAGCCCACAGGATCGCATCTGGGGAATAGGTATGAGCCAGTCCAATCCGGATGCGGAGAATCCCGTGAAATGGAGGGGGAGGAACTTACTTGGATTCGTGCTGACCGAAGTGAGGGACGAATTGCTGCGAGATTAACTTCTACCGGAATTATTTTTGATAAAAGAATGAAAAGATAACGAGATCCCTTTGGATTTCGTTATCTTTTTTGTTCACTCTCTAAAAGTCTCTCCTTCATCACCCCAGGCGTACAGCCATAAGTATTTCGGAAGATTCGGATAAAATAATTCGTCTCCATTCCCAGTTGAACCGCAATATCCTGAACGAGAATATCAGCATTCTCTGTCATTAACTGTATCGCACGTTCTAGTCGCAGATTCTGTAGATATTTATGTGGAGTTACGGCATATTCCTGTACGAATAGACGCTGGAAATGCTGGACGGAATACCCTACAGCAGCAGCTAGATTGGAGATAAGGAGTGGCTCAGTATAATGTTCGTTAATAAGCTCAACCGCCTTAGCCAAGGCACCATTACGCACAGACTCAAGTTCAAAACGACTGCCTGAGGTGTGTTTGGATTCAGAACGTCGTAACATCAGAAGTAATCGATATAGGGTTATAGATAGATCCTCCATCCCATGCTCGTCTTGGCGACTAGCCGTCTGAGTGTTCGCCGTATGCCAGATCTTTCCGATCTCCTCCCAACATTGTTCAAAACGAGCAGGGTGATAGGGGGAAAAAGGGAGAAGGCCAATCCCCTCCAGCAAGCCTTGTGATTGAATGCCTTCGATCCCGATGAAGCCGACATGCCACGGTTCATGTGAGGTTGGATAATATTCATGTCCTCGATCTGGAGGGAAGGCGAAGACCATTCCAGGTTCTAGTGTGATCTCAGTGCCGCTCTCCAGATCTCGAAAGAGTCCAGTTCCGGTACGAATCAGAAAGATTTGGTGCACAGGAAATCCAGCAGGACGTACATGATGAAATTGGATATGACGACCTACAGAATAGGGATATAAAGGAAGTGTCTCCGCGTCGCGCGGTAATTCTATCAGAGAAAAAGGAAGCAGGATGGTTCACCTCATATTCATTTTGTGCTATCACTTCGAGAGTATATTCCTACTGCTGAAGAGGACTTTTCTTTTATTATAAATAGTATAAATGATGATTCGTGATTTAGATAGCTAAGGCGTCTAACCAATCATCAGAGAATAGTCCCATTCATAACATGGGCAGAATTGAGAGGATGATCTTACACAATGAGTAAAAAACATTCCCCGATTAGCAGCAAAGCTCCAGTGATGCTGCACGGTGCTGATTATAATCCTGAGCAATGGCTGAAGTACCCGGAAATTTTGCGTGAGGATATTCGTTTGATGAAGCTTGCGAACTGTAATGTGATGTCTGTTGGGATTTTCTCTTGGGTATCCTTAGAGCCTGAAGAAGGCGTATTCACTTTCGATTGGCTGGATGGTGTATTGGATTCTTTTGCAGAGAATGGGATTTACGCATTTCTCGCAACACCTAGTGGAGCGCGGCCCGCTTGGATGTCTGAGAAGTACCCTGAAGTTCTAAGAGTGGAACGTAATCGTGTTCACAATTTACATGGCTTCCGTCATAATCACTGCTTCACCTCCCCTGTGTACCGGGAAAAGACTGCAATTTTAAATGCGAAGCTAGCAGAACGTTATAGCCAGCATCCTGCGGTTATCGGTTGGCATATTTCGAATGAGTTTGGTGGCGAATGCCACTGTGATCTTTGTCAAAATGCTTTTAGAGGTTGGTTGAAGGACAAATATAATAACAATCTGGATGAGGTGAATCATGCTTGGTGGGCTACGTTTTGGAGTCATACCTATACTTCATGGACACAAATTGAATCCCCGGCTCCACACGGAGAGACGCAAGTGCACGGCTTGAATCTCGACTGGCGTCGGTTTGTCAGCGAACGGACGATTGATTTCTGTCAGCATGAGATCAATACTGTTCGCCCGTACAATCCAGCGTTGCCAATTACAACGAATATGCATATGATCGATGGCATTGATTACCGCGAACTGGCTAAAATTCTGGATGTTGTCTCATGGGATGCTTATCCAGAATGGCATTATACTGAAGACGGTGACGATGCTAGACTGGCCGCATGGACGGCGATGCACTACGATTTAATGCGTTCTTTTAAAAAGAAACCGTTCCTCCTCATGGAAAGCACGCCATCACTTACGAACTGGCAATCGGTCAGTAAACTGAAGCGTCCTGGCATGCACAAGCTGTCTTCGCTTCAAGCGGTAGCGCATGGTTCGGATTCTGTACAATATTTTCAATGGCGTAAAAGCCGGGGCTCTAGTGAGAAGTTTCACGGTGCAGTGGTTGACCATAGCGGCCACTCCGAGACTCGTGTGTTTAAAGACGTTACAGAGGTAGGAAAGATGCTGGCTGGAATGACAGAAGTAGTAGGTACATCAACTCCAGTAAAAACAGCAATTATTTTCGATTGGGACAACCGCTGGGCGATCAAGGATGCGCAAGGCATTCGTAATTCTGGATTGTGTTATGAGGAGACTGTACTACAGCATTATCGTGCACTTTGGGAGTTAGGCATTCCGGTTGATATGATCGGATCAGGGGATGATCTGTCCGATTATAAGCTGGTAATTGCACCTATGTTATATCTGATCAGTGAAGAGAATGGAAAGCGTATCGAGAAGTTTGTTGAACAGGGCGGAACATTCCTGACAACCTATTGGTCTGGTGTCGTTAATGAAACGGATTTATGTCATTTGGGTGGATTCCCAGGACCGCTGCGTAGAACGCTCGGCATTTGGGCGGAAGAGACCGAAGGGCTGCATAGCCGTGATTTGAATGGTGTTGTAATGCAGGCGAGCAATGCACTTAATCTAAGTGGAGATTATGATGCGCATGAAATTGCTGAGCTGATCCACTTGGAAGGTGCGGAAGCATTAGGCACTTATCGCAGCGATTTCTATGCTGGCCGTCCAGCGCTTACGGTAAACCGTTTCGGTGAAGGAAATGCCTATCATCTCGCTACTCGTGTGAAAGACGCCTCTTTCTACGTTGAATTGTATGCTGCAATCACTTCTAAAGCAGGAATTACTCGTGCGCTTGATAGTGAGCTACCAACTGGTGTGACAGCGCAGCTTCGGACGGATGGAGAGAGCGATTATATCTTCGTGCAAAACTTCAGCGGAAGTCCGCAAACGGTACAATTAAATGGAGAAGAATACACAGATATAACTTTAGACACTGCTGTTCCGGCTGTGTTGAATCTAGCGGTAAATGATCTCGCAATGTTGAAGCGTAAATCGTTAGTATAAAAAGAAGGCAGGACCTGAGGAATTCAGGTTCTGCCTTTTTAAAATTAATCTATAAATCGTCCCATCATAATCGTGTTATAGAATTTTCCGTCTGCAAGAATCTTATCATTCTTTAATATTCCCTCGATCTCAAAGCCAAGCTTCTGATAAAGGGTAATAGCTTTGTCATTTGTTTCGAGGACATTTAAAGTGATTTTTTGGATACCGTTAGCGTCGGCCCAAGCAATAGATTCTGATAAAAGATTTTTTCCAATTCCATAACCCCAATAATCCTGCAGCACACATACTCCGAACTCGACTTTATGAGCCGATCTTGCTAATGAATGACCTTCGCATCTAGAGAACCCAACGATTTGATCATTAACTACCGCGATTAGAAATAAGTTACGTAGTTTCTCTGAATCAGATTGAATTAGCTGCTGAAACCCTATTTCGTCTATAAAAGCCTCCCCTGGTTCTCTGTCTAAATTCTCGGTCTCCCCATCGATTTGTACTCTTAATTTGGACAATGTCATAGCATCCGTAGTGTTTGCAGATCTAATGGTGTATTGGGTTCCTTTCACGGCAAATGTTCGTTGATTAATAATCATTTGTCCTCCGTTACTACTGCTGATTTTAGAAATATTGCCTCGATACCCTCGATAATACGAGTATAATAACTCACTTCATGGGGTACAAAATGGGTTTTGTCTACATCCTGCTCAATGGTAATTCTATGTCCATGCGCATCGATTTGAAAACCGTTGACTTGTAGACAATGTATTTCTCCCTGCCAAAATCTACGGAGATCAGAGAACTTAGCTTTGACAATGCCGGTGACCTCTTCTTTTTGTAGCTGAAAATCTTCTAGACGATAGGGATTGTTATAAACAAAGACATGCGCTCGTTCATTATCGATAAGGTTTTCTTTTCTCATACTGTAAGGAATTGTCCCTAGCGGGATCAGGTCTTCAAAAGATAGCTCTAGTCCCAGCTCTTCATGAACCTCACGTGTTCCATCTTCTACAGTTTCGTTTGCTAGCAAATGTCCTGCGGCCGTGATGTCCAGTAGTCCCGCATAATCTTGTTTCTGTTCACTGCGAAGTTGTAAGTAGATATAGGGTATTTCCTGATCTTTGCTTATAAACCAGCAGTGGAAAGTCTCATGCCAATGTCCTAACCGATGCACCTCTTCACGTGGAGCCGTACCTGTTCGGTTGCCTCCTTCATCAAAAATGGTAAGTATCTCATTATGCATAGAAAAGCTCCTTTATGATGATTTCTTCTTCCTAAAGCCTATCATAAAAACATTCGAATTACCCTGAATGTTAGGAGGTTCTTATTGACAACAGCTAGAATGAAATGTATATTTTTGGATGTTAATCAAAGGAGGAGTTAAATGAATTTAGTAACCATGAAGCAGAAGGATTTGGACACTTTAAGTGATGAAAGATTAGGATGGGCCTGTATGGAGCCTACCTTTCAGCAGATTCGCGCAAAATCACCATCGATCAAATCCGAAGTGATCTCAAAGCTCACAGATGGACAGAAAGCACTTTGTATGTTCAGAGTAATGCATGATCACAGCCGTAATTCCGAAGGGGAGTATTATGCTTGGATTTCTTACATGCAAGACCAGCCGGGGTATTGGACAGGAGTGATGGGAGGTATACGATTTTTTGGCGACGAACCAATGCAACTTTTGCTTCAGGAAACAAAGGCATTTCTCGAAGAAAGAAACAATCGACTTGGAATACAGTGGGTTGATGCTACCCTCACGGATCTCGATCGTGACCCTGAGTTGTTGAGAGGGATGAGTGGTTTATTTGAACGGTTTAAGAACATAGCCGAAAATAGCCACCGATTGATTGGCGAGTATATTCGTGCACATCCGGGAGAATTTGTGGAGATAGAAGGCTAATAATTATGAAAAAAAGTAAATTATTTTTATTATTTCTTATAGTAATAAATCTGCTTCTTTATGGAGTTCCCTTATATCACAGTTATAATTCATTTCAAAATCTTGTACTGGATCGAATCGATGCTACTCAAATCACCTCCGTTAGAGTTCTTAAGAGTTCTAATGAACAAGATATTAAAGTGGATGACCCGAAAGAAATTGAAAAGATCATACATGAGTTTTCTGACGTGAAATTAAAAAGAAGTGGTGCATCCGAACGACCTGCGGAGACCTATTGGATAAGAATATATGTAAATAAAGATCAGCGCTTTGGAATGACACTCTATGGCACAGATTACTTGTATTTCAGCGATCGATCTAGTAATAGTAAGTATCACTCTGGAAATTTTAAGATTACAAGTAAATTTGATGGGGAATCCATTACAAGCTTGTTTAAGTAAAAATAACCCGTTGCCACAGGCAGCGGGTTAAATGTTTTAGGTTATTTATCTTGCCATCCATCCACCGTCAACATTAAGAATATGACCATTCAAATAGTCTGAAGCTGCGGAAGCCAAGAATACAGCAGGACCTCTTAGATCATCTGGTGTTCCCCAACGTGCAGCTGGAATACGATCTAAGATCGCGTCCGAACGACTTTGGTCGGCACGGATCGGAGCTGTATTTTCAGTCGCCATGTAGCCTGGTGCAATCGCATTGATGTTCAGACCGGAGCCTGCCCATTCATTGGCAAAAGCTTTAGTAAGACCTGCAACCCCATGCTTACTCGCGGTGTAGCCAGGGACATTGATTCCGCCTTGATAGGAGAGCATAGAGGCGATGTTAATGATTTTGCCGGATCCTCTTTCCAGGAAGTGGCGGCCAGCGATCTGAGACAGAAGGAACACGGTGTTCAAGTTCAGGTTAATAACATCGAACCAGTCTTTTTCACTATGGTCTTTTGCCGGAGTACGGCGGATCATTCCTGCACAGTTCACGAGAATGTCAACATGACCAGTCAGTTCAAGTGCTTGGTCAAATGTGTTTTGCAGGTTGCTATGATCACTTAAGTCAGATTCGATGCTAACCGCTTTTACGCCAAAAGCTTTTGCAGCGTTTACGGTTTCTTGACTTGTATTAAGTGATACGGCTGCTATATCCGCACCTGCTTCTGCGAAGGCAAGGGCAATGCCTTGTCCAAGACCTTGAGCTGCACCGGTTACGAGTGCTGTTTTACCTGCCAAGCTGAATAATGATGATGACATTATAAATTACGCCCCTTTGATTAAATGGATTTAATTCCGGTTATTACTCACATTCAATGGCAACGCCTGCACCGCGGAACTGTTCTGCCGTTTCGGGAGAGAGTCCTTTATCTGTTAAGATAACGTCAACTTCCTGCAGAGAAGCGAATGTACGCAGCGCAGTTTGGCCGAATTTATGATGATCCACAACCGCGAACACTTTACGGGCAGTAGACACAAGGGCTTGCTTAAACTCAATTAAATCTCCTGTATAAATAGAAAGTCCATGTTCGATATGAATAGCTGTCGAGGACAGAAATGCTTTTTGAATATTAAGTTGTTGCACATAGGAGACGGCTTCAGGGCCGGCCAACATATTGCGGACACGGTACCCCCCAGGAACGACGAGACGAATATGATCTTTGAGAACCAGTTCGCTGATGATGTATACATCATTGGTGACTACCGTTAGAGGCATATTGTCCAGGCGTCGGGCAATTTCAAGCGTTGTGCTCCCGCCGTCAAGAGCTATAATATCGTCCTTTTCAATATGGGCAAGCGCGCGCAAGGCGATCTCCGTTTTTTCGTCGGAATACTTATCCAGTGGATCCTTAGAGGGCAAAATACCAAACTGGTCGCTTTGTGCCAGCACAGCTCCGCCATGTACACGTACAATCAGTCCTTGCTCCTCCAGCTTGCTCAAATCCTCACGAATTGTTTTTCCCGTAACCTGTAGCTTATCGCTCAGTTCATTCACCGTTACATCTTTTTGGTTCAG
This sequence comes from Paenibacillus sp. PastF-3, assembly GCF_029893135.1. Taxonomy (NCBI): domain Bacteria; kingdom Bacillati; phylum Bacillota; class Bacilli; order Caryophanales; family Paenibacillaceae; genus Paenibacillus; species Paenibacillus sp. PastF-3. The sequence continues at coordinate 39,407 of NZ_JARXWM010000002.1, read as the reverse complement.
CATAACTTCCATAATCATCTCATGTCGTCGTATCGGGTTCATCCGCTTGCCTCAGCTTTCCGTAATTGATTAAAATTATAAGAAAGTTTAAGTTTCACGTTAGACTCTTCCTTATAATTCCCGCACAAACGCTTATCGTCCTTAAAAGGACGCCGAAGGCGTTTTAGCTTGTCTCTATTGTAGTTCTTTCATGGATACGGGGTCCATATCATCATATCTTTTATTATCGCCAGCCATACTCCAGATAAAAGTATAGTTATGAGTACCAACACCACTGTGGATGGACCAGCTTGGGGAAATAACCGCTTGTTCGTTTTGCATTACGATATGGCGAGTTTCATTAGGCTCTCCCATCAAGTGGAACACAACGGAATCGTCCGGTAGATCAAAATAGAAATAAGCTTCCATCCGGCGTGGATGTGTATGTGCCGGCATCGTATTCCACATGCTACCTGGCTTCAGTTGAGTCATACCCATAACTAGCTGAGCGCTTTGTACGCCGTTTGTATGAATGAACCGGTGAATGGTACGCTCGTTGGAGTTCTCCAAACCGCCCATCGCACCGGATTCGGATTCAGCCAGAGTGGTTTTAGTAGTTGGATAGGACTGGTGGGCAGGTGCAGAATTCAAATAAAATTTAGCGGGCTTGGAAGCGTCTGCACTTTTGAAGATAACATCTTTAGAACCCTGACCAACATACAGACATTCTTTGAAATCTACTTCATATTCTGTACCATCGACAATAACCGCCCCTTTACCGCCAACATTGATGATCCCTAGCTCACGGCGCTCCAAGAAGTAAGTAACCCCAAGTTCTTTAAGGTCAGTTGTAAGTGCAACTTCTTCCTTAACAGGATTAGCACCGCCAACGATCATACGATCCTCATGGGTAAGTACTAGTTTCAGTTCATCGGGTGCAAAAATGACAGGAATATGGAATTCCTTGCGGAGGCGCTCAGTGTCAAACTGCTTAACTTCATTAGGATGGGATGCAAAACGTCTTTCCATGGATTATTCAATCTCCTTCAAAAGCATATTTTCGTTCGTATAGGTACAATTTACTCCATTTATGTTCATTTTACAAGTGTTTATTTTTATATATTGGTTCATTATAGTTTATTTATAAGTTTTAATAATTGCAAAATGAACGAAAAGTGTGCACAATAGATCTAAAATGCTTAGTTCTCATTTATAGGATTGTTATCATACTATTGAAAATTGAGATGTGGGAGGTTGAACTTGAATGCTAGAGTCGAATGGGATTCAGAGTACTTATCAGGACCGTCAACAAGAAATCATTATAAGTATAGCGCTGGAAGCGCAGAGACGGCCTCTGCTTGAGAGTGGACTCTGGTTCCACGATGATGTGCGAAATAACTTTTATTATGCCTCATATCTTTTTGCAGCTGCAGTAGATGATTCTTTGTCGTTGCCTTTTGACCGGGAAGAAGCAAAGCAGAAGGCACAGGATGTGTTGCTTGAGACATTAATGCTACAGAATCGTCAACCTGGCACGGAGCTATACGGGCACTGGCCGCTTGGATTGAATCCGGTTCCACGTGAGGCTTCACCGCATGAGTTACCTGTGGAAATTATGGGCAGCTTGCTGGTTTACTTTTGCAAAAGATATGGTGGAGCACTAAACGCTCAACTTCGCATTGTCCTGAATACAGCATTTGGACACATTTATCGGAGTGGTTTCTACCGTAAGCCGGTAATCACTTTTGGACATCATGAAGCGAAATATACAGCAGCAAAGCTGATTTTTGGCACTATGTTTGCAGATGATGTGCTCGTTGAAGATGGTCGGCAAAGTTTGAAGGACACATTGACGTACATCCGCTCTAAGGGGATGCCAGAATACGGCAGTCTCCCGTGGTTCTGGCATTGGATACAAGCGTTTACCTGCGCTTTGGAGCTTGTCCCAACAGAGGATACGGATTTAATAACTACTCTTAAAGAGATGCTTGATCATCTTTGGATGGTAAGAGCTGAGTTTTATTTACGCGGAGCTTGGGTGGGTGCACATTCTAGAGGTTGGCCACATGATGTACCAGGAGATGCTAATGTGCTTCATGACTATATTCAATTCGGGGACTTCAAGCTTTCAGTGGCAATGCCACGTACGGAATACGCTGGACTCCTGTTCTATAAAGCACCAAATGAGGCTTTAACAGCTGCAATGAATCGCCAGACGCCTGTGGAAACCACTAAGATTACACAGAAGGTAGTCCCAGCAGATCCGAACGCTCAACCGTTGCTTCATTCTTATGCCTATATTACAGAGGATTATGCAGCAGGCGGGATGTGGGAGCGAGTAGAAGAATTCGACAATGAACAGCTCCGGTGGGCTTTTTCCTTGCCTGTAAGTGGAGAGGGTGGGGGGAACCAGCTGTATTTCTTCCACCCAGGTCAATACTACAATTCGGGAGATCCTCGCCATCAGAGTCGTTATATGGAGGTCCTTTATCACAAAAATGTAGTTATTTCTTTATTTCCCATTCCTCAGGGGGAAAAAAATACGATTATCGGTGTTCTTCCTCACGGGGAGTGGATGCAAGGCCTGAACGCCTTGTTCGGTCACGTTGGCGATGTCTATTTCGCAATATATCTATCTCATCTATATCATCTGCAAAAACATAAGGGATACATTGAGGTAACAGCTACAGGGATGCCGGGTGGGGTGATCGTTGAGGCGATCGGTGTTAAGGAGTCTGCAGAGCGTGGAATCATCGGACTGGATGCATTTGTAATAGCTATGGCCCATAATGAACCCCGATTTGAGACGGAAGACGGATTGGCGGCTCATTATACGACCAGTAATGGCGATAGATTGCATTTGAGTATGAAGAGCGAGTCAGAGCCACCGCGAGCTTTGCTGAATGGTGAGAAGATCTATTTGGAGAACTATACGGTTTAATAAGAACTCAACATATTTGTGAGTAAAGTTTGGATAGAGTCGACCTTAAGGTCGGCTTTTTTTATGTAATAATCCGATATGAACAGTTATGATTCGATTTCACTTTAGAGTCCGTGTGCAAAAAGCCCGATGAACTTCTAATGCATTTACTGCAATAGAATCTAATTAGTGTGCATACTATGCTATAGCTTTATTTGGAAATTTACTCCTAATAAAAACCAGCTTTCCTTTAAGGGCAAGGCTTTCGTGATCTTATTTGAAATTAATTACATTAATCTCTAATTTTATGAGAGACATTTATCACAATAAAGGTTAATATCTAAGTGAGACATATGTATGAATGCGCTTTCTTAAATCCGATCAAACCTAACTCAAAGAATGCGAGGGATTTACTGTGACAGGAACTGAATTTCGTGTAGAAAATGATTTTCTAGGCAGCAAACAAGTAGATAAGAACGCATACTATGGGATTCAGACATTACGCGCAGTAGAGAATTTTCCAATTACGGGTTATAGAGTGCACAATGAATTAATCAAAGCGATGGGGATCGTAAAGAAAGCCGCTGCGCTTGCAAATATGGAAATTGGCAGGCTCTATCGTGGGCTTGGAGAAGTTGTTGTGAAAGCAGCAGATGAGATCATCGAAGGTCAATGGCACGAACAATTTATTGTAGACCCTATACAGGGTGGTGCAGGTACCTCGTTAAATATGAATGCCAATGAAGTCATTGCTAACCGAGCATTAGAGCTGCTTGGTCATGAAAAAGGAGACTATCGTCATTTAAGTCCCAACTCTCATGTGAATATGGCACAGTCTACAAATGATGCATTCCCTACGGCTATTCATATTGCGACGCTTTCTCTTCTGGAACAACTGCTTATTACTATGCGCAGAATGCATGAGGTATTTGCAGACAAAGCCAAGGAATTCGATCCGGTTATAAAAATGGGACGCACGCATCTACAAGATGCAGTGCCGATTCGTCTGGGCCAAGAGTTCGAGGCTTATCGCAGAGTACTTGAGAGAGATATCAAACGTATTGAACATACACGTCATCATTTGTATGAAGTGAATATGGGGGCAACGGCTGTAGGAACTGGATTAAATGCTGACCCTCGATATATCGAAGTGGTTGTAGAGCATTTGGCTGAAATAAGTGGATTGCCGCTAGTTACTGCAGATCATCTTGTGGATGCTACGCAAAATACAGATGCATACACAGAAGTATCTGCTGCCCTAAAAGTCTGTATGATGAACATGTCCAAGATTGCTAATGATCTTCGGCTCATGGCTTCTGGTCCGCGGACAGGATTTAATGAAATTTCACTCCCTGCACGTCAGCCAGGTTCCTCCATTATGCCAGGTAAAGTCAATCCAGTAATGGCGGAGGTCATCAATCAGGTGGCTTTTCAAGTGATAGGAAATGACCATACAATCTGTCTGGCTTCCCAAGCGGGTCAACTGGAACTGAATGTTATGGAGCCAGTTCTAGTGTTTAATCTCATTCAGTCCATCAGCATCATGAACAACTCCTTCCAAGTCTTCACAGATTTCTGTCTGGCTGGTATTGAAGCCAATAAAGAGAAGCTAGAGCGGGATGTGGAGCGGAGTGTCGGAATCATTACCGCAGTTAACCCACATTTGGGCTACGAAGTGGTTTCTCGTATTGCTCGTGAGGCGATTTTGACAGGAGAATCTGTTCGTGATTTGTGCCTTAAGTATAATGTGCTATCCGAGGAAGAGCTCAATCTGATTCTGGACCCATACGAAATGACGCATCCAGGAATCGCAGGCTCAGCTTTATTGCAGAAGCAATAGGGGATTACCTAACCGTTAATCGCTGACTTTGTCATCCATGTGCTACGATATTTAATAAGAACCTACTTCAACGTTAGTTAGAAGTAGGTTCTTTTGTGTTTCAGGCTTACAGGAAAAAGAATGAGCGTAATAGCCCGCGCTTCCTCGGTGGAGAGGGTATTCTTGTACTAGTAACGGGATGGGAAGCTTCATTTGACGTGAAGACGTTGACTTTTGTAGCTTGCATGGGTTCTAGGGTTGCCGCTAATTGTTTGATCATTATCCGCAGATCCTCAAGCTCCTCACGCTGCTGAAGTAACTGTATCATGACTACTTCGTCGGCTTTTTGATCAAGGGTGCGTTCAATATAATGAATCCGGGACAATATATCTTGCATAGGCTCAGTGTCTGTGGAATGTAGTGGATCTTGCGGTGACTTGGATATTTGAATTTCATTCGAGACAGGTAATTGAATACCTTCCAGTGGTTCTCCGTGATTAATACATTCTTTAATATGTGTGAGCAAGCTGATTTGCTGCTCTGAAAAAGTATAGTGGCCAAATCGGTCCTTTGGAAAAAAATCAGGGAACATAGCAGCCCAACGTTTGATCGTTGTTTGGCTAACAGACAACAGCTCTGCGGCATCCTTTGTTTTCAAAATTTCCATTTTGATTCCTCCAGTTCAGGTAGTCATGTTATGAGTAATTCGTTGTTCAATTGCTGCTCCCTGCACGGTTGACAAAGGAAGTGCGGATTCGATAAACAAAGTGTAATTACGAGCAATCTCACCATTCTTGGATTTCACTATCTTGCTTTTACATTCTAGAATGAGTACAGATGACCCTGAAGCGGGGTATACTTGGTTTAGAGGTGAAGCGTATGGATAAGAGTGGAGAAGTGGAAAAGATGACTGAGGAGCAATGGCAGGCTATTTTGCAAAATGATGCAGCTTATAACGAAAAATTCTTTTATGCTGTGAAGACTACGGGAATCTTTTGCCGACCTTCCTGCAAGTCCAAAGCACCTAACCGGGAGAATGCACGTATCTTTCAAAATGCAGAACAAGCATTAGAATCTGGATTTCGTCCCTGTAAAAGATGCAAACCGACGGGTGAGCGGCTGCCGGATAAGGAGTGGGTGGCTGTAATGACTGAATATATCGACAAACATTATCATGAACCTCTTACTCTTGAAACGCTGGCAGAAGTCTGTCATGGAAGCCCTTATCATCTGCATCGAACCTTCAAGAAAGTAACTGGAATCACGCCAGTGGATTATATACAGCAAAAGAGAATCGTTCAGGCATCTGAATATTTGGTTACCACGGATCGGGATATAGCTGATATTGGATTACATGTGGGTCTGCCAAATACGTCGTATTTTATTACCTTATTTAAGAAAAAGACGGGGCTTACCCCAACGAAGTATCGACAGCTTAACAAATTAGAATTAACGAATCATTCTGAATTATTCTTGGGGGTACAGAAAAATGGAGAGTAGACCAAGTGCAATCATATACTGGACATTGCTAACTTATAAGGAATGGAGTTTCTATATCGCAGCGTCGGAGAAAGGATTAAGTTATGTGGGGTCGCAGCAGAAGCCATTCGAAGAGATGAGTGACTGGATCAGCCGTAGATTTCCTGAAAGTGAACTGGTGCAGGACGATGAGAAAATGGTTCCATTTGTACAGGAACTGATCGAATATTTGCAAGGGGTACGGCAAGCATTTAGCATTCCTTTTGACTATCGTGGGACTCCATTTCAACTCGCGGTGTGGAAAGCGTTATGTGAAATTCCATATGGACAAACGTGGTCTTATTCGGACATCGCCACATATATTCAAAAGCCTGCTGCAGTACGCGCGGTAGGGACAGCCATAGGTGCAAATCCGATACTAATTACGGTGCCCTGCCACCGAGTGATTGGCAAGAATGGAACATTAACTGGCTACCGCGGGGGATTAGAGATGAAGACGAGGCTGCTTCATTTGGAAAGTGGAAAGACTGCTCAAACATTATGAACAATGAGATCCAGTACAAGACCCCAAAGACCTTACTAAATAAAGGGACGGGTTATCTGAACGGATACAGTCATTCTTTAAATCCATATACCGGCTGTACTTATGGCTGTTCTTATTGTTATGTGCGTCAAATGCCCGTTTCACTGTTCCGTCAAGAGGAATGGGGAACGTGGGTAGATGTCAAACAAGAAGCCGCAGCTATTTTGCGCAAAGAACTCCAGAAAGCAAAATCTAAAGGACCGGTCTCCATCTTTATGTCCTCTAGCACAGATCCTTACCAACCGATAGAGCATAAGGAGCAGGTAACCAGAGCTTTGCTGGAGGTTATGGTGGAGACCCCGCCCGATTTTCTGTTCGTGCAGACGCGCAGTCCGCTCGTACGCAGAGATATAGATTTATTATTACGCTTAGAAGATAAGGTTCGCGTGAGTATGACTGTAGAGACGGATCGTGAAGATATTCGCAAAAAATTCACACCAAGTGCTCCGCCCATATCTGCAAGATTAAAGACACTGCAATTACTGCGTGAAGCGGGCGTTCCTGTTCAAGCTACCATCGCTCCGGTATTGCCGAGCAGTACGTCTTTTCCAGAGATCCTAAGGAGCTTGGTGAATAGAGTCTGTATCGACGATTATTTTATGGGAGATGGCAGTGGAGGGAAACGTACACGGAGATTAGGTATTTATTCCCTTTATGAAGAGCTGCAACTGGAAGATTGGTATGATCCAGCGGCATATCGTAGGGTGTACGATGGACTCCGGAATGTTTTTTCTGAAGATGAGCTGTTCTTGAGCCAGAAGGGGTTCGAGCCTTAAACTGAAACATGTTATAATAAACGGGAGCATTCAGACTTAGTATTTTATAATACTTAATACCCGTAATCGCTTATTGGAGGAGTAGAGTGGCAAAAGCAAAAGTGGCCAAACGGCCCACGAGAGATGAATTTGTACTTGAGGAGCTAGGCAATCAGTTAGTTGAAGCCAAGCAAGAAGGTTCTGAGATCTTATTAACCGTATGGGGAAAAGAAGATCAGGTACGTGGAACAATTGTTGAAATGGATTCACGGACTGGAAAAGTACACATCGGTAAAAACGAAGGTATCGAAAAAGTTCCGTTTATGGATATTATGCAAGTTAATTATCCCAGAGATTAATGGGAACGCAGCAATAAGAGGTCCTGTGAGCCATGTTGGCTTTGGGGCCTCTTTGACCATATAGTATCGAATAGATTAAAGAGAGGTAGATCAGATATGACAGTAACTAAAACCAATGCGATGCGAATGCTAGATGCGAAGAAAATTGGATATGAAGTGTTTGTTTATGACAACGAGGATGGACTAATCCATGGTACGGCAGTTGCGGAGAAGATTGGAAAGGCGGCTGAGACGGTTTTTAAAACTTTGGTCGCTCATAGCGGAGCAAATCTTTATGTATTTGTTATACCGGTTGCTGAGGAGCTGGATCTCAAAAAGGCGGCCAAGGCCGCCGGAGAGAAAAAGATTGAGATGCTGCCAGTGAAAGACTTACAGAAGTGGACGGGTTATATCCGTGGTGGATGTTCACCAGTCGGTATGAAAAAGCTATATCCAACGTTCATTGATAGCGGTGCAGAAAGTCAGGAAACGATAGCCGTTAGCGCCGGGAAAATTGGTCAACAAATGGATGTATCACCGCAGCTTCTTGCAGGGGTAACCAATGCGAAATTCACAGATCTAATTAAATAGATGAGCAACAAGAAGACCTAAATACTCCTTCAAGGCTGTGCCTGTAGTGGAGATGGCTCCTGGCGAAGGAGTGAACTTTGAGGGTTGTAACGAAAATTCAGCGCTGGCGATATAATCTGTAGGAAAAGCTTGCGCTGTTAGCCCTGCATTCTTGAAATGCTGCATCGAGCGGGGCATATGAAACCCTGATGTGACTAGTACAGGACGCTTAAGTCCCTTCTCTTGTAGGATTGCGGCGGTATTTACAGCATTCTGCTCCGTATTAAGAGATTGATTGTCGGTCAGGATATCCTCTTCGGGGACACCGAGTCCAAGGAGTTGTCTTTTGGCGATATCCGCTTCATTGCCGCTGTCGGAGAAGACTTGTCCACCAGAGAATAGGATGGGTAAATCACTCGCATGATGTAGTCGTACAGCTGTAATTAGCCGATTTGCTGCTGATCCATATAAGTTGCCCTCGCCATCCATATCCGGTGTCCCGGAGCTTGCACCTCCACCAAGCACAACGATGACATCTCCTTGCAATGTATCCGGTTGAAGATATTTTCGTTCTAAACCTCCGATTAACGCATCGCTGACTAAGGAAGTCATGGAGAAATACATAAGCAGTGTAATGCCAAGCAAGACAAGCGCAGGACGACGGTTCTTTTTCCATAACCAAATGACAAGACCGAGCAGAAGTAGGATGAAAAGTCCTGGAGGAAGCACAAAGCTGTATACAAATTTGATGATGTAAATCAACAGTATCAACCGCCTTCGTAAAGTATGAGTTCAGGTTGTATTGTAACATGAGTTGGGGTGTTCGAAAGTTGCACAAAAGGCCGTTTCGGTCTTTTTTTATTTGATGTGAAGCTTTCTGCTGTCTTATTCAACTAACGGGCAGGATAATGAGCAAAGGATAGAATGATGGCAAATGGTAAATATTAGATTGACAGCATGCTGTCGAATTGTAATGATACAATCATGAATACGATAGACAAACAAGAGGATCCTTAAACGGATTTTCATTGAGCGAGTCAAATTCACGTATACAAAAGATAAATTTAATGGAGAGTGCTAATGAAAAATATATACAACGAATTACATACAGCAGAAATACTAAAACGTATCGAGAATTTGAGTCCAAATTCAAAACCACAATGGGGAACAATGAACGTTGCTCAAATGTTGGCTCACTGCTCAGCATTTCAAGACATCGCATTAGGAAATTCCTTTCCCCCTAGATATTGGCTAGGAAGGCTAATAGGAAGGTTTGTGAATTCTATTTTCTATAATGAGAAGCCGGTACCACATAATATGTCAACAATTCCGAGCATACTTATTTTAGATGAAAGAGACTTTATGACAGAAAAAGAAGAACTGAAACAAAAGATTTTAACTTTCCAAAGTAACGGTCCAGAGAAATGTTCGTCCCATCCTCATCCTTTTTTTGGAAAGTTCACTCCTGAGCAATGGGGTAAAGGGATTTATAAACATCTAGACCATCATTTAAGACAATTTGGTGCTTAGTATTTTTTGAAATGAATAATAATTGTTCAGTTTAGTGCAGTAACTCTGTTTCGTTGTGCTAACAGGACTCGATAGAGGAATAGCGGTTGCTTCGGCAGCCGTTTTTTATTTGTTCACTAACGGTAGTATAGTTCAATTATAGTTGTTTTTTATTTCCATATTTGAAGTTTGAATATTAAAATGGAACTAATTGAATTGATAAGGGGTATTAACAGGATGAACAAGGGTAGAATCGTATTTTTAAACGGTGTTACGAGTTCTGGAAAAACATCAATAGTAGATGCTTTACAGTTAAAATCACATGAATTTTTTTATGTTGTTGCCAATGACCTTTTTGAAGAAATGATAGGTGAACGTTATCTTCGTGAAGATTATTGGAAGTATTTAAGTGAAGCAATTATCATGATGTATCATACAGCCAAATTATTTTCTGACCTTGGTAAAAATGTGCTTATTGATGGCATTATGGTAGATAGAGCTGAGTTGAAACCACATTATGAAAAAGTGAACAATATATTTTCCGGGTACCCATTATACATTGTTGATGTGTTTTGCCCTTTAGACATTTGCCGTCAAAGAAATATTGCACGAGAAAATAGAACCGAGGACCAGTCTGAATGGCAACACAAAATCATGGCAAAAGATATCCGGTATAATTGTAAAGTCAACACACATTTAAACACTTCCGAAGAATGCGCAGATTTGATTTTAAAAAGTATATTTGAAGATGAAGTTTGAATTACTATGCCCGAGGTGACACATTCCGGTAACGGGGAAGGTTAGTATGATAGCGGTTGCTTCGGCAGCCGTTTTTATTTGTTCAACTGTGTTCAGGTTAATTTAACAAGGAGCTTATTTAAAGATGAAATTTGAAGGGAGAGATGAAATGATAGAATTATCTAAAGAAAACTACGCTCACGTTCTGCCACTGTTGAAAAATCTAGCATATGAACCTGTGTTTGCATATTCCGTAATTGAGCGAAATCAATCTGGAAAAGTGTTCGTTGATCATAACGAAAATCCTACCTGCAGTCTTATTATCAATTCATATGGACAGTATTTTTTGGTTAAGAGGGGCGACAATGAATGCTTTATGAGTGATGTAGTTGAATTTTTGCGGAATGATCAAAATCATTCAAAATACTACGATCTTTATGCTTCAACACCGGAACTACTGTTTCAAATTAGCGAATGTTTAGCGGGAAAGACTGTATTATTGCACCGTTCTTCTTTTACATTCGATCTATCCAAATTCCAACATCTAAAAAAACCTAACGCATTGCAAGAACAATTTGTTATGAAACAGATGGATAAGGCGCTATTCGATAAATACAAAAATGAAATGGACGCTTCTTATGATTCGCTATGGAGTTCGGCACAACAATTTGCGGATCGAGGATTTGGTTACTGTCTTATGGTGAATGATGATTTTGCAAGTGTTTGTAATTCTTATTTTGTAGGTGGAGGGTATGCAGATATCGATATCGTAACCGTGGATGAATACCAGAATAAAGGGCTAGCAACACTCACGAGTGTAGCATTTATCGAACATTGTCTGAACCATAATCTAGTGCCGAATTATAATTGTGACGCTGGCAATGAACGATCGATACAGCTAGCGAAAAAGTTAGGGTTTGCAAAAAAATATGATTTTCCAATGTTATGGTGGCATCAGGATCAGAGTATAATTAGTGATTATTTGAAAAGATTCAATTATTAAAAAAGAGAGCTTAAAACGGAAACTTTCCAAAATGACAGAAGTGAATCGGTGATAAAACTATTATTAGATGAAAATACAGGGGAGGTTTAGCTATGACGATTAACCGTGAGACCATTCTAAACGCAATTGTATCAGACCTTGGAATTGAAGAATATATTTTAGCTATTTGGCTAGAGGGTTCAGATGGTACTAAAACTTTGGACGAGTATTCTGATATCGATTTGGTGTGCTATGCGAAAGAAGGCTACATAGATGCTGCATTCACCCGATTGGATGCCTGTATGCGTCAATTAGGAGAAGTAGATATTGCTTATGAAGAAACGGGTCGACCCACAAATAACCGCTACAAGGTTTACCACCTACAGGAGTCAGCAGATAGTCTCTTAGTTGACGTGACGATCCAAAGTGAGAGTGTCCCTGTTTTATTCATTAACGAAGACAAAACCGTCGTACCAGTTATATTGATAGATAAGACAGGTATCGTGAAGTATCAAAACGTTGATCATACGACTCACCATTCACAACTTCAATCACAATTGTTACATGCTCAGGGTATTTACAGTCAAAGGAACCGAGCTGTTAAATATACAAAACGCGGGCTTTTTCTAGAGTCGTTGATTTACTATCATAAGTATGTTGTGAATCCACTTGTAGATGTACTTCGGATAATCTATACACCATTCCAAGCTGACAGCTTCTTGGTTCATGCATCTCGGGATTTTCCTGTCGAAGTGGTACTAACCTTGGAAAAGCTATATGGTGTAAAAACCGTAGAAGATATAGTGGATCGCATCGAATTGACAGACAAGTTGTTTCGTAATGCCGTAGCAGAGGCTCATGTCATGCTATTACAATCTAAAGAAGGCGAAAGTTTAGCGGATACCAACCCATAAGAATTACATGGGCTATTGTGAGTGATCGCAGATACATAAGTACGGAAACGCTAGTATTATACTGATAGCTATAGGATTGCATTTATGTAGTATTATAGTTTCGGCCATACACATCGAACTTTTAAACAAACAAAGATCTAATTATAGATCATCCCTTCTTAGAAGATCCGTCGATAGACAAATCCCCAACCTCTATACCGATATGCTTGAAGGTGCCTTTCTTACGATTAATATGTTGAATGGTGAAAAGGGCAGTGGCTTATGGTGGGAACAAAGCGCGAATCCGTCTGGACGGAAAATCAATTAGACCTGTTCACCCTGGACACGATCAAGGAGCAGAGTATCTTGTTGTATGGTGAGTCCCATCTAGACAATATTCCATCGTACTCGAAGGAAGAGTTCATTAGTTTTTTTAGGAATATGCCAAGTGCATGCGGAAGTTTGGCAAGGGGAGTAGTCTACATTCCGTCGACTGGCTCCTATTAGCTTCTAAATTTATAGCTTGGTGGCAGGAAGGTGTCATCTTGTCTAAAAGCCATGCAGCAGATTGGGGGCATTTACATCTTAATAGCGGATGGAAAGAGACTGTATTTCCATTGTCGATTCACCGAATGAGAGTAATGAAAGTAACTCCGAAAACCCATTATATATAAGGGGTTTCGGAGTTCTTTTTTTAGAGTCAACCCTGCGTAGGGCTGGTCTTCATTTCATGGATTTTTTGGAGTGTATGAAGACACTTTGTTTTCTCGTCATCGTCCTCTATGTGGAGATACCACTCTACAAGCCTGTACCCGAATATGAGAAGGATCATTTCGAAGACACAATTATCGGCGATAGGGGATGCATCTGCATACTCCGAAAAACCTTTGTAATACGCAGGGATACATCGTTGGTAGTATTCGACCATGTGTTCGATATCCGCTTCATCCGCAATCAAGCTTGCGAGATCCTCACCCAGGTAGCCCCATCCGCATGTATCCCAGTCGATGAGCGCTATTTTTCCGTCGGCATAGATCAGGTTGGTCACCCAGAAGTCCCGGTGGCATAGCACTAGTGGCAACTGCTCGATGCGGGCGAGTATCTCATCTGCGTGCTCATCGATGTCGATGAGCACTTGCCGCATGTGCTGCGGGAATTCACAGTCCTCCGAGCGTATATAATCGTAGACGACTGGCCACGACCGGTAATGCAAATACGTATTCTTCATGAGATCCGCATGGCTTAGGTTTGTCAGGCTCTGCAGCACAGCGGGCTTCTCCGCATACAGCTTGCCTTGATAACGGCCTAACTCCAGCGCGGCCTGTTCATACATGTCACCGGTTAAGTCTAAACCGGTTACGCCATCGATATATTCCACCCACAGCTGAAATTCATTTTCTTCGGCATTCATCTCCGCATGGTAACATGTTGGCCAGCGGAAGGTATCCGAGAACGTCGTTCCCAAGTCAGACATATAGAGATCATATTCCCGGCGCCAGGAATTCGGATCGTTGTAACGTTCCCATTTCTTTTGAATTTTCAGCACGATATGGTACGGCATTTTTTCACCATCCGCTGTTTCGGCGATCCCGTTTACCAGGTGCACATTTCCTACAGTTCCACCCTGTAACGACATAGTTTGGAAGTCAGCCGAGTTAATATCCTTCTTGAACTGTCGGCTTAAGGCATAGATCAGCGTTTCAAATTTAATATTCATTATTTCCATCCTCCGTTTTTCTTCGTTTGCTTGCTTGACATAGCTATCGTTTTATTTCGAGCCCTCTTGTCGATGAGGTAGCTTGTTTTATCCTGGACATACTTGTGCTCATGCTGCTGGGCAACATAATACTCCCACCGTTCAAGCGGCAATGAGCCGTCGGCAAGCGCTGCGAGAACGGCACAGCCCGGCTCGCTCTGATGGCGGCAATCTGCGAACCGGCATTGCGGGAACCATTCCTCCACATCGGTAAAGCTTGCGCGTATGCCTTCGCCGGCATCAAAAAGCCCGAGCTCACGCATTCCCGGCGTATCGATGACCATCGTACCGGAGGGGAGCATGAATAACTGACGGTGCGTTGTCGTATGCCGCCCCCGGCTATCAACCTCCCGGATCTCCTGAACCCTCATTACGTCCTGTTCTATCAATGCATTAAGCAGAGACGATTTACCGACGCCGGACATGCCGAGAAAGACGACTGTTTTACAAGGCATCAAGTAGTTAGCGAGTTCGTTCAGCCCCAAGCCAGTATGACTACTGATCGCATGGACTGGCACATCAGGGATACTTTGTGTAACTTCTGCGAGCGGGAGATTATAATCTTCAACGAGATCAGCCTTGGTCAGAATGACGACTGGCTTACTGCCGCTCTGCCTGACTTGTGTCAGGTACCGCATGATGCGGGTAACCTTGAAATCCCAATTCAGAGAAGAAAGAATGAACAAATAGTCAAAGTTGGTTGCAACGACCTGTTCCCGTACGGTTTTGGCGTAACCTACGGCATGCCCTGAGTAATCTGCGCGTGAGAACTTGGAACGGCGGGGCAGTACAGTAACGATGAGCGAATCTCCGCTCTCGTTGTAGTGCAGCAAGACGAAATCACCGACGCACGGAAAATCTACGCGTGTTTCCACGTTGCGATAGAATGCTCCTTTGAGCACCGCCGTTACTTCGCCGCGCTCGGTCATGAGCGTGAAGCGCTCGCGCCGAAGCTCTGTCACCCTGCCGGGCAATAATCCGTCGGGAATTGCTTCTATTTCTGTATAGCCATAGGTTTTCAGATTCATCATAGTTTTTTTGTTAGCTCCTTTAATGTTGTTTTTGGACGCAAAAATGCCACGGACAAGCAGCCTCTAAAGAAGCTGCTGTCACGCGGCATCAGGACGCAAAAAAGACACGACCTTCATCGTATCCTGCAAACAGCAATATTCACGAAAGGTTACTTCGGATGGCATACCAAATAATAGGGGGCGTTTCCCCGCTTTTTTCGCGTATGCCTACTATTCAGTTTTAAGACCAAACCACCATATAAGTAGTTGCCATTAAAACACATCTCCCTTCGTGTCAGGAACTTGCTTATCGCTAAGCTTTCTATAAAATAACCTATTATGGAAAAAAAATCAATGCCTGACAGCCCAGTTTGTCGGCCTGCTTCATCGAGTCTGCCGTTCATCAAGAACCCGCGAACATTAAAAGTCAGTGTGAACGCTTCCTCAAGCTGTTTGAAGGAAACGGCGATGGTATATCAAAGATCAGCGAAATTGCAGAAATCGACAAGATACTCATTGAATACTAATAGTTCATCATTCAACTATACCAGCTAATAGCTTGTCAAGATTACCAGTAAAATGAACTTAAGTCATGTGGTATAGTAAAAAATAGGCATGTCAAATAACCCTCCAATCCCTTTATTTTGGAAGGTAATACCAATATAAAATGGTCAGGCAATGCGGAAGGATTTTTTACTTTTAAGGACATAAAGCCAATGAACCAGCTTATTTGCGCATGCAATTAAAGCTACTTTATGTGGCTTTCCTTCGCCTCTTTTGCGATCATAAAAATCTTTAAGTCGCAGATTACGAGAACGGATGAGTCCACACTGGACGGCCATAACTAGCGCATAACGAAGTTGCCGAGAACCACGTTTGGTAATTCGATTCCGTGTTGCCGTAAACTTTCCAGATGTGAATACACTCGGGTCAATGCCTGCAAAGGCTACTAGTTTCTTTGGATGATCAAAACGGTCGACTCCTCCAATTTCCGATAAAATGGTTGCAGCAATTTTAGGACCAATACCGGGAATCGACTGGATTAAATCATATTCTTCCATTTCTTCAGTGAGAGCATCTATGTTCTCTTCCAATCGAGATAGATGCTCTTGGTACTGAAGAATGAGCGAAATCAAAACTCTCAGGTTAACCATGTGACTAGAGTACATAGTCTGCAGAAAAGGATTTTGTTTTGCCGCGTTTAATAGACGCGTAACTCGCACACAGATCCAATTCTCTGACCGCCCTCGTCTTGAGGAAAGTAGTTCTGTGAATTTGGACTTTAGCATTTCTTCGTCCGATTGCAATACCAAATTTGAAGTTGGAAACTCATTTAAAAATCGAAGTGAAATGTTAGAATAGATGTCCCCGAAAACACCTTTGTACGTAGGGAAAACTTGAACAAGAACAGTTTGAAATTCGATTCACCTTCCTAATTTAGATTTACCGGCAGCCCCTGTGATTTCCTCTTGTCGCTCCATAGCATCGCTTGTTATACGGGATCTCATGTCCCAACCAGCCTCAATCATGGTCATGACAAGTAGGGGTGAACATTATAGCGCTCGGGATCAAGTCCCACGGGCAGGTACGTTCGACCCGGCTACCTTAATTCTTAAAGCAAATGAAAAAGGATCAACCAGAAAGAACTGGTTGATCTCATAATACGAACGGGTAGTTTAGTTCAAACCTATGCAATTAGTATTGTATAATTTTTACAGGAACTGAAAAAGAAAAATTGATAACCGTTGTTTATGACAAAACTTCACGAGATGACGAAATAGACGATGCCGTAATGGATTTATCTAAATTAGATGACGATGACATGATACGAGCCAGTGTAGGAGAATACAGAGATAGCTTTTAAAGAAGCATTTGCACTGATTAAATCCAAAGGAACGGATTGGTATACGAATTTTTCGGAATTATTCCCAACGAAAATAAAGTAAAATAAAAACCGAGATTAAACAACGAAGAATTTTAGTGAAAAGAACGGAGGGCTAAATTGTTGCTGTATCAAAAAATTCAGGACATGATTAAGGAGTGGAATCCCAACGAGATTCATCCACTATTGGACGATGAATACAATGATGAGGTCAAACAAATATACAACTTCATCAATGAAAACCAGAGAAAATGCGGAATTGGTGACCTTGGACAGTACATCTATGTTGTTTTCCAGAAATGCTGCGGGAACCTGTTTGAGAAATCGCAAGAAGAATGCGTTCAGATAGCCAATAAGATAGCCAATAAGATAATCAAATAGTACAGACCATCAACATGTTAAGCTAACGGGACACGATAGCTCAATAGAGATCAGGAGAAGGCTGTCGATGTGGAATACTGTGTTTTTAAAAGGAGATGAGGTTATGCAAGGCTTAAAAAAAGATGTTGTTATATTGCTTGAATCAATTGTTTTTTTGGCTATTGGCTTGTTACTTACTGTAAATGTAGCAAGTAAAATTTATGAGAGTTTTGGAATTGAATTTATAGGTAATGTTTGGGTTAATTGGTTCGGAGTTTCTTACTTTCTTTTTGTACTATACACGGTTATTACTAGACTATTTATTATGAAGAATACTATCTACTTTAAGCAACGTCTGAAATCAAAATTTTTTTGGTTTCTTTTTATTGGTTCAATTTACATAATCTCTATTCCATTTGTAAAAGGAGAAAACCCATTCTAATTGAACTAACGGGCAGGTTAATATGGAAGCCATGTAGAACTTTTATTGTATAAAGTTGGTGTGGGGGAATATCAATGGAAAGAGAAGTTACGGAAGCCGAATTTTTAGATATGCTTCAAAATGGGCACAGACACTTTCACAAAATTTGCGTCGAAGCAGGTACTTATCATGAATTTGACTTTTCGGGTTTAATCTTCGATGAGTGTTTGTTTTCGGTTGACTTTGCGGGCTCTAATTTTGAAAACTCTACACTGATGAACTCTAATTTTAAAGCGTGTGATTTCTCCAATTGTGTTTTTAAAGGTGCAGTCTTGTTAGGTAATTCGCTCGATGGTGCGGAATTCAAAGGGGTGATTATAGAGGGGATTACCTTTTTAGAAAATACATATCATTCTATTATCCTTACAGAGCGACATCTAATTGACATGATAATATAAATAATCAATTCTTCAACTTGGGAAACTATAGTTCAATAATGAGATGGTGGCTCCGAGAGGAAGCCCTTTGTTCGGCTAACTGGCAGTATAGTGGAATATAGATTTGGGTTGTATAATCAAAACAGTATAAACATTTTTATCAAATGGATAAATAAGGAGAAAATATGAACACTGAAGATTACAAAGGTAATGATGATTTACAACTGTATGATTCAGTCATAAAGAAATTCGTTATTGACCACCAAAACAAGACCGTTGAGTTTTACTTTCTTAAGGTAATTGAGCGAGTAGACAGAAGTGAGCATAGCTTTACTTATAAAGTAAGGGAAGCAAGGCTGAAATTTTCAGGTGTGGTATATGCGAAACTACCATATTGGATGGAATTTGATGAATGGAGTGAATTTTACCGCTCCGCAGTTATCAAAACTTCAAGTATCCTACAAAGAGTTCCCGAACGAGCACAAAAACATAAAGAACTCCTACATATCTATTTGGGTATAGACAATGGTAATGAATATGCAGAACAAGATATAATCTGCGAAAGTTTTGCAATAGAATTGGAGCCAGAAGAGTACATTTTGCATAATGATTTCGACTGGTTATATGTAGAATAATACTGATATGCAATCAACTAACGGGCAGTTATGCGTAACTTCCAGGGAATGTAAACATCTAAATAACGTAAGGAACGAGGAGGCAGACAATTCATGGGAGGAACGAATGTATGGGATGCGGAGTGGGAGGTTAACGAAGAGCAGGCGCGGACGCTGATCGGCAGACAATTCCCTCAGCTGTCATCGAAGCAAGTGAAGCGATTGGGCTGGGGCTGGGACAATACGGTTTTTCTCATCGGTGACGAGTACGTGTTCCGGTTTCCAAGGAGAACGATTGCAGTTGGCTCGATTCGTATGGAAGGGAAGCTGCTGCCGAAGCTGGAGGCATATATGACCATCCCCTATCCGAAACCGTTGTTTTATGGCGAAGCAAGTGATGAATACCCGGCACCATTTCTTGGCTATGCCTACGTGCCAGGAGATTTCCCCATCGGTTTGACGGAAGAACGCCGGGCTTTATCGGCAGAGACGCTGGCGAAATTTTTACGGAAATTGCATGAGTTTCCGGTGCAGGCGGCGCTGAAGTGCGGAGTTCAGCAAGATCATCGAAACTTGACGGACATAGCATCGCGCAAAGTGAAATTGGAGGGCTTTCTATCGAAGGTGGTTGAACACTTGTCGCCGGAGGAGTACGGTGTGATCGAAGCGTATATTAGCAGGCTTCAAAAGGATCGTGTCGAGGCGGTGAATGCACTGCTACATGGCGATCTTCATTTCAAAAATATGCTTGTGAATGAGAACGGGATCGTTTCCGGCATCATTGATTGGGGCGATCTGAGCGTAGGCCATCCGGCTTGCGATTTGAGCGTTGCTTATAGCTTTTTACCACCTTACGCTCGTGGCGTGTTTTTCGAAACGTACGGAGGAGCGGACGAGGAAACGAAGCTGCTGGCGCGGCTGATCGCGGTATACATCCCCATACTGATCTTAATGCAAGCGGTCGATGACAGGAATGAAGCGATTGCGGCAGAGGCGAAATCCAACATCATGCGGGCACTGTCGGATTAGGCTAATTATTTCGTTGCGGCTATGGGGCTATGGCTATCGGCACCATTTTGTCGTTTAAAGGCCTCGATAAGGTACGATCCGCCTTCTCTGATGCTGCTTTATGTTGAGGAACACGAAATTCAACAGAGTAAGTCGTTGCGCTAACGGGACACTATAGTGGAATAGCGGTTGCTTCGGCAGTCGTTTTTTATTTGTTCAACTAACGGGCAGTTTAGTTGAACAAGTTAAGTGGATGTTTTATATCATATATAACGCAAACTGTGCAGGAAGGGATGGATTATACGGCGAGAAAACTCAGCCTATTAGTCACTGTATTGCTTTAAATTAAACCTCAGCAGTTGACAATAGTGAAGTGATTTTATGAATCCAGTCTCCATTTTTGTCAGCTAATAAGGCATTCCACCCGAGCAATATTGCTTCATTAAAATTTTTGTCCTGGTCATCAACAAACCATACATCTGCCTGGTGACTTAAATGTTGATGAACAAGAGCGTATATTTCAGAATTAGGCTTACAATAACCTACTTCGCTGGATATAGTTATACTGCGTACAAAGGGTTCAATTGGTTTTATAATGGACTCAATCCACTCGATGCGATGGTTACTTAATAAGTGGATGTTTGCGTATTTACTCCAATGTTGAACTTTTTCAAAAGCTGGTAATGGGCGAATATTTGAAATAAGGAGTTGCTTTGCCTTATCTATATTAATTGCAGGAAATTTTATGTACAGCTGCTCCCAGAACCCCTTCTCCGATATCTTCCCAGTCCATAATTTTTCACGTATTTCGTTTCTAAAATGAAAAAGCACTTCATAAGGAATATTCGACTTTTCCGAAAGGTCTTCCCAAAAATGAGGAGAAAAATTGGTGGAAAGCACTCCTGCCACATCGAGAATTAATTCTTTACGATTCATATTCAACACCCTCCACCCACATGTTTCAAAAGCATATTCGACTTATGTGGTTGAATTTCCTCTTGATAAATATTATAGGCAGTTAGTTTAGAAGTTTTTTCATCGAGTCGAGAGTCGTAGTGATTGTTGCACAGTACGAAGATATTGTGTAACAAAAAGAAAGCGCGCTTGTTCAACTAACGGGCAGGATAGTTGAATGATTTCGCGAATAACTTAAGTCATGACGAATTTACGAAGTTCGCAAAAAAGACGTTAGCCGAAAGAAGTTCTTAGTTTAGGAGGAGTCTATATGATATTAGAAAAAGTTATAAATAGAATTGTAATACAAAGTGAATATAAGGATTTTGTTGATAAATATATAGATAATATACTTAGCGAATTTAAAGGTAAGATTCATAGCATTTATATGTGTGGCTCGATTCCAAAAGGAACTGCTAAACCTTTTAAGTCAGATGCAGACTTTACTATTGTATGTGTAAATCCCAAAGATATTGATTACGAAAGATTGTCAAATATTAAAGAGGGGCTTTTGGAAGAATATCCATTAGTAACTAAGATTGATACGATAATTTGCTCGATTGACGATGTATTAAGTAAACCAAATGAGTGGGGTTTTTGGGTAAAGATAATTTGTGTTTGCATATATGGTCATGACGTTGGTGAAAAAGTACCACCGATAATTATTTCTCCTGAATTCATTTTAGACTTAAATACAGAGACCAAGGAGGAAGTAGATCGTATACATAGTTTACTTTCTAATGCTAATGAGAACACAATGAAAACTAGATATATTAAAGGTTACTCTAAGAGATTAATTCGTGCATTATACTCTTTGGTTTTAGAAGATACAGGTGTATGGCAAGATGACATTATTAAGATGAAGAATGCCATATTAAACTATTGTGAGATTGACTCCGCTTTAGTTAATTATCTGTATGCTTGTTACTTGGATAGTAATTTACTTGTTGAAGAGTTTCTGGGAATTGCAGATGAAGTATATAGCTATTTTGAGAACGCCTTAAATGCAATGGCTGCTTCCAGAACTTCCTTCGGCTAACACCATATTGACGCTCCGGGTAACTCTGAGAAGTGAGTGACCACATCCAGCCCCCTAAGCCCGTCGGGACGTCACTGCATTAGGTGTTCGGCAAGCCTCACAACTATAAGCAGCGACTCTAATTAAAACATAAGACTATTGAACTAACGGGGAACTTTAGCTGAATGATACACATTAAAGAGCAGCCGCTACGGTAGCCTGCTGTTTTCATTGAAGTAACGGGCAGGATAACTTGGACAAGTCACGGAGATTTGAATATGAAGATTGTTAAGGGATGTGTTATTAAAATGAGTCTACAATTGGTGCCATTAAATATTCCATCAGATTGGACTGTCGTATGGAATCATTTTTATGAAATTAATCCCGATGACTTTCATGACGACTCATTTCCTTATGTATGGGAGCTACATGAGGATATATTCTATTTTAGAAATGAAAAGACAGGTTTGATTTTGGATTTAGGATGGTATCCAGCTATGCGTTCAGAGGGTGCGTATACATTGAATTTAGTGAAAATAGGTGATGAAGAAACTGGACCCGAATATTGGGCTAACCCTATTTTGAAATATTGTTCCCGCAAAATTAACGACATAACAAATATAATTCATGAAGTTCTCAATAAAGAGCAATATGATTCGTCCGAAGCAAAGTAAATCATTAAGCTAGCGGAGAACGACAGTAGAATAGCGGCTGCTTCGGCAGCTGTTTTTTATTGTTCAAATAGCCAGCAGAATCCTTACAATTTGTGGGGCTATAGCGTTCCATTATTAGCATTAGGTTAAGTGATAATATTATGTAAAAAATTGGAACGATGTGGTAAAGTGGAATGATGGGAAAAGTACTCAAATTACAAGCTTCTTCAATAATATCTTTGTGCCAATCCTTGCGTTCCTCGGTATGATACTTTTCGTATATGGGTTTCCGAAAAAAATCAAATAAGATAACTTGTTCAACACGATGTGAGCACATTATGGATTGTACCATAAAGTTACAGAGGAGGTGCTTAGATGGCGGAAAGAAGATATGGAATTGTCAAATGGTACAAAGAAGATCAAGGCTACGGACGGATAATGCTAGACGGGCAGGAAGATAACCATGTTTTTGTACACTTCAGTGAAATACTACCAGACCCTATTAGGTTACCGGACGGCTTTCGGTTCCTTAAAGAGGGTCAAAAAGTTGCATTCGACCTATTCGAGTTTCCGGATATAGTTGATTCTCAGCGCATGACAGCTAAGAATGTGCAAATATTAGAGGAATGAAGGAATCGAGACGCACTTGATGAATGTATGGACTTTCGGGAATCATAATTAAGCTAACAGGCGACGATAGTTCAATATAAACACGATAAGGCAGCCAATCAGTCAAGATGATAGGCTGCCTTTATTCAAATAACGGGCATTTATCTTCAACTACTAATTATAGTTTTCTTGCTTTAATTACGAAAGTTACAGGAAGCATCTTTGCTTTTTTCGCAAAATCGTCGTTATCGTTCCGGGATTGGATAAGTTCATCATCAGATTGCTCAATCATTTCCTCAATGATAAATCCCGCTTTTGAGAGCGCATTGACATAGGTTGATAGTTTACGGTCAGATAATGTTAGCGTACTTTCGTTAAGAGTTACCGAATACCAAGATTCATCGAAATAACATTTTTTAAAAACAAGCATATCATTTTCTGCAACAACACATTTGTGTATAGGGTGAGACCAACTGAAAATAAATACGCCGTCTTTTTTTAGGTAAGATGCAATCCTGCTAAAAGTACCCTCAAGGTCGGTTGTCCAGCCTATAGCATAAATCGAATAAACAAAGTCAAAATAATCTTCAGGTAAGCCACATTTTTCTTCCATGGGTGAACAGATTAATTTTGCTGAAAGTCCGTGATCTGATAAGTATTCTCTTGTTTTTTCGATTTGGTTTTCTGATATATCTATACCCCATAGTTCAGATGCTTTACGTTCCCCGAGATATTGCAATGATTGACCGCTTCCACAGCCTATCTCTAGCATCTTTTTTCCTGAAATATCGCCAAAAAGTTGGCATTTTTCTTCTGAGACGAATGCTCCATATAAAGGAAGTGCGGTTGCTCCTAAAATATCATTTCCTTTTGTATCCCAAAATAAACTGTTAGTTTCATGAATAACATTCTTGTCCATATCGACCGAGATAGCGCTACCAACCTCCCCAGCGCCTATAATATTTGTTCTATAAACAGAATTCTTGTCCATGCAAGTACCATCCCCCAATATAAAAATATTAGCCTAAATATCCTGACTTTCGTACTATTAATTCCCAAATAATGTACCATTTTTCTATGAATACATCTACCTCAAATCTTCCATATAGCATCCATTTGATCTAGTAGACTCATTGCGCTAACGGGACACGATAGTGGAGTAGCGGTTGCTACGGTAGTAGTTTTTATTTGTTCAATTAGTGGGCAAGATAGTTGAAAAAGGAACTCAAATTTAAAACTCGAATATTTATTGAGAACGGATAGCTAAACAATAGATGACAGACAGGAGATAAATACGAGGATAAAAGGTTTCGGAGGAATTTTTTGGAGAACTAAGAATCTTGAAGTTATAAAAAAATGGTACAGTGAGGTCTTGAAGATTGAAATAGATCATTGGAATGGGACTGTGATAAAGCCCCAATCAGGAAATGAGACTATCTTTTCTTTCTTTACCGAGGATGACAGTTATTTTCCAACAGAACAACAAGTGATGTTAAATTTCCAAGTACATAATCTAGACGAGACTATTAAGCATCTTGAGCATATTGGTATACCACTTGCAAAGAAAAAAGAAATTAGTGAATTTGGAAAGTTTGTTTGGATTGAAGATCCTGAAGGTCGACTGATCGAGCTTTGGGAGAAATAAAGAGTTCTAACCAAATCCAACGGTATAACTCCAGAGTTGATGAGTTATAAAAAATGAGTTGACACAAAAGTAGTTAGGAACCATACTACACATATGAACAACAATAATAAAAAAGTAAGTGACATTGAGGCTATTCCCTCGCTTGTACAATCCAAGCGTCAGATTGATCGTTATAACCTAGACATAGACGCACAGGCTATACTCGTCGCGTCAAGGCTAATGGCAGCGGGAGCCATGCTTGGACACGCCTCGGAAATTCATTTCTCTAGATTTGGTTTATCAACAGGGCGTTATCGTTTATTGGCTGATCTTGAAGATAACGAAGGAGAAGAGTTGCCTTCGCAATTAGCGGAGCATTTAGGCGTTACACGTGCAACAGTGACTGGTCTTATCGATATTCTTGAACGAGATGGGCTAGTATCTCGGAGATCAAGCTCAGACGATGGGCGTCAGAAATCAGTCATTTTAACGGAAGAAGGAGCGAAGAAGCTACGTGAAATGGCACCTGAGCATTTCGCTCGGCTGGAAGCAATGGTGGGCTTACTCAATATCGAAGAGCGCAGCGTATTTCTTGACTTGCTAGACCGAGTTACACAAGGCATCTCAGCACTTACGGGTGAACTAGGCTCGAAACCAAAGGGAAACATCAGTAATGAGTAGAATGGGCTAGTGAAGCTAGCCTATTTTTATTCTTATATAGTTAGGAACCTAATTATATCTCGCTGAACGCAATCGTTGGACTACTTCAAAGAAGAAAGGAGCAAGTAAATGAACCAGATGAAATACCCGAAGCGGACAGATGGTGTTTATGACATCAAGGCTGTCGGTTCCAAGAAAAAGACTTTTGTACTATGGCGTGAAGTTGTAATGGCCTATATGGCTCCTGCTATTATGGCAGGTATCGGGGGATTGGTTACTGCAGATAGGGGGCTTCAAATAGCGGCATTGACCACTATTGGTGGTGCATCAGCTTTGATGGCTTTGATGATTGGCCTTTTGTTGCGTAGCCGAGTGGGCCATTTGCAATGGGTCATCGGTGCACCTCACTTGGTTGTGGTAGGGGTATTCGCATTGGCCGGGTCCTCATTTGGACTATACGCTGCATGGGTGACATCTGTTTCTGTTGAAAGTATGATTCCGAGTAATCACTTGGCCTGGGTAAATCGTGTCTGGATCGATTTCCCGTTGTCAGGATTCATAGCAAGCACGATAGTGACATGGCGGTGGCGACTTGCAGTCACAACTAATTTTTCATCTAAAAGGAGAAGTGAGAAATGATAGTTATTATGGGAGCAACAGGTACGATAGGTAGTGCACTTTTGGAACGTTTGGTTGATCTTGGCATACCTGTGAGGGCTCTAAGCAGAGAGCCAGAGAAGTTGCGCGATCAGATCGGAGAAAAAGGCCGATCGACTACCGAGGTCGCAAGGGTGGATGCTTCCGACCCCACATCGCTGCGCCGTGCGTTTAATGATGCTAGCCAGCTCTTCCTTGCCATGTCCAACAGTCCAAGACAAATCGAATTGGAAAATTCAATCATTCAGATTGCCGTCGAATCTGGAATCAAACACATCGTAAAAATATCAAGTCCAGCCTTTGAGCAGAGCTCTCCAGTGGCAGTAGCGGGCTGGCATCAAGAAATTGAGAAAACGCTGAGAGAATCGGGTCTCACCCACACCGTATTGCGCCCCTATGCGTTCATGCAAAATTTAATGCGCTTTGCACCAACGATCACAACCCAAAATATTTTCTTCGGCTCCATGGGTGATTCACCATGTAACTTCATTGACTGTCGCGATATTGCAGACGTTGCTGCAGAAGTTCTGACCAACCACGAGGTATCAGGCCATATATATACTCTTACTGGTTCGGAGATTTTCAGTTATCCCCAGATTGCGAGTCGACTATCGGCCCTGCTTAATCGACCGATAAGTTACATCAACATGGAACCCCAAGTACTGCTCCGTAATCTTATCGAGCACGGGAATATGCCTCCTTGGCTCGCGAACCACGTTGTGGAAATTCAAACTATGTCTAGGATGGTGCCAGAAAGTCCAAATGACACTGTGAAGCGCTTGCTCGGCAGAGAGCCACGAACGCTAGACACCTTTCTACATGAGTGTGTAGAGAATTTCCGGTAAAGGCGGAGTCCACCAATTCTGATATTTGTAACGTTAGCAGCATTTTATTCCGATTTTAGATAAGTCATTGAGCTTACGGAGAACGTTAGTGGAGGAGCTTCCTATAAGGTAGGTAGCTCTTCTTTTCTATTAAGCTAACGGGAGGTTAACGGGGATGGGACCTCAGCCGAAATAAAGGAAGATTCGATTAACGACATTCGAAGAATGGAGTAAGGAATTTACAAGTATTTAGACAAACCACTTAAAGCGTTGAGCGTATAGCTGTCAATTACGCTAACGGGAAAATTAACGATATAAGCCTCTTATGCTTAAGTAAAAGAAGTATTCTCATGAATTCTCTAATGTAATTAAATGCAAATTCCACTTCAGTTAATCCATTTTCTATACATATTTTTAATAGTATATTGAGGTAAATAATTCATTTTGAAAAATCCGAAATTGCTTTGTCGGTTTTATTTTATGGCTTCGTAAGGATTGCAAAACCATCGAAATATGGGAGTTTAAAACAGATGTTGTGCCGTAGTTAGTTTTATGAAAGGAAGGTATAGGGGTGAGTATTTATTACGCTTCAAGCAAAGAGGATATCACTAAGGATGCACTCCAAGAGTTATTTCTTTCGGTAGAATGGGAGTCTGGCAAGTATCCAAACGAGCTTTTACAAGCAATACGAGGGTCTCATTCACTTGTTACTGCTTGGGAAGGAGGAAAGCTTGTCGGTTTAATAAATGCTTTGTCAGATGGTGTTTTAACCGTATATTTTCATTATATGCTTATTAATCCGAGTTATCAGAGTATAGGTATAGGTAAGGAAATGATGAAGATAATGCTTGAAAGATATAAAGGATGTAAAACAAAAGTATTAATTTCATATCCTCATGCAGTGGATTTCTATAATAAATTTGGCTTTAATACAGAGGATGGAGCTACACCAATGTTTATCTCAGAGTTGATATGATTGAACTAAAGGGACACGCTATAGTCCGAGAACATTGAACGCCTACACTCTTCAGAACAAAAATGCTAATGACGGAACTAGGCGATACCGAGATAGTGGAGATTACGTTGACTATACTGAAGGAATATTTGATGAAACAAGCAGATCGTTTGAAGCCAAGCAGTCTAGGGCATCGAATTCGACATACCTATGTGTGTAAACTCCTTGATAACGGTGCCTCATTGGATTTCATCAAGGTATGCTGAATCATGAGAAAGCCTCAACCGCGCAAATATACGCACAACTCCGCGGCGAGAGCAAGAGAGAAATGTATCGACGATTTTTTAGCATATTATTGCGGTAAATCCCTTTTTAGAAATCTGCGGCTATTCAACTAATGGGCAGTTTAGCGCAGTGCCGAAGGCGAACACAATGGAGTATAATGGTAATAAAGACCATTGATCCCAAGAGGTGTGTTCTCATGCCAGAATATTCTCAAATCCAAACTTATATAATATGTGATCAATTCAATTTCCAAGACGTTATCAGGCTCTTTTCAGGAGTAATAAACTCGCTGGGACTTGATTCTAGATACTTTAATAGTGAGCTGGAATGGGAAGTTTCAGAAAATGGTTTTATGTACGTTGGTGGCGATGCTGAGACTCAGTTGTACCAAAATAACGGGTTCCAACTCCATTTACGGCCATATGTACTAGGCTGGACACCTAAAGTTATTGAGGAATTAAAAGAATCATATCTGGAAATTAGTATCTTGTTTTGGACAGAAGAGATAGAACACGATTGGAGAATAGGACAAGTACGAAGCCAATATCAATCCTTGATTTGGCGGATTATGACTAAGTTCTCTGAGGAGTTTAGACAAACTGGAGTGTTTTTCACAAATGAAGCTATGGATGGAGCGCCTTGGGAGGCGTTAGTGTCAGGTCAGCAAGAGGGACTTTGGGCATTTGATGCTGCAATTTTACCTGAACACCTGTTTGATTCGTATAAGGATATTCCAAAAGATATTTTTATTTGTAAGGATAAAGAGCTAGTATATGTTGCCCGAGAATCCGTATGGGGAACAGAACCTTGGTACAACATCGATTCAACTGACGCGTATAATATCTCCAAGGAGACTTGAAATGAAAAGAAAAGAAAGATATCTCTTTTATACTTTATACCAAAATTGAATAAAAAAATCCTTCTTTTTTAAAGGAGTCCTTATGACGAACGAGAAACTTTTGGACTTACTAGGTAGATACGACGATATCCAACAACCTGAGATTATTTTTTTAAGGCATAACGAGAACAGAACATATCGTGTAAATGACAGAATGGGAAAATCATATTTACTTCGCATTCATGACCCTTTTATAGATGACATGAAAGGTCTGCAGCATACATACGACGGCATTCTTGGAGAATTGCAAATGCTTGAGGAGCTGGGAAGTTGGAGCATCAACGAAATACAGACTCCTATAAGAAACAAAGATGGTGAATTAATTACGATCGTCGAATACGAAGGTGAGCTTTTGAACTGCTCTGTCCTAACCTGGCTGGATGGAAGAGACATGATTAAGAATGATGTTAACAATCTTGAACTGGTAAAAAAACTGGGATTGCAATTAGCAGAGCTGCATACTTTTTTTCGTCAGTACAAATATTCAGATATAAAGATTCGACCGAGTCAAGGCAGAGCCTATAATGAACGGATGATCCGTGTGATCCATTCGGGTGTGAAAAAGAATCTATTTACGTCTTCTGATGCCAATGTCATTGAACAAACGCTGCAATTGATTAACTTCCGGTTGGATGATCATGGCGGGGATGCTGGCCCTGACCTTATTCATGGGGACTTGTGTATGGGGAACATCATCATCACAACCGAAGGAGAGGCGCGCTTTATTGATTTTGGCTTTTTCGGAACCGGGTATGCCTTGCTTGATGTAGCCATGGGAGCTATGATGCTGCCATCCGATCGAAGACATACTTTCCTTAAGGGATATTACAGAGAGCACGAAAATACAGCGAATGATCTACTGCAGCTGGAAGGTTTTATGCTGGTCGCTATTATCGGGTATTACGTCTTCCAGTTGGAGAATGAACATGTCCATGCCTGGATGCGTGAAAAAATGCCTAAATTATGCGCAGAGTATTGTCGTCCATTTCTTAATGGTGAAAGTATATTTTATAAAATATAAATAGGAACCTTTATCGGTGAACTAATGGGAAATGATAGTCAATTATCATCTTCTATTTAAAGGCCGTTTACAAGCAGTTGTTGAGCTGAAAATATAGCTGGCTATGTTTTCGGAAGTGACGCGTTTAAGCCTTCCTCACCCTTAGGGGTTTGGGGAGGTTTTTTGTTGTGAAGGAAAGGAATGACCTACATTGTGATGTCGCTGTTTATTATGATTTTGTGAAATCAGAGGCGGATGTTGAACGTAATACGACAGGCAGGATAGTTCAATTGCTTCTCGAATATTATCTGAGTTGGATAATTTTATAAAATTTATGAATATAACGTTATCTGAAAGATACGCAAAACTTATAGGTGAGGGTGATAGAAAGACTAGTATTTCTAATGAACTGATAAATCAGAAAGAGATTCTATTTCATCATTTATCAATAGATGTTTTTATCAAGGACTTTTTTAAACATAAATTTTCAGATATTGAACCTACAAGAGAAGTAGATGAGCATGTTATCGCACAAATAATGTTTGATTCCTTAGTCTCAATGTACTATTCGACAGTTAAATTGTTTTCAAAAATGGGTTTGAATGTAATAGTAGATACCGCAATCGAAAATGACAAGTGGTTTAATGAGTGTCTTGATGTATTTTTTGATCAGCCTACATTATTTATAGGTATAATATGCTCGAAAGAAGAACTCATAAGAAGAGAGCAAATAAGAGGAGATAGAAAGATTGGATTAGCAGCTTCACAGTTCAATACAGTATATTCCATTGATGAATATGATCTCAAAGTAAATATAGAAAAGATGAATCCAATAGAGTGTGCCGAAAAGACATTAAGTTTTATTAAGTCCAATAAGGAATATCTCGCATTTAAAAAATTAAGTAAAAGAAATGTTTGTGTTTCCTAGATAGCTCGAGGGAATTCGGAATTAATCTAACGTGAGGCAATAGCTCAATAAACACGATAAGGCAGCCGTTCAGTTAACGCGATCAAGTACCTTTATTCAACTAACGGGCAGGCTACTTTAATAAGTAATGTTAAAACGAAGGACAGCAAAAGGGGAATCTGCGACTATTGCGAATAGATAATTAGTCAAACATTTCGCCGATCTAGGGAGCTTGAACAGGAATGAAAAAAATCCTCATTATTGGAATTGTTGCTAGCGGTAAAACGACATTCGCTAAACGATTATCCCAGAAATTCAGTCTACCCTGGTATGAACTTGATTCCATAGTCCATCATAATACAGCTACGGGACGGTACAAACGTTCCGCAGAAGAACAATTCGAAATTATAAAGGAGATCGATATTAAAGGAGCGTGGATATTCGAAGGAACAGATAGAGATTCCTATCAATGTTTGTATCAAATGGCAGATACGATCATATTCCTTGATACTCCATTGTGGAAGCGAAAGGTCAGAATCTTAACACGATTTATCAAGCAGAAACTTGGGATTGAAAAGTGTCACTATAAACCAGATATCATGATGTTGAAGATGATGTACAAATGGACGAGGGATTTTGAACAAAGTAGAAACAGTTTTGATGCCAAGTTGAATAGATACAATGAGAAAGTGATCAGATTAAGAGATAGTAACAATCTGGATGTTACAAAAGGGACACGACTAAGCTAATAGGCAGGATAGTTCAAGCGTTTCTCGAATATTTCATGAGATGGATGAAGAACGGATGAGTCCACATGGACGGCCATAACTAGCGCATAACGAAGTTGCCGAGAACCACGTTTGGTAATTCGATTTCGTGTTGCCGCAAACTCTCCGGATGCGAATACACTCGGGTCTATGCCTGCAAAGGCTACTAGTTTCTTTGGATGATCAAAACGGTCTACTTCTCCAATTTTCGATAAAATGGTTGCAGCAATTTTAGGACCAATACCGGGAATCGACTGAATTAAATCATATTCTTCCATTTCTTCAGCGAGAGCATCTATGTTCTTTTCCAATCGAGATAGATGCTCTTGGTACTGAAGAATGAGCGAAATCAAAACTCTCAGGTTAACCAAGTGACTAGAGTACATAGTCTGCTGAAAAGGATTTTGTTTTGCCGCGTTTAATAGACGCTTAACTCGCACTCTCTTTGAAAGAGACTCGTATTGTCGCGTTGGATAACGCAGATTAAGCAGTTGAACACCTATTTTTTAAAGGGCTCAAACTCTTCATTGTAGTACAACTCTCTCAATAGATAGGCATTAGCATGCTCCTCTAAGAACTATATGTTCGAATTTAAACGTTCCTTTGTACGGTTTACCACGCTGACCAATCATTGAATTCATTCAATGCACCTTCCTAATTTAGATTTACTGGTAGCCCCTATGATTTCCTTTTGTCGCTCCATAGTATCGCTTGTTATACGGGATCTCACGTCCCAACCAGCCTCAATCATGGTCATGACAAGTAGGGGTGAACATTATAGTGTTCGGGATCAAGTCCCACGGGCAGGTTAGTGAAACCACACCGTTTTCTCTAACGTATAATCATTATTCAAATTTTTCCAACATGGCTCATGCGGAGGTGAACTTGACTGGAGCATTTTTATGACTTGGTTCAATTGGCATTTTCGATCGCTCTCATCTATTCCTTAGTGTCAATTCCATTCACCTATATTTCTTTACAAGAGATACACTGGGGTTATGAAATTGCTCCAGCCGTTTCAACTTGGTTTGTGTCTGTCAGACTGTCGCAACCGAGCAGCATTCAGCGGTGGATAGTACGTAACGCCAGACGAAGAGAAGCACCTGATGAAGACGACAATGGTCCTTCCCCACATTGATATTCCATACTTTCAATTAGGGAGGACAATGATGAAAAAGATTTTATTGCTTCAAAAATGGGCGAAGCCCATTCTCGTCATGTTGATTGGAGTTATTCCGATCATTGTGCTCAGCGGGTGTTCGACAGCATCCCAATCAAACTCGATTAATGCCGATTCATCAGGGATATTTAACCACTTTTTTATTTATCCATTTTCGATCTTGATCAAATTCTTTGCGAATACATTTCATGGAAACTACGGATTATCGATCGTGCTGATGACTTTCATCATCAGACTTGCGATCATGCCGCTCATGATGAATCAAACCAAGAAACAAATGGATATGAAAGAAAAGATGGTCGTCCTCCAGCCGGAGTTAACTGCACTTAAGGAGAAGTATAAGAACGACGTCAGTGCGGATGCAAAAAAACAAGAGCAAGTCGAGATGATGCAGCTCTATCAGAAGCATCAATTTAATCCCTTAAACATGGGGTGTTTACCGATGCTTCTCCAATGGCCGATCACCCTCGCATTTTACTACGCCATTCGTCGTACCCCAGAGATTGCAGCTGACAATTTTCTGTGGTTTAGCTTGGGGAAAACAGATATGATTTTGCCGCTGATTGCTGCTGCGGTGTATTACTTTCAATTCCGCGTGTCTCAATCCGTTTCAGCGCAGGTTCAGCAAAATTCAAATAACCAAATGGCTTTCATCGGATTGTTGTCACCTATCATGATGGGTGTGTTTTCTTTTCAGATGCCCGCCGCATTACCATTATATTGGGCGGTTGGCGGTATATTCATTATCGTGCAAACGACCATTCTCAATAAAATGTACACGAAGCCAAATGTATCGAGTAAAAACGGACCCACCGGTGTAGAAGATTTATAAATTTGAACAAGGTCATAAAACAATACTAAAAACAGAGCATCTGATGCGCGACCTCAGATGCTCTGTTTTTATGAGGCGGCTCGTTAACGGGGAACATAGTTCAACATAATGAAAAAAATGAAAGGGCCATCCCACAAAAGGGTGGCCCTAAAACTTGCCGTTACAGACAGCGCGGAGAACCGTATCATAAAATAAATAACGGTTAAGCTATTGGGTAACGTTAGCTCAAATACGATTTGGCAGCCCGGTAATCAACGCGATCAGCTGCCTTTATTCAACTAACGGGTAGTTTAGATGAACTTAAATACCAATATGGAATGAGAAAACAAATCATCTCCATATTGTGATCGACATACATATTATAACTGATCTTTCTAGTAGGGGGGCTCAGTTTGAGACTGCTGATTCTTGTGGTGGGTATAGTCTTACTTGCTTTACTTTGGACAAACCCTGATAGCTCCGATTTTGAAAAGTGGGTCCATAAGAAAGAACTGACAAATTTCCAAAGAAGCACTTCTTTAGAACCTGTTGGTTTTCGAAGTGAAAATTATTTGTTTTTCTTCTCAGTACACAAACTACTGATTGTAAGGCAACGGGCAGAATAAAGTAATGATTATCGACTTAAAGAGTAGTTATTTAAGGTGCGATAAAAATTGATTATAACTATGAATTACCAAACGGTTTATAAAAAAAACAGTAAAATAATGTTAAGCACGAATGTCGATAGGTTTTTTATTTTTTAGATTATCCTTTCTGCGTCTAACTAAGCACATGTTTTTCTTATGAAAATTATTTTTCTCCAATGTAACATTGAAATGAAAGAAGGGGATGGCGTTGATTGAACATAGCAATCTTGAAGAATATCTGGATCCGGTAAATTATGATCTTGAATTTGACGGTGAAATGGACAAATATCAGTTCTATCTTGAGCTTGCAAGATCGAGTCCTGGCGAAGTGTTAGAACTAGCTTGTGGTACAGGCTTAACAACGATACCCCTGTCAAAAGCCGGTATAACGATGACCGGCGTAGATATCTCTTCTGCGATGCTCGCGTATGCGCGGCTGAAGGCGGAGGGGTTGACAGTTACTTTTATGGAAGGCGATGCCCGTACCTTCGAATCGGACAAGCGATTTTCGATGATCTATTTGACTGGCAATGCATTTCAGGCATTCTTAAGTGATCAAGATCAAAACGATTTGCTTACTACCGTTCACAAACATTTACAACCCCATGGAATCTTTGCATTCGAGACCCGTAATCCGGAGGGAACGGATTTATCCGATCAAGAGGAGACAGAATGGGGGTCCTTTATTGATAAGGATGGGCAAAACGTCAAGGTATCAGGTACACAATGTTACGATGCTAGCCAGCATATCATGCATTGGGTCACGATGCGTAATTGGGGTGATAAACGAACGACTTCCCGAATTGCTTGTCGGTTTACAGATCAAGCGACGCTGCAATCTTTATTAACCCGTCACGGCTTTCGCGTCGAACATCAATATGCTGACTGGGATAAAACGCCGTTCTCTCCGTCATCTTCATCTATTATTAGCGTTTGTAGGAAATGTTAGGAGAGACGTAATGCATGGCAATAGGAAAAATCCCCTTAAAGTCCGCTTTTATTCAACTAGACGGCAAGATAGCGTAATAGCATGTCTGAAAATATGGTACAATTTGTAATACTAAAGCGAGGTGAAAGAATTTGAGGAATATTGTTGAGGACTCACAGTTTCTCAGTGAAAGAGCTGAGATGATGTACTATTTTCAAGATAAATTTTACATCGCTGAGAAAACTGAAATTATTCATTCAACTTCAGGAAAGTTCAAACTTGAAATCCATCACTATAACCATGTTGAAGGTTTTATCAGTCATAATTACACAAAAGGGATTGTTACGGATAGTGAGCATAAAATCATCGACATAATATATAGAAATTATGACCCATTCTTATTCAGTTGGTTGGGGGTAAATGGCACAGAATATCTGTTGTGTGGGTTAGATTATCAGGGGTATTCAATTGTTAATTTATCAAATAGAGAAACCAATCATTATGTTCCCGAAGAGGCTTATAAAGGGCATGGATTTTGCTGGGGGGAAATTATATATTTTCAACAAAAAAAACTAATAGTGATTGATGGATGCTATTGGGCATGCCCCTATGAACTTGTTTTTTATGATTTTTCTAATCCTATGATTGTACCATATAATGAATTATTCCGTGTGGATGTTGATAGCGTATTAAATTGGGATAGTTGGAAAGATTCCTGTAGGGTTATATATCTTGATAAGGAAAACAACGAGACAGAATTTGTATTTTAGAAATTAAGCTAACGGAGAACGATAGTGGAATAGCGGTTGCTTCGGCAGCCGTTTTATTTGTTCAACTAATCGGGCAGTATAGAGAAACCTATTTTTGTGAATTATGGTCTAATTATTATAGAGTACGAATTAGCTCCAGTCCTAAGGATTAAGGAGGATTTATGAAATTGCAGCAAAACTAAACTTGATCAAAGGTGAATGCCGATGGAACAACTAATTATTGAACCCTATAAACCCGAAAGGGACGAAGCTTCAATCACAGCCATGTTGTGTAAAAATGAACAGTTTAATGTGTCTCAACAGAGTAACGAAATGCTCTCAGATGATATATTTGTTGCTCGTTACAACGACTTGACGGAAGGTTTTCTCTCTTTTGGTGGTTTTAAGAGAAGCGCGTTGACGTCGATGTTTGTTAACGAAGAATACAGAAGAATGGGCATCGGTGGCACACTTTTGGAAAAGGCGGATAAAATACTTTTCCAAAACGTAGCAGTAGAACGTTCGATAGGTTTCTGTCCTGAGTTAGTTCAGGGATTGGGGAATTAATTATGATATGTGAGAAGAAATCTAAGCGACTTGAAATTGTTCGATTCCATGTTTATGAAAAGCAGAGCAACTTCAAAAATCAGAAAGCTTGGGCTCATCTTTCAGGAGTATCTACCTTCGCTTCGATGCTCGCTATGAGAAGAGGACTAGATTCAGAAATCGCTGCGATCGCGGGGGTGCTACACGATTTTTATTTCTATAAAACTGGAATAAATACCTTTCCTGGTCACAACAGTGCAGACGCGGTAAGACCTATAATACGTAGCACCCAAATCTTTACCGACGAAGAGATGTCAGTAATTCTTAGATCAATCTTTTATCAAGAAGATAGACATCGAGTTCATGGACCAGATGAGGAAGTTATTAAAGACGCTATTTTATTGCAGATGTACTTTCAAAATACAGGTAATAATATGCTTAAGACCGATATACATAGACTACAAAAAGTATTTATTGAATTAGGGATTCCGGAGGGAAATGTAGATACGGAATTTAACGTAGATATGGAAGCATTAAATAGAGAAACTAAAGACAGGCGACTTATGCTGGCTGATTTTGCGGAAAAGCTCGCAGGGCAAAACATAATCGGGGTACCGGAAGATGAACGTTATCGGGAAATTTGCAAGTATTGGCCGGACTCTGATATCTATAAAGTACTAGAAGGTAATTGGTGTGCTGCATTTGTATACTACTGCTGTATGCATGTTGGAATACTTCTTCCAATTAGATATCCTAACCGAATGTATCGGCTAGCTGGGGTTGGTGCGTGGTTGGATTGGGCTCAGCTGCCCGATACTAGATTTTTCTATGACGCTAAACAAGAAGAATTTAATCCGGCACGTGGTGATATTGTTATTTTTGATAAGCTTCTCTCCGATCATTCTCACGATCATATCGGTATTGTTTTAGCTTATGATGACAATGAAATTTTAATTGCTGAAGGCAATAAAGACAATAAAAACTACTCTAGTGTCTCATACAGGGATAGAGATCATTGTATACTCGGATATGTCCGAATAGATAACAGCTATCATTATCATTTTAATGGAGAGTATATACCCTGTTATTGATTTGGAGCAGTTATTACGCTAACGGATAGGTTAGTTTAACTAGAGTTACGTTGAGTTATTTTCGGGCTGGTTTAACTCAAAGGCGATAAAATGATATTAAACCGATTAGGAGGCAAATCCATGCTTGATATTGAAAGAATTAAAGAGATTATTCCTCATCGAAATCCATTTCTCTTGGTCGATAGAATATTGGAGATTAATGAGGGGAAGAGAGCTGTTGGAATTAAAAATGTAACCATTAATGAACCTTATTTTCTCGGTCATTTCCCTGACTATCCCGTAATGCCTGGAGTCTTAATTGTAGAAGCACTGGCACAGGTCGGTGGAATCGCAATGTCCAACGTTGAGAGCAACAATCATAAAATAGGCTTACTGACGGGTATTGATAGTTGTCGTTTTAAACGACAAGTAAAACCAGGAGACCAACTCCTTCTTGAATTTGAAGTGATTCGAATTAAGGGACAAATCGTCAAAGGAAAGGGAGTCGCCACAGTAAATAATGAATTGGTATGCGAATCTGAAATAATGTTTGCATTCAGTTCGATTTAGGTTTTTTAGGTAACAGGAACGATAGTTGAACAATACACATTGATGAGCAGGTTACCTTTATAAACTAAGTAATGGATAAAATATAAATATAAGCGCGCTCTCTCTCAAATTATTAGAAAATAAGGGGAGGGAAGATACCGTGCTAGATACTCAGGATATTGCTATAGAAGCATTAACTTGTTATTCAATTATTTATCAATCAATAGCTCATATTGGCCAAAATGCAAACACCATCTATAAAGTGACAGATAAGGAAAGTAACTGCTATAGTTTGCGAATACATCTATCAAAAAATGATTCGATGGAAAGTATTTGGTCTGAGGAAAAAGTCATCCATTCAGAAATGATTTGATTAACAAATGATACAGATCTGGTGTTGCCATCAGCTATAAAAAATAACATTGGTGAATACGTTACTAAGATAACGCAGATTTGATACCAAGTAATTTTGTGTTTCATGAACAAGAAGCTAGAGCTATTGATTTTGGAGCTTGTGGGTTCGGATATTATTTATTCGATTTAGGTTGGACACTTTCTTATATCCACCCAGCATTCAGAGACCAGTTGCTAGAATCTTACACACAACAATTCGACCTGCCTCATAACTATGTTCAACGTTTGGAAGGCTTCTTTGTAGCAGCCCAACTCGAAACAATGAATTTTTGGCTTGGGCTGCCTGAAGCTAATGAGTGGTTACCCTGTCACATTAGTAAATTAGCAAGACGGGAATTTAAGCGATATGTAAATAAAGAAGAATTTCTTTTTAGTGGTACTCCTTACTGGGAGTAGTTTGTTCAATGATCAGGCATGTTAGTTCAAATATGCGTTTGGGCTAACCCAGGTGACTTGTATAAGTTTAACCCTCGAATTTTTCCTTCTAATCAACGATTTTGAATTGAATTACTGATATGAAATAGTGGGTAAAAAAAACGCCGGTACCCTTAAGCTGAAGTGCTCCCTGTCAAGTGTACAGTGTAAAAAACAAAAACTAGTTAGTTTAGATACCTCAGCTCGCATCATCAGAGCTGAGGTATCTTCGTTA